>CACVAP010000001.1 GCA_902727895.1 uncultured Sulfurovum sp.
GAAGTTCTTCTTTTTGATGAGCATAAATAATCTGTCGATGTTGAGGCTTTTGATTTGAGGGTATGTTATTATTAAATTTTACTAACGCTAGCTGCTCTTTATATTTTAACTTTATGCTTTGTCTTAATGCTAACCTACTCTCTTTTTCAAGTGACAGTTCACTTTTCTTAGTAATCTTTCGCTGCTCCATTAGCCTTTGATAGTTCTCCCATAAAAAGGACTTAGGATTTCCAAAGTTTTTCTCTGCTTTAACAGAACTTTCATACTTAAAAAAAGTTCCAAACTGTTTCTCTAAATTTCCTTTAGATAAAGAACGATGAACATCACTGGCTTTAACAAAAAGTTTTCTCTGCTTATCTCCTATGACTAGACCATTAGCCCTACTCTTGAATTCTAAATTGTATTTCGCTAAAACGTCATGCAAATCTTCATAACTACTTTTAGGATTATTAAGCACTTCAAGTATCTCATCAAGAGCTTCCTCTTTAATCCATGTTAAAAGATTTTTCATACCAGAGTGTATCTCCTGGTCTTTGTATTGATTACTTTTTATCTTAGAACGTTTATCATCCTCTTCTATAAACACCTTTTCATCCACAATCAATTGAACAGGATGATTGTCTTTTTTTAGTTTGTGTTTTTCCTCTAACTCTTCAGCTTTTTTTTGAAGTTTCATTTTAGACTTCCAAGGATCAACTAAAAGATTGGTCTGAGGATTCAGTCTATTAACGGCAATATGTAAATGAAAGTTATTGGTATTGTTATGGCTTACAGAGAGTCTATGATGCTCTTGCATATTTAAACTCTTTAACAACTCCATCTCAATATCAGCCAATACCTCTTCACTTGGGAACTCTTCTTCTTGAAAAGAGACCACAAGATGTAAAGACTTATCACTTTGAACCATTTGATTGAGTTCTTGCATCTGTTTAATATAAGAGATATTTTCATCTATCTCCTCAAACGGACAATTAGAAAAATCATAACCCTCTACTTTCTCTGCTTCATTTTTAAAATCTAACAGATAGGCCGCCAAGGCTTGAAATGAACCTTTTCCTTTTGAGGAAACTTGTTTAACTATCATAACAACTAATCCAAAAGCTTTCTGGCAATCTGAAGTAGCTCATCTTCTTTGGCTATTAAATCATCCACCAAGTCAGATATGTCTTCATATCGTCTATCTCCTAAATCACCCCATGTACCATTCTCATTCTCTAACCATAGTTTAAATAATCCTCCTAATCTTCCTAAGTCTGCTTTGCATTTTACCAGTTCAGATAAGGCTCTTTGGTCTACTACTGATTTAAGGGGATAATTCACTCCAAGGTTTCTCAGATAGGCACTAGAACTAAGCCCTGCATTAGATGCCTTTTCTTTTATCTCTTCATACTCTTTATCTGTACATCTTGTATTAATATATTTATTTCTTAGCTTCTTACGCTCTTTTGTTACTTTGGAAGTTTTCATTTTTTTCTTTCTTTATATTACTTTAGAGTGAAATATATTTAATTTATTTGTCATATCACCGTTTCATTGTTTGTGGATAGAACGGTGTTTTAAATATTTTCAACTCACTTTTTTCTTTATTTTTCGTTGAGCCATTTTATGGCGAATAAGTTTCAGGACTATAAAGTGAGGCAAAAATTTATTTTTTGTGTCACTTTATCCCATCCTGCCATTTTTTATTTTTATTGTAATTTATCATTGTTTACGTTTTATTACCGTTTTTAGAAAATTACCATTTTCGGTAAAATATGTTTAATTTGATTAAATTATATTATAATATCTTTGTTTTTACACCAAAAAAGAGAGGGCTTTTATGAAAAAAGATTCTTTAGCTATTAAGTTACCTAATGGAGAAGCTGTAAGAGAGTTTTATCTCTCTTTATCTATTATTCAAGAGTACTATTGGGAAAAGGGCTATAGGAAAAAAGCTTACCTCTATCGCACTTTAAAAGAGAAGCTTGGGTGGAAAATGTCTTTAGAGTCATTTAAATATCATTTCCGAAAAGCTTTTAATGAACCCTCTACTACAAAGCAATTATCAAATGTCAAATCTTTGGATAATGAACCAAAAGAAGATTTAACTTTGCAGGTGAAAGCTGAACCAAAAGTAGCCACCATTGAAGTTACGTCTCCTATTAGTAAAATCAAAAAGAACACAAGAGCTGTTAGAGAGAGCCTTTAGTCAATCCAAATTATTACATTTTTAATTAAGTCAATTTAAACGAAAGATATTTTATGAAAAAACAGTTACATTTTACGATTAATCAAAAGGGAGGATGTGGAAAAACACATCTTAGTTTTTTACTGCTCTCTTGGGCGAAAAAGAAAGAAATTTCTTCATTAGGGATTGATACCGACCCTAACAACTCTAGTCTAGCTGACTATCAAGGTTTAGCTGTTAAGACCATTGACATTATGGATGAAGAGGGTTTAGAAATTTTACCTCAGAAGTGGGACAAGTTAATTTATTATCTTCTTGATGATGCTCAGGAAGATATTACGGTAATTGATGTTGGGGCTACTGCCTTTGCTAGTCTTACAGCGTATCTTCTGACTTCTAATATTTTTAAAGAGATACTGAATGAAAAGTTTGACCTCTATTTAAACATTCCTATTGTTGGTGGAGAAGCTCTTTATGATACCTTGAATGGAATGAATCATTTGGTTAATCTTTTTGGCAAAGATACCAATATTATTCTTTGGAAGAATGAGCATTTTGGGAAGGTTGTGGATGAAGAGGGGAAAGGGTTAGAAGAGCTTGAATTGTATTTATCTTCCAAAGAACATATTGATGGCATAATTCACATCAAGAAGATGACAATGCTTAATGAATTGGCAATTGAAAAGATGAAAAAATCAAAACTGACCTATGCAGAAGTTTTACTCAATCCTAGTTTTCAGTTACTTGAAAAAACACGTATCAACATGGTTTTAAATTCTGCATTTGCTGCGATGGACTTGATTTTTCAAACACCTTTAGTTTATGAAGAAGAAAAGTAATTTTTTACTTTTCTTTTGTATCAATACTTTAGGCATTACGAGCGTTAAAACGCAGTGCAATAAATCACTAAATGATTTACACTCCCGTTTAAAAAAGTTTCCCAGTTGCAAAAACTTCTAGTTCAGTATTAGAGTAAAGTATTTTATTTTCAATATCATCACAAGGTAAAATAACTTTTTCTTTTTTGGGTTCACTATCTTCTTGTTTTTCTGTAAAACCCTCTTCTGTTAATTGTTCTTCTTCTTTTGGTTTATGTTGTTTATTTGAAGCGTTCATAATATATTTAAGCGTGTACCATGTTGAAAAAACTTCAAGGGACAAACTATTACCATGAACTACTTCTGCTGATATGCCTAAGAGGGATAATTGGATAAAGCTCATATGTACACAAAGAACATCTATATCTACAGCGTGAACTTCCATAATGTCTTGATAACCTAAACCATGCTTTTTAGCGAGTACATCAGCTCTAGCGATGATCATGCCACCAGACCCTACGCAAGGTTCACAAATACCCTCTTTCTCTTTAGTGGCATCACCTAGAATGGAAGCCATAAAAACAGAAATATTGTACGGCGTAAAGAATTGACCCTTATATTTTGATCCAAGGTTTAGATCCATAAAGCATTCACCTAAGAAGTCACCCATCTTATCTTCTAAGCCCATGACCACATAAGTAAAAAGTTGTGGAAAAATTTCTGCTACATCTTTTTTATATTTAGAGATTGTTTGCATATACTCTTTTTCAAGTTCTTCACTTTTTAAAAAAGGCTGATACATACTAATAGCTGAGAGTTTACAAAAGTCTGTGAAGAGTTCCCATGCTTGGAACTCATAACATTTTGACTCTATTAATTTAATAAATTCTTTTTGTGCTGTTTCATAATTCATTATGAAACCTCATTATAAATAATTTCTATAGATTCATCAAGGCTATCTATATTTAAAAAACGTTTTACTTCATTTGTAGCTTCATAAAAATCCAAACATTTTAGATAAAGTACATCTTCACTTCCATCAATCACTACAAAAAAACTCTTTTTTATTCTACTTTTTTTTCTCATATCAGTCTCCTACATCTCAAAGAGGTTTAATTGAATGGGTTTAGAGCTAACTTTTTCTAAATCTATTTTTTCATTTAATTTCCCAAAGAGAAAATCTTTAACTTCTTGGTATGAAGATATTTTTTTACAATTGTCTACAAAAATTGAACGATAACCAGTTCCTGTAAATTCTTCAAAACCTTTACTTAAAGCATAAAAGTTAAAGTGAGATAAGCCTGTACTAATAAAGTAATTTGGTTCATACTGCACAGCAAAACTAAAATGATTAATTTTAAAGAAAAGCGTGAAAATTAAATGCCCTCCTCTTCTATTAATTGACTCATTTAGCAATTGTTTCTTATCATATATTCTATAATCCATTTTAAATCCTTTTCATTCTTTTTTTAAATTTTCTTGTTTATGAGCTGTTTTGAATCCCCTACCTCTTTTTTATTTTCCAAGGTGGAGATGCTTTTGGCTCATGGTTAAGATTTTCTCGTCCAATCACGCTTCGTTATCCCTATTGACGAATGAAGCAGAGATAAAAAATACTTGGTTTGGGATAAAATCCTTTTTATTCCAAAGTCAGTATTAACGCAGTGCTTTTAGCTAGAATGAAGTGAGGAATATGGGCTAACGAAGCGTGAGGGGATGAGATAAGCCACAATGACAAAAGCATCTCCGTCTTGAGAAGAAAATAAAAAGATATAGAAGAATCGGAACGTTAGTGTAGATTTTCCAATTGAATTGAATAAGCTATTGAAAAAGAACTTAGAAAATATTTGGCTCTTCTTTGGCTATGACCTTTTATGAGTGGGTATGCAGCGAACAGCGAAATGCTCTCTTATAAAAATTAGGGCAGAGACAAATAAGAGGTCAATATTTTATCAGTAATGGAATAGGGGTTTTTCTTTTTTAGGAGCAGCGTGGAGAAAAAAGTAAAAGTCTTGTGGAGTGGTCTCTTTTCAATAGATTGTTCAATGGCTTAGGGATTAGAACACGTAGTGTGAGTACCGAAGTACTCGCCTTGGAACGTAGTGGAAAGGTTCAAGCCCGACCTGCAAGGTAAGCCCCATAATCAACATAGATAGTTTCAATACCCCCAAACATATTTACAAAGTATCCCAATTTCAGTAAAATACCTCCTAACCAACAAGGAGCAAATAATAATCCCAAATAAATTCTTACCAAACAATAAAACCATAACCAGTGAAGACATAAAAAAACTAACCATAGAAAATATTAACTTTAATCTTTTCTCAGAAGAAGAACGTCATAACATTAAAACCATCACCTATGCAACCATCATTAAGAACCTACTCAACCTACATGCTAAAGAAGAACAAACAAAACTTATCAAAAAGACCATAGCCAACTTCAATAAAATGTTCAAAAAACGTATCAAAACTGAAAAAGAACCTTGCTTTATTGCTGCCCTACTTTCTGAAAGAGTTTGGGAAACAGCTACTAAAACATACGAAGGAAAAGAATTTAAAATAGAACTTTCAAACTTAGTCTTTTGTGTCTGGTTATTTGATGAAAAAAAACTCCAAAAACAATTTCTTTATAGCAAACAAAAAATAAGTAAAATAGCACAAACCCTACAAATAAAAGATGCAGTAACCGTAGAAAAGAATAACCGTGATTTAGCCAACTATATTAATGAAAGTCTCCATCAGTATCTACAACTAGAACTTCCTAAGAAAAAATCCTTTTTAACCCAACTTCAAAACACTACATAATAAAAAGTTCTTCATATAAAATTAAGTATTAATTAATTTTACAATATAATATTTTAAATTAATAAAAAATTAATAGTATAAATAAAAAATACCAATATATTTTAAAGGAAATGCGTGAAACTAAAAATATTATTACTTATACCCATTCTATCAAGCTCTATCTTCGCATTTAATACATCAAAGTATATTAATCAAGATCACTGTGCCCAACTAATTATCAACCCTTACTTCAAAGTTTGCTATGACTATAACCTAATGGGTGCTAAAGTAATAAGCTATACCCTTAATGGTGAAAAAGTCAATAGAATAAATATAAAGAAACGCCCATCTTTTCATACAGAAAAGTCTCTTAATAGAGAATATCGCGTATCTCCTAAATCATATTCAAAAACAGGTTACGATAGAGGTCATATGGCAAATGATGCCTCCTTTGATTGGAGTATCGAAAGTCTAAATGCCACTTATACCATGGCAAACATCGTTCCACAAGAACCAAGAGTCAACCGATACCACTGGGTAAAAGTTGAGCGTTACGCTCGTTTAGTCGCTAGAAAATTGGGAAGTCTTAATGTTGTCAATATCATTCAATACACAAGTAATCCAAAACGATTAAAAAAACAGAATATTGCTATACCTAAAGGCTTTTATAAAATCCTCTACAACAAAGAAAAAGATTTTGAAAAATGCTTCTATTATAAAAATGATAGCAGTAGTTATGAGAAAAAAGAGAAACTAAAAAAACATCTAATAGAATGTTCACTAATAGAACCAAATCCTCTCTATCCATAAAAGTTATGGGTCAAGTTATAGGTAAACTTTTAAAGCTGAACATATTAAACGTATTCTGAAAAAATAAAGGAGAGATAAAGTGCCATTACGAGCATTAAAAGAAGGTCAACCCATACACGCATATAACCTTTCTCAAACAGAGTGGCTACAATTAAAAGAGCAAAAAAAAGGTATAACCCTACAAATGCCCTGCTGCCAAAACAGAGCTATTCCAAAAACAAGTAAATTAGGAACCCAATTCTTCGCACACGGAAGAAGAGGAGATTGCACCTCCGAAGCTGAATCAAAAGAGCATCTCCTAGCAAAGAGTATTATTGCACAAGCCTGTCAAGATGAAGGATGGGAAGTCACAACAGAGTACCAAGGAGAAACACCTAATAAAGAGAGATGGATAGCCGATGTCTATGCCAAAAAGAATAAAGCACAACTGGTATTTGAAGTCCAATGGTCACCACAAACAGAAGAGCTAACAAGACAAAGACAAGAGCGATACCAATTCTCAGGCATACGTTCAGCATGGTTCGTTAAAGAGAGAAAAAGAAATTATTATAAAATAGAAGAGCAAGGACTACCCTACTTTGAAATAAAGTATCATGAAGAAAATAATAACTTTAGCATCCCAAAATATAACATAACCCTTCAAGAATTTATAAAAGGTATGCTCAATAAAGAACTAACATGGTTTCCTCAAAAAGGTATGGAGGTAGAGACAGGATTAGTAACCCTATCAATACCCTGTTGGAGATGTAAAGAAATAACGCAAGTGGTCGCAGGATTAGAGGTTAAAAACCAAACAGAAACATTTAAAGAATTTTATAATTTCGATGAAGTATCAGAAACTATAAGGTCAATGATAAGCCACAACATACAACAAAAATACAACATAGGAACAATAAAAAAAAGATACTCTAAAACCATGCAACAACAATATCTCTCTAATGGATGCTATCACTGTGATGCAATCTATGGAAATTTCTTTTTAAGAGAAGAGATATTAGAACTCTTAGTATGCGATGCCGATTTATACCCCATACTAACCAAAGTTCATCACTTAGGAGAGGAAATACCTCTTCCCTATCAATCATGGCATTTTCAAGAGAAAAGAGGAACATATAATGATTCGATATAGATATGCTAAAAATGAAGAAAACAACCTCATAACTATTGAAGAGATAGATGAAAATAATAAACATAAAGCGTACTATTGTATCAACTGTAGTAACCCCTTGCGTCCAAGAGCCATTACAAGTAGCAAGGTTATACCTCATTTCTACCATCCCAATCAAAACAGCGAACACAAATGTAATGCAGAAAGTTATCTCCACAAACTCGCAAAGTCACTATTTTTAGAACATTTTAAACGACAAGAACCTATCATCATGACATGGATGGAGATACAACACTGTGCCAATCCCTTTTCAGATTCAGAGTGTACAATCAAAACAGAGAAAATAGTGAACCTAATAGAGCAATATCCATACTATAAACTAGAGAAAAGAGACAACAATGGATATATTCCAGACCTACTTCTTAGTAATAATAATGAAAAACTCTATATAGAATTTGCCTATACCCATTTTTCAACCCAAGAGAAAAGAGAATCTGGTGTACCAATAATTGAAATCACCATTCAAAATGAAAAAGATATAGAGGAGATACTCAAAAATGGAATACTCGAAAAAAGCAAAAATATAGAGTTTATAAATTTTAAAACAGGCTCTTTTGATTGTAATGAAAAATGTATCATAACCCCAATCAAAATACCAATAGCCACTCTCCCAAAATTAAAAAAAACATCAAAAGTCTACACTCAACCACTAACACAAGTTGGGAAGAAAATAGTAGATCTATTTATTCCATTGATGTGTTACACCTGTAATGAATCAAGCTATGCCAAAATAGCAACCATGGAGACAACCCAACTCAGTAACGGAGAGTTACGTCTACTCTCTTATGTTCCACAAACAGAGATAAAGTATACAGATGCACCCTTTGAGATTACAAGGAGAGAAAGAATATGGGGAAAAGAGAAAAACTACTATGAACATTTTTGTCTAAAATGTAACCGTTCAATAGGCAAAAGAAAAGAGCCACCTCTTTCAACAAGAAGAAAAAAAGCCATACATTCAGATGAAAAGTGGATAGAACATCAAGAGAAAAAACCTTCAATAGGTGGACTTTTTGGGCTATAATAGTAAGAAGAAACACCCTTAATTAGGAGTATCCCAATGACAACATCACTTTTCATTCCAGACACATGTTTTGATAAAACAATGATATATCAAGAGCTAAAAAATTTCAAAGTAAAAACCACCCATGTTGCAACAACACACGCAAAAATCATAGCAGAAGATTTTGCAACTCAACATAAAAATATACACGTAATCTATCATGATTCAGGAAGAAAAGTGATGAGACTTTATGCAGCTATTAAAGCAGCAGAAAATTCTATCTTTTTTTACAATGGAAATGAACCAACAGAAAGTGATCCACAAGATGGATATAGAACAAGTCGTGCTTTAGCTAATGCAAGAAATAGAGAGAAAAATATCATTATTTTTCCTTATAAAAATAAAGCAATAGAGATACACCAAGAGCAAGACCATGTAACACTCAACTTTCAACTACGTCTCAAAAATATAGATAAAATCAAAGAAATCTACCTTTCACAAGAGGAGTTAAGTGATTTAATAACCCGTTTACAAAGCTTTCAAACACCAGAAAAGAAAAAAACTAATCTATAAAAATTAGTATCTCCTTGGAGTTTATTCTTCTCTTAATAGAAACCTCCTTTGAAAACAGCACTCTCTTTCAAAACATGACAATTTGACATATTTCAAATATATCATCAAAATAATCACTATAATCTAAAAATAAAATCTTAGGAGAAGTAATGCATACCTCAATAGCCATCAGTATAGGAATAGTTCTTGTTTTACTCTACCTCTACAAGAAAAAAAGAAAAGCTAAACAAAAGATGATTATTAAATATCCACTCTTTTAAAAAAGTTAAATACTGAGTTATGAGAACTAACGTTATGTTAATCCAAATAAATAATATATCTTCTATTATCTCTCAACATTTAAGTTATAGGTATACCCAATCTCTAACAACTCAATATTCAAATCGCTTATGTCTATGCATCTCAGTTAATACATAATTGTCTTTTACACTTAATTTAATGGTATCTATATCAATCAATAAAGGTAATACAGTAGGTAACACCATTCCTGCAAGTCCTGCTAATTGTACAACGCCACTAAAGTATAATAAGCCACTCATGATTGCTGTTACTGCTGCAATTTTTACAATATTTGGAAATAATTTTATTTGCCATGTACTGTTAGCAAAAGCTAACTCTTCAGCATCTTTGGTTGGTTAAAATAATTTCGGTCATGCATCTGAAAGTAGTTGATAATTATATGAGTACTCGGGAAATTATTCCCGAGGAGATTCAATGTAATTTTTTTAACTTGTGATACAATACAATCAATAAGAGTTATTAAAATAATAATGACTAATTACCCTAATAAAAGGAATTAAATATAATGAAAAAATATCTTATAATTATTTTAATCGCTTTTCATTTAATGGGTAGTAGTCTCTATGCAACAAAAACTTTTTTAGAAAAAAGCCATGTTCATCGACATCATCATGCACATAATGGTTCTGTTCATCAACATCAACACAGCCATTCCCAAACTAATATACACTATGCAGACTTTTTTACTTCTACTCCAGATGTACATTTCTTTAATCTTTTAAATCCTAGACAAATATATTTAGAAACTATTACGTGGATACCAAATCCCACCTCAGAATCACTTTTTCGTCCTCCTATACTCTAACCTTTTTATTTCAACTTATTTTATTATTACAAAAAACAAAGGATTAGAATGAAAATATTTTTTTTATTCGTCTCATTTCTCTTACTAAATACCTATGTATATGCACATGGTATTTCAGCACAAGATATGCAGACAATGATTGATGGAGGAAACCTTCGTTATATCTGGTTAGGGGCAACCCATATGTTGAGTGGTTATGACCATTTACTTTTTCTCTTTGGAGTTGTGTTTTTTCTAACAACTACCAAAGACATTGTAAAGTTTGTAACTATTTTCACGATAGGTCATAGTATCACTTTAATATTTGCGACCTTTATGAGTATCACTGCCAACTACTATCTCATTGATTCAGTAATTGCAATCAGTGTTATCTATAAGGCATTCGACAACAACAAAGGCTTTCAAAACTATTTAGGAATTAAATCCCCTCGTATAATACAAATGTAGCAATTAGCTATCATATGAAAGAGAGTTTTGAGAAGAGTAATATATCGGTTAAATCCCAAAGCGATATCTTTAAAAATAAAGAAATTAGCTTGAAGCTTAGTCAGATGGTTATACTAAAAACTTGAGTGGCGACAAAATCAGTTAAGACTAGATTGTATTTCACGAGTTAAAGTTATGTGTAGCTGATTGCTATAAATCACGTAGGAGTTAACTCCTACGCT
>CACVAP010000002.1 GCA_902727895.1 uncultured Sulfurovum sp.
GCAGAAGAACCTAAATGAGTTTTACTATTTAGATTCATCCAAAGTGTAGGTGTTTTTGTGTTTACATCTATTTCATAAATAGCACCCAGTCCATCAGGAGATAAATCGGCATGTCTTCTAAGAAAAGCAGAAGCATAAAGTTTTTTAGTCGAACCATTATAAGCTTTACCCCATACTGTACCTACCTCTTTAGCAGATGCTAATTCCATAAGAGCAGGTGTGTCATTTATAGTTCCTCTTTCACTATAGTCAAAAGCTACGACTGAAGCACCATTTCCAGCATCATTTCTGTTTCCTGATGGCATAATAGATGTTGCCACTAGTCCACAACTTTTTGGCTCAGTTGATGAATCATCATTAAGGATAGTACCAGTAGCTGTATCATTAGCTAGTGTTGCTCCTTGAACATCTGAAAAGACAATAGTAAAGGTTTCATCTTCTTCAATCTCAGTATCTCCATTAATAGGAATTGATATGGTATATGTCTGTGAATTTATATCAAAACTTGCTGGCACAACAGTACCAGTGCTAGTGTAATCACTAGGTGTTGTTGCATTTAGAGTTGAATCAACATTACTACCTGCAAATACTTGATAGTCAAATGTTAGAGAACCAGTTGTTGCCTTATCTAATGAAACTGTAAAGTTTAGATTCTGAGTTCCTGAATCTCCTTCTGTGATTGTCTCATTGGCAATAGACATTGTTGGTTCTTCTCCAAAAGACTCTTCTCCTAAAACAAAGAATTTTGGATCAGCACTATTATTATTGTGTAGTCTAAATCCATAAATCTTCTTTGCTCCAACATTAAAACATGAAGCTTTAATAACACCAATATTCTGATTTTGATAATAGTGATTGTTGTTGTCTTCTCCAGCTATGTAACCTGTGTCCCAAATCATATCACCATCTGTAAAATATAAAATACGTGAACCTACAATAACATTTCCATTGGCATCAAGAGGCTCAAGATGAAAACTACTATTTCCAGCTCTTTCAAGAATTAAGAGGTAGTGGTTAGCATCTATCGGATAGTTTTTATATATAATATCCATAGAAGTAGGCGTGTCATTAGTCTCAAACCGTAGATAGTCTCTTATGTCAGTTGTTCCTAATACTTCTTCAACTTTATTTTTAAAGTTTGCATTAGTAGCATCGGTTTCAATGCCATTAATACTAGTATAATATAGACTTTTAGCACTGTCTGGAATATTGATGTTTTGAACTTCAAATCCTTGTGTTGCCGAATTATCTAAAAAAATATCATTTCCATCTACATTTAAGGTAACACTTTTTAAATATACAGGAGTACTTTGTGCCCCATCATTTAAACCACCTTGTCTAGAAGCTGTTTGAATAACAGTTTTACCTTCTGTTTCCAGTACAACTTCTTTAATTGTTAGCATACCTGTACATGGTGCATCACAAGTTACTTCTGAACGGATATCTCCATTCCAATTTTTCTTAGCCTTTTCATTATCGTAAATACTTTGAATTTCACTTTCTTCTAGCTCAGTGTCAAATACTTTTAGTTCATCAAGTTGACCATTAAAGTAGTTAGGTGTTCCACCTGTATCTTCAATAACACCAATTTTGTTAAACATATTTCCTACATCACCAGTTTCAGAAATGTTACTGTTTTCTAAGTTACCATTGATGAAGACTTGACATTTCCCCGTTGTTGAATTACGTGTTAATACAACATGATGCCAGCTATCATTATTTATTACAGTTGTTGATTTAGCTCCAGCAGTATTTCCTTTAAGAAGACCAATATGTCCTGAACCATCAATCCAACCCCAAAATATATCATCACCTCCACCAGCTTCTTCAACTCCTAAAATACCAGGAGCACTCCACATGGTGTTGTTTCCTGTTTGTGTTGTTTTAATCCAGAAACTAAGTGAAGAAGTTGTTTTAAGTGAGTCATATATATTATCTTTAGTAATGTACGCGTCAGTTCCATTAAAAAGACCACTACGGTTAATTTGAGCTATATCATTTGTAGTAGCTGCTGAAGCAGTCCCATGAAAGTTATTTGAAGTACTATCTTTTACTTCTCCTGCTGTACCATCCCAATCACATTCATCAAAACGGTATTCTGCTACAGGTATTGATTCAAAAGACTCTTCTCCTACAACATAAAACTTAGAATCTGCTCCTTTAGTACAGTATCTAAATCCATATACTTTTTCGTCACCAACATTAAACTGACTAAGCTTTACAATTCCAAAATATTGTGCCTGTGCTTCTGAACCTGTTGTTCCACCTTCATAGTCAGTATTCCATTGGCTATCTCGATTTGAAGAACTGTCATTAAACTTTAACCGTAATGCACCTTCTATTGGATCTCCATTAATATCAAGAGGTAATAGAGAAAACGGGCTGTTTCCATACCTCTCTTGAAAAAGTACATAGTCATCTTTATCAACGGTATAATTAGTATACATCATGTCAAACATACGAAAATAATGACTTTCATCATTATTCGTTAAGTAATCACGTATATCTGTAGTACTTAGTACCTCATTTACTTTACTTATGTAATCACTTTCACTGTCTATGTACCTTGTAAATAAACCGTTTTGGTAGGCTGTAATAGTATCTTGGTTATAAGTATCACTTGGTATATTAAGGTTTTTAATTTCAATATTTGTAGTTGCAAACTGGTTTAATAAAATATCTGTCCCATTATTGTTGATTGTAATACTTTTTATATTTACTGCTTCATTAGAACCCGAATCGTTTAAACCACCTTGTCCTGAATAAGTTTGTGTAACTGTTGTCCCTTCTGTTTCTAATACAACTTTTTTTATAGGAAGAGAATCAACTGCTAGATTATTATCATTACTATCACATGCTGGAATGGGTTGTACTACTGCTGCACCTGAACATCTTGCTCCATCTCCATGGTTACTATTCCCAATGGTTGAGAAATAAGTCATGTTAATAGAACCACCTAGATGTGGCGTTGCTATTTTATGAATATCTCCATATCTAGAGTGGTGTGCATAAAGATTACCGTCTTTGTCAAAGAAGACAGAGACAACATTTCCTTGACTTGGTAAGTTTAAGCTTCCAAGGTTTGTAAGACTACCTGTGTTTTGGTTTATTTTAATAAGATTATTATCGAAGTCAACAGCATAGAGTAAGTTGTCAATAGGAGAAAAAGCAAAATCTGATATGTACATGTCTTGTGAAACATTGATGCTTGGAAGGGCTGTTAAATAGTTAGCTGATAATGGGTTAAGATCAACACGATAAATAGTTTTACTATCATAAATGGTCGCTAAGTGTAAGATACCACCAACTGAAACATCACCTATATGATAAGTTGGTTTATTAGCGTCGTCAGCAGGTGCAAAACTAGGTAGTCCAGGAATGTCATAGGAAGCGACCTTATAATCACTACCTACTTTAACAACTTTATAGTTACCTCTGTCATATCCCCAAATAAAGTTATCTACGACATTGTATCCAATGGCATTGATATTACCTGAGTTAATGTTTGATTGTGTAGAAGTTTTTGTTCCTGTGCTTAAGTCAAAACCATGAGAATCAGTTTGTGCATTGTAAGCAGAACTACTAAAAACATAGGCATCTGTAGTACAAGTAAAAGGAGTAGGCTCTATTACAATACTTGCAGACCTTGAAGAATATGAGACACTTTGTAAAGAGTCTGAAGAATATGAAAGTTCAGGGGAATCATATGAGACACTTACTGCTGAATCAGATACAGGAGCTAAGGTACTTTCTTCAGAGGAAGAGAAACTAATTACTTTTCCTTCTGATGTTGTGTATGAAAATAAAAACAGCGTAGATAGGAAGACAAGTAATAAAATTCTAATTAAGTACATAATTAAATCCTAATTTTAAAGTATAATTAATAGTAGGATATTGCATATATACTTAATTAAAGATTAAAATAAATATTTAAATTTTTATTTAAGTTTTTATTAAATATTTTTTAATATTTTTTAATAATCTTTAATTAGTCATTTATAAATTATGTTACCAATCTATCTTAGATGTTTGACCCTCATTAGCTTGATTGTTAATAATATTACCTGTTTGTCCGATTCCTGTAAGTGAAGATGAATCTTGATTACTACAGCCTACGCTATAGCTTGGATGACCAGCATTTGCTATATCGTCACTATAGAGTAAAGAGCTTTCAGGGATAACCCTAACAGTGACTTTATGATTTAGACTGGGACAATTATTATTGAAAGTTGTTGTAACCACGCTATTTCTTCCTGTTGTGAAAGTAACATTACTATCAGGTGCTACGCTAACAAGGGCTATGTCATTTGGTACAAGTGTTCTAACAACTCCATCGCTATTTGTATTGTGATTGGTAGAAATATACCAGCCATCCATGACATTTGAAAGACCTGTTGTATCTGTATTTTCATGAATACCAGTATCTTTACAGTAGTCAATGGCAGCATTACAAAAGATATCAACATTTAGAGGGGTACTAATAATTGGACTTTGATTAGCAAATATTTTTGGATAGTTTTTCATATCTGGAGAGACTTGTGAAAAATAAAAGTTACGTATGCTATTGTTCAAATCTTGTAATCCATTTGGAATATAGTTGGGTGAGACAAGACCTTCTGCTGTTGAATATGAGGGACTAGATTCAGCAAATAAGTTCTGAAATGTTATTTGAACAGGGTTAATTGGGAGAGAGAGATGTTTTTCTATATTGTATCTTAAGTCTAAAAAACTTGTTCCATTGTTATCGTTTAAAAACTTATCAGCTGAAATATTTAAAGGTGTGCTTATATCTTGGATACTAGTAAAAGTCGCAAGGTTAAAAGCTTCGTTATTAAAACGAGCCATACGTGTTATGTCTACATCGACGCGACTTCTTGTAGCATGTATAGCTGTTTGAATATTCGTTAGCCCATCATCTGTTAACATACTTGAGATTGGTGTGAGTGTGACTTCTTGAGCAAAACAGCCATTTGTAAAGTTCTTTGTCGTGAAGTCGTTTTCACTTTTAGCTGTAATAGAACCATCAAATTGTAGAGACACATTATGGTCATCTACTGTTACATTTGACATATAAATAAAGTCATCATGTCCCGAACTTGGAAGGTTATTCATGGTGAAATCAACATCAAAATGGTGTGGATAAAAAGAAAGGTTTACATCAGAGATAGTTTCAATATCACATCCTGAAGGACTATTTGGAGTAGCTGAAAGATTGCTTTGGTTTGGGGTACATTGACCTTCATCAGCATCTACTTTAGTCCAAGTTGTGTCTTTTAGTTTTAAAATATACTTACCCACATCCTCTTGTGTAAAGTTTAAATCGTTAAATTTACCATCTGTAAAGTTTGTGTTAATCGTTAGGTTACTTTCATTAGCACATGTTCCTGTGCTTGGGTCAAAGGCTAATTCTCCTACAAAGTTGGCATCATAGCCTTTTGCAGCATCATAATTATTGCTAGGGTATTGCGTCGCAATAACAGTTAAGTTATAATCATATCCAGCTGCAACTCTTAGTCTTGCGTTATCTATGTTTTCCTTTCGTATGATAGCCTTGTCAGCAATACTGATATAAAAGTCTTCAGGACGAATGGAAAAGTTGTCTCTTGCTGAAACAAGTTTAATTTGATTAGTAGAAGCTAAAGTATTGAAGCACTGCTCATAGTCTGCACTTGGGCAGGGTGCTTGAATTATTCCATCACTGCCATCACTGGCATAAGATATTCTAAATTCTACATCTTTATAGGCAGATAATTTGTTAAGATCAGTAGTCGAACCCATACTTTGTCTGTGTGTAGGTGATACAGATGAAAAATGTCCATAATAGGGAAGCATTTCAGAGATTGAGTTATTTGTTTCATTATTATAAAGTTCTATTTTAAAAGTTACATCTATCGCATCTTTAATAGCAGAGAAATCTTCTTCATAAAAGACAATCGAGTAGTCAAAATCACGTCCTACAAATTGGGTATACCAAGCATTCCGTTCATCACTATTAAGTGTTGGAATAAGGTGACTGTTAGTTCTCTCTATGTTAAATATACCTTTTAAAACATCAGAACCAAATTGGACAGCATAGTCTTCAACCTCACCATCATTAGCTGCTTGTGTGGGTGTAAGTGTTGCTGTTGAGGAGTATCTGAAACGCATGTAGGTTGTGGTGTTACTTGTTAAGCCAGCTGGGACGTTTACAGAGATAGTATGTGTTCCCGTTGTTAGGTAACGAGCTGTGACTATTTTTTCTCCTAGATCATCAAAGTCACCATCTATATTAAAATCAATCCAAGTATTTAAATACGCACTTTTAGGAACAGTAATTTGTAAATTAGTTATGGTACTTAAAGCTAAAAATTGACCATTTAAATCACTTCCATCAACTAAAGTAACTCCATCTTCATCATCCATACCATCAAGGTCATCTCCATCAGCATTGTTGCTATGAAATGTAAGTGTATCGTGGTCTATGTTTGTTCCCATAAAAATACCATTGGCAAGGTTATGTCTAGCCATTCCATAAGAGGCAGGGGCATCTCCATAATCATTAAAAACCAGAGCAGCGTTAATACAATTGGCACCATCATTAAAGGTGGCAGATTGTGAGTTTGACACTAAGTTTTTATTACCTGTTAGTAAGTCAAATTCAAAAAATCCATTACCATTACTGTCATTGGCAAAGAATCGACCGTTCATATCAGAGAAAGAGGAGTCAAACTCGTAGCCGATATGGTCAGAACCTATTGCAGTAGTAGTTCCATCTCTTACATCTATTTTTGTTAATTTACCATCTCGATCAACTCCATGCAAAAAAGTATTGTCTGGAATAGCATCGTTAACATTTTTATAGAATGAGAAATCTTGAATGGCTACTGCTTGTGAAAGTGTTATTATCGTTACTGATTTGTCTGAGAGTCTTATTTTGTAAATCTCTATTTGTTTACTGTTTCTTCCTGTGACATAGTAGTACC
This sequence comes from uncultured Sulfurovum sp., assembly GCA_902727895.1. Lineage (GTDB taxonomy): Bacteria > Campylobacterota > Campylobacteria > Campylobacterales > Sulfurovaceae > UBA1140. The sequence continues at coordinate 6,963 of CACVAP010000002.1, forward strand.
CGTCAGCAATAGCCCCAGCGTAGAGTTGCTTGGTGGTAAATCTACTTGGTAGCCCAGGAATGGTTCCTAAATTTGTTGCTAGTGACCCTCTACTTATTTGAATTAATTCGTTATGATAAAGTCCATAAATATAATTGTCATCAGGATTATAAGCTGTTGCATTGTAGAGTTCAGCTGCACCTGTACTTTCTATGACTTCAAAGTTAAAAGGGTTTTGGGCTGTATTCACTCTGTGCAACCACATTCTTCCTGTTGCACCTGTAATTCTGTTTGTGCTACTTGAAATATACATATTGCTGTCACAAGTAAAAGGGTCACTGTCTACATAACAACCACAATCCCTAGTTGTTCCATCTATATTTTTGTTGTTAGTAGTATTTTGGTAAAGATTGTCTATTTGAATGGTATTCATTTGTCCATCAAAAATATAAAATTCATCATAATATCCTGAAAGGGTTGCCATACTGAGGTTATCTGAAATAGTTTTAATTCCACCAGTATAAGCATGGCTACCTTTTTCAATACCATTAACATAAAGTTTCATTCCTTGTGTACCAAAAGTAAGGGCTACATGTATCCATTGGGTATCTAAATCACCTCCGTCACTGTTAGTAAAAAAGACTTCTTGGGTGTCAATAACATTTCCATCTAAATTAACTTTAAGACTTCCTTGGTTAGAGTTTCCTCCTACACGAACAACTTCTATGCTTAAAGCACCTTTTTGGAACATCCAAGAGTTTGAAGACCAAACATTATGATGATCATATAGAAGCATAGAAAAAGTTCCGTTATCTACTTCATAGGCAGAATGATGAGGTATAACAGCTGTACCATTTAGACCATTTAAAGAAGTACACATGTAAGCTTTTCCATCATTTGAAACAACACTTGGGGTTCCACTTGATACATCGTTTCCAATACTAGAATGGTCAATCTTCCATTCATCAGCACCACAATCATCGAACTTAAATTCTCCAATGTTATTAATGACTTGATTGGTAGCATCATCATTTAAAATAACACCTTTCGCACTAATTATAGTGTTGTTAAGTTTTAACTTTTCAGAAGCATTTGAAATTGTAAGATTAAAGTCTTCATTAGCCTCTATATTTGTATCACCATTGATTGTAACAGGAAGACTTATCGTTCGTTCTCCTCCTACAAAAGTATGGGTTTGAGTATTTATGGCAAGGTAGTCACTGTCCATAGTTGATGCTGAGCCATTTACAGTCATATAGTCAAATGTTGAACCAGCTATGGCTGCTTGGTCTAGTTGAAGGCTAAAGTTTAAATCATTTGTACCAGTGTTTCCTTCTACCATAGAAAAAGAACTTAAATCAAAGCTTAGTTTAGGGTAAGACCCATCATCATTTAAAATGTGACCCTTAGCTGTATGTCCATGAATAACAATGTTTTGTTCATTTTGGAATTTTAAATAAAAGGTTTCATCATTTTCTATTTTAGTATCACCATTAATAGTAATGGGGATGTTAATGTCACGTGTTCCTACTGGAATGTTGTAGGTTGTTATGTTGAGTTCTTGGTAGTCATTGTCTGAAGCTAAGGCATCATCATCTTGGGTGTAATACTCAAATGAACTTCCTGCAATGGCATCTGCATCCAAAGTAAAATTAAAATTGAGTATTTTTGTACTTGTATTTCCCTCAACAATAGAAAGGTCACTTGTTGAAAAGTCAATAGCAGGGTAACTACCATCATCATTAATAATTTCAGCTTCAGAATCAACATCTATAATATAGGTACTACCCGAAATAAACATTTTAAGATTTTCATCAGGCTCAATAACATCGTCACCAATAATGGGTACAGATATAATTTTTTCTCTATCACCTAAATTAAAAGTGACAGAACCAGAAGTTGCTGTATAGTCTGAAACAGCTGTAGCAGAAGGACTAGAACCATCTTGTGTTGTATAATCAATGGTTAAGGGTGTTGCAGAAGGGTAATCTTTTGTTAAAAATATTTTAAATTCCATCTGGTTATTATCACCAACGTTTCCTTCTTGGACATCGGTACTGCTAATGTCAACTTGAATTCCATCATCATCATTAATATAAATTAAAGCTTCACTATCGGTAAGGGTTCCAGTAGAGATAGAGTCAATAACAACTTTAAAATCTTTGAGAAGTTCAGGTGTTATATCACCTGTAATAGTAATAGGAATCACAGCATTGTTACTATTGACAGGTACAGTTACACTTCCACTTGAAGCTACGTAGTCTGTTCCAGCTAAAGCACTGTTGTCTTCTGTATGATAGTTTACTGTTACTTCAGAAGAAACATTTTTGTTAAAGTAAGCAACCATAGATAGCACTTGATTACTATCAGTTTCGGTAACACCACGGTCAGCAAAACTAGTAAGTTCTAAAATCTGAGTGTCATCATCATCAATATAAACATAAGCACTAGAATCATTCAAGAAATAACCAGTTGTTGTATTGCCAATATTGACAAAAAAGTATTCACTAGGTTCATAAGTAGCATCATCTAAAATAGCTATGGAGAGAGTTTGACTGGTACTAGAAGCAGCTCTGACTGGAGCGTCACATTCTCCATAAAAAGTAACCACACCACTTTTAGTTGTATAGTCATCTCCTGCTAGGGCAGAACCGTTTGCTGTGTTGTAGTTTACAATAACTTCATCACAATAGTCAGCTTCTTCACTAAGTGTAATACTAAAAGACACTACAGCAGCATTCTCTTGTACGTTGGGTGCATTGTTAATATTAATTTGAATGTCAGCACCATCAGCCAGTAAGAGATTCGTGCAAGATAAAGTGAATAGAAGCAATAGTTTTATAAATTTGATTAACATAATTGACTTTCGATAATTAATTTTTTATATAATATCATTTTTAAATTAAAAATATATATTTATTGTTTAAATTTAATTTAATTTTTACTTATCAATCTCTTTAAGGCTGAATATAGCAATCTATAATGGATTTTGAGGTATGATATTTTAAAATTTTAGATAAGGTTCATAATGAATATAAAAGTAAATATTAAGCAAATATTTGTAGTCTCTCTTACTGCAATGTTTTTGCTAGCTTGTAGTGACAAAGATGCTGTCAATGAGTATGACAAACCAGCACTTCATTGGTATCAAAGTATTGTAAAAGAAGTAGGAACAGTTAACTTAGACAAAGCAGACAACCTTTATATATCACTAAGAAGTGAGCATACACGTTCTCCATTATTACCTACAGCTACAATGTTGTTGGCTAATGCACATATGGAAGATCAAGCATACATTATGGCAGACTACTATTTAGATGAGTATTTAAAAAAATATGCATCAGGTGCTAATATAGAGCAAGCTAAGTTTTTAAAAATTAAAGCAGCATTTTTAGGTATTAAAGATGTTAATAAAGAGCAGAAACTTATGATTGATACTTTAACAGAAGTTGATAAATTTGTGAAAGCTTATCCTAATTCAATCTATTTGCCTGTTGTTTCAACCGTTAGAGTACGTTTACATATGAGCCAATACTTACTTAATGAAAATATTTCAAGCCTTTATAATAGACTAGGTAAGGACAAAGCAGCAGAAATTTATGAAAATAAAAATGCACACTCTCCACTAAATATAGCAGACATTAAAGCCCCTGAAATTGGTTTTATTGATGCTATTCTTAAATAAGAACGAAAGAACTAAATGCAGTTAAGTAATTACGACCCATTTCCTACGCAAGTACCTGTTGTTATAGAAGACAACCTTTTTCTTTATCCTTTTATGATATCTCCTGTTTTTTTAACAAAATCAGAAGATATCGAAGCAGTCAGTTCTGCTATGGAAAAGAATTCACTTATTTTATTAACAACAACTAAAGACGGTGTTGAAGGTTCAAGAAAAGAGGATGATTTACATAAAATAGGTGTCATTGGCTCTATTATGCGTAAAGTCAATATACCTGATGGACGTGTCAAAATCTTGTTTCAAGGAATGGCGAGAGGTGAACTTGTAGGCGAATTAGAAACTGTAAAAGTTGATGAAGTCTCATTTCAAAGTTCAATGGTTCATTTACTTGAAAACAAAAATTTTGACCAGTTAAAAGTTTCGGCTTTAATTGGTGTACTCAATGAAAAAATAAAGCTTTTTTCAAAAGTAAACAATAATATTCCAGCAGACTTATTAAAAACAATTTCTGAAACAGATGATCCTTATAGAATTGTTGATTTAGTATCTTCTTTGTTAAAACTCTCAAAAACGGTAGCGTATGAAGTATATGCAAATGATGATGTTGAAAAACGTCTTCTTCAGGTTATAGACATTATTGCTTCTGAGATGGAGGCTGCAAGAGTTGAAAAAGAGATTCGATCCAAAGTACACACAAAGATTGAGCAAACTAACAAAGAGTACTTTTTAAAAGAACAAATTAAAGAGATTAACAAAGAGTTAGGAGTAGATGCTCAAAGAGAAGAAGAGCTAGATGAGTTTAGAAAGAAACTAGAAAAGATTAAACCTCATGTAGAGGAAGATGCTTTTAAAGAGATAGAAAAGCAGCTAGAACGTTTTGCACGTATGCATGCTGACTCTGGAGAGTCTGGACAAATTCAAACGTATTTAGAATGGGTATTTGAACTTCCATTTGGAGAACTTACTTCACATGCATTGAAAGTGAAAGATGTACAGGAAGCATTAGATCGGGATCATTTCTCTTTAGAAAAGCCTAAGGGGCGTATAGTAGAGTTTTTCTCAGTACGTGAACTAGCAGAAAAAAGAGAAATGATTTTAGATGGTAGTGCAGGTACCATTCTTTGTTTTTCAGGACCTCCAGGTGTAGGTAAGACTTCTTTAGCAAACTCTATTGCAAAAGCTTTAAATCGTCCATTGGTAAGAATTGCCTTAGGTGGATTAGAAGATGTAACTGAACTAAGAGGACATAGAAGAACTTACATTGGAGCAATGCCTGGTCGTTTAGCACAAGGACTTATTACAGCTAAAAGTATGGATCCAGTAATTGTACTAGATGAAATAGATAAAGTAGGAAGAAGTCAACGTGGTGATCCTACAGCAGTTCTTTTAGAGATTTTAGATCCTGAACAAAATAAAGAGTATCGGGATCATTATTTAAACTTTGACATGGACTTAAGTAAAGCCATTTTTATTGCTACAGCGAATGATGTAGGACAAATTTCAGCACCACTTCGTGATCGTATGGAATTTATTGAAGTTAGTTCATATACGCCAAATGAAAAGCTAGAAATTGCTAAGCAGTATTTAATTCCTCAAGAATTAAAAAAACATGCGCTTAATGAAAAAGAATTTGAAATTACGGATAAAGCATTAAAACTACTTATAGATGAATATACCAGAGAACCAGGCGTTCGTGGTTTACGTCGTAAGGTAGCTGGACTTATGCGTAAGGTAGCGTTAAAACTTCTTATGGATGAATCTATTGATAAGATAAAAATTAAGGTAAAAGATTTACCAGAATTTGCAGATAAAAAAGTATTTGAAATCTCTGCCATTGACACAGCACCTCTTTTAGGGGTGGTCAATGGTTTAGCATGGACAGCTGTTGGTGGAGATGTTCTTAAAATAGAAGCCATTAAACTTCGTGGAAAAGGTACGGTAAAACTTACAGGTAGTCTTGGGGATGTTATGAAAGAATCAGCACATATTGCTTTTTCTGTTGTAAAACTTTTAATTGATTCTGGAACGTTAGCCATTAATAAACAACTTATACCTCTTAATGCTAAAGAGAATGAGACAGAAGAAAATGTTGATGTGAGTGCAATTTATAAACGTTTTGATTTACATATTCATGTACCTGAAGGTGCAACGCCTAAAGATGGACCATCAGCTGGTATTACCATGGCAGTTGCCATTGCTTCTATTTTGTCAGAAAAGAAAGTAGACAATGCTATAGCCATGACAGGTGAGTTAACTTTAACTGGGAAAGTACTTCCTATTGGAGGATTAAAAGAAAAACTTATTGCAGCTTATAAGGCTGGAGTAACGAAAGCTTTAGTTCCACAAAAGAATTATGAACGAGATTTAGATGAAATTCCAGATGAAGTAAAAAATGCCATGCAAATTATAGGGGTTTCTGTAATAGATGAGGTTTTAGATGAAGCATTGGTATAGGTTCAAATAGTGAACCTATACTTTTTCTTTTAAAGGATACTACGGATAGCGTCTTCAAACTCTTGATGATCAACTTTTCCTGAAAATGAGTATTCTGTAACACCATCTTTAACTAAAAGGGTGAACGGTAAGATACCACTCCATCCATAGGTGTTTTTTATAAAATAGAGTAGTCTACTGGCTTCATCTTTATCTATAATTGGGTAATTCATATCAAATCTTTGTATAAGCCTTTGAGCTGTTGCCTGACTCATTTGATCTTGTGCTTGTAGTGCAACTATATTGAGGTTCTGTCCATATTTTCTTTGCATACTTTTTATAAATGGCATCTCTTCAAAGCAGTATTCACACTCTTTACCAAAAAGTTGTACAAGTACAATTTTACCTTGGTATTGAGGGAAAAGAAAACCATTACTTTTTTCTTGAATAGTGATAAGAGGACCTTGTACAGTTTTTAATTGATGAGAATCTCCTTGTGTTGATACTACTGAAGGTAGCTGAGTAGGTGTCGTTGTTATTGGGGCAGGGGTATGAATTGGTGTGGAAGATACTACAGGATAATTATTATTTGTCGTAATCTTTTTCTCAATACAACCATTGATACTTAAACTAAATAGTAAAAGTGAGAAGCCTAGAAAGGTCTTTTTCATGCATTTTCCTTTTGTGATATTTAGACATATTATAGCTTCTCATAATAAACACAAGGTAAATAAAGAAGCCTCAGTTTTAACTTTTTATAGGTATAATCTCCGAATTAATTTTTCAAACTGAGTTTATATGTCAATAGATAAAGTTAAATTCAGATTTATAAGGATAAGAGAATGAACTGGACACCAAGTTCTTGGAGAGATTTTCCAATCAAGCAGCAACCAACATACGTAGACCAAGAAGCACTTAAAAGTGTTGAAGCAGAGCTTAGTTCTTACCCCCCTCTAATTTTTGCAGGAGAAGCTAGAAAGCTGAAAGAACAATTAGCAAAAGTAGGAAGAGGAGAAGCATTTTTACTTCAAGGTGGAGACTGTGCAGAAAGTTTTACTGATTTTAATACACCAAACATTAAAAACTTTTTCAAACTAATGTTACAAATGAATATGGTTATGATGTATTCTACAGGTAAACCAGTTATTAAAGTAGGAAGAATTGCAGGGCAATTTGCAAAACCAAGATCTTCAGATTTAGAAGAGATAGATGGTGTTAGCCTTCCTTCTTACCGTGGAGATATTATTAACGGTATTGAGTTTACTGAAGAAGCTAGAATTCCTAATCCTCAGAATATGGTACGTGCATATAATCAGTCAGCAGCAACACAAAACCTTATAAGAGCTTTTGCTAGAGGTGGATTGGCAGACTTAAATAAAGTACATAAATGGAATCTTGACTTTATTAAAGACAATGAATTAGGTCAAAAATATGAAGAGTTATCTAATAAAATTGACAATGCTGTTAAATTTATGGGGGCATGTGGGCTTTCTTCTGATGCTGTACCTCAATTACATCAAACAACTATTTTTAGTTCACATGAAGCGTTATTATTAAATTATGAAGAGGCATTAACTAAGAAAGATTCAGAAGTTGATAATAAGTATTATGACTGTTCAGCACACATGTTATGGATAGGTGATAGAACTAGAGATTTATCTGATGCACATATTGAATATTTTAGAGGTATTGCAAATCCTATTGGTTGTAAAGTTGGACCAACGATGGGTGAAGATGAATTAATTCAATTGATTGATGCATTGAACCCTGAAAATGAAGAGGGTAGATTAAACCTTATTGTTCGTATGGGTGCAAGTAAAATTCAAGAGTTCTTCCCTAAACTTCTTAAAAAAGTTAGAGATGAAGGTCGACATGTTGTTTGGTCATGTGACCCAATGCATGGAAATGTTGAGAAAAGTTCAACTGGTTATAAGACAAGGGATTTTGAGAATATCTTGTCTGAAGTAGAGCAATTCTTTAGCATTCATAAAGAGATGGGAACCATTGCTGGTGGAATTCACTTAGAGATGACAGGGAATGATGTAACTGAGTGTACTGGTTCAGCATCTTGTGCCATTACAGCAGAAGATTTAAGTAGCCGTTACCACACACAATGTGATCCAAGATTAAATGCTAGTCAAGCATTAGAGCTGTCATTTATGATTGGTGAAATGATTAACGAGTAGTGCATTAAATTAAAGTCTAGCTCCTGTAGGGTCGGCTTTAGCCGACGTTCTAGAAGTATTAGACTTTAAAAGTCTCAGATGTTCTACAATGCTTCTCCATAAAACACCCCTCACATTCAGGTTTTACAGCTTTACACTTATAGCGTCCAAAAAGTACCATCGCTTGGTGTAAGAGATGTAAATCAGTTTTAAACTTTTTACTTAACGTTTCTTCTGTTTTTGTAGCTGTTTTATCAGCACTTAATCCTAAACGATGAGCGACTCTAAATACATGAGTATCTACAGCCATTAAATTAGCCCCAAAATATTCTATCATCACAACATTGGCTGTTTTTTGACCAACACCTGCAAGTTTTACCAATTCATCTCTTTCATTGGGAATCTCACCATTATAGTTTTCTATGACAGATTGAGCCATTTTAATAAGGTTCTTTGCTTTGTTATTAAAAAAAGAACAGGTATTAAGATAGGACTTTACTTCATCTAAATCTGCATTGGCAAGTGTAATAGGATCAGGGTAGGCTTTGAAAAGTGCTGGAGATATAATGTTAACTCGCTTATCAGTACATTGTGCTGAGAGCATTACTGCAATAAGTAGTTCATAAATATTGGTATAGGTTAATTCCGTTAAAGAGTCTGGGTACTGTTCAAGAAAAATAGTTTTAATTTCTTCAATTTCTTTTTTTGTTGCTGGTTTGATTTTTTTTGTTGCCATAATTTATCATCTTTATATAATCTTTTCGTATTATACTTAATAAACTAATAGTTATGATTTACTAATCATTTACCAATTAATGTTATAATATATCATTAATATATTTATAAGGTATAGAATTGAGAAAAATATTTCAAATGTTTTTATTTTTATCTTCATTAATGACCAGTGTTTTATCAGCAGATGAAGTACTTGCCATAGTTGATGGTGAAAATATTAGTAAAGAAGATGTTAACGAGTTTGTGGTTAAGAGTATTCCTGGTGCAACGTTTAATACTTTAAATAATGTTCAAAAAGAATCAGTTATAAATCAAATGGTTGAGCGTAGACTTTTTTTAGAAGATGCTAAAGAACTTAAAATAGAAGATGAGTCAGAATATCAACAAGCCTTAAAAAAGTTAAAAGAGAATCTTATACTTGATTATTGGATGAAGAAAAAAGTTGAAGAGATAGAAATATCTGAGAAAGAAGCTAAGCAATATTATTTAAATAATTCAAAAAGATTTTTAAAACCTGCTTCTGTCAAGGTACGTCATATTTTAGTGCCCACTGAAGATGAAGCAATTACTTTGATTGCAGAACTTGAATTGACTACGATATTAAAAGAAAAATTTATAGCATTGGCACATTCAGAATCTACTGGACCTAGTGCTGTCAATGGTGGTGAATTAGATTGGTTTGTGTATGAGCAAATGGTACCAGAGTTTTCAGAGGCTGCTTTTAAATTAAAAGTTGGAAGTATTACAAAAAAAGCTGTTAAAACACAATTTGGTTATCATATTATCTACTTAGTAGATAAAAAAGAGGAAGGTTCAATTTCTTATAAAATGGCAAGAGCTGAAATTGTTAAATCTTTGCGTTTATTGAGATTTAAAACAAAATTAGCGAAGTTAAGTAAAAAATTGAAAAAAACAGCGAAGATTATTGTAAAATAATGAAAAAAAATGAAGGCAAAATAAAATGAGCAAAAAAGTGTTAGATAGTTTACCATGTGGTGTTTTAAGTGGAAGTCAAGTTCAAGAACTTTTTGCAATAGCAAAAGAAGAAGGTTTTGCTATCCCTGCTGTGAATGTTGTAGGAACATCATCAATTAATGGTGTGCTAGAAGCAGCTGCAAAAGTTAATTCACCTGTTATTATTCAATTTTCAAATGGTGGTGGTGAATTTTATGCTGGTAAAGGTATGCCTTCTGATAAACGAGGAGTACTTGGAACCATAGCTGGAGCACAGCATGTACATACTGTAGCAGAGGCTTATGGAGTACCAGTATTATTACATACTGACCATGCTGCTAGAAAACTTTTACCATGGATTGATGCACTTTTGGATGCTAGTGAAAAACATTTTGAGATATTTGGAAGACCTCTTTTCTCATCACATATGATTGACCTTTCAGAAGAGCCTATAGAGGAAAACATTGGAACTTGTAAAGCTTATTTAGAGCGTATGTCTAAAATAGGAATTACTTTAGAGATTGAGCTTGGTGTAACAGGTGGAGAAGAAGATGGTGTTGATAATACAGAAATAGACAATGCACTGCTTTATACACAACCCGAAGAGGTTGCTTATGCCTATGAAGAGCTATTAAAAGTTTCTCCTATGTTTACGATTGCAGCTTCATTTGGAAACGTTCATGGTGTTTATAAACCTGGAAATGTTGTACTTACACCAACTATTCTAGACAATTCTCAAAAGTATATTCAAGAGAAATTTAATACAGCAGAAAAGCCTGTAGATTTTGTTTTTCACGGTGGTTCAGGTTCTACGCTTGAAGAGATTAGAGAAGGTATTGAATATGGTGTTGTCAAAATGAATATTGATACAGACACTCAATGGGCATATTGGGATGGTGTACGTTCATATGTTGATCAGTACCATGCATATTTACAATGCCAAATTGGTAATCCAGAAGGTGATGATAAACCAAATAAAAAGTATTATGATCCAAGAAAATGGTTAAGAGAAGGTGAACTTTCAATTTCTAAACGTTTAGAACAGGCATTTTCTGATTTAAATTGTTTGGATAGAAACTAACTTCGGCTTCGCTCAGCTACCGTTCCCTGAGCTTGTCGAAGGGATTAGGTAGTATGCATAATTCCCCAATTCAAAAAAAAATCTTCCAAAATAAAACCATTTACATAAAAAGGGATGATTTACTTTCTAAAGAATTCTCAGGAAATAAAGCACGCAAGTTTGCTTATTTTTTAGATTATGAGCTTCCTAATGTCAGGAAGATAGTCTCTTATGGTTCCAACCAATCTAATGCAATGTATTCACTGTCTGTTTTGGCTAAATTAAAAGCTTGGGAATTTGAATATTATATCACACATATTCCAGACTATTTAGAACAGAATCCTCAAGGAAACTATAAATATGCTCTTGAGAATGGAATGAATATGATTATTCAAGATCAGAAACCTCTAAAAAACACTATTAAAAATAAAGAGATACTTTTTATAGAAGAGGGTGGTCGTGAAGCTTATGCTGAGTATGGATTAAAGATATTAGCCCAAGAGATAGATACATGGAAGAAAGAACAAGGTTTTGAAAGCATAAATATTTTTTTGCCAGCAGGTACAGGGACAACAGCACTGTATTTACAAAAGAATTTTAAAGATAAAGTTTATACAGTTCCTTGTGTTGGTAATGAAGATTATTTAAAAGAGCAGTTTCAAATGTTAGAAGAAAATGAGGAGTTTTATCCTTTAATTACCAGCCCTTTTAAAAAAAGACACTTTGGTAAGTTGTATAGAGAGTCTTATAATATTTGGTTAGAATTACAAGAGAAAATGGGCATTGAGTTTGACTTACTTTATGATCCACATGGATGGCTAACTTTGTTAGAAAATCCACACATTTTTGATAAACCAGTACTCTACATTCATCAAGGTGGATTGATAGGAAATGAGAGTATGTTTCTAAGATATAAAAGGAAATATGATGAAAATATTTAGTACAAAAGACGAAAACTTTCAAGATGAATTTAATGAATTACTAAAGCGTGGAGCGATGGACATAGACGGTGTAACAAACATTGTTAAAGGTCTTCTTGATGAGATTAAGAATGCAGGAAATACTGCTCTAAGAGGACATATTTCGAAGTTTGATAGATGGGAACCAAAGTCAGATGAAGCTTTGGCTGTTTCTGTTGAGTCGATGGAAGAAGCTTATAATAATATAGATGGAACACTTAGAGATGCATTACACTTAGCCTATGATAGAATTGAGAATTATCATCAGAAACTAATGCCTAAATCTTGGTTTGATTATGAAAAAAATGGAAATATGTTAGGACAAAAAGTTACAGCTGTAGATTCAGCAGGCTTATACATTCCTGGTGGCAAAGCTGCTTATCCTTCTTCTTTACTTATGAATGCTATTCCTGCTATTGTAGCTGGGGTAGAGGAAATCGTAGTTTGTACACCAGCGCCAGATGATGAATTAAATGAACTTCTTTTAGCTGCTTGTCACTTGTGTAAAGTAACTAAAGTATTTAAGGTAGGTGGTGCATCTGCTATTGGAGCGATGGCATATGGAACAGAGACAATCCCTAAAGTAGATGTGATTACGGGACCTGGAAATATATTTGTGGCAACAGCTAAAAAATTGGTTTATGGTGAAGTAAATATTGACATGATTGCTGGACCTAGTGAGATTGGTATTTTAGCTGATGAAACAGCAAGAGAAGATTTTGTGGCTATTGATTTACTTTCTCAAGCTGAGCATGATGAAATGGCATCTTCTATTTTGATTACAACTGAGGCTAATTTAGCTGCTAAGGTATCAGATAAAGTGGAAGAGCTATTGAAAACATTGTCTCGTGAAGAGATTGCTCGAAAATCTATTGAAGAACGTGGGGCAATTATTATCACTGAGACAATGGATGAAGCCATTGATTTAATGAATCAAATTGCTCCTGAACACTTGGAAGTACTTACAGCAAATCCTATGGATTTGTTAGGTCAGATTAAACATGCTGGAGCTATTTTTTTAGGTGAGTATACACCTGAACCTATTGGTGACTATGTTGCTGGTCCAAATCACACTTTACCTACTGGTGGAACAGCTAAGTTTTACTCACCACTTTCTGTAGAACATTTCTTAAAAAAGTCATCAATTATATCTATGACAAGAAAAGGTTTAAATGAGGTTGGTGATGCTTGTGCGTTAATAGCAAATACAGAAGGATTGACTGCCCATGAAGAGTCAGTTAGAATGCGATTGAGATAAAAAGAGAAGTAAGTTTTAAAAGGAGCTTCCCCTGAAGCCCTTTAAGGTTTATCGGGAGATAAACCTTGAATATGAATATTAGAGGTTATAAAAGTGTTTTAATGCTCTAATAATCATGGCATTTTTAGAAATACTTTCACCTTTTGCATCTTGATCAACTTGTTCATAAAGGTCAAGTGGTAGAGTAATAGAAAAAATCTTTGTTCTGTTTTTCTTTTGTTTCTTAATGTCAGTAACAATGTCTTTAAGCACATCAATCATTTTATCTGTATCAATTGGTTTTCTAATAAAGTTATTAACACCAATCTTAACAGCCTCTGAGATGTTCCCCATGTCGTTACTAGCTGAAACGATTACAATAATTTGTTTAGGGTTGATTTCTCTAATTTCTTTCGCAACATCAAGACCACTTTTTCCTGGTAAAATAATATCAATAAAGATAATATCTGGGCTGTGTTGTTCAAAAAGTTGCATTGCAGATGCAGCATCCGTTGCAGAGTGTACTTCAGAGAAAAAGTTTTTTAGAGTGGTACACATCAACTCATTCGTCTCTGGTTCGTCTTCTAGTACCAGTGTTTTGAGTTTTTTTGTCTCTTCTACAATTTTCATTAAGTCATTATTCATGTTTCTTCCTATTCCTTTTTTATTTTAATAGATTGTAACATGTTAACTATTAAGTTAGATTAAAAGCTAATGAAATAGGTTATATGTTATTTATTTTAAATAATCTTTACAAAAATAAACATGGAATGATACTAAAGAGATTCTCTAATAGATAATTCTTCTTCAAATGCCCAGCTTTGTTTATGTTCCTTGATAGTGTCTTTAGAAATTGTTTCTATTAACATTGACTCTTTATCTTCTAACATCATGTAGATTTCCCCTGTGGGTTCAACAAGCATACTGTCTCCATAAAATTTCCACTTTACATCTTCTTCTTTAAACTCTCCCAATCGATTTGCACGTAAAATATAACAGCCATGTAAAAAAGCTTTTGTTTTTATGATTTCACGCCAACGATTATGTGATCCAAAGGTTGAAGCTGTTGGTAGTAGAACTAAGTCGATTTCTTTCTTTGTTACTTGTTCCCAAAAAGGGTCAAAATGTAATTCGAAGCCAGCCATAACCATAATGTTGAAACCATTGACTTGAAAGTTAAGAGGGGCTTCTAATTTTTTGATTTCATTGGCAAACATTTCTTTCTCATTCCAGTGTTTATAGGGCATTAAAATTTGTTGGTGGTAGTAAATGGTAGAAGTAGCTGTTATTTTTACAATGGTTTTTATATATTGCTTATCTTTAATGATAATAATGGGAGCTACAAAAACCATTTGGTAGTTAAGAGCAAATTTTTGAAGTAGTTTAATATGTTTTTCACTCTGTTCTTTAACCATTTGCATTTGCATATTTGGCAGTTCTTTAAAAAAGTGATTGAGAACATATTCTCCTAGTAGTACGAGTTTTACTCCTCTACTATGAGCATTTCTAAGGTAGAAGTCAAGTTTTGTAGCTTGCATTCCTAAAGTCGGAAGCTGTAAGGCTGCGATGGTTAATGTTTTGCTGCTTGGCATTACTATAACTTAGAATTGTTTTTTTCAATGGTTTGAATTTTAACCTTAGCTTCTTCAATCATTTTTTGGGCTTCTTTAATTTGAAGTAAGCCATCTTCATAAAGTTTTAAGCTCTCTTCTAAAGTAATTTCTGGATTAAGGAGTTGATTTAATATTTTTTTTGATTCTTCTAATTTTTGTTCAAATGTTTTAGTTTCCATAATAGGACCTTTATATTAATCTTTTTCTAATTTTTCTTTTATGATTGTATCAAATTTTTCTATTTGGACAAGAAAAGCATCATGCCCATAGTTACTATCAATCTCATAGTAGTTTGATTTTTTTTCATTTTTTTCAAGAATACTGTGTAGATATTCCATCTCTTGTGGAAAAAATAGGTAATCACCTTTAAAAGATATAAGTGTGACATCTGCTTTAACTCTTAATACTGCTTCTTGTAATGAATCATAGCCTCGGCTAAGATTAAAGGTATTAATTGCTTTAACAATGTAGAGGTAGGACATGGGATCAAAAATTCTAGAAAAGTTATTGGTGTTGTATTCCATATAGCGTTCAACTTCATAGCGTCCAAAGAGTTCAAAGAGTCCATCATTACTTACATAGTTTCTTCCAAACTTATCATTCATTGAATCTGGAGAGAGGTAGGATATATGACCTGCTATTCTTCCAATGGCTAGACCATCAAATCCATCTTCTACAAATGCATCTTTTTGATAGTTCCCATTTTCAAATTTAGGGTCTCTACGTATGGCTTCCATGGCTACTTTATTAAACGACATAGTCCACGGTTGGGTAGCATAGGTCGCAGCAAGAGAAATAATTTTGTCTGCAAAGTTTGGATAGTCAACAGCAAATTGTAAAGCTTGCATCCCACCCATAGAACCACCTACAATAGCATGAAGATGATGTATTCCCAGTTGTGATAAAAGTTGTTTCTGTGCTTTAATCATATCTTTAATGGTTAAAACGGGAAACTTTAGACGAAAGGGTCTTTGTTTAGGATAGTCATTATCCATAGGAGAAGTACTTCCAAAACAAGAACCAAGTACATTTGTTGAAATAACAAAGTACTTTTCTGTATCTATGGCTTTTCCGTCTCCAATAAGTCCATCCCACCATCCAGCTTTGGTTTCATTTTCATGTTTTCCTGCTGCATGTGCTGAACCACTTAAGGCATGACAAATTAAGATGACATTGGAGGCATCAGTGTTGAGTTTACCATAAGTTTCATAGGCAATTTTATAAGGTTCTAGGATTCTTCCACTTTCCAAATATAAAGGACTGGTAAAGTGAGCAACGTGGGTTTCTAATTTCATTGGTAGAATTTTATCTAATTTGTACTTTATAATCATATGCGTACTTTAGAAAATAGATATTTTAAAAATATTAACATTTTATTATCAACAAATTATATGATTTATAGTTTTATTTAATGCTAATATGCTAGAATAATTTTTAATCAAAGGAGTTATATTATGAAAATTAGAATTTTGTTATTGATGTTTTTGGCAACAATACAGCTTTTTGCTGTTAGTCAGAAGAGTGTAGAGTTTTATGTAAAAGAGTATATCGAAAAGAAAATGAAATCCCCAGTAGAAAGTATTGAAACATTGTCAAGCTACACTGTTGATGGTACGAATGGTTGGAAAGTTTATTTCTTAGCATTGAATGTTAAAATTAAGATGGGTAATGAAGAAGTATCACGAAAGCTTAATCAAGTTGTTTTTAACAAAGGTAGTAAAATTGCTTTCTCTTTAAAAGATAAGAAAGGAAAGGATTACGCTAAAATTTTAAAGCCAAAAGTACCGGCACTTGCTTATGATAGTAAACATTTATTAGTAGGTAATGTTGATGCTAAACATAAAATTTTATTGATGTCTGATCCATTCTGTCCATTTTGTCAGGAAATTGTTCCTAAGATAATTGATTCTGTAAAAGAGAATCCTAAAACTTTTGCTTTATACTATTATCATTTACCTCTTTTACGTATTCATCCAGCTTCAGATATGACAACTAAAGCCATGCATGTTTTTCAAGAACGAGGAGAAGTGGAGAAGTTAAAAGAATGTTACCATTTATTAGTAAATGAAAAAGAGCGAAATCCAGAAGTTGTTTTAGATGCAATTGCTAAAAAAACAGGGGTTAGATTTACTCAAAAAGAATTAAATAAAGAAGAAGTTCAAGATGCGTTAGCATTTGACACAGCTATGAAAAAACGTTTGATGATTACTGGAACGCCAACTATATTTATAGATGGTACTTGGGATCCTACACGATTTAAGTATAAAGAATACTTACCTAAAAAATAAAATTAAAGGACAGACAAAAGTGTCTGTCTCTTTTATAAATTTATGAAAGTGCTTTTTCTAAATCGGCAATTAAGTCTTCAGTATCTTCTAAACCTACAGACAATCGAACCAATCCACCAGGAATACCACACTCTATAAGCTCTTGAGCTGAAAGTTGTTGATGTGTTGTACTTGCAGGATGTGTAATAATAGATTTAGAATCTCCAATATTTACAACAACTTTAAAAATCTCTGTTTTATCAGCAATAGCTTGCGCTACTTCTTTTGATTCTACTTCAAATGAAAGAAGACCAGAGGTACCTTTAGTAAAATATTTATTAGCTAAAGCGTAATTAGCATTAGATTTCAATCCTGGGTAATTAACTGACTTTACTTTTGGATGAGACTCTAGGTAGTTTGCTATTTTTAAAGCAGACTCAGAATGTTGTTTCATACGTAAAGGTAATGTCTCAATACCTTGGATATATAACCATGAGTTAAATGGACTAGGGGTTGCACCAAGATCACGAAGCAGTGCTAATCGAACTCTAAGAGTAAAAGGTGGAAGAGGTAAGTCAGAATAAACTAAACCATGGTAAGATGCATCTGGTTCATTAAAGTGAGCGTAACGAGGATTCTCTTTAATTAAGTCTACTAAACCTTCTCTTTCAACAATAATTCCACCAATAGCTAAACCTTGACCGGTTGTATATTTACTTGCACTATGAACAACTATATCACAACCAAGTGTAAGAGGTTTACATAAAATTGGTGTGGCTACAGTATTGTCAACACAGGTCATAATATTATACTTTTTAGCAATAGCAACGATGGCATCAAAATCTGCTACATCAATACTTGGGTTTGTAATGCTTTCAAAAAGAATGATTTTTGTTTTTTCATCAACCAATGCTTCAATTTCAGATGGATTATTAACATTGAAATAACGTGTTTCAATTCCAAATCTTTTGATGGTATGACCTGTTAGGGTAGTTGTTCCACCATAAACCTGAGAAGCCACAACAATATTATCTCCAGCTTCAGCCACATTGGCAATGGCATAAAAGATAGCAGCCATTCCAGAAGCAGTACCTACAGCTCCTCCCCCTTGTTCTAGAGCATTAAAACGTTTTTCAAATACATCGGTAGTTGGGTTCATAAGACGTGTGTAGATATTTCCTAACTCTTTAAGAGAAAAAAGATTTGCTGCATGTTCTGTATTTCTAAATTCATAGGCTGTTGTTTGATAGATAGGTACAGCCATGGTTCCTTGTGCATCTTTTTCATATCCTGCATGGATAGCCAGTGTTTGTTCTTTCATTAGTTAAATCCTTAAATCAATTATTTGCAAAGATTATAACTAAAGATTTATTTATATTCTATGTTATTAATGTCTAATTCTTTATTTTCAAATGGTTCAATAATGGTAGAGATTTCATTTAGTTTGTACGCAAGAGGAAAACCAATATCTGAGTCCTTAGCAGTACTCTCCAAAATATAGTAAGGCTTGCTGTTAAGATACAGTGCTTTTTTTGATTCTATATTATCTAAAGCAACAATAACAAAAATATGTTTAGGTACTAAAACGAAATAACTTTCAATGTTTAGTTCATGAAGTAAAGAGATAAGTAAATTGCTCTTGTCGTCACAGTCACCAAAGTTTTGTTGAATGGTCTCTTGTGGTGAATGGGCTGTAAAGTTATTAATGAGATAAGGGATATTTGTAACATAGTCTAAAACATTTTTAACACGACATTCATTTGAAGTACAGTTTTCAGTTAATTTTAGACTAAGTGTTTTTAATTCAGCACTTGAACGGGTGTTATTAATATAGGTTCCTTCACTGGTTCCGACATGTCTTCGGTTAACAACATCAATGACTTGGGTAAAAAGATAAAGAAAATAGAGGGCTAAAATTCCCAATACAGCTTTAGAAAGTGTATGGGAAAATTTAGAAGACATTAACCGAGGTAATCAGCATTGGCTAATGCAATACATTCGATTTCAATAAGTACATTTTTAGGTAAAGTTTTAACAGCTACGGTACTTCTTGCAGGTTTATGTAGCGCAAAATGGTGAGAATATACTTCGTTAACTTTAGCAAAGTCATCCATGTCTGCTAAAAAGATAGTAGTTTTAACAACATCATTAAAATGTGCATCTGCAGCTTCTAGTACGTAAAAAAGATTTTTCATTACTTGATGTGTTTGGTTTACGATATCATCAGCAACAATAATACCTTTTTCATCCATTGCTATTTGTCCTGAAGTATAAATCATACCATTAGCTACTACAGCTTGTGAATATGGTCCTATGGCTGGTGGTGCTTTTTCTGTCGAAATGAATTTCATTGTTTTCCTTATTTAGTTGTTTTCATAAAAGATGTAAGAAGTTGAATAGTCCGAAAATTCGAAGTAGACTTTTTTCTCTCCTGCATCTTTTTTAGAATTAAAGTTTTTGTCGTCATAACCGTAACCAAATCGGTATGGACGTTCTATATTTCTGTCTGTTCCTGAAGCTGTTGTAAGTTTATCAATCTTAATAAAACGTTTTACAAGTTTATCTCCAGCATAGACATCAAGTGTCCCATCAGTTCCTGTCCAGTTTTGAATAGAACGACTTAGTTTATTTTGAGTCTCTTGCGTACATCCATTTAATAGTAATAAAAAAATGGTAACAAGTGTTAATTTTAATTTCATATTCTGTCCTTTAGTAAATAATTGTAGTATTTTAACACAAGAGTATTAACTTAGTTTTTAGGCATAGAAAACTTTTGTGTTATAAGTTCACCTTCGTTATTAAAATAGAGGTAATAGAGCTTGTCCTTAACCACAGTCAAGCCTGCTAAGTATCTTAAAGCTATGTTAGCTTGAAGTGAAGCAATATGCATAACTATAGGAGCTGTAATCCCTCCTGGTTTGTGGTCAGAAGCGTTAAAGACTTGGAAAGATGCTTCATCAAAGAAACAAACTTGTCCATTAAATTCTTCAACAGAGGCATATATCCAAGGTGTATTAACAGATCTTGCATAGGCATCTATCTCTTCTCTTGTCCCAAGGTTGTCGGTTGCATCTAAAATTAAATCATAAGAGTTTTCTAACTTAGAAAATTCGGCGAAAGGAACAGTATAAGCATTGGCTTTTATGAAAGGGTTTTTAGACTTCATTAGTTCTACAGTAACTTCTGCTTTTAGTTTATCTTCATCTTTTAAAGTAAATGCAATTTGCCTATGAATGTTATGGAGGCTTACCGTATCAAAGTCCACCATATCTATTTGTCCAATTCCTGAAGTTCCAAGTGCTAAAGCTAAGCTGGAACCTAAACCACCAGAACCGATAATGGCAATTTTTTTGTTTTCAAGTAAAGCTTGAGTTTCTTCACCCCACAGTTGTATTTGTCTGTTAAAATAATCTTCTGTTTTTATCATCTGCGTAGTTTATCAAATATAAGTTTAAAAGCAAACTCACTAACAAAAACTGATAAAATCCTAACAATATAAAAAGCAAAAGTATGAAAGTGATAATATGCGAGTAGACAAGTGGTTAGCAGCAGTTAATGTAGTAAAAAGAAGAACAGTGGCTTCTGACATGGTAAAGTCTGGCGTTGTTTTTATAAATGATATGAAAGCAAAAGCCAGTAAAAATGTTGTAATTGGAGATAAGATAACCATTGAGTATCTTAAAGGGGCTAAAAACTATGAAGTTTTACAGATCCCGACAACAAAAACCATACCAAAAAGTAAAAAAGATGAATACGTTAAAGAGTTATAATATAGAAGTGGAGAAAAAATGACAACCAGAGAAAAATTTGAAAAATTATTTGCGAATGAATTAACTACAGAAGATGCAAGAGCATTTTTGATTGAGCTTTATGAAAAGGGTGAAACAGCAGAAGAGATTGCCATTGCAGCTTCTGTGATGCGTGAACATTCTATTAAGCTTCCTATGACAGATGAGTTAAAAGAAAAAGCCATTGATGTTGTTGGAACAGGTGGAGATAAAAGTGGTAGTTTTAATATTTCTACAACGGTAGCACTTTTACTAGCAGCCATGGGTAAAACAGTAGCAAAACATGGAAACAGAAGCATTACTTCTAATTCTGGTTCAGCAGATTTACTAGAAGCTTTAAATATTAATTTGAATTTAACACCTGAACAACAAGTTGAGATGTTAGAGAAGACAGGTTTTTGTTTTATTTTTGCTGTCAATCATCATCCTGCTATGAAACATATTATGCCTATTCGTCACTCGATTGAGCACAGAACCATCTTTAATCTTTTGGGACCATTAACAAACCCTGCTGGAGCGAAGAAGTATTTATTGGGTGTTTTTCATCCAGAGTTTATTGAGCGTATGGCGAATGCTTTACTTGAGCTAGATATTACCCGTGCATTTGTGGTTAGTTCAAATGATGGAATGGATGAAATAGCCTTAGCGACAACCACACCCTTTGCTTATGTAGAAGATGGGAAAATTTCAACAGGTTTGGTAAAGCCAACTGATTTTGGTTTTCGTATGGCTGGTAAAGGTGAGATTATGGGTGGAACAGCAGAACACAATGCCATGATTACCCGTGAGATTTTTGCAGGTATTGAAAAAGATGCTAAGTTAGACATTGTTTTACTTAACACGGCGTTTGCACTTTTTGCAGATGGTTCAGTTAGAGATATGAAAGAAGCTTTAGACATGGTAAAAGAGTGTATTAACTCTGGACAAGCCACCAAACATTTAGAATATATTTCTGAAGTTTCAAATTCATTTTCGAAGTAGGAACTTATGGAGATTATCGTAGCTGAGAATGAAATAGATGAGGTTGTTAATTATTTAAATGAAATATTACCAAGTTCTGCGATTATTTTTCTAACAGGAAATCTAGCAGCTGGAAAGACAACACTTACTAAAAATATTGTGAAGTCAAAAGGAATTGAAGGAGAAGTAACTTCTCCTACTTTTTCTTTACAACAGTGTTATGATGCTAACATTTTTCACTATGACCTTTACCGAATAGAAAACTCAGAATTCATGGAACTTGGACTTTTTGAAGAGTTTGACAAAGAAGGTTGGCATTTTGTAGAGTGGGGTGATGAAGCATTAAAAAGCTTTTTTCTAAATGCAGGATACGATATCTTTACCGTTACAATAACACCATATGAAGATAAAAGAAAATACAGTATCGAGAAGAATTAATGGAAAATATACACACACTTGAAGCAAAAAACCTTTCTAAAACTATTAAAAAAACAACCATTGTACATGATGTATCGGTAAAAGTCTCATCACGTGAAATTGTTGGTCTTTTAGGACCTAATGGGGCAGGGAAAACCACCTCTTTTTATATGATATGTGGTTTAACAGATGCAACAAAAGGTTCGGTTTTTATTGATACTGAAGAGGTAACAAAAATGCCTTTAAGTAAACGTGCAAAGTTAGGAATTGGATATTTACCTCAAGAGTCAAGTATTTTTAAAGACTTGTCAGTGGAAGACAATCTATGGATGGCAGCAGAAGCTATGAAAATAGATGAAAAAGTAGCAAAGAAACGTATTGAAAATCTTTTAAACCTTTTTAACATTGAGCCTATTCGTAAGCGTTTTGGTATTCAACTTTCAGGTGGTGAACGAAGACGTGTTGAGATTGCACGTGCATTGGTAGCTGAACCAAAGTTTCTTCTACTAGATGAACCCTTTGCTGGAGTTGATCCCATTGCTGTTGAAGACATTCAAGGAATTATTAGAGAACTTATTAAGTTAAACATGGGTGTGCTTATTACCGATCATAATGTTCGTGAGACATTGGGTATATGTGATAGAGCATATGTTATGAAGTCTGGTGAAATGCTTGCATCTGGTACAAGTGAAGAGATTAAAAATGACCCAAATGTTATTAAATACTATCTTGGTGAAAACTTTCATTTCTAGATAAAAATCATGAAAGTTATGTCACAAAAATACCCAAAGAAAATATTGCCATTACTTAATGTAAATTTATTCTTAACATAACGATAAGCTAAGGCGTTCTAAGCTATAATCCCACCAAATTATTTTCTAACAGAGGATGGATAAATGGAAGCACCATGGACTTTTATAGGCGTTTTTACAGGGCACGGACCACTATTGATGGCTGTACACTTACTTTTAGTGGCAGTAATTATTTTATTTATAGCTAAGGCAGCTATTTCAACAATGAAAGCAATACCAACTGGAGCACAAAATGCTTTAGAAGCATTTATTCAGGGTACAATCTCAATGGGTAATGACACTATTGGTAAAGATAGAGCTAGAAAGTATTTACCATTAATCTTAACAATTGGTTTAGTTGTATTAATCTCTAACTTAATTGGTATTATTCCAGGATTTGAATCTCCAACATCTAATATTAATATTACTCTTCCTCTAGCATTAGTAGTTTTTATATACTACAACTATGAAGGTATTAGAGAAAAGGGCGCGAAAAATTATTTTGCTCACTTTATGGGACCAGTTCCTATTCTTGCACCATTAATGTTTCCAATTGAAATTTTATCTCACTTATCAAGAATTGTTTCTCTTTCATTCAGACTTTTTGGTAACATTAAGGGAGATGACCTTTTCCTAGCAGTATTACTTATGTTAGTACCATTCTTTGCACCACTTCCTGCTTACGCATTATTAACATTCTTTGCAGTATTACAAACATTCATTTTTATGATACTTACATATGTTTACCTTGCAGGTGCTATATTAGTAGACGAAGACCATTAGGTCATTGAAGATAAAAGTAGAAAGCGCATGAAACTTTCATCTCCTCTTTTATCTTTCCTAGTAAATTTTTTACTAGGTGCATCTTGGGCTTTTGCCTTTGCAGGTGCAACTATTTTCTTTTACCTTTTTTTAGAAGTTAACCTTATGTATGCAATCTTTGCTGCATTCTTAGGTATGTTACCTGGTGCATTTTTTATATTATTCATTGAGTACTTTTTAATGAAACATGAAAAATTAATCGAACTTAAAAAACAAACAAAACTTCTTGAAGAGCTTGTAAGTAAATCATAATGATTGCTTATGCTATCAGTGATCCCTCAACTTTAAACTTTACAACATTAGAACAAGACATAAAACGCTTTGTGACAAAAGCAGATATACTTGTCTATAGAGATAAATTTACCGATAAGTATGCTTTAAATGCAAAGATATTTTTATTAGAAGCACAAAAGTACAACTTAGAAAAAATCCTTTTACATACTGATTATGAGTTAGCACATGAATTAAAAGCCGATGGTGTACATCTAAAATCAACGCAGTTTGATGACATTGTAAAGTCAAAAGCTTTAGGTTTATTTGTTGTTATAAGTACACATACGAAGGAAGAAGCAGAAAAAGCAGAAGCATTAGGAGCTGACATGGTAACTTTCAGTCCAGTCTTTGCATCACCTAATAAAGGTAAACCTAAAGGAGTAGAAGCGCTTAATAAGCTTGTTTCTATGCTCTCTATACCTGTTATTGCTTTGGGTGGGATTGTTACTTCTGAGCATATTGAATTATGTAAAAAAAATGGAGCATTTGGTTTTGCTTCTATTCGATACTTTGGTTAGAGGGGAAGTTTAAACATCTTCTATTATAAGTAAAATCGCGTAATAACTTCTGATAACAAAAATAGCATAGGTATAAATATAAGTGTACTAAGCATAATAAGCGTCGTAACATCTTGAGGACGACAGTTATATAGTGATGCTAAGTTAATATTCGCAACAGCTAATGGTACGGTCATTTCCATTATAATGATGGCTTGTACAAACAGGGATAAGTCTGTAAAACTAAGTATGAAGGCTGTACTTAAAGGGATTAACAGAAATTTTTGTGACATGACAGTAATCAGAATGGACTTTTTAATGTTACTAAGTTTAATACCATAGAGAAATGTACCGAGTAAAAAGAGTTGTAACACTATACCTGCATACGCACCCATTTTTAAAAATTCATTGATTTGTGGAGCAAGGCTTACATCATTGATATTAATTAATATGGCAATGATAGAAGCTGGAATTATAGGGATTTTTATAATGTTAAAAAGAGACTTTTTAATGGAAAATGAACCTCGTGAATAGATGTAAACGCCAAAAATATAAACAACAAAAACATTGGCAAGATTTATAAGTGTGGTATAGATAACAGACTCCATACCAAAGAGCGCAATACCTAATGGAATACCAATGTTCCCAGTATTACCCACAAAACCTGCTATGGAGACAATCGCCCTCTCTTTTGGATCTTTTATGAGTCGTTTGGCTATGAATAGGATTGGTAAAAGCAAGACTAAGATGATGGCTATGTAGTAGAGAGGTACACTTAGATGGTCAGCTGAAAGTTTGGCTGTGGAAAATCCCCAAACGGTTACAAAGGCTTGCAAAAAATAGACAGAAAAAAGCGTAAGGGTTTTCGAACTCATCTCTTCTTTAAAAATACGTTTGGCAAGATAACCTAGAAATATGAATACATAGACGAACATAATAGAGAGTAGGGTTTCAAACATAAAGAATTTGCCTAATTTTTAAAGAAATCATACTATAATCTTTCAAAAATTCAAACTTTTATTAAAGGCTATTTTTGGAAGATACATTAACATCATTAAGTACTTGGGGATACCTAGCATTAGCTTTCTTCTCTTTTGGAGGCTCACTAGTTGTGGTTGCAGCAGCTGGTGTTTTATCGTTTATGGGAGAGATGAATCTTTATGTTTCATTGGGACTTGCCATAGTCTTTAATTATATTGGAGATATGTTTCTGTTTTATTTAGGTAAGTACCATAAAGCAGATATAAAACCTTATTTTGAAAAACATAAAAGAAAGATTGCACTCTCCACCTTGATATTACGTAAATATGGTGTTTTGGCTATATTTATTCAAAAATTTCTTTATGGTATTAAAACTTTAATCCCTATTTCCATGGCGATTTCTCGTTATGATTTTATGAAGTTTGGGCTTTATAATGTGTTTGCTTCTATCTTTTTTGTGAGTGTTATTATGCTTAGTTCTTTTTATGCTGGTGAAACCATTAAAGCTTTATTTGAGTCATTTAAAGAATATCCTTGGGTTCCTTTTGTTGTACTTTTTTCTGTTATTGGCGCTATTTGGTACGGTATGGAACATTTAACTAAAAGAAAATAGTATGAAATTACCTACTATTTACTTGCTTCGGCATGGTCAGACTGTCTGGAATGCAGAAGGACGTTATCAAGGTCAGTTAGATTCTCCTTTAACTAAAAAAGGAGAGGCGCAAGCAAAGATTAATGCTTTAAAGTTAAAAAAGTATATAGACATTAATAGTGTAAAGTTTTTTTCGTCTCCTTTGGGTCGGGCAAAAGACACGGCAAAGATTATAGCTCGATTGAACGATATGAATACTAGTGATATTATTTTTGAAGAAGCCATTCAAGAGTTTAATTATGGTATTTTTGAAGGTCAAACAAAAGAGTATTGTAAAACTCAGTATGCATTGGAGTTCAAAGAGCGTGAGACTGATAAGTTTAACTATATAGTAGAGGGTGGTGAATCATATGTTAAAGTGTATGAACGTTTAAATATCTGGTTAAAGTCTATTCAAAATGAAAAAGTTATTGTGGTTGTAGCACATGAAATGATAAATAGAGCCTTAAGAGGAATCTACTGTGGTATGGAAAGTAATGAGATGTTGACATTACGTCAAGCTAATGATGTACTCATAAAGTTAGAAAATGCTTCTGAGGAAATTTTAGATTAAAATCGTTACAAATACTTTAAAATAGGTGTTTAATCGTATTTAAAATTTCTTATTAAAATTATTTCGGTATAATGCACAAAAAATAGTATCTAAATATACCATTAATCTTACCTAAGGAGTCTTCCTCTTGGCTGCAAAAGACATCAATAAAAAATTAGAAGAAATGTTTAAAGAGTGTAAAAAGTCTGACTTACTTACCTTTGAAGACGTAGCAAAAGAATTCGATAAACAACCAACTTTGGTTCAATCAAAAAAGATTCTTAAACTTTCACAAACACATAAAATCAATCTAGTAACCTCTTCAGAATATGCACATTTTCTTTCAGTTTCTGAAAAGAAAAAACGTGAAGAAGCACGAAAAAGAGAAATGGAAAGTGGTGAATCTGAAGGCTTTGATTTCTTAAAAGAAAAAGAGCTTTTAGAGTGGAGCCGTTCTGACTCTCCTGTACGTATGTATCTTCGTGAGATGGGTAAGATTCCGTTACTTACAAAAGAAGAAGAAGTATTTTTAAGTAGAGAAATTGAAGCTGGTGAAGATGTAATCTTAGATGCCATCTGTTCAGTTCCTTATCTTATTGACTATATTTTAAACTATAAAGGGCCTCTTTTAAACAGAGAACGTCGTGTTAAAGAATTATTTAAAAGCTTTGAAGATGAAAAAGAGGACACTGATGAAAAGGGTGAAGCTAAAGTTGTAAGTGAAAGTGAGAAAACATCATCAGCTGATAAAGCTGCTGACAAGCGTGTAAAACAAGTTGTATCTTCATTTAAAGCACTTGAAAAAGCTAAAAAAGAGTGGATGAAGAGTCGCGATGAACTTGACATAGCACTTGAAGCTGGTACTGATGATGCTGAAAAAATTATGCATGAGCAGATGAGAGTTGCTTTTAAAAAACAACAACAAAAGTTAGCACTTATTGATTTAGGACCTACTTCTAAACTTATTAATGAACTTGTAAAAGCCATGGAAACAGCACTTAAGAGTGATGATGGTTTTGATAAAGAACTTAAAAGATTAGAATACAAATTACCACTTTTCAATGATGCCCTAAAAGAGAACCACAAGGGTATTTTAGAAAATATTTTAGAAATGGATAAAGAAGACATTACGGATGCTGTTCCTGAAACAACCATGGTAAGTACTTATGTTGAGATTAAAAAACTTTATGAAACCAGAGAAGCAAGTAAAGATAGTTTTAATCTTGACCCTGAAAAACTTGAAGAGATTTTAGGACAGATTCGTCGTGGTAAAAAACGTTCAGAGATAGCAAAAACTAGAATGGCTAAGTCTAACTTACGTCTTGTTGTTTCTATTGCTAAGCGTTACACAAACCGTGGTTTACCATTCCTTGACCTTATTCAAGAAGGTAACATTGGTCTTATGAAAGCTGTTGATAAATTTGAATACCAAAAAGGTTATAAGTTTTCTACTTATGCTACATGGTGGATTCGTCAAGCTATTTCACGTGCCATTGCAGACCAAGCACGTACGATTCGTATTCCAATTCACATGATTGAAACAATTAACAGAATTAACAAGATTATTAGAAAAGGTCTTCAAGAGACAGGTAAAGAACCAGATTTAGACACAATTGCTAAAGAAGTTGGATTATCCGTTGATAAAGTTAAGAATGTTATTAAAATTACAAAAGAGCCAGTGAGTCTTGAAACACCTGTTGGTGATGAAGATGATGGACGATTTGGTGACTTTATTGAAGATAAAGAGACAGTAAGCCCTTCAGATGCGGTACTTAATGATGACTTGAATAATCAGATTGATGAAGTTCTTGATCAGTTAAATGAACGTGAAAAAGCTGTTATTCGAATGCGTTTTGGTCTTCTTTCAGATGAAAGTGATAGAACACTTGAAGAGATTGGGAAAGAGCTTAGAGTAACACGTGAACGTGTACGTCAAATTGAGTCTTCTGCGATTAAAAAATTAAAACACCCAAGAGTTGGGCGTAAACTTAAAAACTATATAGAGGGTTAATCCTCTATGTTAAATACAAATTTCTTGTTTTAACTTTTCTTGGTTAAGCTTTTTAACAAGCTTAACGCTAAGATCCCCGTAACGTTCCTCATCCATTCCTAGTTTCTCTTTTAACCCAGCTATATCAGCATCATTTGCCCAAGTATTTAATACTTTGAACTCTTTTTTTGTTAACTTTACTTTTAAAACAGCTTTTAGTTCATCTTCATCTTTGAGTGGAAGAATTAGTTTTCTAATATGTCTCTCTACTTCATCTCTTAGGGGTGTTGCTTCGTTTAGTATTTCATTTTCAGGCATTTATCGTTCTCTCTTATATGTATTATATTCATTATCAATGCATTCTTGCATTGTATTTTTAAGTTCATCGTACCAGCCTTTATTGGCTTTAGAGACTTTAAATGGCTCTAGGTAGGTGATGTGAACAGTTGCATTATGAGCAGTTTTGTCATGCTCATTGAGAAGCTTTTTACTATTTGTAATAACAATAGGTTGAATAGTAAGCTCAAACTTTTCAGCTAAGATTTTAGTCCCACCTTTAAAAGGTAAGAGTTCTTGTCCATCTGTTCTCGTTCCTTCAGGAAATATACTAATGACTCTTTTTACTGGACTGTGAATGGTCTCTTTTGTGTCACGTAAGAGTTTTACTAATCCAGCTTTATTTTCTCTGTCTACTTCTATCATTTTTGGTAGCTTAAGAAGGTATCCAAACCATGGTGCATCAAAGAGTTGCTTTTTAGCAACCCAACGTATATCAGTATTACTATCGGCCTCTAGAGAAACAATATCTATAATACCTTGATGATTGGAAATAAACATATCTACAGAATTATCTCTAATCCCGTGTGAAATAATCTTTCCACCTAGTAAAAAGATAATAACCCTATTCCAATAGTGGAGAATACTTGATTTTCTCTTAGAAAAAATCATCATAAGAGGCACCATAATTCCAGCTGCTATAAAAGATATGGTAGCAGCACCATAGTAAAATCTAGTCTTGGCAAAGATCTTCATGTTTAATCCATCCTACAGTTCCATTTTTATATTCGATTTTAACAAATTCATTACGCTCAGCAAGTTTCGTTGTGTTATATCTTTTATCAATATGAATAGAGGTTGTACTATTTGATGAAGGTACAATGTAAAGTGGCGATCCTTCTTTAATACAAACAGTGGCTAAAGCAGTGTAGAAAGT
This sequence comes from uncultured Sulfurovum sp., assembly GCA_902727895.1. Lineage (GTDB taxonomy): Bacteria > Campylobacterota > Campylobacteria > Campylobacterales > Sulfurovaceae > UBA1140. Next base: position 36,963 of record CACVAP010000002.1, read on the forward strand.
GAGTAATACAGCAGCAGCAAGAACAGCCATAACAAGATAAAAGAAGTCTTTTTTCCATAGGAAAAGTAAAACAAATACAATAGCTAGGGTAAGTAAGGTATATTTCTTAAGTGCTTCAAAACTATCATCTTTAGGGTTTAGGTCGGTTTGTGCTGCTACTGAACCATCATGCATTTGAATAGGAATACTTTTTTCTACAAAAGTTTCTTTAATGGTGTCAAAATAAGAAAAGTTGAGTTCTGTTTGTTCAGTTGGCAATACTATGTAATAGTGTATTTCCATTTTAGAACCATCACGTTTTATATTTTCTGTACCATCTTTAAGCGCAGAAGGTATATAAATATCTTCTAAGTTCGCATCATGTGCTTCAAATGAAATAGCTATCAAGTTTGTTTTCACATCATAAACAGAAACTTGATGGTTCTTTATTTTAAGACCAGAAGCAATGACTCCTGAAAAGTTTTTATTATTAGGGATTTTTTGAACAGGTATTTTGAGAGCAGGAAGAACTTTATCTTTGCCATTGAAGTTTACTACAACTTTAGGAATAGAAAAAACTTTTTCGGTTGTCTTAAAATAAAAAGTATAAAAAGTTTTAGGACCATTTTGAATTATAACAGGTTCATCTAAAACAGGCTTTTTATCTCCATGAAAATTAAAAGATATATTCTCACCTTTTTCTCTACTACTTGTTAAAAAACTAATAGGAAAAACTTGCTTTTCATATACTTTTTTGGGGATGTAACTGTATTCTACATCTCCAGCAAAGAGACCTACTGTTAAAGCTAGTAGAAAAGCAATGAATATTTTCATTATGCTATGAGTCCTTCAAGCATTTTTATACCATCATCAGAACCTAAAATGTTTTCTAAAGCACGTTCTGGGTGAGGCATAAGTCCAAATACATTTTTGTTCTTATTACAAACACCAGCAATAGAAGTTACTGAACCATTGACAATAATTGGTTCACCTTTATCATCTGAATAGCGTACTAAAATTTGCTCATTGGCTTCAAGTTCTTTGAATCCAGCTTCATCAATATAGTAGTTACCATCTGCATGAGCAATTGGAATGTTAAGTATTTCATCTTTGTCACATTTCTGTAAAAAGTCATTAGTGTTATTAACAATTTTTAACGTTTGAAATTTTGAAATAAAATGTAATCCAATATTTCTTTTTAATGCACCAGGAAGTAGACCTACTTCTGTTAAAATCTGAAAACCATTACAAATTCCTAAAACTTTCCCACCATTGTTAGCAAACTCAATAACAGTTTGCATAACAGGGGAAAACTGAGCAATAGCACCAGAACGTAAGTAGTCACCGTAAGAGAACCCACCAGGTACAATTACTAAGTCAGTCTCTTCTGGTAAATCAGTCTCTTTATGCCATACTACTGTTGTAGTACAGCCCAGTTTCTCAAAAGCATACTTAGTATCTAGGTCACAGTTTGTACCCGGAAATTGTAAAATTGCTACGTGTTTCATTAGATTAACTCTATTGTGTAGTCTTCAATAACAGTATTGGCTAAAATATCTTCAGCCATTTTTGTAACTTCTTTCATTGCATCATCTTTGTTTGTAGAAGTTAGTTTAAGAACAATTTGTTTACCCATACGAACATCTTCAACACCTTCAAAATCCATAGCATCTAATGCATGGTGAATTGCTTTTCCCTGAGGGTCAAGAACCCCTTCTTTTAAAAATATATTTACAATTGCTGTCATTACTTTACTTCTCCTAAAATTCTTTTTAATACTTCTTCGTAGGCAACTTTGAGATCACCCAGACCTTTTCTAAATCTGTCTTTATCCATACTCTCACCTGTCTCATTATCCCAAAATCTAAAGTTATCAGGACTAAGTTCATCAATCAAGATAATGTTTCCGTTTAGATCTCTACCAAACTCTAATTTAAAATCAACAACAGTCATACCTTTATCAGCAAAAAACGCTTGCATTATAGTATTGACTCTTCTCGCCATATAACGAATGTAATCTAGCTCATCACTATTTTTTACTAGTTCTAAAATAAGACAATGCTGGTCATTTAGTTTTGGATCACCAAGTGCATCATCTTTATAGTCAAATTCAACCAAAGTAAATGGAAGTACTTTACCATTTTCAAGACCAAGATTTTTACTTAAACTACCTGTGGCAATATTTCTAACAATAACTTCAATGAGGATAACCTCACATTTTTTATGAAGCATGTTGTTATCATCAAGCATTTCAACAAAGTGTGTTGAAACACCTTTGTTATTCAATACTTTAAAAAGTTCAGTTGATATTTTGTTATTTAAGGCACCTTTCCCCTCTTCACTAGACTTCTTTTCACCATTAAATGCAGTTAAATCATCTTTGAATTCAGAAATTAAAAGCGTGCTATCTTCTGTATTCCAAATTCTTTTTGCTTTACCTTCATAGAGTAAGGTTGTTTTGTTCATTATTATCTTGTCCTTGTTGTAAATTAAAGTTTTACTTGTTTGTAATCATTAAAGCTTTGAGAATGTCAACAGCCGATTTAAGTTGAGAATCTTTATAGATTTGCTCTTCCGTAATTACTGTTTTATCTTCATTCTCATCTTCTTTTTCTTTTTTACCATCTACTTTTTCAAGTTCGCTCTCTAAGTGTTTTTGTAAATCTTTTTCTTTTATAGAAATACCTTCTTCAGCTTTTTTGATTTCACCGAAAGAAACCTCAACGTCTGGTGTTACTCCAACAGCTTGGATTGTTCTTCCACTTGGTAAGTAGTAACGTGCAATTGTTAAACGTAAAGCCTCAGTTTGGCTAATAGGCATAACAACTTGAACAGAACCTTTACCAAATGTTTTATTACCTATAACAACAGCTCTGTTATGGTCTTGTAATGCACCTGATACAATTTCTGAAGCAGAAGCTGAACCACCATTTACTAAGATAACAAGAGGGGTTTTCAAGTCAGTATCTGCTGTACTTGCATTGTAAACAAGGTTTTCTTCAGCTATTTTACCTTTTTGGCTTACAATAGCACCTTCGCTAACGAACATATCAACCACACCAATGGCTTGGTTAAGTAGACCACCTGGATTATTTCTTAGGTCAAGTACAATTCCCTTTCTATTAGGATTCTTACTAATACCTTCTTTAAGTCCTTGTACTACTTTTTGATCAAATGAGGTAACACGCATGTACAAGATATCATCACCGATGGTTTTAGAATAAACTGATTGGATTTCTATAATATCTCTAATGATTTCAATTTTAAGAGGTTTCATTGCCCCTTTTCTAACAACAGTTAACTCAATGGCTGTTTTAGGTTTCCCTCGCATAATAGAAACAGCTTTATCAATGGTCATACCCATGGTTGCTAATTCATTAATTTTTAAAATGATGTCACCAGCTTTAATACCAGCTTTATCAGCAGGAGTACCTTCAAGTGGCGCAATAACAGTTAAAGCACCATCTTTCATACCAACTGTAATTCCAAGCCCACCAAATTCTCCATGTGTTTGAACTTGTAATTCTTTAGTTTCCTTAGCATCCATAAATGATGAGTGTGCATCAAGATTTGAAAGCATACCCTTTAGCGCATTATCAATAATGTCTGAGGCATTAATATCATCAACATATTGTTCTTCTATAAGTTTTACAATTTTTGAAAATTTTAAATAAGCTTCTAATTTAGAAGTTTGATCACTGTGTTTGTCGATATTGTCAGCTTGTAGAGAAGTTGATAAGATTACTGCAGCTGCCACACTTGAGATGAAGCCTAAGAATATTGCTTTTTTGTTTTTAATTATCATTTAGTTGTTATTTATCCCATCATTTTTATAAAGGGGTACATTTTATCTAAAATTGATAAAAATTTAATGATTTTTATACTATGTTGTTTTACAATTATTGTTAATAAAGAGATTTTGCGACTAAAGTAGCATTTTTTTATCAAAATTTATATTAGAATGTTGCATAGATATTAAAATAATGAATAGGATATAAACATGAGCATATTAGAAAAGTTAACCCATCAAATGAGTGCGTCAGTTGAATCAGCTGTTTCTCTAGCACTGCACAATAAAAATCAAGAAGTAGATCCTCTGCATATTATGTGGGGACTATTAACAAATAGTAGTTCACTTTTGCAACAAGCATTAAATAAAATGAGTGTTGATAAAGCTGCTATTGAACTGGAAATAAAATCATTAACAAACAAACTTCCAACTGTTTCATCAGTAACTAAAGAGAGCATTCGTCTTTCTCAAAAACTAGTGACAACCCTACAATCTGCTGAGGGTGTTATGGCAGCAAATGGAGATTCGTATCTTTCTGTGGATACTTGGATTATAGCCAATATAAACGAGACTTTTCTCAAAGAAGCTATGGGTAAATATGTTGATCTCTCAGAGTTAAAAAAGACGTTAGAATCTATTCGTGGAGGGAAAAATATTGACTCCCAAAGTGGTGATGAATCGTTAGAAGCGTTGGATAAGTATGGTATAGATTTAAATCAAAAAGCAATAGATGGAGAATTGGATCCTGTAATTGGAAGAGATGAAGAAGTGCAACGAATGATGCAGATTTTGATTCGTAAAACTAAAAATAACCCTATTTTAATTGGTGAACCAGGAACAGGTAAAACAGCTATTGTTGAAGGTTTGGCACAACGTATTGTTAACAAAGAAGTACCTTTAAGTTTACAAAACATGCGTGTTATCTCATTGGATATGAACCGTTTAATTGCTGGTGCAAAATATAGAGGAGAGTTTGAAGACAGACTTAAATCGGTTATTGATGAAGTAAAGGCGTCTTCAAATATTATTCTGTTTATTGATGAAATTCACACCATTGTAGGTACAGGTGCTGCTGAGGGTGGAAATGATGCTGCGAATATTTTAAAACCAGCATTAGCACGTGGGGAGTTACATACTATTGGAGCCACAACGCTTAAAGAGTATAGAAAATACTTTGAAAAAGATACAGCATTACAAAGACGTTTCCAACCTGTTAAAGTAGGTGAGCCAAGTATTAATGAAGCTTTACAAATTTTACGTGGAATTAAAGAGCGTTTAGAATCGCATCATAATGTGAGCATTACAGATGCTGCATTGGTTTCAGCTGCAAAGCTTTCTGATCGTTATATTACAGACCGTTTTTTACCTGATAAAGCAATTGACCTTATTGATGAAGCAGCAGCAGAACTTAAAATGCAAATTGAATCTGAACCTACTGATCTTGCTAAGGCTAAACGTGCTTTGACTACTTTACATGTTGAAAAAGAAGCGTTGCTTATGGAAGAGGGTGATAAAAATGCCACACGTCTTAAAGAGTTAGAAAAAGAGTTGGCTGATATGGAAGAAGAAAAAATTTCATTACAGAGTCAGTTTGACAATGAAAAAGAAGTTTTTAATGATATTGCAGCACTTAAAAGTGAAATTGAGTCTTTAAAAACCAAAGCAAGTGTTGCAGAACGTGAAGGTGATTTTTCTAAAGTAGCTGAAATTACACATGGACAAATACCAGCAAAAGAACAAGAAGTCGATGTTTTAGAAAATCGTTGGAAAGAGATGATGAAAGAAGGAACACTTCTTAAAAACTCTGTGGATGAAGAGATGATAGCATCTATTGTAAGTCGTTGGACAGGTATTGCTGTAAATAAAATGTTACAAACTGAAAAAGATAAAATTTTAAATGTTGAAAGCATTTTAAATGAAGAAGTGATTGGACAAAATGAAGCATTACATGCTGTTGCGAGAGCTATTAAACGTAATAAAGCAGGACTTAGTGAGCTTAACCGTCCAATAGGTTCGTTTATGTTCTTAGGACCAACAGGTGTGGGTAAAACACAAGTGGCGAAGACCTTAGCTAAGTTTTTATTTGATTCAGAAAAGTCACTCATTCGAATTGACATGAGTGAATATATGGAGAAACATGCAGCTTCACGTTTAGTCGGAGCTCCTCCTGGTTATGTGGGGTATGATGAAGGTGGACAGCTTACTGAGGCAGTCCGAAGAAAACCTTACTCTGTAGTACTTTTTGATGAGATTGAGAAAGCACACCCTGATGTCTTTAACACACTTTTACAAGTTCTTGATGATGGTCGTCTAACAGACAGTAAAGGCGTAACGGTAGATTTTAAAAACACCATTATTATTATGACATCAAATATTGCTTCAGATAAAATCATGAAGTATACAGATAAAAATGAAAGAGAAGTTGCTGTAAATGAAGAGTTAAAAAGACACTTTAAACCAGAGTTTTTAAACCGTTTAGATGACATTGTTACTTTTAATCCTCTTGACCTTGAAGCCATTACAGGAATAGTAGATATTTTATTTGAAAGCATAGAGAAAAAATTAGTAAGCCGTGACATTAAAATCAGCCTTAGTCCAGCTGCTAAAGCTTATATTGCACAAGTAGGTTTCGATCCAGACTATGGAGCAAGACCTCTTAAAAGAGCATTGTATGATGAGGTAGAAGATAGATTGGCAGAGTTAATATTAGAAGACAAAGTAGTTGAAGGTTCCTCTGTTGCCTTTGATGTTGTTGATGATGAGATGGTAGTTACAGTTAACTAATATTAAATATTTTGAAATAGTGAAGAGAATTATTTATAGTTCTCTTCGTATTGAATAAGGCTTTAAGCGTTAATTTTAGATAATAAAAAGAGTTAATAAATTAGATTAGTTTTTGGAAAATATTCCACAGCATATTTAAACTTATAAAAGTGAATTAAACAATCACTTTATCTATTTTTTAACTAAAATAAACGGAAAGTACTCGAAAGATAAAATATTTTACGTAAATTTAGACAAAGATATGTTTTTTTTTATGATTAATAATAAAATTTATGATATGATTTTATGAATTAAAAAAACTCAAAGGAACATTTATGCTATCTAAAACCACATTGGCACTATCGGCAATTACATTATCTCTATTAACAACAGGGTGTACATCAACACCATCAAAAGTTGAGGCAAAAGCTCCTATTACTAAAGCAGTAGCTCAAAAGACAAATGATGGTTCATTTAGCCTTCCAAATGCTAAATCTGGTATGTGTTACGGTAAAGTAGTTATTCCAGAGACTTATAAAACAGTATCAGAAAAAATGTTAGCTACACAAGCAGACACAAGATTAACAATTATTCCTGCAACTTATAAAAATGCTACAGAAAGAGTTTTAGATACAGCTGCTAGTACAAAAATTGTTGCTGTTCCTGCTGCTTATAAAACTGAAACTAAAACTGTAACAGTTTCACCTGCATACACAGAATGGAGAAATGGTACTCATCCAGAAGCAAGAGTAGCTTCATCTGCTGTTTTAGCATCTGCAAAAGCTGGTGGAATTGACTTAGCAGCTGCTAAATCTGGTTCTTGTTACTATGAGTTTTATGCTGCGCCAGTATTTAAAAGTACAAGTGAAAAAGTTTTAGCTACAGCTGCATCTAGTAGAATTGTTACTCAACCAGCTGCGTTTAAAATTGGTACTAAAAAAATCTTAGTAACGCCAGCATCAACAAAATTAGTTAAAGTTCCTGCTACATATAAAACTGTAACTGAAAGAGTTCAAGTATCTCCAGCTAGTAAAGTTTGGAAAGAAACTAAATGTACAGATACAGATTGTGCTGTAGAAGAGATGATGTGTCTAGTAGATATTCCAGCAGTATACAAAACAGTTTCAAAGCAAGTTGTTGTAACTCCTGAAACTACAAAAAGTGTAACTATTCCAGCTGAGTATAAAACTGTTGAATCAAATCAATTAGCAGCTGCAGCATCTACTAAAACAATTAATATTCCAGCAACATACAAAACATTAACAAAAACTCAAAAAGTTTCTGATGCAAGATATGTTTGGTCTGATTCTTTAATTGAAAAAGATGGTATGTCTAGAACATCAGCAGTTGTTTGTAAAGTAACTATTCCTGAAGTAACTAAACAAATTACTAAAGACGTTGTAGCTCAAGCAGCATCAACAAAAACAATTACTATTCCAGCAACTTACAAAACTGTTCAAGTAACTAAACTTGTAACACCTGAAACTACTAAGAAAACTGTTATTCCAGCAACTTACAAAACTGTTACAAAACAAGTTAAAGTTTCTGAGCAATCAGTTAGATGGATGCCTGTACTTTGTAAATCAAGTATGACAATTGAAACTATTTCTAAAATCCAATCTGCATTAACAACAGCAGGATTTAATACACCAGTAACTGGTACTTTAGATGCAGCTACAAAAGCGTCAGTTAAAGCTTACCAAACTAAAAATGGTTTAACTGTATCTGGTCTTTCTATTGATACTCTTAAAAAATTAGGTGTACTTTAGTCTATAACTTAACAACAACTTTTTTAAGTTGTTGTTAACCCCTTTTTCTTCTTTTCTAAACTTCTTCTCTTTTTTAGCTTTTTTATAAAATTTTTACAACAAACTCCATTGTTATTTTGTATGTTCTATAAAGTTATACCGTGTTTGATATATTTGAATAAAGTATTTAATTTTATTTAATACTGCAATTTTTTATGTCATCTCTATACACAGACTAAGTTTTTAGGGCATACTTATTAATGACTAAAAATATTCGTTTACTCTCAATCTTAGAACACCTGTCTACCCACCCTAAAGCATCAGTTAAAGAGTTGGCTTTACTCTATAATGTTACGTCAAAAAGTATTCAAAATGATTTTCAGATTTTAAATGACTATTTAGGAGATAGGCTTCTTAAAAAAGGAGACACTTACCGACTACTAAATACAGATAGTTTTTCTAAAATCTTTAAAAGTAATCCTCAAACAATTAAACGTTTTTTACAGCTGGTGTCTATGGTAGATGCTAATTTTTATGATGAGTTTGTAAATGACAATGCTGAACTACTCAAAGAGCTAAATTTAAATACTACATCAGTGTATCAGATAGAAAATAGTCCTTATGAGCAATTAAGTGTGGAAAATAAAAAGGTTTTAGAAGAGTTAGCATCTTTTATTAGCCATAGAAACTATATAAATATTACCTACAGCCATTCAAATATTGACACAGTTGTGTATATGCATTCTATTCCTCTAAAGATCTTGTTACTTAAAGAAAATTGGTATTTAGCTGTTTTAACAACGAATAATGTAGACAACAATAGCATCTTTAAAAAGCTACGCATTAATTTTATTAGCAATGTACAAGAGAGTAAACTTGAACCAAAACATTTTCATTCGGATCATACGGAGAAAGTTAAGGCTGAAAGGTTTTTAAAAAGGCTTCAATCACCTTTTAGTGATATGGATAGGATAAGTTATAAGGTTGTGTTAAAAGTCTCTTTAGAGGTTGCACGTTACTTCAAAAGTAAACAATATCTTAAATCTCAAAAGCTTATAAAAGAGTTAGATAATGGGGATGTCTTGTTTAGCTATGAGATTAGTAATGACTGTACAAGTAGTTGAACCTTTGTATTTAAAAGAGAAGATAGTTGAAAATATAGAAAAATTTATGAAAGAGGTATAAAAACGAAAGGTTTGGGAATTTAGTTTTTGTATGATTGTGTATATCATTGGTTTGATTGACTGATAATTTTATTAAAAAGGAAATAAAATGGGGATTGAGTTTGAGTTTTTTGAGGCAGGACATGGTGATAGTATATTAGTTTCAACTCCTAATGGAACAAATATTTTAATTGATGGAGGAGAAGAAGGAACTTATCAAGATGAAATAGAAGATGCACTCGATAAGAAAAATATTGAGAAATTAGACTTAGTTGTTTTAACACATATAGATAGTGACCACATTGGAGGTATTATTGAAATGTTAGAAGATGAAACTAATTTGGAAAGAATCAAGGAAATATGGTTCAATGACTCTAGTGTTAAAGTAAGTTCTAAAAATGGTGAGATGGGCTATAGTGAGGGTAATAAACTTGAAGACTTACTGAAGCAATCTTCAGTAATACATAATAGTAATATTTTTTTTGAGAAGAACTGTATTCAAGCTGATAGAGAATACTTTATTGGTTCAGATATTAAGTTAACTTTACTTTCTCCTATTAAAAGAACTTTAGAGACTCAAGGTAAAAAATGGAAAGAATATAATGGCGAAATTGCAGGATTAAGTTGTATAGATGATAGAGATATTACTAGCGTAGCTAAATTATTTAAAGAAGAAGAATTAAATAAAGCTAAAATTAAAAAGTTAGCAAAAGCTACGACTACAAGTCTTGCAAATAGAACAAGTATTGCTTTTATTCTTGAGTATAATAAAAAACAGTTTTTATTTCTAGGAGATGCAGATATAAATACAATCAACAATTCATTAAAAGATTTAAAATATTCTACTACCAATAGAATAGAAGTTGAATTTGTTAAGTTGTCACATCATGGAAGTAAGAAAAATATTAATGAAGATTTTTTGAATTTAGTTGATACTTCTAAGTTTATTATTTTAACAGATTGTACAAGTTTTGGGCATCCAGATAAAGAAACAATTAGTTTAATTGCTACGCATAATCGAAAAGATAGACAAAAGGTAGAGTTTATATTTAATTATGCTGATCTTATACGAAAAAAATTATCTAAAGAGGAAGAAGATAGGCATAACTTTAGTGCTTATTCTTTTGAGAACAATACATGGGAGGTAGACTAAAATGAGCCAAGTAGGAAATAATAGTTATAGTCAAGAAATTGGCAAGTATGCTGTTAAGATTAAGTATCATTTAACTGGAAGTGGAGTTTTAATTAAAGTTGATGAGTCTGTAACTTATCTTATTACAGCAAAACATAATTTCAAAAAAAAATTATCAGATACATATAAAAGTGTCAAGATTTTTGAACTTGAAAAAAAGCTAGATGAAATTTCAATTACAAGAGATAATGGAGAAAAAATTTGTACTATTCAAAGTATTGTATATGAAGAGTCAGACTTAGATTTGATAATTTTTAAAGTAAGTACAGATAGTAGTTATATTAAAAATCTTCCATCAGTAAGTATTTTAAAAGATAACTATGCTTTAAAAGAGTATTTCTTTTATGGTTATCCAAATGATGGTGAAGGGACAATTGTAGAAGAACTTAATAGACCAAGTTATTATGAGACAAGAGAACATATTTTTAGATTAAATGGTCATAAGGGACAAAAAGAAAAATATTTAAAAGGTTTTTCAGGTAGTGGACTTTTTACGGAGTGTGATGATATTATTTATTTGATAGGGATTGTTATTAAAGTTGATGATAAACTTTTTCATTATGAATGTATTGATTTGTCTAAAATAATAGAGAGTATAAATAATAAATTAAATACTTCAATTGATGAGACAGAAGATATTGTTGATTTGGGGTTTTCTCAAAATATTTATACGAGAATTTTAAATAGAAATAAAAATACTTATTTAGTAAAAAGAATTCTAAATGAGTTAAATGGAGAGAAAAAACTAGACTTTTTGAAACAAAATAATTTAAAAAGAGAAGAGGTAGTTAATTTTTTAGATATGGATGAAAAGAATTTATTGAAAACAGAAAAAGAGTTGGCAGATTTATATCTATTAAAAGCGATGATTTATTACTCAGATGAGAATGAAAAATATAAACAATACTTTACTAAAGCTGGAAAGTTTAATTCTCGATATAAAACTTATGAACTAACAGCACTAGATGGAGTAGAAGAGGATGAGATTGATGAAATTGAAAATAATGAAGAATTTAATCCTTTACAGAAAGCGAAGCTCTATTTCATAGAGAATAAGTATGATAAAGTCATAGAAATTTTAACAAAAGAGTATGTAAATGATCTTGATACTTTAGAGAAAATCGAAAGTTATAAGTATTTATCGAAAAGTTATGAACAGCAAAGTGATATTGAAAGTTCTATAGGTTATTTATCTGAAGTATTAGAGAAAAGTAAGACTTTTGAAAAACCTGAAATATATTATGAGTTATCAATTTTGTATATGAAGCTTGATGATAGAGAGGAAGCACTAAAGTGTGTAATAGATGGCTTAGATATTATTGATGATGATACATCTAATATATTTTTAGAAATTGAATATAAATTAATCAAGCAAAAAAAGAAACTTTTAAATTCTAATGAAGAGAACGTACCAAATATGACATTAACTGAGCTTTTCAAAAAATATCCTGAAAAGTATATGGATGAATATTTAGAAAGTTTGAAAGATGTTAATATTGAAGTTACTAATAAAGAAATTATTGATGAAATAAGGGTATTGCAAAAACAAATAAGGATAGAAGGAAAAAAGGATTAGCCTCTAAAAGTAGTGTAGAAAAAATAAATAATTTTCTTGATGAGGTTTTAATACCTCTTCTTTTAGGGGTGATGAGTATGATTTTAGTTTGTTTTTAATATTTTGAATAGAATATGCTTACAAAAGCCCCTTAACCTTCTTCAAATCCTCAAAAACATCTTTCTTCAATGAAGGGTTTTTAAGTAAAAAACTCGGATGATAAGTAGGGATGATGCTATGTTTATCTTTTACTATAATCGTTCCTCTAATATTTTCAAGCTCCGTAGTATCATTTGTTAAGTAATGGTATGCTTTTTCTCCAAGTGTTACAATAATCTTTGGGTTTACTAATTCTATTTCTTTAAACAAGTAAGCCTTACAGGTATGGTATTCAGATTCATGTACGGCTTTGTTGGCGAGTGGGTGGCATTTTAGAAGGTTGGTTATGTAGACCTCTTGACGAGAGATACCGATGACCTTTTCTATCATGGCTGTTAGCATTTCACCACCACGACCTAAAAAAACTTTACTAGCATTGTCTTCTATCTCTAGTGGTGCATCACCAATGAACATAACATCTGCTTGCTCATTGCCTTCTCCAAAAACAACATGGTTTCTGTTTTTAGAAAGAGAACATAGATGACAATTAAGTGCTTGCTGTTTTAAAGCTACAAGAGAATTTGGAAGTTCTAAAAGGTTTTTGTCATCCTCATTAAAAGGTTCCTCTGAAGTATACTGATAGCCTAACTCTTTTAACTGATAAAGTCTTTTTAGGAGCAGGGCATTGTGTAAGTTTTTCATTAAACTTTTGTTCCATTGATGTAGACTTCATTTACTTTGTTTGTATGTAAAATAGTATGTAAAGGAATGCTTTCTAAAGAAGAAGGCTTGTCTGGTAAAGTAATGAATGCGAAGTCAGCATCTTTCCCTATTTCAATTTTCCCTGAATTTAATGAGAATATTTCGGCTGGAGTTGAGGTAATAGACTTTATGAGTACCGAAGCCAATTCTTCTACTGGAGCTTGGTGATGTAACATGAGTGCTGCACGTAGTTCGTCTAGTATGCTTAGGGTGTTGTTCGAGCTAAGACCATCAGTTGCTGTGGTAAAAGGCATGTCATTTTCAATGAGTGTCTCAATGGCTAAACGTCCACAACCTAAGAGTCGGTTAGAACGTGGACAATGCGCGATACTGTGACCTTTTTCATTTAAGAAGTTTAACTCTTCCGTAGTCGCTTGTACAGCATGGGTTAAGTGTGTAGGTACTTGGTTTAATGCATTCATGAATTCATCAACAGTGGTGACTGCTTTTGAAGTAGAGAAAAAGTTTTGGAAGAAGTTTAAAAAACCACCTTTTTCTTCGGTTAGCCATTCACGTTCTGCTTGTGACTCTAAAAAATGTGCTGAAAGAGGAAGTCCTTCTTTTTTAGCCAATGAGATAGCACGTTGGGTAACAACAGGATGAACTGAGTAAGGAGAATGAATAGCAATGGCTGGAATAATCCCATGATTAACACAATTTTTAGATTCGTTTAAACGTTCTAAAAAGTCGCCATAAAGCATGTCAGCTGTTGCAGCTTGTGAGCCAATAAGTTCGTTGAAGAAAATGACTTTTTGAGGAGTTTTGGTACAAACTTCTAGCTCTGTTCCAAAAGAAGAGATAGCCCCAAAAGTAGTAACTCCTGAACTTAGCATTTCATTACAAGCATCCATCATCACATCATTACTACAAGCACCTACAAGATCTTCACGGTTTGCTATGACTGAGTCTAACCAAGGCATGAAAGAGCCATATTGTAGGGTGGTTTTGTTTTTAGAGAACTCTAAATGCACATGTGTGTTAATGAAACCAGGGTAGAGTATAGAGTTTTCTTGTTGCTCTATTAGCGTTGAATCAGGGTATTGTTTTTGTAGATTTTCCAAAGTGTCGATGGCTTGGATTTTTTCATCAAAGGCGACAGCGATATTTTCTTGAAATTTGTTGTTGATGTAAGTATAGTTTGCTTGAATTATGGTCATTAGAATACTCGTATTTTTATAAAATTATACTACAATAAAATCAAAAAAGAATATGCCTATGAATTTTATAGACTTCCATTGTGACACAGCCACCTTGATACTTGAACAAAAGCAAGAACTTAAAAAAAACAATCTAACCATTGACATTGATAAGCTTCAAAAAGGCGAAGCTTTAGCCCAATTTTTTGCCATGTATATTGACTCGGCTAAAGTAGAGAGTTCATATGATTATTGTGTCACGATGCTTAACACCTTTAAAAATGAGTTGGCTAAAAATCAAGATACTATCTCACTTTGTAGAAGCTATGATGATCTAATAAGAACACAAAAAGAAGAAAAAATAGCAGCTTTTTTAACCATAGAAGAGGGTGAAGCACTAGAGGGTTCTTTAGATAAATTACGTTTTTTTAAAGAAGAAGGTATTTCAGCCATTACACTTACATGGAACTATGTCAATGCTTTGGGTTATCCTAACTTTAAATGGGAACATCAAGACAAAGGCTTAAAAGCAAAAGGTATTGAGACTGTCGAAGAGATGAATCGTTTAAACATGCTTATAGATGTTTCACATCTCTCTGATGGAGGTTTTAAAGATGTATTAAAACATTCAACAGCACCGTTTATAGCAACACATTCCAATGCCCGTGTTATGACCAATCATCCTCGAAACCTCACGGATGAAATGTTGAAGAAATTGGCAAATGCTGGTGGAGTGACAGGTATAAACTTTTTTAATAATTTTTTAGTCAATGGTGAGTTAAAAGAGAAACTAGAAGTAGCCAAAATAGAAGACATGATACGGCACATAAAACACATTAAAAAAGTAGCAGGTGTTGACGTTATAGGTTTGGGTTCTGATTTTGATGGTATTCCAAATCCTGTTGAGATAGAAGATGCCTCACAGATGTCAAAACTTTCTGAGGCACTTTTAAAAAATGGATTTTCTTCTGATGAGGTTGAGAAGATGTTTTTTAGAAATGGTTTGAGAATTATTAAAGATGTTTTAAAATAGTAAAGGAAATAGTATGGGAAAAAAGAAACAAAGTCTTGACTTTTCAGATCAAGATATTATATTTAAAATGAAAGAACAAAAAATAAAAGTTTTGTCTTTAAATCAGAATTCTATGGACGTAGAGATTATTATTTTTGAGGGTGAAAAAAAGAAGGTGAGTAAAATGGCTTTTGCCCACCTTCCTAAAGACATTAAGAAGTTGTTGAGACCTCTTTAATCAAAATGCAAAACAGAATAAACCTCAGCATCAATTCCATCACGTCCTTTTAAAAAGTCTAGCTCTGCTATGAAACAGGCTTCAACACAGTTGGCGCCTACTTTGTTTATGAGAGAGGCTGCTGCTTTAGCTGTACCACCTGTAGCGATGAGGTCATCTATGAGAAGGACGCGTGCATTTTCTTTTGGAAAGGCATCTATATGAACTTCAACTTCGTCAAAACCGTACTCTAAAGTATATTTTTCTGAAACGGTGGTGTATGGAAGTTTCCCTTTTTTTCTAATGGGTACAAATCCTATGTTTAATCGGTCTGCTAAAATAGCACCAAAAATGAAACCACGTGCATCGATACCTGCAACATAATCTAAATTATAGCTTTTATAACGCTCCTCTATGTGGTTCATTAGGGTATTAAATGCCTTTGGATTGTTGAGTATGGTTGTGATATCTTTAAAAACAATGCCAGGTTTTGGAAAGTCAGGGATATCTCTGATACTTGATTCGATTATTTGCTTGTTTTCTTGGCTTAACGTGGACATTGAGAACCTTTATATTAAATTATGTTTTATTTTTTAACAGTATAACAAAAGTCAACCAATATTAAGTGCTTTTAGATAAAATTGCGACTTAAAACAGAGGTCTTAAAATATGGCAAAAAAAAGAGTACTTGTAAAGTTTTCTGGTGAAGCATTGGCTGGTGAGAATGGGTATGGAATTGACACTCAAATCTTACATTTTATTTCAAAAGAAATAAAGCTTTTAATAGACAATGACATAGAAGTTGCTGTAGTAATTGGTGGTGGAAATATTATTCGTGGTGTTTCTGCTGCTGCAGATGGTGTTATCAAAAGAACCTCGGGTGATTACATGGGTATGTTGGCAACTTGTATCAATGGTATTGCACTACAAGAAGCATTTGAACATGCTGGATTGGACGCACGTTTACTTTCTGCTATAGACATGCAAGAGATTGGTGAATCATTTATTGTTCGTCGTGCAAAACGTCACCTTGAAAAAGGTCGTGTGGTTGTGTTTGCTGGTGGTACAGGTAACCCTTACTTTACAACAGATACAGCTGGTACATTGAGAGCTTCAGAGATTGAAGCTGAGTGTATTATTAAAGCGACGAAAGTAGATGGTGTTTATGATAAAGATCCTAAGAAATTTGATGATGCTGTAAAATTAGCAACTTTAACATATGATCAAGCATTAGATGACAATATTAAAGTTATGGATGATACCTCAATCGCCTTGGCTAAAGATAATAATTTACCAATTATTGTTTGTGACATGTTTGAAAAGGGTAACCTTTTAGCAATTGTTCAAGGTAACAGAGATTTATGCTCTGTCGTAGAATAAAACAAAAATTTAGCACTAAGGATTAAAATGAAAATTGAGAAATTAACAGCAATGGCATTAGAGAGAGTAGATTTTGATAGATATTTACTAGCATCAGCAGTTGGTAAAAGAGCAAATGAGATTGCTAATGGTGCAGCACCTTTGGTTGCTATGGATCCTAAAGTTGATAAGTTTACTGACATTGCACTGGTAGAGATTGCAGAAGGTAAAATTATCATTGTACACGAAGAGTAAGCGTGTTGGAGGCTTTATTAGACAAAGCACTTAATGTTTCGACCATAGAAGAAGCTGAAGAGCTTCTTCGTGAATATCACCCCAATCCCACAGCACTTTTCCATACAGCACTTAACTTAGCAAAAGTTGCACATGCTCCTCAGAAGCGAAAAAGTGGCGAACCTTATATCATTCACCCCATTCTTGTAGCTACCATTACAGCATTAGTTTCTAATGATGAATCCATGGTTATTGCAGCATTACTTCACGATGTTGTTGAAGATACTGAGTATGTTATTGAAGAGATTGAGGAGATTTTTGGTGAAGATGTCGCGCATATGGTTGAGGGACTAACAAAGATTGAAGATATTCGTGAGGTTGAACTTGTTCCTTCTTCTTCGGAACAAAAGTTGATATCCTCAGCAATGACTTTTAGAAAGATGTTACTTTCTTCTATTAAAGATGTACGTGTGTTAGTTGTTAAGTTATGTGATAGATTACATAATATGACAACATTAGATGCATTAGCCCCTGAAAAACAGCTTCGAATTGCTGAAGAGACAATGGTTGTTTATGCACCTATTGCACATCGTTTAGGTATTTCTCAACTTAAAAATCGTTTAGAAGATTTGAGTTTTTCATATATTTATCCAGAAGCTTACCAGCACATTGAGGAATACATAGAGAAGAACAGTCAGAATCTTCATTTAAAACTCAATACTTTTGTAAGAGAGATTCAGAAGCTTGCTAAAGAGAATGGATTTGCAGAAGGTGAAATAGAAGTATTTGGTAGGGTTAAACATTATTATTCTATGTATCAAAAGATGCAAAGAAAAGGTATTGGGATTGATGAAATCCTAGATTTAATTGCCATTCGTATTTTGGTTAAACAAGATATTGACTGTTATAAAATTTTAGGTGCATTACACTTAAATTATAAACCGATTATCTCACGTTTTAAAGACTACATTACGTTACCAAAAGAGAATGGTTATAGCACTATTCATACTACATTGTTTAATGATTCAGGTATTGTAGAAGCACAAATTCGTACTTTTGAGATGCATAAGACAGCAGAGTTTGGCGTAGCAGCTCATTGGCGTTATAAAGATGGTCGTCAACAGAAACAAAAAGTTAATTTACAGTGGTTAGAGAGTCTTCAATATCAGAACGACTCAGTAGAAGAGTTTTACTCTTTGGCTAAAGGTGACTTGTTTGTAGATGACATTTCTGTTTTCTCACCAGATGGAGATAATTATACTTTACCTCGTGAATCAGTAGTTCTAGACTTTGCTTATACCATTCATTCTGACATTGGTGATAAAGCCATTTCAGCCTTGGTAAATAAACGTAAGAAGTCACTTTTAACAACGTTGAAAAATGGTGATATTATACGAATCAATACAGATGAAAATGCAAAAGTTCACTGTTCATGGTATGACACGGTCAAGACATCAAAGGCAAAAGAGGGCATACGTTCGGCCTGTAATCATAAATTAAAAGCTTGTGATAAACTCGCAGCAATAAATATTTTGACTGAACTTGCTTATGAATGTAAAGAAATTAATACAGAAAAAGTTGAAAGTATGTTTGAGCTTTGTAAGCTTAAAGAAAATGCTTACAAAATGACCTCAAATAAAGATATTTATGAAGAGGTTTCTGCTAAATTTTTAGAGAAACTTGCATCTTCTGATATTAGCTGTAATAAGCCAGAAGAGTTAATTAAAGAGCACTTCAGAATTATTACAAATAAAGAAATAGTTAAGATTGAATTTGACTACTGTTGTCACCCTAAAATGGGAGATGAAATAGTTGGGTTTGTGGAAGATAATGAAGTGGTAATTCACCATAAACTTTGTCAACAAGCATATAGAAAAATGAAAGCTAAAGACGCAATGGTTTTTGTAACATGGGCAGATGAAAAGTCATCACGTTATCAGCTTATTATTTCACTTCAAAATCGTCAAGGTATTTTGGCTGACTTGTTGGCTAAGTTGGCTAAATTAGATTTAAATGTTTTAAATATTGAGTTGGGGATTAAGAGTTCTGATTCAGCAGAGTTTTGTAAGCTTGAAGTTGAAACAAAAGAGCAAAATGTTAAGAAGTTAGAAGAGAAATTGAATCAAAAGTTTAAACTGATTGAGATGATTTCATTGAATGATGCTTATAGTAAAAAGTAAATAGAGAAAAAATTAATAGAGGGAAGATGGATGTCAAAGATACAAATTGCATTAGATGAAATTAGCAGGGGAACTGCTGAAATTATAGACATGGAAAGAATTGAGAAATTGGTTACTAAGTTTTATGAAACAGGTGAAACCTATACAGTAAAAGCTGGTTTTGATCCAACTGGAGCTGACTTACATGTAGGGCATGCTGTTCTTTTTCATAAACTTTCAGTGTTTCAAAAACATGGAGCTATTATTCAACTTCTTATTGGTGACTTTACAGCAACAATTGGTGATCCAACAGGGAAATCTGAAACACGTAAAGTACTAGACAGAGAGACCATTGTAGCCAATGCTAAAACATACCAAGATCAACTTTTTTTACTTTTAGATGAGTCCAAAACAGAAGTTGTCTGGAATGCTACATGGTTAGAAAAACTTGGTGCTAGGGGTATGGTTGAGTTGACAACAACGTATAATGTTGCGCGTATGTTAGAACGAGATGACTTTGAAAAACGTTTTAAAGGTGGACAGAGTATTTCTATTTCAGAGTTTATTTATCCTTTATTACAAGGATATGACTCAGTAGCGTTAAAGTCTGACATTGAGATTGGTGGAACTGACCAGAAGTTTAACCTACTTATGGGAAGACATCTTCAACGTGTTTACAATGTGGGTAAAGAGCAAGCTGTACTTATGATGCCTATATTAGAGGGTTTAGACGGTGTTCAAAAGATGTCTAAGTCTTTAAATAATTACATTGGAATTACAGATGCTCCAAAAGATATCTATGGTAAAACACTTTCTATCTCTGATGAATTGATGTGGAGATATTATGATTTATTGAGTGAGCGTTCACTTGCCAACATAGCACAAACAAAGCATGATGTAGCAAATGGAACCTTACATCCTAAAAAGGCTAAAGAAAATTTAGCTTTAGAGTTAACTGCTAGACTTTATAATGAAGAGTCTGCTAAGATGGCTAAAAGTGAATTTGATAATGTCTTCAAATCCAATAATGTTCCTACTGAAATAGAAGAATTTGAGATGCAAGAAGGTATTTGGATTTGCCAAGCTTTGGT
>CACVAP010000003.1 GCA_902727895.1 uncultured Sulfurovum sp.
TGAAGTATCACTGGATTCAAATTAAGGACTATGCTTCTACTCTAACTTTAGAAAACTATATTCATCTTGTTTTGGCTAATTATGGTACTGGAAATAAGTTTGAAATTAATTTTTGTTAGGTACTTATTTCGGATGTTTTGAGGTATGAAAAAGAGTTAAGAGAAAAAGACATTATGTTAGTTCAACAATCTAAAATGGCTGCTATGGGCGAGATGATAGATAATATTGCACATCAATGGAAACAACCATTAGGGGTCATTTCTATGTTAAATGGATTGGTTAAGTTAAGTAATGAGCATAGTGGCGTTAATAAGAAAGATGAAATAATTAGTGAATCGGTAGAGAATATTGAGCATGAAGTAAAACATTTAACTTCAACTATTAATGATTTTAGAAACTTCTTTAGTCCTAATAAAGAAAGAAAAGAATTTTTTATTGAAGATTCTATAGAGAGACTATTTCGCCTTCTTAATCCAAGGCTTAAAAACGAGAATATTGAAATTATAAAAAACATAGATAGTCTTAAAATAGAGAGTATCGAAAATGAATTGGTTCAAGTTCTAATGAATGTTGTTAATAATGCCATTGATGCTGTAGCTGAATCTAAGGTAGATAAGAAATATATATTTGTTGATGCTTATGAAGAAAAAAACAATTTAGTGATATCTATTAAAGATAATGGGGGAGGTATTCCTCTTGAAATTGGAAATAAAATTTTTGAATCACGATTTACGACAAAAGAAGAAGGAAAAGGGACGGGAATAGGACTGTATATGAGTAGACAAGTTATGAGCAGTTTAAATGGAACGCTTACTGTTGAAAATAGCGACTATGAATTTGAAGAGAAAAGTTATAGAGGTGCAAACTTTATTATAAGCATACCAAAGAGCTAGAAGAAGAGAGATAAAAAGAAAAGAACCTTTTAGTTTAATTCTTTTCTAACTCATGTAAAAAATTCACAACATTTCCCAAGACAATAATAGCTGGTCTTTTCGCACTCAATGCAAGTGTATGTAAATTAGCAAGAGTACCTATCTTCACAGATTGATTTTTTCGACTTGCATTAGAGATTATGGCACAAGGCAGACTCATGTTAATGTTTAATGCTTTTGCTTCTTCCATAATCTCTTTTGCTTTGGTTAATCCCATAAGTACAATAACCGTATGGTTTCCACTTTTTAACATAGGAACCCATTCCAGATTAATAGCATTTCCTTTTAAGTGTGCTGTAACAACGGTAAAGGCATTACTATAGTCTCTGGTCGTAATAGGGATGTTTGCCATCAATGGTCCAGATACAGAGGAAGAAATACCTGGTACGACTTCTGTCTTTATGCTTTTTTGTGTAAGGTATAGTAATTCTTCAGCACCACGTCCAAAGATGAATGGGTCACCACTTTTTAAACGTGCTACAGAATGACCTTTTTTAATTTGTTTATAGATAAGTCTGTTTATCTCTTCTTGTGACTGAGTATGAAAGCCTTTCTCTTTACCTACAAAAATCTTTTTGACATTCTTTGGGACTATGGACATGATTTCATCACTTATAAGATGGTCATGGAGTACCACATCTACGTTTTTTATGATGTTATAGGCTCTTATGGTCAAGAGTTCAGGGTCACCAAGACCACATCCAACCAAGTAGGCTTTTGAAGAGATTGTTCTGGTTACTTCAAGTGTCTCTTCAACCTCTATAATTCCATTATTTCTTTTTGACTGTAATTCTTCTAAGAATGTTTCCATATTTTCAGGTATAAGTTCTTGACATTTATCTCGTACATATTTAGCGACGGTAGGACTTGCTCCTGAACTTGAAACGGCTATCTGAAGAGGTTCATTTTTTGTCAGTGCCATAAAGTAAAAGTCACAGACTTCAGGGACATCTACCACGTTCAATAAGATGGCATGTTTGTTCTTATATTTTAAAAGTTTGTCAGTAACTTTTTGATTACCAGTTGCATCTATGATTATAAAAGTATTTTCTATGTCTTTTAATTTAAATGCCTTGACAACTATAATGCTCCCCAAAAACTAGACCAGCAAAACAAGATTTTTTATATCAATAAGATAGAATAAAGATTAAGAAATCAAGGAATAAAAAATGAGTAAGAAACGGAAAGTATATAGTGCAGAGTTCA
>CACVAP010000004.1 GCA_902727895.1 uncultured Sulfurovum sp.
GCAATGAACATGGAGAGATTATTGAAACCATAACGTATGATGAGCATTATGGGTCAATCTTAGAACATAAGAGAAGAAACAACAATGAAACACTTAATCCTTATGGGTATACGGGTAGAGAGATAGAGATGAATGACCTTTATTATTATCGGGCTAGGTATTATGACTCTTCTACTCAGAGGTTTCTTAGCCTTGACCCTATTGGGTTTAGCTCTGGGGATTTTAATTTTTATCGGTATGTTGGGAATAGTCCTGTTGGATGGATAGATCCTTTTGGATTAAAACAAGGTGGTAAATGGGATAGCATTTTAGAGGCTAAAGATAATATTATAGATTGGGTTGGTAACCTTTCAGATGCTGTTATAGATAGTGTAACTTCAATTATTGGCTTAGATGATGTAATAAAAGCAGGGGATATGGCTGATGAACATAAAAGTTGTAGCGATAGAATAAAACTCTTCCTGATTGCTCTAAAGATGTTTATGATGTACAAATTTATATAGACTGTGAAAATAAAAAAAGGGATTTAAATATGAAGTGTCTTACTGGTTCTCTAAAAGAAGCAACAATCATTAATGCCGAGCAGAATATACTTATTGAACAGGGATTAAATAAAGATATCTATGAAATAAATACTACAAAAGAAACAATTGAAGAAGCTATTAAGAGAGAGGATATTGTTTATGGGGATACCAATACAACTCCTCCAATAGATATAAATAAAACAATTAATGAAGATATAAATATAACTACTTCAGTAGATATGAATAGTAGTATACCGATAGAAATTGAACCAATTAGTATAGAAACTTGTTATTCTAATATACCTGATGGTAATGCATCAGATATTATGAAACAGACTGATATTTGTGAAGAGAAAGACCATCTATATCAAAGTACAGGTATTTATCCTGAGTAGGATTTTAGAGCTATAATACACATTAAATATAGGAAGTAGAAGCAATGAATACCATAAAAAAAATTATTATGACAATAGTTATTTTAAGCTCTTTTAGCTTAGGAAATCTTTCAAAAGGTCAATTACTAGAATTGGCAGAGATGTCATGGGGAATTAGAGAATTTAAGCTTTATCAACATAAACGATATAATCATCTTTTTACTGTATTAAATATAGATAGAAATACAACTAATCCCAAAATAATAGAGGAGATAAAGAATTATGCTTATTGTACTGAAAGTTTCAATGCTTTTTTATATGAACTTAGTAAACTAACTAATGAAGAATATGCTGAAATAATTTCTTTTTATCAAACTGATGTAGGTAAAAAATTAAATCAAGCCTATATAGGATTTCATCCTAAGATACTAAATAAAATATATAAAAAATCAGAAAACAAAACAAAAATCTCAAAAGAAAAAACATTATTAATAATGTTAATTTTCAAAGAGTTGAATCTAATAAATTTACAAGCATATTATGAAGTGGATAGATTGATGACTGAAAAACTATTCGATAAAAAAAACCCTAAATATATTGACAAATCTATAATAAAATATGCAGATAACACTAGGTCTATTGTAAAAAAAAATATAAAAGAATATGGTATGGTATTTTTTAAATATTTTACTATAAATGAATTAGAAAAAGTATTAAAGTACGCTAAAAATAAAGGTGGAAAAAGAGAGTTAGATGTCTTTTATCGGGGATTAAAAGAAGCATATTTTTATCAACTGTCCTGTCCCACCGTCGTGTGCCAAGAAGGCGTAACAACTAATGATAATTAGGAGGATTACATTAGCCATGCTGTAAAAGAGATGAGAGTAGGTCTCTCGTAATCACTATGCAAGTGGAGGTTACAAACCACCTTAAGGTGCTGTAGTAAATATCCATATACTGAATCGTCAGATGTTTCTTATAATGGAGAATATAGTTTTTTATTAAATTCAGATAAGGAAGAGCTTCTTCAGGACGATCTTCCATTAGCCAGAACTTATAATGCTCCCCAAAAACTAGACCAGCAAAACAAGATTTTTTATATCAATAAGATAGAATAAAGATTAAGAAATCAAGGAATAAAAAATGAGTAAGAAACGGAAAGTATATAGTGCAGAGTTCAA
>CACVAP010000005.1 GCA_902727895.1 uncultured Sulfurovum sp.
ATTCATGGAACTTATTATTATCATAGAGACCATCAAGGAAGTATCATAGCTCTAAGCAATGAACATGGAGAGATTATTGAAACCATAACGTATGATGAGCATTATGGGTCAATCTTAGAACATAAGAAAAGAAACAAGAATGAAACACTTAATCCTTATGGGTATACAGGTAGAGAGATAGAGATGAACGACCTTTATTATTATCGGGCTAGGTATTATGACCCGACGACTCAGAGGTTTCTTAGCCTTGACCCTATTGGGTTTATGAGTGGGGATTTTAACTTTTATCGGTATGTTGGGAATAGTCCGATTGGATGGATAGATCCTTTTGGATTGGAAGCTGAAGAAAGTGGAATATGGGATAATGTTGTAGGTTTTATTACTAGTATATTTGATGCTGTAAATCCATTTACTGGAATTAATGATGCAGCAGATATGGGTATTGAGTATAAAGGATATAATGCAAAAGTAGAATCTATCACTTGTGCTACCGATGGTTCATACAAAGCTGATAAGTGTGAATATAAAAAACAATTATTAAAGAAAAAATGCTTAGAGAATGGAACACTAACTTCAACTCAACTATCACTTGAACAAGGTATGGGTGCAGGAAAAGCAGGAAAAGTAATCAGTGTTGTATATGACAATACTTTTGATAAAGATAAATTCTATCATACTACAGAAACAAATACATCAATAGAACAAGCTATAGAGAATGCAAACTTTGATTCAAGTATGACAACATCATTAGATAACAATGCGAGTAACCCCAATCATCTTCCAATAACTTTTGAACCTATTGATAAAGGAACATGTTATGAGAACATAACTGATACAAACACTTCAGATATTCTGAAGCAAGATACTTTATGTGATGAAGAGGCGAAAGCATATGATTATACTATAAATCCAGATTAAGAGGAGAAGAGCATGAATGGACTAAAAAAAATAGTTATTATTTTAATAATAACTAATACGGTTTCTTTTGCAAACCTTTCAAAAGAACAGTTACTTGAATATTATAATATAGCTTGGGGAATAAAAATCTTCAAACAAATAGAAGAAGAAAGATATAATAATCTTTTTATTGAACTTAATATAGATAGAAATATAACGAATTTAAAGAAAATTGAAAAAATGAAAGAATTTGCTTATTGTAAAGATGCTTCTAATGCTTTTCTTAAAGAGATTCGTAAAATTACTAATGAAGAATATAGTGATATTATTTCTTTTTATCAATCTGATATAGGTAAAAAAGTGGTGCAAGCATATCTTAAATATACTAATTCTAAAATTGGTACTATCTACCAAAAAGAGAAAGAGTTTTCAAAAAAAAAGTATTTACTTATAGAATCAATTTCTAAAGAGTTAAATATTGTTGAATTAAAAGTTCAATATGAAGTTAGAAGAATAATGGTTCAAAAATTTTATGAAACCCAACAAGACTATAGTGATAAGTATTTACAAGAATATGCGAGTAAACTTAGAATTCAGATAAAAGAACATGAACGACAACAAAAGATAATAATATTTCAAAACTTTACTATACCTGAGTTAGAAATAGTATTAGAATATGCTAAAACAAAAGCTGCGAAAAGAGAGATGAAAACTTTCTTTCACGGTATGGGAAAGGCATATAGTAAGCAAGTTCTTTTGTGTTCATTTTTTCTTGAAAATTTTATACAAATGCCTAATCATGAATAAACAAAAAAAGGGATGAGGCTGAATTAAAGAACCATTTTTACATAACTAAAACAACACCCAACCACTTAGAAGAAAAGGATTACTTTGAATATGATGAGGATGATTACTTAGTCCTAAGAGGTAATGGACAAGAAGAGATGAAGTTTGAGTATACTAAAAAAGGTTTACTTTCTAAACTAACCAACCAATTCAAGCAAACAAAAGAGCTACGCTATAATATCTACGGACAGCCAACACTCATAAAAGAGTTTGACGGTATAGTGACAAGAATCTATTATGACCAAGAGAAACAAGTACCTAAAAAAATAAGAGATGGATTAG
>CACVAP010000006.1 GCA_902727895.1 uncultured Sulfurovum sp.
GAAGTATCACTGGATTCAAATTAAGGACTATGCTTCTACTCTAACTTTAGAAAACTATATTCATCTTGTTTTGGCTAATTATGGTACTGGAAATAAGTTTGAAATTAATTTTTGTTAGGTACTTATAGATCCGAATTATCAGGCTATGGATTTAGATTTGGTGGGTTTTAAAGTTTTGATGTGATTAAAAAGCCTAATCGCATCAAGTATAAAATCTTAGAAGGTATTGATTTAATAATAACAACGCTTGCTGATAAACCTCGAGATACTCTCTCCTCATTCCTCTTACTCTACTAACCTTATGTAATTATTTTGTTACTAAACTATTATCAACCTGTAATAAAACTTCTGTATATTCCCCCTCAAGAAAAAGGAGTTTTAAATGACACACAGAATATTACCTACTTATCATGACCATAGAGTCTTAGAAATGGCAAAAGATAGGTTGATGCTAGAAGAATTTCTAGTAAGAGAATCTAACCTTTCTGTTAGAGATGAATATGATAGAAATGCACTCTACTGGTCGATTAAACATCGCCATCAGCATAATGTTAAAATGTTACTCAAATATGATATTAGTTTAATGGTAACCAATGATACCCATGCTCTCTTTCATACTATCTTATCTAATGACATTGAAATATTTATGCATATCTTTGCACTAACAGATATTGATATTAACATAAGAGATACAAATGGTTCTACTTTAATAATGCAAGCGATTCAAGCAAGGTCTATCAATATCACCCGTTACCTTATCAATCAAGGTGCAGACCTTTACCTAGAAGACAATCATGGAAAAACTGCTTCTGACTACATTCAAGAATGCGAACACCAAGATCTTTATAATTTGCTTTACTACCGTATTGTTTATGAAAAGTCACAAGTTGCCTAAAATATAAGTTATAATCTTTGTCTATTAAAAAAATAACAAGGATACTCCATGCCCCACCTAATCTTCGTAATCGACCCCATGTGTTCATGGTGTTGGGGTTTTCACCCTGTTATAAAAGAGCTAAGAGAAAAGCATTCTGAAAACTATAAATTTTCACTGGTTGTCGGTGGGCTTAGAACCAAAGGTCAGATGGCTTGGACTGAGCAGAATAAATCATATTTAACTCAAAACTGGAATGCTGTACAACAACGAACACAACAACCTTTTAACTTCTCGTTACTGAACAAAGACACTTTTGACTATGACACCTACCCTGCTTGTAAAGCCATTGTAACTGTTCGTGAGCTTTGGGGTGATGATGCTTCTTTTGAATACCTAGAGAGAGTGCAGGAAGGATTCTATGCTAAAGGTGAAGATACTACTGCGTTGGAAGTGTTATTAAATTATGTGGATGATAAAAAGAAGTTTTTAGAGTTTTATGAAAGTGAGCGAGCTGAACTTTTAATGCAACATGATTTTTCTAAAGCACGTTCCATGGGAGCCAATGCTTTTCCATCCGTAGTGAAGATAGATGAAGCTGGGCATATGTGTTGTAACCAAGGCTATAAAAGCCTTGAGGAAATTTTAGCTTTTTAACAATGTTATGACTATTATTTAAAAGCTTCTGTTAAATCATCTTTCATGAAAAATGCACCAACTATAGAGGTGAGTGCGATCACAACTATAATGCCTAAAGTACCAAAAGAATTTAATGCTACTTCTACTGTTTCAGGGCTTGTACTCTCAACTACGGTACTTGCCAAAAGGCTTACATTGAAAGCAATCAATAAAATAAATATGTTCTGTACAACTCTTTTCATCTTCTCATCCTAAATCTTTTCTAGATAAATTATAATTTATATTAAGTAAGATAATTATTAAAATTAATAAAGTTTATATTTATATATGTCAATTATGATAAAAGAAAACACATTCTAAGCACCCAATAAATAGTTATATTTATTAAAAAATAAAATATAACTTTAGAGAAACTATCATGTTAAAATTTATTACTCCTCTAAAAAGAAGTCGTCATAGTCCCCTTCTGACAAAATCTCGGCTAAACCATCAGAAGCTATAAGACCCAAATACTTTTTGGCATCATTCATTTTATAATAATAACGAAGCGTATTCAACTTTTTCCCATCTGCCCATGATGACACTAAGAAGTGATCTGACCTATGTTCATCAAGTTTTGAAAATGAACCATTTCGTTCAAAAGTGTCTGCAAACATATAGAGTTTATTATTCTCTGTTAAGTAACTTGCCTTTGTCATTTTCATTTCTCCAATAACAGGTTGATACGTCACTTTATGATTTTCAAAACTAACTTTTATAAGTAAATTAGGATTATTGGCTGTCTTTTTATATGCTAAATAATAATGTTGTCCACTTAACATTTGTTTAGAGAAATTTTTATATTTTTTAGGTTGAGCAGTAGAAAAGATATCGTTAGATTCAACTTGTTTTCGTACTACTTTTTGAGTTATCACTTGTTGTGGTACAACTTTTTGTGGTATAAATTTTTGAGCAACAGGTGCTACTACCCTTTGTTGAAGCACTGGTTCTCTAACAGTTTGTTGAATTACAGGAGCAGTAACAGACACTGATCGTTGCGTATAGCCTAAAGTATTATCTTCTTCTGATATACCTACATTTTGATATTGGGGAACAACTTGTCTTGTAACAGGTGGAGTATATTGTTGTGTAATCTTCTGGTATTGTTTCACAGGTGGAATATACTGTCTGTTTGGTGCTACTTGTACTCTAGTTTGTGTAGCATAATTACGAACTAAAGGATGATTCAACATATAAGATGAATGTGCAATATGCGCATCTTTAAAATAACGTTTATAAGAAGCAACTTTTGAAGTTAAAGCATGTCTGTTAGAAGTATAATAAGCAAAAGGGATATACCAAGAATTTGAACGTACAATCACAACATGAGAACGTAAAGAACTAGGAAGTTGATCAATGCTTTTTTCTAAACCTTTTAAGTTTTTAAAAGAACCAAATTGAATAAAATATTTCTCTGAGTTTGCATAAGTAAGCTGTAATAGAAGGGTTAGTAATAGTAAAAAACGTATCATAGGCTGTTTCCTTTTTTTCAAAGATTATAACATATGAACTGTCAAGTAATAGTGAAATTTAGGTGTTTGGAAGAACTTAATTCTAGTTCTTCTTACATTGAGTCACCTAAATGCATGGCTGTTTCAGAATCCCATCTGGCAACATGTAACACCATCCAAGATTTAAAATCACCCTCTAAAAAGTTTTGTACCTTCTGTGCATCTTTATCAGCATCCCAAGCATCTTTAATGGCTTTTACTTTTTTTCGCATACTATCATGCTCTGCTTTATGTATGGATGCTGCATAAAATTTGCTCTCTTCCATCATGTCTTCTTCTGTTGAGAAGTGGTCTTCTATATCATAAAGTAATACCTCAAATAGTTCATCTATCTTTGGAACATCTTTTGCCACTACAGCATCATGAAAGTCATTAACAATATCAATTTCTTCTTCATGTAACATATTCATCATTGCATTAGCAACTTGTTGTACTTCAGTTTTTTTAAATAGCATATTTATAGGCTCCTGCAAACGTTTTTAGAGTATATTTAAATATAAAGAGAAAGGACTTGATAAATGTCAAAAATGATTCAGTGGACAAGAAATGTCCACTGTAATAGAAAAGATTATACTCTAGGGTCTACTAAATATCCTGCAAGTGCAGAAGCAGCAGCTACAGCAGAGTTGGCTAAATAAATCTCTGAAGTTCTAGCACCCATACGACCTACAAAGTTACGGTTGGTAGTAGCAACACAACGCTCATTGTCTCCAAGAATTCCCATGTATCCACCTAAACAAGCCCCACAAGTAGGATTAGAAACAACAGCACCAGCCTCTATAAGTGTTTCCATTAAACCTTCTTTCTGTGCTTGAAGTAAAATCTTTTGTGTAGCAGGAGTAACAATCATACGTGTATGTCTTGCAACTCTTTTACCTTTAACAATCTGGGCAGCTACTCTAAGATCTTCAATTCTACCATTGGTACAAGAACCAATCATTACTTGGTCAATTTTCAAGTTGTCAGCAGCAGCTTTTTCCATTGTTTTACCATTAGATGGTAAAAATGGATAAGCAATAACGGGAGAAAGACTTCCAACATCTATTTTAATTACTTGACAGTACTCAGCATCTGCATCTGCATAATGAATCTTAGGCTCTGCTCTAAGTCCACCATTAACCTCAGCTCTATCAGCTAAATATGCTTCTGTTACTTCATCAACAGCAAAAACACCATTTTTTGCACCAGCTTCAATAACCATATTAGAAATAGAGAATCTATCTGCCATTCCTAAATGTTGAATGGTATCACCTGTAAACTCAATGGCTTTATATAACGCCCCATCAACACCAATAAGACGGATAAGCTCTAAGATGATATCTTTTCCATAAATATGCTCACCAGGTTTACCCGAAAGCTCTACTTTGATAGTTTCAGGAATTTTAAACCAGTTTCCACCAGTAATCATGGCAAAAGACAAGTCCGTACTTCCCATACCAGTTGAAAATGCACCTAAAGCACCATGCGTACAAGTATGAGAATCAGCCCCAATAATAACATCACCTGGAAGTACCAAACCTTTTTCAGGAAGTAAAGCATGTTCTATTCCCATGTCTTTTTCATCAAAAAAGTATTTCATGTCATGCTTGTAGGCAAATTCACGAGAAATTTTTGCTTGATTTGCAGAAGCAATATCTTTAGCAGGAATGTAGTGATCCATAACAATACAAAAGTTGTCTGGTCTTGCCAATCTCTCAGCACCTGACTCTTCAAATGCTCTAATAGAAATAGGAGTTGTAATGTCATTTCCAATAATCATGTCAATGTCAACGCGAACAATCTCCCCTGCTGATACTTGACGTCCAGCGTGTTCAGAGAAAATTTTTTCAGTAATAGTTTGTCCCATGGTGTCTTCCTTACAAGTGTATATAATTATGCGAATTATAGCGAAAGTTGTTTATAGCCATTTTCCTCTAAGTATAATTAAGTAAAAAGAATTATAATTTTTAAAATATTTTTACATAAATGTGTTTAGAAAATATACAAAAAGTTAATAATCTTAATAGTTCAGAAATTCTAAGAGTAAATAGAGAGATTCGGGAAAAATGATTTATTGTTCTAGAAGTGAGAGAGAATAGAAAAGTCCGTTATATAAATGTCCTAACAAACAGACATCTAACAAGTTTAAAATAAGAAGAGAAAAAATTCTCTTCTTATTCCTTTAGTTAATGATTTCGAATACAACTCTACGGTTTTCTTCTCGTCCCTTAGCTGTCTCATTTGAAGAAATTGGTTGCGCTGAACCAAAACCTTCTGCTGATAAAATAGCAACATCAATACCCTGTTTTACCAAGTAGCTTTTAACTGACTCAGCACGTTTCGTACTTAAAGAAAGATTGAATGCTTCTTTTCCTCTACTGTCAGTATGCCCTTGTATTTTGTAACTATAACCATCATAATTTTTCATGGTAGTAACAGCATCATCTAAACGTTCTTTACTTGCTTTCGTTAACTGTGAACTTCCTACTTTGAATGCTACTTTTGTTAAAGAGAAGGCATCCATTAGTTTCTTTTCAGCAACGGCTGCTGCTTCAGCTACTGCTTTCGCTTCGGCAGCAGCTTTTTCTGCTTCTTCTTTTGCTTTCGCTTCAGCAGCAGCTTTTTCTGCTTCTTCTTTTGCTTTCGCTTCGGCAGCAGCTTTTTCTGCTTCTTCTTTTGCTTTCGCTTCGGCAGCAGCTTTTTCTGCTTCTTCTTTTGCTTTCGCTTCGGCAGCAGCTTTTTCTGCTTCTTCTTGTGCTTTCGCTTCGGCAGCAGCTTTTTCTGCTTCTTCTTGTGCTTTCGCTTCGGCAGCAGCTTTTTCTGCTTCTTCTTGTGCTTTCGCTTCAGCAGCAGCTTTTTCTGCTTCTTCTTTTGCTTTCGCTTCAGCAGCAGCTTTTTCTGCTTCTTCTTTTGCTTTCGCTTCGGCAGCAGCTTTTTCTTGTTCTGCTATTGTTACTTTTAATGCACTTAACTCTTCTTCAAGTGCTTGGTTTTGAGCTAATAATAGTTTTTCTTTTTCTACTTCTGCTGTTAGGTTTTGCTCTAACGCCATTTTTGAACTAAGAAGCCCTTGAATTTCTTGCTTACCACTTGTTTCAAGATTTAGCATCTTCTCACTAATCTCTTTTCCTTGAGCTATTAACTCTACTATTCTCAATTGTGTTGCATTATTCTCTTGAACTAAAGCTGCATTTTTAGAAAGTAATCCATTAAATTCAGCCTCGGCTTTTTTACTAGCTTCTGCTGCAATCGCTACAAGCTCATCAATCTTAGTAGGGAACTCATTGATTTTTGCCTGTAAAGCTTGTTCTTGTTTTACATAGTTTGTCAAATTATTTTCTAAAGCTTCATTCTTAGAAAGTAATCCATTAAATTCAGCCTCAGCTTTTTTACTAGCTGCTGCTGCAATCGCTACAAGCTCATCAACCTTACTAGGGAAGAGATCCACTTTAGCTTGTAAAGCCTGCTCTTGTTTTACATAGTTTGTCAAATTATTTTCTAAAGCTTCATTCTTAGAAAGTAATCCATTAAATTCAGCCTCAGCTTTTTTACTAGCTGCTGCTGCAATCGCTACAAGCTCATCAACCTTACTAGGGAAGAGATCCACTTTAGCTTGTAAAGCCTGCTCTTGTTTTACATAGTTTGTCAAGTTTGATTCTAAAGCTTTATTTTTAGACAGTAAAGCATTAAATTGAATCTCAGCTCTTTCACTTGCAACTTTTGCAATGCCTACAAGTTCATCAACTTTACTAGGAAACTGATTGATCTTAGCAGTTAATACTTTTTCTTGTGCTACATAATTACTTAAGTTTGCTTCTAGAGAAGTTATCTTGTTTTTTGTATTTTCTTCATAAGCTCTAGCTTGTTTTTCGCTAATCGTTGCCATTCCTTGAATTTTTGCTAATTGTGTTTCAAGTTCAGTTGTAGTTTTAAGCTGTTGAGATAGATTTGATTCTAGACTGGTAATTGTCTTTTTCGTACGTTCTTCATATGCTCTAGCTCCCTTTTCACCCATGGCTGCCATACCGTTAACTTTTGCTAATTGTGCTTCCAGTTCACTTTTAACTTTTATATGTTTAGATAAATTCTCTTCCAAAGATGTAATGGTTTTCTTCGTACGCTCTTCATATGCTCTGGCTTCTTTCTCACCCATAGTCGCCATACCGTTAACTTTTGCCAATTGTATTTTGAGTTCATTCTTTGCCTGTACTTCTTGGCTTAAACTCGCTTCTAGACTTGCAATTTTATTTTTAATACCTTCTTCTGAAGCTCTAGCTTGTTGCTCACCTATAATTGCCATACCATGAACTTTTGCCAATTGTACTTCCACATCACTCTTAGCTTTTGTTTGCTCTGTTAAATTTCCTTCTAGGCTTATGATTTTACTTTTTATATTTGCTTCTGAAGATCTAGCTTTCTGCTCACCTATAATCGCCATACCGTGAACTTTTGCTAATTGTGCGTCTACTTCACTCTTAGCTTTTATTTGTTCTGTTAGGTTTTTTTCGAGGCTTGCAATCTTATTTTTTATGTTTGCTTCTGAAGCTCTAGCTTTTTGCTCACCTACAGTTGCCATACTATGCACTTTTGCTAATTGTGCTTCTACTTCACTCTTAGCTTTTATTTGTTCTGTTAAGTTTTCTTCAAGGCTTGTAATTTTATTTTTTATATTTGCTTCTGAAGATCTAGCTTGTTCTTCGCCTATAGTAGCCATACCATGAATTTTTGCTAATTGTGCTTCTAATTCAGATTTAGATTTTACTTGTGCTTCTAAGTCTTCTTCTAATTTATTAATTTTTCTTTTTGTATTTTCTTCATAAGCACGAGCTTGTTTTTCACCTATAGTTGCTAAGCGATGTACTTCTTTTAATTGTTTTTCTAGTGCTACTTCATGTTCTGACGGAGTAGTTTCTACGACTTTTACCTCTGGTACACTAACACTTGGTACAGTTGGAATACTTGGAGTAGTTGGTGTGCTTGGCGTTGTAGGTACACTAGGAATAGTAATATCTGTCATAAGTTTTGTTGGTGTAACATCATCTCCAACTATAAGCGTTTTAGGAACTTCAATCTTTGCAACTTTCGGCGCTTCACTTTTAGCTTGAACTTCAATAGCTTCAACTGCCTTCACAGGTTCTGAAACTTTTACTGTGCTAGCATTTTCATCTTTTACAGTAGGTGCTACTTTATGTTCCACTACTTCAGTAGTTTCAACGGATTTCGTAGCTGCTATTACTTTTGGCACTTCTATGGTCTCAGCTTTTGTAGCTGCTTCAACAGGAGCAAGCTTACTCAGTCTCAACATATCTTCCACAACAGTTGAATCTTTTTTATCATTATCTTGAGAATTGTCAACACTCTTAAGAAGTGAAACTTCTTTTGTTAAGGCTTTATTTTCTTCGTGTTCACTCTGGGTTGAAGCTACTGTAGCTGTTTCATTACTATCAGGAACCTCATGTGTTTTCTTTTTATCACTAGTAAAAAGAAACATCATCATTATTAAAACGAATGCGATTATCGCTGTGTGTACCATTTTTATTCTCTCCATTTTTTTATTTGACTTTATTATAGGTAAATTTGGTTAATATTTTACTTGTACCGTATAAAATCTATCACTATAGGAGAATCTTATAAAACATTTCGAACTTTATCAAATATTTGAATTCTTTTCAGACTTCACATTTATCTCCCGTGCAAGACGTATTGAAAACAATACCATTGAAATCTCTTTTGACAAAAACCATACTTACTTTTTTAACATGTCAAGGGGTAGTAGTTTTATTTATAAAAACAGTTCAACCCGTCCAATGCAAAGTTTTAATGCTCCTTTTGACAACCTTTTACACTCTTTGGTTTCTTCTTCAAGCATCATAGATATTGAAGTCCCTAAAGATGAAAGAATATTACGTTTTACTTTAGCACCTAAGTCTGCTTATAAAGAACAAAAAATATTTCTACAATTTGAGTTTACTGGACGACATACCAATGCTATTTTAATTGATGAAAATGAAGTTACCATTGAAGCTTTACGACATATTGATGCTAACTCTTCTTTTAGAGTTATTCGCCCCGGTGTAGAACTACTTGCTATTCCTCCTTTTGAACGAACAGAAGAAGCATATAAATTAGGAGATATAGACAACTATCTAAATCAAAAGTATCTTGATTTTGAGGCAAAACGCGTCCAAACACTTAAAAAACAAAAGCTTTTAACTGTTCAGAAAAAACAAGAGAAACTTCAAAAGCTTTTAGACAAACTTCCTAATGTCCAAGACTTAGAACAAGAGATGAGAAAGCACCAAAACTCTGGAAACATAATTTTGGCTAACCTCTACCAAATTAAAGCCTATGATAAAACTCTAAAAACTTATGATTTTGAGGGCAATGAGATAAGTATTAAACTGCCTAAAGGCATCGTTCCAAACCGTATAAGCGAATACTTTTTCAATCAAGCCAAACGGGCAAAGTCAAAAAGTAAAAATGTTCATATAGAAGAAGAAAACCTACGAACAAAACGTGATTTTTACAAAAATATGTACTATGCCATTGAGCAGGCAAAAGACAGTGCTGAACTTGAACTCTTGGTACCTAAAAAAGCAAAGTCTCAACGTAAAAAAGAAAAAATCAAAGAGTGTGAACTTTTTTGGATAGATGACTACAAAGTACTCATAGGAAGAAATGCTAAAGAAAATCAAGCTCTTTTGAAAATTGCTAAATCTAATGACCTTTGGATGCATATTAGAGACATTCCATCTTCTCACCTCATCATAAAAACGGACAAACAAAATCTACCTGAAATGGTCATAGAGAAAGCTGCTAAACTTTGTGTAGACTTTTCACTAACCCAAGCTGGTGACTATGATGTTGACTACTGTAAACGTCGTTTTGTCAAAATTCAAGAAGGTTCATCTGTGGAATATGATAAGTATCAAACCATTCGTGTCCGAAAAGAAGGCATAGAAATACGCGAATAAGCCCACACATGTTATAATAAAATCTATATAAACTGAGGGGTTGAAATATGAAATTTATAACAGATAATGCAGAACGTTGGATAACAGGAATTACACTTTTAGCGACAACGATAATGGTTGGGCTAATTGATAATGACTTTGTTATGTGGCTATATTTAGGAGCTTTTTACTTTGTTGGTTTTCATGAAGCTATTCAACTTTTTGGAATTCAAAGAAAATCACCTTACCTCTATGCTACTATTATTTGGTTAGTTGCTTACTTCTATCCAAACCCTGATGACCTATTTTTTATAATGGCTATTTTCTTTGGTGCTAAACTTGC
>CACVAP010000007.1 GCA_902727895.1 uncultured Sulfurovum sp.
TTTATAATGAAGAGTCTGCTAAGATGGCTAAAAGTGAATTTGATAATGTCTTCAAATCCAATAATGTTCCTACTGAAATAGAAGAATTTGAGATGCAAGAAGGTATTTGGATTTGCCAAGCTTTGGTAGATGCGAATATTGAACCTTCTACATCTCAGGCACGCCGTGACATAAAACAAGGTGGTGTGCGTATTGATCAAGAGAAAGTTTCAGATGAAAAGATGAATTTAAGCTCAGGTGAGTATATTTTACAAGTGGGTAAACGAAAATTTGCAAAAATAAAGGTAAAGTAGTGGCATTTAAATCTTTCAAAATTGGAAAATATACAATTGACAAACCAATCATTCAGGGTGGTATGGGAGTAGGTATATCTTGGGATCAATTAGCAGGAAATGTTAGTTTAGAGGGTGGATTAGGGGTTATTTCAGCTGTTGGTACTGGTGTTTATAAAAACAGAGAATACACTGAAAAAGTAATAGGGAAAGATGAGCGTCCTTTGGAGGCAATTAACTTTTATTCTTATCCAGCATTACAAAAGATTTTTGATAATGCAAGACTGATCTGTGGAGACCGACCATTGGCTGCTAATGTTCTTTATGCTCAGAGTGAATATAACAGAGTTGTAGAAGATGCTTGTAAAGCTGGAGCTAACATGATTATTACTGGAGCAGGGCTACCATTAACAATGCCTGAAGCTGCTAAGAATTATCCTGATGTTGCTTTAATTCCTATTGTATCCACAGCAAAAGCATTACGTATTTTATGTAGACGTTGGAAAAAAACACATAATAGATTACCAGATGCAATTATTGTTGAAGGTCCTCTTTCTGGTGGACACCAAGGGTTTAAATATGATGAATGTTTTATGCCTGAAAATCAACTAGAGATGATATTACCTCCTGTAGTAGAAGAAGCAAAGAACTGGGGTTCAATGCCAATTATTGCTGCTGGTGGTGTGTGGGATCATGATGATATTCAAAAAATGATGGACTTAGGTGCAGATGCTGTACAAATGGGTACACGATTTATTGGTACTGTTGAGTGTGATACATCTGAAGTAATGAAACAAATGATTATCAAAGCTGATGAAAAGGACATTAAGTTGTTTAAGTCACCAGTTGGTTATCCAGCGCGTGGTGTTCAAAGTCAACTTCATGCAGATATCTTAACAGGGACTGCACCAAAAGTTGCTTGTATTTCAAACTGTGTAGCACCTTGTCATCGTGGGGTAGAGGCTAAAATAGTTGGTTATTGTATTGCTGACCGATTAAGTGATGCTTATGATGGTATTGCTGAATCTGGTCTATTCTTTACAGGTGCAAATGGATACAAACTAAAAGAAATTATTACAGTAAAAGAGTTGATCAACAAATTAATGAACGGAGAGTAAAATCTTTAATAAACTAATAATATTTATATTTCTTTCCAATCTACTTTTTGCAGGTAATAACTTTGCAAAAAGTAAGATTCGTCAAGCAGAACTCAAACTCTATTTTACTTCTACTATAGAGCGAGTAACTTCCTTTACACTTCCAGCTGAAGATGGTGCTATCAAGTATGTTTTTGATATTCATGGTGCTGTCCTCCCTACTTCTAAAGGAATATCCCAACATACATTTCGAACCATAGAATCTTTTCGAATGGCACAGAACAGTCCTGAAAAACTTCGTGTTGTTATTATTTCTAAGGAAAAGTTTTTAGATAGAAAACATAGCTATGCAGGTAAAGTATTAGCTATACCTCTTATTTCTGGAAAAAATGCTACTGTTATTACAGAAGAGAAGACTACTAATAATAATACAACTTATTCTAGTAAAAATAAAAAGTACACAGTAGTAATAGATGCTGGACATGGTGGAAGAGATGGTGGTGCTTCTTGTTGTGGGAATAAAAAAGAGAAGAAAGTTGTACTCTCAGTTGCTAAAAAACTTGAAAAGAAACTACAAGATAAAGGTTATAAAGTTTATATGACCAGATCGAGTGATTCATTTGTAAAGCTTCCAAAAAGAACAGAGTTTGCCAATAAGAAAAAAGCAG
This sequence comes from uncultured Sulfurovum sp., assembly GCA_902727895.1. Taxonomy (GTDB): domain Bacteria; phylum Campylobacterota; class Campylobacteria; order Campylobacterales; family Sulfurovaceae; genus UBA1140. Next base: position 2,038 of record CACVAP010000007.1, read on the forward strand.
ATATTTTTGTTTCAATTCATGCCAATGCAGCACCAAAGAAAAGCTTACGAAATGCCTTTAAAGGGATAGAAATTTACTATTTATCTCCTGCTAAAACACAACGAGCCAAAGAAGCAGCAGCGAAAGAGAACTCGGTTATGTTTGAAGATAAAGACTACTATACGAAGAATGCTTACCTATCTTTAATTAGTAGAGAAAAAATAGTTGAGTCACATAAGTTAGGAATTGATGTAAGTAACCAAATGCTTTCAAATGTTCGTAAACATTTTGGTTCAGTAGAAGATGGTGGTGTTAAAACTGCTAATTTTTGGGTACTTGTTGGGGCTCAAATGCCAGCTATTTTAGTTGAGACAGGTTATATAACTCACCCTAAAGAGGGTAGAAACCTTATGAATAATTATTACCGTTCACTTTTAGCACAAGGTATTGCTGATGGAATTGGGCGTTATTTAAAAAATAAATAATGCTCTTTCATAGTTAGTACTAACTTTAACTTTATAAGTAGTCCATAAAAACTAAGGACTACTTATGAAAACCTTCTCAACAACGCTAATCTATTTACTATTAAAATCTTCAAGACCCAGTGCTAAAGTTACTCGCCTTTACTTTCAAAAAAAACTAATTAATTACGTTTAACTATTTACATTACTTTTGCTATACTTTCAAACAATTTTTTATAGGATAACAAATGCAATTTATTGAGACACGTGGTAATGATGGGAAAAAAGCAGAAAAAGTAAACTTTTCAGAGGCTATTTTAAGTCCTAGTGCTAGTTATGGTGGTATTTATGTACCTGAATTCTTACCAGTTTTTGATACAGAATTTTTAACACTTCACCTTGACTCTCATTATAAAACACTGGCTTTAGCAGTATTACAAGGTTTCGATATTGACATTGATGAGGCTACATTAAAAGAAGCATTAAAACGTTATGATGATTTTGATGACCCTTCTAACCCTGTACCTCTTTCTAAGATTGAAGATGACTGTTTTGTAGCTGAACTTTACCATGGACCAACACGTGCCTTTAAAGACATGGCATTACAACCATTTGGTTATGTTTTAGCAAAAGAAGCCCAAAAGCGTAATGAAAACTATCTTATAATGGCTGCAACGTCTGGAGACACTGGACCAGCAACTTTAGAGACTTTTAAAAACCAAGATAATATCAAAGTAGCTTGTCTTTATCCAGATGGTGGAACATCAGATGTTCAACGTCTACAGATGGTAACTGAAGCTGCTGAGAACCTCAAAGTAATTGGGGTTCACGGAAACTTTGATGACACTCAAAATACACTTAAAGCACTTCTTGCATCAGATGATTTTAAAGATGAATTAGCAAGTAGAAACATTAAACTTTCAGCTGCCAACTCTGTGAACTTTGGTCGTATTATTTTCCAAACCATTTACCATATTCACTCTTACCTTGAACTTGTTAGAAAAAATGAGATTAAAATGGGTGAAAATGTTTATTTGGTTGTTCCATCAGGAAACTTTGGAAATGCACTTGGTGGTTTCTATGCTAAAGAAGCTGGTCTTCCTGTAGAAAAAATTCTTATCTCTTCAAATGTAAATAATATTTTAACAGACTGGATTGAAAATGGTGAATATGATTTAACCACACGTGATTTAATTAAAACTGAATCACCTGCTATGGACATTTTAAAAAGTTCAAACATAGAAAGAATTATATTTCATAAGTTTGGTGCTGTACGTACCAAAGAGCTTATGGACGCATTGGCTACAGAGAACAAGTTTAGCATGACAAAAGAAGAGATAGCCTCTATTCAAGCTGATTTCTCTGCTACTTACTCAGAAGATGACCAGTGTGAAGCTTACATTGCTAAGTATGCAAAAGAGGGTTACATTATGGATCCTCATACAGCTACTTGTATGAAGTCGTATGAAAAAGACACTGTTAAAGATTTAAAGACCATTGTGTATTCGACAGCAGAGTGGACAAAGTTCTCTCCAACGGTTGCCAGAGCGTTAGGTCAAGCTGACATTACAGAAGATACAGCTGCGATTGAGTGGATTAAAAATAATACGAATGTAACTTCACCTGAAATGATAGATGGTCTTTTTGCTAAAGAGATTAAACATACGGTGATTGTAGAAAAAGAAGACATTCAAAAAGAGATGCTTACGTTTTTGTAAGCATCTCTTTAGCTAAGTTTTAATTTTCTAAAGTTAAAACTTTTCCTACCTTAGAATTCCATAAATCAAGATTTTCAGGAATAGCTCTAGGATTAGTATCTTGCTCTTTTTGAGTGAGTGCTTCTACTCCATTCGAGTTATATTCAGTTTCTTCATCCCCAAACTTTACCGTACGAATTTTTAAATTATCTTTTGAAGCAATTATGAGTTTAAATTGCCAAAACTTTCCACTATCGAGTGTCCAAGATTTTTCATCATCATTCGCACGTGTTGGAGCACCCCAGCTTCCTTCTCCAATGAAGGTTGTTCCTTTTTCTTTGTCTATCACAAAACCTTCTTCGCCAAATAAGTCTGGCTTTAGTGGATGGGTATATTTAACTAAGTGTGAATCACACTCTATGGCAAGTTGTACCCCATGTTTATAAAATAAGGGAGACCAATCTAAGTAGCGTAAGCGTCCTTCTGCTTTACTTTTTTTATGAGGACGTAACGGTCGATGGTAGGAGAGGATTTTCCATGGCTTTGTATCTGTTTCTAATGTTTCTTTGAGCCATTTTGTTTGCTTGTCCCATCTTTTATATTTGTTCCATTTTTCTTTACTAACCATGTCGTAGTATCCTACACTTGGTTCTAGTTCTGTATTAAGTGTATAGAGTGATAAAAAGTTAAAATCCATTTTTGAGTAAACATCTTTGTTAGGTACATCAAAAAGTTTGTTTAACATGTGTGCATCACGGTTTTCATGGTTTCCATGGGTAAGAACTAGAGGGTACATTCGTCCGTCTTCACTTATGGTTTGTTGCCATTCATTTAACCATCTATTCCACTCTTCGGTTGTTCCGTCTTTTGTGTAGTCACCACCATGGGCAATGAATAGGGGGCGAATTTTAGAAACAAGGACATTTCCTCGTATTCTTCCTCTTGGAATACTTCTGGAGTCACCACCTGCTATGAATGTAAAGGCTTTGTCGTCTGAAGGGGCTGTCTTAAAGTACATGGTTTTAGAACAAAACTTTTCTGTACAAATTTTAAAATAATATTTAGCATTAGCCTCTAAGTCTTGAAGTCGTGCAAAATTATTATGCATACCACGGTATTTAGTTGTACGGTCTGGAAAAGTTTTTTGTTTTGTTTGCTCAGTCAATCCATAGTGGACAGTAGGATTACCTTCATATTGATTCCAAGCAATGGTCATGGTACTTATAGGATTGTCATTCCAAATTAAACGGTATTTGTCACTTTTAACGTTGTTGATTTTAGGTGAATGCGTACTACAAGCTGTTAGTAGAATTAGTACAAGAGTTGTAAGTAGATAGCCAGTAAGATAGTTTTTATTTCTTTTCAATATTCTTTCCTTTTTATGTTTTAAACTGTGTATAATATCATTAGTTTTATTTTAAAAGGTACATAAATTGGGTTGGGGAATACATTTACATCTTATCGCTGCTATCTCATGGATTGGTGGGGCTGTTTTCATGTTTGTTTTAGGGATTTCATTACGAAATAAAGAAGATCAAGACCTCGTTTATCCAAGAATTGGTCCTATTTTTGGTTACTTTGAAATAGTGGTTTTAATACTACTCATTTCTACAGGTATCTGGATGATTGTTGAAAACAATATGATATACGTACTTTTTAATTTTGATGCCCATAGCCAAGTCATAGATGCTTTACGTGAGAAGCTTGTTTTAGTCGCTATTATGACTGTTATTACCATCATTCATTTACGGATAGCCTTTAGAACCAATGGTAAAGAACGCACCCGTTTAGAAACATTGCTTTCACGTGGTTCATCTTTAGGGATTTTTGTTTTAAACTTCATTGTTTTACATTATGCCATTGTCCTAAGAGACATCCTGTAGGTTCGACTTTATCGAACACTTAAGCCCATGCGTTGTTTATCTTGTCATAAAATAAGCTTTACAACGTTTTGTAAAAAATGCCAAGTCAATCTACTACAACCTACAGTCAGTAAAAGAACATTTGGATCTTTAGAAGTTTACAGTTTTTTCAAATATCAAAATATAGAAGACCTCCTTTTAACCAAACATACTCCACAAGGTTTTAAACTCTATAAAGCTTTAGCCAAACTCTCATTTAAACCTTTTATACAAGAGTTCATAAACGAAGATAATAGAACGATTTATATCGTTGGCATAGATGAAAATATAAAGTCTGGTTATGCTCATGTGGCACTTTTGACGCATGAAATGAAAGCAAAAAATGTCAAAGTACAACATGCCAAACTCATGGCGAGAAACAAAGATTCTTATTCAGGGAAAACATTACAGTTTCGTTTAGAAAATCCTAGAGATTTTGTTTATACAGGTAAAAAGGGTGTAGAGGTTATTTTAGTAGATGACATTGTTACTACTGGTACAACCCTTAGAGAGGCTGTACAGGTGTTAAAACAAAATGGCGTTGAAGTTCTTTTTGCTCTAACATTAGCAAGTGTTGAATGGACGTAGAAACGCTATTCTTACTTTTTGAAGTTTTCTTTTGAGTAACCCATGTATTCATTAAAGTTAGTTGCATAAGCATCAATATTTTCAGCAAGCATAAGTTTATATTGCTCTGTAAAGAATTCTAAAATCGCTTCTTTATCTTCTGCCAAATCACTACCTTTTTGGTAACCAGCTGCTGTAACCCAAGCGTTAAAACGTGATGCTGCAAACATTAAAGAGTTTGCTATTTGTCCAGCATTCGCTTCTTCATTAGTAACAGCTACATTTGCCAAGTTAATAAATCCATCAGCTCTTTCGTAAAATTTTTCGTCTAGTGGTTGTTCTGGTTGTTTTTGTTCATCAGCCATTGTTATATCCTTGTTTTATATTGAGAGAATTTTACTGAACTTAGCTTAAGTATATGTCTCTTAAGCGTTAAGAGAAAAGTATAAACCCAATTAACGGTATAATCGTTTCTAAAAATATGGGAGAAGTAATGAACATAGAGATCTATGAAGAAAATTTAACCAAAGCAATAGAGGAGCTAAAGGCATTTCCTCTACATGAGCTTGACACAAATCCTAAACTTTTAAAAGATGCATTTGAAATTTTTTATAAACATGATGTTTTTTCTCTTTACAAGGTTGAACTCTCAGAACACAATGCCTACAAATTTATTCTTTTTTCAAGATTAACACAGTACTCAGGAAGCTTGGCTTTTTTAGCCATTCAAATTTTGGCTGGAAATACCATTATGCTACTACGTGACTTTGAACAAAAGGAAGCCTATTTTGAAAAACAGTGTGGTATTGCCATAAACCATTTAAGGTCACCCATCACTCATGTATCGGCTAGTGAATGTGAGGGTATTTATAAACTCAATGGAAAACTAACATGGGCAAGTGGTTATGGTGTTTTTGACACTTTGGTCATTGGTTTTCATCATGATGGTAACGAATATGAAGCCATGGCTCCTTTTAAAAACTCTGATACTTTTAGGGTTTCAGACCTTACACAAACTTTTGTTGGAGAGAGTGTTTCAACGGTGAACATTGAGCTTTGTGATTTTGTTCTAAATATTAAAGATGTCATCTCTTCTCAACCACTAGGTACCTACAATAAATCACGTTCAGTCTCTAAAACCATTCATTTCGCTTTATATGGTTTGGGACTAGGAGCATTAAAGCTTTTAAAAGATGAAGTATTAAAGTTACAGTTTGAGCAAGAGCTAGAAACCATTAAAGAAGCATTCATGGAAGGAAAAGAAGCAGAGCTTATGGAACGGTTACGCGTGGAACTCTTTTTTCTTGTACAAAAAATCATTACAACAGCCATGGTATTAGAGGGAGGTAAGTCTATTTTGATTGAAGGAACGTTACAGCGTTATTCCCGAGAGTTAATTATGTTTAATGCCAATGGTTTGAATGGGAGTATTAAGGGGTATTTTCGGGATTTTGTTTTGGGGTAAAATTATGACAATTTGACATGTTTATATGATTCTATTGAACTTTTAGGTAGAATTGGTTTATTAAAAAGAAGTGAGGATTTATGTCTAATATTATTAAAGCATTTATAAATATTGTCGATAATTACCAAGTGAATATTCAAAGTTTTACAAATGGAAATAATAGAGCGAATAATATGGGTGAAGGGTTAGAATCATATATTAAAGATGTTTTTTCTGGAACTATAAATGAGCTTGATGAACAAAAAAAGTTAGACAAACTTGAAGAAGTTTATTCATTCCAAGGTAATAAAAATAATCCACCTGATTTAATGCTAAAGAATTCAGATGCCATAGAAATTAAAAAACTAGAATCAAAAAATTCAGCTATTGCTTTAAATAGCTCATATCCAAAAGCAAAACTCTATGCAGACAGTCCAATGATAACGAAAGCGTGTAAAGTTTCTGAGAATTGGGATATAAAAGATATGCTTTACACGATAGGATATGTTAAAGAAAAAAATCTAAAATCTTTATGGTTAGTTTATGGAGATTGTTTTTGTGCTGATAAAGAGACTTATGAAAGAATTAAGAATACTATTTCAAGTGGAATAAACACAATAGCAGACGTAGAGTTTACTGAAACTAAAGAGCTTGGAAAAGTCAAAAAAGTTGACCCTTTAGGAATTACAGATTTACGTATACGAGGTATGTGGCATATTGAGAATCCAAATAAGACTTTTAATTACGTTTATGAGTATGATGATAGTAAAGCATTTCAATTGATGGCTTTAATGACTAAAGATAAGTATGAATCTTTACCTTGTGATGATAGAGAAGCTGTTGAAGGATTAGATGTGGATGGTGTTGAGGTTTTAGATGTTAAAATTAAGAATCCTGATAATCCTGTTAGATTGATGGAAGCTAAGTTGTTAGTTTTTAAGGTTTGAAGATGCAAATAATATCCCTATTCTCAGGAGCAGGAGGCTTAGACCTCGGATTTAAGAAAGCAGGTTTCCAAACTATTTGGGCAAATGAGTATGACAAAGAAATTTGGGAAACATTTGAAAATAATTTTACAAATACAATATTAGATAGAAGAAGTATTGTTAAAGTACTTTCAGATGAAATTCCTGAAACGTTAGGTCTTATCGGTGGACCTCCTTGTCAGAGTTGGAGTGAAGCAGGGAAGTCAAGAGGTATAGAAGATGATAGAGGACAACTTTTTTTTGAATTTATACGTGTCTTAAGAGATAAAAAACCTTTGTTTTTCTTGGCTGAAAATGTTTCGGGCATGTTGGCAAATCGTCATAGTGAAGCATTAGAAAATATCAAAAAACACTTTACTGATAGTGGCTATACCTTGTCTTTTAAACTTTTAAATGCTCATGATTATAACGTTCCACAAGATAGAAAACGAATCTTTTTTGTTGGTTATCGAAATGATTTAAATATGGAATTTGAATTTCCTGATGCAGTAGATGAAAAGTTATTTTTAGAAGATGTAATTGATGACTTAAAAGACTCAGCATTGGCTGCTAAAAATAAAACTTATAGTAATGATGATGCGTGTCAGTTATTTAACCATGAGTATATGACAGGTGGATTTTCCTCGATGTTTATGTCTCGTAATCGTGTTAGAGGATGGGATGAACCTTCTTTTACCATTCAAGCAGGAGGACGACATGCACCCCTTCATCCACAAGCACCTAAAATGGAACTGGTAGAAAAAGACAAAAGAAAATTTGTAGAAGGAAGTGAAGAATTGTATAGACGCTTAAGCATTAGAGAATGTGCAAGAATTCAAACTTTTCCAGATGAACATAAGTTTTATTATAAAAATTTAACAGCAGGTTATAAAATGGTAGGAAATGCCGTACCTCCTAATTTAGCTTATATCTTGGCTGAAAAAATTTATGATGATTTGAGTAAGCTTGGATATGGGAATGATGAACAATTTGCTGTTAAGAACCATAGGGTTTAAATGGGAGTATTAAGGGGTATTTTCGGGATTTTATTTAGTTTTTTATGACTCTAAATGTTAAATTAATTCTATGCTTCTTAATCTTTTTTTCTTTAGGTACAGCGTGTTTCCAAAAGTGTTGAAGTTCTCCTTTCATTACTAGTAAGGTGTTATGTTTTAAAGGAATTTCAACTTTTATTTTTTCATCATCTTTTCGTCGTAAT
>CACVAP010000008.1 GCA_902727895.1 uncultured Sulfurovum sp.
AAAACCGTCGTGTTGAATTTAAAATACTAGGAGAATAACATGTTGGAAGTTGCATCACAAATTATCATCTGCCTTATTTTGGCAGCACTATTAGGTTGGATTATAGGTTATTTAATGGGAAAAGCTACTTGTAGTGAAAAAAATAAATGTAATCATGGTGGAGATAATTCTCATGAACTACATATTGACAATAAAGACAAAAAATCAACAGCTACTGTAGCGTCTAATACAGAGGAAGAAATTCTAACCCAACCCATACTCTTAACGGAAGCTAGAGAAGGAAGAAAAGACAACTTACAGCTTATTAAAGGTGTTGGAACCGTCCTAGAAGGAGTACTTAATGAAACAGGTATTTATCACTTTGACCAGATTGCGAACCTTAGTCCTGAAGAAGTTTCATGGTTAGACCATTCTATGTCATTCCCAGGAAGAATTACACGTGAAGATTGGATAGCTCAAGCTAAAGATTTAGCAGAAGGTAAAGAAACTGAATATAGCCAGCGTGTTGAACGTGGTGAAGTAGCTAGCTCTAAAAAATCAGATTAAAAACAAAAGACTATTGAGTTAAATCAATGGTCTTTTTTCGTTTAGTATGAATCAACAACATAATAAATGCTCCCATGGTAATTATAGACTCTACTAAAAATAAATAATCTCCATATAAATACCCTGCAATAAATGAACCAACACCTCCACCCAAACCAAAAGAAATACCTAAAAAGAACTGTTGTGCTAAACGTTTTTGACTATAAATAGAAAATACATAAGTAATAGCAGCTGTATGATAAAGTGCAAAAGAGATGGCATGTAAAGATTGACTAAAGAACGTTATTTCTAAAGAAGCAGGGTAAAGGTAGAGCAAAAGCCATCTAAAGGCTGTAATAAGCGTTGCTACCTTTAATATGGTCAATAAATTTCGTTGTAAGAGTGAACCTTGAAAATAAAGCATAAAAATTTCACAAATGACAGCAAAAGACCAAAGATAAGAGATAATTTCTTTACTTAGACCCTGCTCTGTTTCATAAATGGTAAAAAAGGTATAGAACCCCCCAAATGCAACTTGCATTAAAAAAATACTCGCCCAAAAAGCCCAATAACGTTTAAGAGAAAAACCTTTATCATCGTCATTGTCTTTAGAGTTTGAATGCTCATCAAACTGTAAAACAAAATAACCAAATATCCATGTAAAAAATCCTGTTAAACATAAATAATAAATGGTCTCTATAGAGCTAGCATCTGCTTCACCTAGCCAAAGAGCAATCAAAATAAATCCTACTGAGCCCCAAAGACGTACTTTCCCATACATTTTTTTAGAAAGTTTTTGTAGCGATATGGTTTCTACATAAGGCAATATAATCCCCATAGAAGCCCCAAAAATAGCATTGGATAACAGATGCAAATAAAAATTATGTACGGTGCCAATGAACAATAAAGAGGAGATAAAGGTAAAAAGAAGTGCCAATAAGTAAATATTGGCTGTTAATTGAATATAGTATTTAAAAATAAACGGAAGTAAAAACCTCATAAGAGGGGCTATAGCGTAAATAATACCTACTTCTGAAGTAGTATAGCCAAAGCCTATCAGGGCTTCAGGCATAAACATAACATAGACACCAACTAAGGAAAAGTAAAAAAAGTAAAAAAGAGAAAGGTAGCTACGCATTACTTAGCTTTAAAGACTTTCTCCTTAGGTGGATTAGGGTCAGCAATGACACAGGTCGCACTTAAAAAGTCATGTAACATTCGTTTGTCTTTTCTAAAAAAAGGAATGAGCCAAAAGATGGGAATAAAGATTGAAAATAATAAAGAAAAGTTTCTAAAAACAATCGAAAAAAGAGAAGGTTTACCTAAAGTATGAAAATCAATAACTTTTAAACTCTGCGCCCTAGCCCCAGGAGTTCGTCCTTCATCTTTAAACATAAAAATAGTTAAAATTAATAAAAAAGGAACCATGGCATAAGCCCAAGCTTCTACACGGTGAACAGAAACATCTTCTAAGCCATCAAAGACAACATAAATACTAAGATAAAATAAAGGCATCAGTAACATAAAAACATCGGTTAAAAATGCTTTCGCTTTAATTCCTGATGTTGCAAAAGGTATAAGTGGTTTTTCCACTGTATTAATCTTAGTTTCTCTCTTTTGTTTGGTATCTCTAAAACGTTGTTTCTTTGCCATAAATCACTCCTCTTAATTATGAAGTGATTGTAGCACAAGAAAACCCAAAAGGTAAACTACGATGCTCCTAAGTTCATAGAGAAAATAGGTAAAAGCATCGCAGAGACGATTAAACCAACAACCCCACCAATAAAGAGCATCATAAATGGTTCGAGTAAAGAGAGTAATAATTTTAATTTATCATCATTCTCTTCTTGGTATAAAGCAGCAACATTAGACAGAATACTTGCTACCTCACTAGACTCTTCACCCAATGCCAAGGCTTGCATAAAGTTACGCTTTGGCAAGATACCTTTACCTCGTTGTAAAGAATGCGACAGCTTATTACCTTCAATAACTTTTTCAGCTGCAACTTCAAAGCTTTCTCTCATGGCAGCATTTGAAAAGGTAGTAGTTGCTAGTTTTACAGCATGTGCATAAGAGACCCCAGAGTTTAGCATGAGTCCCAAAATATAGGAGAAACGTCCTAGTTCATGGTTTTGTATCAGTTCACCAATAACAGGTACTTTTAGCATAAAACCATCATAAGACTTTTTAAACCCTTTAGAATACTTATAACTCGATTTAAAAGCAACAATAAGTCCTATAAACCCTAAAATAAGTACAATATAATTGGCAGATAAAAAATCAGATATACCCAATACAAACTGCGTAATTTCAGGTAATTCTTGCCCTGTGTCTTTAAAAATTCCTGTAATCTTTGGTACAACAAAAGCAATAAGAAACCCTGTCATACCAATAGCCACAATAAAAATGAAAAGAGGGTATGCCATGGCATTTCCAACTTGCTTTTTTACTTTTGCTTGAGAAGAGAAAAATGAACCCATTTGAATAAGTACAGGAACCATTTTACCACTTTGACCAGCAACATTTATACTCTGTAAAAAGAAATCTGGCATAGAATAAACGGACTGTGAACCCAGTGCATGATAAAGTGATTTTCCTTCTTCAATCATGGTTCTCAATGATGCTAAAAATGATGCATATTTTTTTTCTTTACTATGTTGACCCTCTATAAGCTTAATAGCCGTAAGTACAGCCATTCCAGAGTTTAAATAAGAAGAAAGTTCTTTTGCAAAAGAAGAGAGTAATGGTCCAGGCATTTCACGTTTTGAAAAATTTTTCATATTAATTTGAGAGGTTTCAGAAATATCTTGGTAAAAAATACCTTGTGCTTTCAGTTTCTGTTTCGCTTCATCCAAGCCTGAAGCTTCAATGCTACCTTTTGCACTTTTACCTTGTTTTGTCATACCTTTGTATTTAAATAACATATTAATTGACCTTATTTTGACTAAAAAGATTATAGCATTTATTCACAAAAGTGCTATTAGTAACTAATATATTTTTAAGATTAATTTTAATATCTAACATTGATTCAATAGCTATTGCTAAAAAACATTACAATTTGACATATTTAAAACATAAATTATTATTTTATGTGATAATAACTCATGAGCCAAAATAATCATAGTGGTAATCTTCCACCAAAAACTAAAAAGAAAAATATTGTTAACCATCTGACTTGTGCCACTTTAGATGGCTTATCTGCTAAGATTATTGAAGTTGAAGCAACATTTACAAAAGGTCTACCTGGATTCTCAGTAGTAGGGCTTGCCTCATCTGACATTCAAGAAGCAAAAGAACGTGTTAAGTCTGCCCTACTAACCAATGACTTTACTTTTCCACCTTTAAAAATAACTATCAATCTAAGTCCTTCTGACCTAAAAAAGTCTGGTACACATTTTGACCTCTCTATTGCCCTACTAAATGCTCTACACAAAGAAGAGATAGAGGAAGAAGAACTTTTTGTATTTGGAGAACTGGGGCTTGATGGAAAAGTAAAATCATCTTCGACTCTATTTCCAATTATTCTCTCACTCAAAGAGCAAGGATTACTTAAACGTGCCATTGTTCCTAAGATTGCGATGGAACACTTAAGCCATATAGCTGGTGTTGATTTTATAGCTGTAGAGACACTCTCAGAAGCGATTCAAGTTATTAAAAATAAAGAGTTTAAAGCCTCAAGTACTCAGTTTTCTTATGATGCCAATAAAATAGAAATCAATGGTGAAAATTTTTATAGTTGTAGTGATATAACCCTAGATTTTACTGATGTAAAAGGACAAACCATTGCTAAGAGAGCTGCACTTATAGCAGCAGCTGGTATGCACAACTTTATGATGGAAGGAAACCCAGGTTGTGGAAAAAGTATGATTGCCAAACGTCTAAAAGACATTTTACCACCCCTGCTTGAAATAGAAATGCTTAGTATTGCCAAACACCAATTTTTAGATGGTACGATACCTGACTTTAAAGCCAAACGTCCCATGCGTTCTCCTCACCACACGGCTACTTCTGCTTCTATTTTTGGTGGTGGTTCACATAAAGCACGTATTGGAGAAGTTGCTTTAGCACATAATGGCATATTGTTTTTTGATGAACTACCACACTTTTCAAAAAACATTTTGGAAGCTTTACGGGAACCATTACAAGACAAACGTGTCAATATCTCTCGTGTGAACTCTAAAGTTGAATATGAAGCAGACTTAATGTTCGTAGCAGCCATGAATCCTTGCCCTTGTGGAAATGCCTTGTCTAAGAAAAAATCTTGCCGTTGTTCAGAACAAGAGGTAAAAAGATACAAAAATAGACTCTCTGATCCATTTCTAGACAGAATAGACCTATTTGTAGTCATGCAAGAAATTAACATGGATGACAAAATGAACTACAGCTCCAAAGAGTTACAACTAATTGTTAATACTGCGTTTAAAGCACAAATGCAAAGAGGGCAAAATAATCTTAATGGAAAACTCAACGAAGCAGAAATAGAGAAAGTCTGTAAATTAAATGATGAAGCTCAAAATATTCTTTTTTCTGCCACAGAACGTTTTGCACTTTCACATAGAAGTATTAATTCGATTAAGAAAGTAGCCCGTACCATTGCAGACATAGAACAATCTAAAAATATAGAGAAGAAGCACCTATTAGAAGCACTCTCTTACAGAAAGAGGTAATAATCCACAACTAAAACACAATCCTGTATTAATATAAAATAATTAAAGGATTCATAACATGAGTAAATTGAAAAAAGTTATCTTAACATTCTCTCTCTTGTTTTTCACAGCCTGTGGTACGGAAACAGCCATAGATCCAAACCGTGGATTTGATATGTGGGACTATATGACATCAGCATCGAATTATGAAGTAGAATATGATATTTATGAAGATGGTTTAAAAACAGATTTTTATACAGAGACACATCGTCAGTTAGGAAGTCAATATGAACGAGAAAGTGCAAATGGATTAACAACACTTTTACTAAGTTCTAACCAAATACTTATGAATGAGCCAAGTGGTAGTACAGAAATCATACGATTTTTACAGTTAGGAGATAGTGGTATATTTCACTCATCAACCATTCAACTCTGTAGTCTAAAAAGATTTTATGATACTTACAAAAACAAAAGTTCAACTTTTTATAATGTACTTCAAGTATCTTGTACGTTAGACAATAATGTTTATCAAGAACTCTACTATGCATACAACGAAGGAATAGTTAGTATGTATGAAGAAAGTAACGGTCTTAGCACAGAATATGTCAAGATATCAGAAAGAGCAATATTTTAAGTAAATAATATTTTTTTAATGAATTTTGCAATAACTCTTGACATCTAAAAACTTTTAGCCTATAATTGCATTCCTTTTTCAGATAGAGTTTATTTGTTAAAGTAATTACGGAGTGTAGCGCAGTCTGGTAGCGCACCTGGTTTGGGACCAGGGGGTCGAAGGTTCGAGTCCTTTCACTCCGACCATTTAGATATTTAAAATTTCAATATAATAATTAAATTAAACAATTATGGTAGGCGTAGTTCAGTTGGTAGAGCGTCAGTTTGTGGTACTGATTGTCGCGGGTTCGAGTCCCGTCGCCTACCCCATAAATTAACAATTAATCAGGTAACTAACCTAAAAGAAGAAGCACCTGTGGCTCAATTGGATAGAGCATCAGACTTCGGATCTGAGGGTTAGAGGTTCGAGTCCTCTCAGGTGTACCATTTATGATTACTTAGTTTTATTATTATATTATTGTGCACCCATAGCTCAGCTGGATAGAGCATCGCCCTTCTAAGGCGAGGGTCTCAGGTTCGAATCCTGATGGGTGTACCACTTACTTTTTATTGTTTCGAAAAACAATCACATGCGGATGTGGTGAAATTGGTATACACGCCAGACTTAGGATCTGGTGCTTTACGGCGTGGAGGTTCGAGTCCTCTCATCCGCACCACTCTTAAATATTTCTTCTTATACAATTCAATCTTGAAAATTCACAACTTAAATCAAAAATTACTATCTTTAACTAAAGCCTTTTAGTCTATTTTAGCTAAAATTCTGCAATTATTATGTTAAAAAGGATTGTAATGAATATTACAGCAACAAAAACTGATTCAGCAAACGTATCAGTAGTAGCAACAGTTGATGCAGCAGACATCGAAAAGAATTTAAATAAAGCAGCAAAAGAAATTGCAAAGACAGCATCTGTAGATGGTTTTAGAAAAGGTAAAGTACCTGTAGCTAAAGTTAAACAAATGTATGTAGAGCAACTACAACAAGATGCTGAGAATCAAGCTATTCAAGATATTCTTGAGCAGGCTAAAAAAGAATTAGAAATTAATGCAGCAGATATTATCTCAGACCCATCATTTAAAAAATATGAAAAAGTTGATGGAAACATTGAAACAGAATTAATTATTTCACTTAGACCAACTGTAGAAGCAGAAGGTTACAAAGATTTAGCGCCTAAATATGATGAGCCAACGGTAGAAGATGCTGAAATTGAAGAAAAACTCCAAACACTTTTAGCAGCAAATGCACCTTATACATCTGTTGAAGCCAAAAGAGCAATTCAAGCAGACGATCAATCAAACTTTGACTTTGTTGGTAAAGTTGATGGTGTTGAATTTGATGGTGGAAAAGCAGAAGGTTTTGATCTTGTTGTTGGTTCAGGTCAATTCATCCCTGGTTTTGAAGACCAAATGATTGGTATGAAAGTTGAAGAGACTAAAGACATTACCGTAACTTTCCCAGAAGACTACCAGTCAGCTGACCTTGCTGGAAAAGAAGCTGTATTTACAGTAACTATCAATGATATTAAAGAAAAAGCAGCAGCAACACTTGATGAGGAAATGGTTAAAAAACTAATTCCAAATGAAGAAGGTGCAACAGCAGAAACTGTAAAAGAAAAAATTGCTGAACAAGTTAAGTCTGAAAAAGTTTCTAAACTTTACAATGAAACACTAAAGCCAGCACTTATTGAAGCACTTGTTGAAAAATACAACTTTGCACTTCCTCAAAATATTGTTGACCAAGAGATTGATGCTCAAGTTAACAACAAAGCAAAAGATATGAGTGAAGAAGAGTTAGCTCAATACAAAGACAATGAAGCAAAAATTAATGAGCTTAGAGACAGCGTTAGAGAAACAGCAACAAACTCTGTAAAAGCTACTTTCCTGGTTGATTTCTTAGCTAAAGAAGAGGGTGTTGAGGTTAATGACCAAGAAGTATCTCAAACAATCTACTACGAAGCAATGATGTCAGGACAAGATCCTCAAGAAGTTATTAAGTATTACCAAGAGAACAATCTTTTACCAGCTGTAAAAATGGGAATGATTGAAGACAAACTATTTGCTAAAATTATTGGAATTGATCAATAAAAATTAGCGTCATCTTTTTTCTTCGTGGGCAGGAATGCCCACACTACAATACACTTCTAAGTTAAAAAAGTGTATTCTCCTAACAATTAAAATTTATAAAACAAAGGTACCATTAATGAGTTATATTCCTTACGTTGTAGAACAGACAGGTCGTGGTGAACGTTCATACGATATCTATTCAAGACTATTAAAAGACAGAATTATTATGTTAAGTGGTGAGGTTAATGACCAAGTAGCTTCGACAGTTGTTGCACAACTTCTTTTCCTTGAAGCACAAGACCCTGACAAAGACATCTATTTTTACATTAACTCTCCAGGTGGAGTTATTACTTCTGGTCTTTCTATGTTTGACACTATGAACTATATTAAACCTGATATTGTGACTATTTGTATTGGTCAAGCAGCTTCTATGGGTGCGTTTTTACTTTCATCAGGTGCTAAAGGTAAACGTTATGCACTTCCAAATGCAAGAATTATGATTCACCAACCATCAGGTGGAGCACAAGGTCAATCAACTGACATTCAAATTCAAGCTCAAGAAATTCAGCGTTTAAAAGACACACTTAACGAGATTATGGCTGAGAACTGTGGTAAAAAAGCAAAACAACTTGAAAAAGATACTGAAAGAGATAACTTTATGTCTTCTGCTGAAGCAGTGGAGTATGGTCTAATTGATCAAGTATTAACTAAAAGTTTTAACTAGGTTTCGATATGGTTAGAAATATCGTTATTTACCCCGACAAACGCCTAAAAACTGTATCTGATGAAGTAACTAACTTCAATGAAGAGCTACATACGCTTCTTGAAGACATGTATGAAACCATGGTACATAAAAAAGGTGTTGGTCTAGCTGCCATTCAGATAGGCATTGCAAAACGTGTACTTATTATCAATCTTCCTGAAGATGATTCAGATGATGCAATTGTTAAAAAAGAAGAAACTTTAGAAATTATCAACCCTGTTTTTCTAAGCATGGAAGGTAACTGTAAACACCAAGAAGGTTGTCTTTCTGTTCCTGGTTTTTATGAAGATATTGAGCGTTCTAGACGTATTGTTATGGAATATCAAAATCGTCATGGTGAAAAGCAAGTTATTGACAACCAAGACTTCTTAGCCATTGCACTTCAACATGAGATGGATCATTTAGAAGGTAAGGTTTTTGTTGAAAAACTCTCTATTTTAAAACGTAAAAAATTTGAAAAAGAGTGGAAGAAAAAACAGAAATAAAAGGTAAAGTAGGTTTATATACTTTTACCTGCTCTAAGTCCACAAACCCATGCAAAGTGGAGGTTAAACCCTCCTCTATCTCCATCAACATCTAAAACTTCACCTACAAGATAAAGTCCTTTTTGTTTTTTTGATTCCATACTCTTAGCATCAATTTCTCTTGTATCAACACCCCCTGTAGCTACTTCTGCACCTTTATAGCCCTTAGAACCATTCACTTTAAATTCAAAATATTTAATCTTTTCTATAATCATGTCTAACTTTTCAAGCTTTAGTGCAATAGAACCTACTGTTTCATCTTGCAGCTTTAATGCCTCTAAAATGGGGTTTATAAGCTTTTTATTGATGAAGCCTTGCATCCATAAAGCTAAAGGTTTCTGGCTCTTTTTAACCAAACTTTTCTTCATCATAGAACGTAGTTGTTCATGGCTCATTTTAGGCATAAGGTCTATCTCTAGTGTTACTTCAGAAGTAGTTTTTAATTCTTCCATAACCCTACGACTAATATCTAAAATAGCCAAACCAGAAATACCATAACTTGTAAAAAGGACATCTCCTTGCTTTACAAAAGTTTGCTTCTTAGTTTTTAGTGTCACCCTACTTTCTACTTTTACACCAGCCATCTGATTTAAATAGCTTTCTTTTAATGGTGAAGTCAATTGCACTAGGGTCGGAAAGTCTTTTATAATTTTATGTCCAAAAGAACGTGCAAACCCTACTCCATCCATAACACCACCGAGTTGTGGTGCTGAACAATGTCCTGTAGCGATTACTAAATTCTTAGCTTTCAACTGTTCTTGATTAGAAATGATTTCAAACGCACCCTTAGTAAAAGAGAGTTTATTCACCTCTGATTCACAAAGAATTTTCACCCCAAGTTGTTCACATTCAGATACGAGTAACTCAACCACAGAAGAAGCCTGTAAAGACATCGGAAAAACCTTTCCTTCTTTCGCCTCAATTAACTCTAAACCAATGGACTTAAAAAACTGTTTGACTGATTGAAAAGTATAGTCTTGAAAAATATGACTAAGAAACGAAGGATTTTCTGAATAAAAACGCTCTAAAGTTGGACGTTGATTGGCAATATTACATTTACCATTACCTGTGGCTAAAAGCTTTTTACCTATTTTGTTATTTT
>CACVAP010000009.1 GCA_902727895.1 uncultured Sulfurovum sp.
CTTGAACTCTGCACTATATACTTTCCGTTTCTTACTCATTTTTTATTCCTTGATTTCTTAATCTTTATTCTATCTTATTGATATAAAAAATCTTGTTTTTCTGGTCTAGTTTTTGGGGAGCATTATATTGTTTGTCGTTATCAGCAGCAAGTAAAATAGTATTGTTAGGATATTTTGTATCAAGAGCTTGGGTAACTGCTAGTAAATTTCCAGAATCCACAGCAACAATAACAGTTTTTCCTGTTGCTTCATGTATGCTAGCCCCTGTAGAATATCCTTCAACAATGATAAGTTCTTTTTCTTTAGTTAAATTTTGTTCTCCAATAATAAAAAAGTTACCCTCTTTTTTGGCGTGCTTCTCAAAACCTTTAAAATTGACATTGATCTTTTGGTTAGACCAATGTTTCCCCTCAATATCTTGTAGAGGCATCAATAGATTATTTTTCTCATCTATTTTTAGATTATAATTTTTGACACTTTTCTCTACTAAATAAGGGTGTGTATCATCAGCAGTATTGGCTTCTTTGAATTTACTTTGAGAAACTAAAGCCATTTCTTCATGAACTCTATCGAGTTCTTTATCTTGTTCAAGTTGTTTGGCTTGATTGAGTGCTTTTTGTCTATCATAGTCTTCCTGTGTTAATCCATTTGAAAATTCATAACCTGTGGCTTTCCAATTGTCTTTTGAACCCATTTTATAATTTTGTATAAATCCAGCAGGTGTACCATCCATATAAGCAACATAGGCTCCTGACTTTTTACCTCGTTTGTCTCCTACTACAGGAACTCTATGTATTTTACCATCCATAATAGGTTCATCCTCAAGTAATAAGCCTTTGGCTTCTATGGCTTCTTTGAAAGAAGAGATGGCTTGTGTGATAGCATCACCTGTAAGGGTCATTGATTTAAGCTCTTGTTGCTCTATGCTCCAAGTTTTGAATTTATTAATTTCTGAACCTTTTGGGGCATACCATGACTTCTCTTTTTTATCCCATTTAGCCCCTGCTCTTTTGGCTGCTTCTTTTTCTTGGTAAGGTACAGCGAGGTAAGTATTCTGAGTATAAAGCGTTTCTTCTTTGGATACTTCTGTAGCTTCTTTATTGGCTGTGTCTGCATTTTCTATATCTTGATAAAGATTCGTGAGTATGGAGGTTAATTCTTGAAGCTCTTGTTTTAGAGATTCATTTATATCTTGTTTGAGTAAGGTATCTTGGGTTTTTAGAATAGCCAAACGTAACTCTTCTAGTTCTATATTTTTAGAAAGTGAGGGTAACGATTTTTGAAGTTGTTCCAGTTTTAATTCATTATTTTCCATTTGTTTTACAGCTCCTACCATGATGTTTGAAAAGGATTCTTTGTTATTTTCATCTAATTCTTTTTCTAGGGTCTCTTCTTGTTTTTCTAATTCCTCTTTTTTCTCTTCTTGTAGAGCTGTTATAAACGATACAATCTTTGAAGCATCAGCAGAGGCTTTAAAAATCTCACTTGGTTTGTCTTCTAAAATAGAAACCCAATTATCAATATATGAGTTATGTTGAGAGGGATCAAAGTCAATTCCTATCTTTGCTGAGAGCATGTATGAACCTATTTCAGCTTTTAGTTCTTCTTTGGCATAAGCGATTGATCCAAAAGGATTACTCATGTCTCTGTTTAATCTACTCTCATGTCCTGTCCAATGACTTAGTTCATGTAGGGCTGTTGAATAATAATCCATCTCAGAGTTAAACTGCTCTTTGAGGGGCAGTTGAATCTTATCTTCTGAGGCTCTATAAAAAGCCCTATTCCCTGCAACATGATTAATATTAGCATTAGAGTTTTCTAAAATCTTTTGAGCAGCTTCAATGGGTTTGAACTCTGTTATTACTTCTTTAATCCCCAAATCCTCTTTTAAAGAACGTAAACCATCAATTTGAGTAGCATTAAATACGGTGGCATAGAAGACTTGTGGATTTTTTAGTC
>CACVAP010000010.1 GCA_902727895.1 uncultured Sulfurovum sp.
TGAAGTTTATTTTCAATCTGTGAATAATCCCAACTCAAAAGGAGAGTATAAGTTACCAAAGGTATCGTACTGAGGTGATATTAAATAATCTTCTTTACTGGTATGAAAAAAAGGGAGCATTATAATTCACAAACCCATGGGTGTTTCAGAATATGAATTAACACATATTTTACCTAAAGAGTTAGAATCATCTTTACCATCTATTGAAGAAATAGAAGAAGAACTAAACAGTATAAAGGATAAATAATCTTAAGCTACTACATCGACACCCTAACCAAAAAAACAGGCTTTCTAACAGCCGTACTAGCAATAATCCTAGCCCTACTAATAGGCTACGATGCAATGATGCGTTATCTGTTTTCAGCAGGGTCTATTGCCATACAAGAGTTGCAGTGGCATGTTTTTGACATTGTCTTTCTTTTTGGACTCTCTTATGCTTTGAAACATGACAAGCATGTGCGTGTGGATATCTTTTTTGCTTCTTATTCATCACAGACTAAAGCAATGGTACAAATCTTCTCGATGTTGTTTTTACTCATTCCTTTTGCATTGCATTTTTTACATGGTTCTTATGACATGATGGTGCAGTCTTTTGTGCAAGATGAGGTATCTTCTGATCCGGGTGGGTTGGGGTATCGTTTTCTTATAAAAGGGGTGCTTTTTGTTGCTTTTCTGCTTTTGGTGTTACAAGCTATTTCAGAAATTATTAAAGCTTATACAAAATTGGATTCTAAAAGAAATCTTTTGATAGGTTTTATAATTATTTTTTCTTTTTTAGCTTTCTCAGCACTGGACATGGCTTTTTGGATTGACCCTTTGTGGTTGATGTTTTTGTTGACACTTTTTTTACTCATGACAGGATTTCAAGTTGCTTTTGTATTTGCTGGGGTGGCACTGTTTTTTACACTCATTTCTGATGAACTTGGAACCCATGTTTTAGATATGTTGCCTTATCGTGTTTATGGGATTATGGGGAATGTTACGCTTATGTCGGTTCCTTTGTTTATTTTGATGGGATTAATTTTAGAAAAGTCTAAAATGGCTGAAAACCTTTTACTCTCTATGGGGAAACTTTTTGGAGGATTACGTGGAGGCTTGGCTATTTCGGTGGTAGTGGTTGGGGCAATATTGGCTGCGAGTACAGGGATTGTTGGGGCATCGGTGGTGATGATGTCTTTGATTGCTTTACCGTTGATGTTAAAACATAACTATTCACCTCAATTGGCTACAGGGTCTATTGCAGCTTCGGGGACTTTGGGGCAGATTATTCCTCCTTCTATTGTGTTGATTATTTTGGGTGACCAGATGCATTTGTCGGTGGGAGATTTGTTTAAAGCTGCTGTAGTTCCTGGGATGATTTTGATTGGGCTGTATATTGTTTACATACTTATCTATGCTTATTTTAACAAAGAGGTTGCACCAGCCATTCCGAATGATGAGCCTTATAAAGAAGTTATGAAGGGAGCATTGAAAGTTATTATCCCTCCTTTATTACTCATTGTGGCTGTGTTAGGTTCAATCTTTGCTGGGGTTGCTTCGCCTACCGAGTCGGCAGCGATTGGTGTTCTGGGAGCTTTACTTTTAGCATTTTTAAATGGACAGTTTTCATTTGAACTGATGCGTTATGCTTCCATAGAAGCTGTGAAATTAACGTCTATGATATTTATGATACTCATTGGTGCAACAGCCTTTTCATTGGTTTTTAATGAACTTGGTGGAGACACCGTAGCAATGCAGTTTTTTCAAGAGGAAGTAGGGGACAAATGGATGTTTATTTTCATTGCCATGGCAGTGATATTTTTCTTAGGCTTTTTTATAGACTTTATAGAAATAGCATTTGTGGTCGTGCCTATACTGTTACCAATTGCGAAGGCTTTCGGGATTGATCCTATTTGGTTTGCTGTATTGATTGCCTTGAATATGCAAGCTTCATTTTTGACACCACCATTTGGCTTTGCCTTGTTTTATTTGAAAGGGGCTGCTGGAAACTTGGTAACAACGATGCAGATTTATAAAGGGGTATTACCTTTTATTGGTTTACAGCTTTTAGCCTTGCTAATTATAGTATTATTCCCAGATTTAATTTATTTGTTTGGAAAGTAGGAGATATATAATATGGAAGAAAATATAAAAATAGTACTAAAGCAAGATAAGCTAGATAGTTTAAAAGTTTATGCTGACTTATTAAATAAAGACATTAATACAATGTTAGATGAAGCCTTAGAGCGTTACTTTAAAGTAGAGAAAGAAAGGATCATAGACAAGGAAGAGAGTGCTACTAACCTTGACTATGATGAATTTTGGAAGGGTGTAGATTTTGATGACTAGGCTTGGAGTCTTTCTTCTGTAAGTTCAGGTTTTTTCTTTTTTTCATAAGTATGAATAGCACCTAAAAGTTTACCACCTTCATCTGTTTTGATGTTTTGAACAGTAATTTCACCTTCAACAGAACCTGTAGAGCCAATGTTTAAGATTGTTGAAGCTGTAATAGCACCTTTAAAGTCACCAGTTACTGTAATGGTTTTACTTTTCATGGTAGAGGCATGGACAACTCCATTATTATCAACAGTGATTTCTTCTTTTGCTTCTATCGAACCATCAACTATACCTGAAATTAAAAGAGTTTTTACTTTGACTTCATCACTAACATAACCATTTTTCATGACTTCTAGCGTGTCACAAAATATAGAGCCATTTAATTTTCCATTGACAATAACATTGGTAGCATTAATAATTCCATTAATACTGCCTTTTTCTCCAATAACAACAGATGTTACTGAGATATTACCATGTACGGTTCCTTCGATTAATATAGATCCTTGTCCTGTGAAGTTACCTGTAATCTCAATTTCTTCAGCAACATAAGTATTTTTAGAATTTTGTACTGGAGCTTCTGATGCGTTTTTGTTTCCCTTAAACATATGCGTACTTTCCTTTGTAATCTTATTTTTATTTTAGATTATAATGTAAAATGATACAAAACAAGTTTAATTATAGATAAGTAAATTAAGTTAAATAATATTTTTTTATATTTTTTTTAATTTTAAATAATTTTTAACTATTTTTACTAAAAAAAATAACATTCTTTCTATATAGGGTTTTTTTGCTAGCATAATAATATGTAACTAAAATAATTATATAAGGCTGTAAAAATGGGACATGACAGAGAATTCAATCAAGTAAGTATGATTAAAACGGCACTCAACGGATATGTTGGACTCACTTCTGGTGAAAAAAAGTATTGTAACGAAAACCTTAGTAGCTGGGTTTCTGAAGACAAAACTTTAAATTTATTAATTTCCAAACTTTCAGAAATTTCATTGGATGTAAGACCTTTTCTTAAACAAAAAGGACTTTTAGTTTAGGTTCACCTTTACCATCTCTTCTTGTGGTAATTGTAATAACAGTGGTTTAGCATCTTCTTTAAGCCACTTTAACACAGTAGTTATTTCATCTTCACGCATGGCTGTACAACCAGCTGTTCCTTTTCCACTTTTATTTTTAATATGAATAAATATACAAGAACCAGCTTGGGCTATTTGGTTTGGATTATGGTTAACTGTAATGCCATATTTATAAAGATTATTACGTAGTTTCATATGTTCAAAACTTTTATAATCTTTTTTTGTTTCTTTAGAATCAATAATTTGGTTATACCATTGTGAATTAGAGTCGTCAACACAGTGGTCAGTTGTTTTGTAGGTAGCATAAGGAAAGTGCATATTGAAATTACTTGGGCTATAACCAAAACCATTACCCAAAGAAAAAAGTCCAGCTGGTGCTTTACCATCGCCTTCTTTTTTAATGTATTGTGCATTGTCAGGTGTTATGTGTAATCCTTTTCCCCAACCTAAACCATTTCTTCCTATAACAATGTTGATACTCTTTCCAACTTTTGTCCAATGTTCTTGAATTTTTTCATAACGTTGTAACGTTCCATCTTTAGTAGACCAGTTGGCTGTTGTGACTACAAGGAGTTGTGATGACTCATTTGGAATAGTAATATTTGGAGTTGCTACAGTTTTAGTTTCTATTATTTGTTCTGTAACTATAGGTTCACTGGCTGTCACATTTGTACTGTTACAAGCTGTCAAAAGAAGTAGCGTAAAAGATAAAATACTAAGTTTTTTCATTATGTTATAATCCTGTTCAATAATTTAATAAATAGAGGACAAATCATGGAAGACTTAGGATTTCTCTCGGTACTTATTCCACTTTTCATCATCGTGATGGCAATTATAACAAAAGATGTGGTGGTATCATTACTTTCAGGTATTTTTTTTGGAGAATTAGTGTTGCATAACTATAACCCATTGACAGCAACAGTCGAACTCTTAGAAGGAGTGGTTAAACTTTTCTCAGAAGGTTGGATAACCAAAACAGTTATTTTTGTTCTGTTGATAGGAGCTATTATTAAGCTTGTTGCGCGTTCTGGTGGGGTTGATGGGTTTGTACATTATTTAAGTCAAAAACAACAAGCCATTGACTCACCTAAAGGGGCGCAGTTCTTAGCTTATTTTATTGGAGTGCTTATTTTTATTGAGTCTTCCATAACAGCTTTAGTTGCAGGTACAGTAGCAAAACCACTTTGTGATAAAAATGGTGTGAGTAGAGAAAAGTTGGCTTTCATTTGTGATTCTACCTCATCACCTGTTTGTTCACTTTTCCCTTTTAATGCTTGGGGTGCTTTACTTTTAGGACTCATTGTTACAGGAATTAATGACAAGGTTATAGTAGGAGAGGGGATACCTTTACTTATAGAGTCTATACTTTATAATTTTTATTCACTTATAATTGTATTGATTGTATTTTTGACCATTTTATTTGACATTAACATTGGACCTATGAAAAAAGCAAAGTCGGTTCCTTATGTGGAAACTGTTATTGATGAGGAGGGTCACCGTTCTATATGGGTGATGGTTCTACCTATTTTAGTACTTATAGCCATGGTGCCTATTTCACTTTACTACACGGGTAAGGGAGACATTTTAAATGGTTCGGGTTCGACTTCTATTTTTTATGCAACGATTGCCACGCTGGTTTTTATGTATGTTTATTATGTTTTTAAAGGTTATATGAAACATAAAGAGTATTTTTCAGGTTTCTACGAAGGGATCGCAGACATGATTCCTATTGCAATTATTTTAATATTGGCATTTTTTATTGGGGATATTATAAAGGAATTAGGAACAGCAAATTATATTGCTACAGAAGTTAAAGCAGCTTCCATACCTATTTACTTTTTACCATTATTAGTCTTTTTAGTTTCAGCGTTAACAGCTTTCTCTACAGGAACTTCTTGGGGAACATTTTCCATTATGATGCCCATTGCTTTAGGACTGGCTGGAGCGTTTGACATGCATATTCCATTAATGATTGGAGCCGTGATTTCAGGAGGAATTTTTGGAGACCATGTTTCACCCATATCGGATACAACAATTATATCTTCTATGGCTACTGGTTGTGACCACATAGAACATGTACGTACACAAATGCCATATGCACTTATAGGTGCTTTTTTAGCTTCGTTATTTTATTTGTTATTTGGGTATTTAAATTAGAGGGAAGAGAAGTAAGAGTTACTACTTGAGTAACTCTTAAGGTCAAAAAGACTACTTAGCAGCAGGAGCTTCTTTTGTAGTTTCTTTTGCAGTATCACTTGCAGTATCTTTAAGATCAGTTGCTTCGTCTTTGATGTCATCAATTGAATCTCTCATAGCGTCAGTCATGTCAGTCATTACATCTCTCATAGAATCAGTCATGTCTCTCATAGTGTCAGTCATGTCAGTCATCATATCACCCATTGCAAATGTAGAAGATTCACCATCTTTTTTGTCATCATCTTTAAGAGTATCAGTCATGTCTCTCATGCTATCTGTCATGTCTGTCATCATATCTGACATAAAGAAGTCTGCATGTGAAGCTGTCATCATTGTTGCTGTTAAACCTGCGATTAGTAAAAATTTTTTCATTGTTGTTCCTTTAAGTAATTAAGTTTCTTATGAAGGAATTATAATAGTTATTATCTTTATTTATACTTAATATATATAATATTTATAACAAACATAACTTTAACTTATTTAAATTCAATTCTTAATAGCTCTGAAAACATGTTTTTAGGGTCATTGAGAATGATTTCTGTACGATAAGAAGAGATAAATTTTTCATCTGCAACTTCCCAGATTTTAGAAATTTTTAACTTTGAAGCCTTATTATTGACATAAATAGTCTTAGATTTTATATTTTCAAGTTCAGAAGATTCTAAAAAAAGAACTAACTTTCCTTTACTTAAGTCTTTTACCTCAGCAAGAGATGTTCCCATGTTGACAAAATCACCTTTGTTAACTAAAAGCTTATATAGAAACATGTTATTAAGTTTGATGCTTTTTTTAGACAGGCTATCTTTAAGACGGGCTACTTCATATTTTAAATCTAGTCTTTGTTGTCTAAGAGAATCAATTTTCTCTTTGGTAGAAAAGTATTGGGTCTTTGCATTAGTATAAGCGTAAAAAGCATTGTCTTTTTGTGTTTTAGAAGCTGACCCTATATCTGCTATACGTAAATGATAAGATTTTTGTTTGTTCATAGATTGTTTTAAAGCAGCTAAAATATTTTGATTGGTTTGAATCATACTTTGAATTAATTTTAAAGAAGCATTACTAGAGGTTAGTTTTGTTTGGTCAAGTTTGTCATCAAGTTTAATAATTGTTCCGTTAACGGTTGAACCTTCTAGCTTTATAGAACTTTTAGTAACTTGTGCAGAAACAGCAGCTTTTAGCGTAATGTTTTCATATGGTTCTACTTTAGCATAATGAACTTTAGCAAAAAGAAATAGAGGGGTTAGGAGTAAAAACAGATATTTCATCTATAAGTCCTTTTGGAATATTTGGGAGATTATAACAAGTTATAGTTAATATTTTTGTAGAAATTAGGTGTGACGATAAGCCGTGTTCTGTCGTGGGTAGTTATTTATCTAGGCATATGGTTGCCCATATGCTCAAGCGAAGCAGTTTTGTCAATCCAATGACCTAATGAGATTTAATACCATTACTTCTTGCTACGGACAGGGTTTACCTAGCTACCTATGTTACCATAAGTACTGGTGAGCTCTTACCTCACCCTTTCACCATCACCACAAATGTGGCTGTTTACTTTCTGTTGCACTTGCCCTCAGATTACTCTGGCCATCCGTTAGATGGAGTCCTATCTCATGTGTAGCACGGACTTTCCTCTCGTGACTTACGTCACCAGCAACTACCTATCACACCTGTGGAAGTATATCAAATTAAGGCTTTTTTTTTGATATAATAATTTAAAGGGAATTTGGACATATGAAAACATTAAAATTAATACTTATTTTTATTATTTTAGTACTGTTACCTATGCTATATGTAGCGTTAGACAGTAACGACCATAAGAAGAGCATAAGCATTGCCATCGGCTCAAAAGTAGATGCTTATAATGAATATGCACTACAGTATGCAAAAGAGTTAAAAAAAGAAGGTGTAAGCTTAAAACTTGTGGAAACAAAAGGGTCGGTTGAAGCACAGGAAAAGCTTTTGAATGGGGAGGTTGATTTTGCCTTTGTTCAAGGGGGAACAGAAGCAAAAAATATTTTAGCACTGGCAAACATAATGTTAGAACCCATTTGGATTTTTTATAAAGGACGTAAAATATCTGACCTTAAAAGTTTAAAAGGTAAACGGATCGCTATTTGTGAAAAGGGTTCAGGGATTTTACCTGTGACACTTGACCTTTTGGATTTAGTAGGGATTAATGGTTTTAATTCAAAGCTTTTACATGTTGCTAGTGATGTAGCTTATGAGAATTTAAAAAACAATGAAATAGATGCTATGTTTTACATTGCTTCTGCTGATGCTCCTTTTTTAAGAAAACTTATGACCATGCCCAATGTGCATTTAATGAACTTTGCTGCGTCAGAGTCATACAAACAATTTTTTGTAAAACGTAATAAGCATTTTGAGATTGTCACCCTTCATGAAAATGCTTTTGACATGAAACAGCATATACCACGTAAGCGTTATAAACTTTTAGCTAAAAACACACTGTTAGCAACTTATAATGCTTCCAATGAGATGGTTAGATTAATGCTGAAAATTGCAAACAGAGTACATAGAAAAGTAGGGGTCTTTCATAAAGAAAATGATTTTCCAAATGCATCATTATTAAAAGTAAATCAACATCATGCATCTAAAGAATATTTTAGAGAAAAAGTACACTACTATGAAAAGAATTTTTCCTTTTGGATAGCCCAAAGTCTCAATAAACTACATGATTATACTTTACGTTTTATTTTTCCTTTAGTGGCATTGTTTGCATTTTTCATAGAAGTAATGGTTCCAGCTTTTAATCTTTATGGACAACGTAAAATCAATCGTTGGTATGACAGAGTAAACCAAATAGACAATATGATTGCCACAGTAGATTTAAAACATGCAAAAGAAAGACGGGAGAAATTAAAGAAGATTTTGGCAGAGATAAGAGCCACAGATGACATAGCTGCTAATCACATGGCTGATTTTTATACTTTACAAAATCAGATTGTTAATATATTGGATGCTTTAGAGAAAAGGATTAAAACTTTACATCAAGGACATAAGAAGTTTTAATAAATATTAACATATTAAACCTACTTATGTTAATATTAGCCTATTAATATAGGATTTAAAATGGATTTAAATAAAGATAGTCAAGAAATATACTCTATAGATAGAGAGACATATTCAAGTTATATGAAAAGTAATAGAGAGGGGTCAACAAATTTACTTGACTCAATAATTAAATTACTTTTAATTGTTTTGTTACTGATACTGACATATTTTTTCTATTACATAATAAAAGAAGACTTGTCTTTTAAAGATGTATTTAATAAAAATGAGTTGTACACAACATATAATTTTTTTGAGCCTGAAAAAGAACTAATAATAGAAGAAAAAAATCATGTAAGAGCGTTAATTCCAAAAAATGAAGTAAAAATAGTTGAGCTTGAGCCAGTAGTTATGCTTCAAGAAGTTGTTATAGAAAATCCTATTACTTTTGAGAAAGTTACAGAAAAGGTTGTAGAGAAAAAACCTAAGATGGGGGAAAAGAACAAACTAAAGTAGGAGTACTTTCAGAAAGTTACCTTGAGCTTATGGCTAAGGAATTAAATTCACTTTAAAATAATCAGTTATAGACTCCAATAGAAAATGTTCTTTACTATTTTCTTTTTTATATGTTAAATATTTAATTTAATATTATTTTTTTTAAAAAGTAAATAAATTACCCTCATTAACACTGTGTTTACTATTTACTATTAATATATGTAAAAAAGAGAAAGTTATGGGACATAGAAAAGAAGAACTTTTTAAGTTACAAGTATTTCAAGAAACTATTTCTACATATTATATGTACCCATTGCGAATATATAAAAATAATTGTTATCAAAATTTTTTAGATGAAATTATAAATAATGATGATTTAGAGAAGCTTCGTTACCATCTAAGTCAAACTAAAAATACTTCTATAGATGAGGTTATAACTAAGCTTAAAAATAAGATAAAAAATGAGCCAAAATCTATTCAGGAAGATAGCGAGTTATATAAACTCCTCGATAAATATGCTGAAAAACTCATAGAGTATATGTGGGAGACTCATCCTAGTAATTCATTAACTTTTATTAGACAGGTGAAAGAAGATCGCAGAATTTGGATTTTTCTAATGATATATGATTTATTTCCTTGTGAATTTATTGATGATAAGTTTGAAAATCTCTATATAACAAAATGTTTAATTAATATGAAAAGTATTTATATTAAGTTAAATGAAGAGTATACATTATCTGTAGGTAGACTTTTTAGTACTATAATGCTCCCCAAAAACTAGACCAGCAAAACAAGATTTTTTATATCAATAAGATAGAATAAAGATTAAGAAATCAAGGAATAAAAAATGAGTAAGAAACGGAAAGTATATAGTGCAGAGTTCA
>CACVAP010000011.1:0-68467 GCA_902727895.1 uncultured Sulfurovum sp.
TAAAGATCACTCTTTGAACCCTGTTGACTCTCTGACTTAAACGCTAAGTCGTCCCCATTGTTCTTGGACGCGTATTATAGACAATTCACTCTTTGTTGTCAAGGGTTTTTGGGAATTTGTGTGAAATTTGTGTAATTCCTTTTATTTATACATTCTAAAAGACAATAGTTTTGTTTCCATGTACAAATACTCTATCATTCAAAACATAGTTCAAAGCCCGAGATAACACGACCTTCTCTACATCTCTTCCTGCTTTTTGCATCTCTCTCCATTCTAAACGGTGATTTACAGGAATCACATCTTGTGCTATGATTGGACCTTCATCTAAATCGTCTGTAACATAATGAGCAGTTGCCCCGATAATCTTTACGCCTCTTTTATGTGCTTGCTTATATGGGTTAGCACCAATAAATGCTGGTAAAAATGAATGATGTATATTTATAATCTTTCGAGGATAAGCTTGTACAAACTTAGAAGTTAAAATCCTCATGTACTTTGCTAACACTATATAGTCAAATTTTTGTTTATCAATTAACATCATCACTTGTTCTTCATGTTCTTCTCTTGTCATTCCTTCAGCTGGCACTTTAAAGAAAGGAATATCAAAACGTCTAACCAAATGTTCTAATGTATCATGATTGGCAATAACAGCTTCAATATCTGCATCTAACTCACCGGCTTCATGTCTTACCAATATATCACCCAAAGCATGAGATTCTTTAGTTGCTAAAATAACAATCTTTTTACGGGTAGGTTCTACAACTAATAAATTTGCATCAGCTGGAATAATTGTTCTTAACTCATCTTCTAACTCTTGCACCTCAAAATCACCAGTCACAACCGTACGCATAAAAAACTTACCTTGTTCTTTATCTACAAATTCTCTATTGTTTTCTATATTTAATCCTCTATCATAAAAAATCTTTGAAATTTTATAAACCAAACCTTTGGCGTCATCACAATCAATTAATACTCTTACTTTCTTTTCCATTTTTGTCCTATACAATATATTGTAAAATTATACCAATTTTTTAAGCAAGCTTCTTAGATAACACTTCCCATTGTTCTTTTAACTCATTATAACCTGCTTCATATGCCATCTCAATTTCTGAAAAATCAAACAAATGCATGTTTGCCACTCCTTTAACTTCAAAAAAAGCATCAGCTAACTTTTTAGCTGGCATAGAATTTGAACGTATCATGATAAGAATTGAACGAATGGTTAATGATTTAAAGGAATCCAAATTTTCACCTCTTAAAGGGTTAATATTAATTGCTAAAGACTTTTCATAATACTTCACTAATGGCTTAACGGGTAAGTTATCAGAAAAGCCTCCATCTATGTAAGAATTGTCTCCAATTTTCTTGGCACGAAACAAAGGAGTAATAGTAGAAGAAGCAACCGTATAAGAAACTGGATTTCCCTTACTTATATAATGGCTCTCTCCTGTGTCAATATTTGTCACACAAGTATAGAAAGGAATTTTCAATTCAGAATAACATTCTATACCTAACGTCTCTTCTAATTTCTTCTCTAACTTATCCATTTTAAAAAGTCCCGTGTCACCACTTGCCCAAACAAAAAGTTCTTTCTTTTCTAAAGAGTTCAAAAATGCTAACATATCATCACTCTTTAAACCAGCTGCTAAAAAAAGTCCAACTATGGCTCCAGCACTAGAACCTGACACAGCTGTTACTTCTACACCCTGCTCTTCTAAAAATTTAATAGCTCCTACATGGGCTGCACCACGAAGCCCACCACCACTTAATGACAATGTAATTTTCATCTATACTCTTTTCTAGTATAATACCTAAAATTAAATCCGAATGGAAAAATATGAAAAAAGTATTTCAAATACAACAAGACCGACTTAAACCTGACAGAGCTGTTGATGCTATCAAAAATGAATTACGTAAATATGCAAAGCGTGAGAAGAAAAAAGATTTACCTAATAAGAAAACAATGTATTGGGATTTTGACTGTAAGTTTGGAAAAACTGCTGAGCTTGCAACTGCATGTACTTTTGAAGAAGTTTCAACAAAACTAAATTCAGTAGTGGAAGATGAATGGAAAGAGTGTTACATAGAGGTTATGGCAAAAGCTGTAGATAAACCTATAAAAGAGGAAGATGAAGAAAAAGAGTAAAAATACTCCCTTCGACTTCGCTGAGGATACGTTTCTAATTATTTAGAAACGTACTTACTTTGAAACATACTTTGCAATAATATCACCCATCTGAGAACAAGACAATACTTCTTTAGCATCATAAGCACCAAGATCTCCTGTACGATAACCTTTAGACAACGCTTTCTTAATAGCATCATCGACTTTATTGGCAGCTTCTTCTTCACCCAATGCATAACGTAACATCATAGACGCAGATGAAATAGTCGCTAATGGATTCGCAATTCCTTGACCAGCAATATCTGGAGCAGAACCGTGAATTGGTTCATAAAGACCAACACCTTTTCCTGTACTAGCCGATGGAAGTAGTCCAATTGAACCACTTAACATTGAAGCAGCATCTGAAAGAATATCACCAAAAATATTTCCAGTTAAAATAACATCAAATTGTTTTGGCTCACGAATCAATTGCATAGCAGCATTGTCAACATACATGTGTGTTAATTCAACTTCAGGATACTCTTCAGCAACTTCGATTACTGTTTCTCTCCAAAATTGACTTACTTCAAGTACATTTGCTTTATCTACTGAACAAACTCTTTTATTACGCTTCATCGCAATCTCAAAAGCAACATGTGCAATTCTTACTACTTCATCACGTGTATAGATCATGGTATTGTAAGCTTTGTCTTCAAGAAGTTCTCTTGGCTGACCAAAGTAAAGACCACCTGTCAATTCACGTACAACCATTATGTCAACACCTTTAACCACATCTGGTTTTAGAGTTGAAGCATTTACAAGCTCGTCATAAACAATAGCAGGACGAAGATTGGCAAATGTTCCCATCTCTTTTCTAATGGCTAACAATCCAGACTCTGGACGTAAGTGACGTTCAACACCATCCCACTTTGGTCCACCAATGGCACCAAAAAGTACAGCATCTGACTTTTTTACACCCTGAATGGTTTCATCTGGTAAAGGCACACCCGTAACATCCAGTGCTGCACCACCCATAAGAAATTCATCATACTCTAAGTTGAAATCCATGTTTGCTGATAAAGCATCTAATACTTTTACAGCTTCATCAATAATTTCTGGACCAATTCCATCACCTTTAATAACAGCAATTTTATAATTTCTAGTCATCTTTAGCCTTACCTTCTGCAATTTCTTTTTTGGCAAATGCAATTAATCCACCAGCATCAACTAACTCTTGCATAAACTCAGGAATAGGAGAAAACTTATAAGTCTTCGCTTGAGTAATATTAATTACTTCCCCTTTAGCCATGTCAACTTTAACGGTGTCACCTTCATCAATTTCAGCTGACTCTTCAAGCTCAAAAATCGGTAAACCCATGTTAAATGCATTACGGTAAAAGATTCTCGCAAATGTTGGTGCAATAATAGCAGCAACTCCAGCAGATTTTAGTGCAATTGGTGCATGTTCACGACTTGAACCACAACCAAAGTTTTCACCAGCAACAATGATGTCACCTTCAGTCATTTTACTTACAAACTCAGGGTCTGCATCTTCCATTACATGTTTCGCCAATTCACTTGGTTCACTAGTGTTAAGATATCTAGCAGCAATAATTAAATCGGTATCAATATGATCACCGAATTTCCAAACTTTACCTTGCAAGGTCGTCCTTTAATGTACGAAGAGAAAAATAGCTCCGTGAAATATAGTCGGAATTATAGCCAAGAAGCTCTAAAAACGCAATGAGTCTAAGATGAAGCTAAACTAGTAGGTTTCAAGCCTCGCATCAAACTTACGCACTTCACCATTATCATAGATTTTAATCTTCTCTGCCTTAACAGATCGACCAGCTTCATCGAGTTCAAAGACTACTATTTGGAAAATACTTTTAC
The DNA here is from genome assembly GCA_902727895.1 of uncultured Sulfurovum sp. GTDB lineage: Bacteria > Campylobacterota > Campylobacteria > Campylobacterales > Sulfurovaceae > UBA1140. Next base: position 3,998 of record CACVAP010000011.1, read on the forward strand.
ATTTTTTCGCAATGTCAAAATGCCCACTAATACCTGTTAAGAAACGGTTCAAGGGAACATCTTTTTGCATACCAATCACCCCATCACGGCATCCTGTGAGTCCTACATCTGAAACATAACAACAACCATCTACTATCATAAGGTCATCTGTACCCACATGGGTATGCGTTCCAAACAAAGCAGAGATACGACTTTTCAAAATATGCATCATGGCTAATTTCTCACTCGTTGCTTCTGCATGAATATCCACAATAATATGTTTAATACCCTCTTCTTTTAACTCAGTTACCACCTCATCCATCATCACAAAAGGGTTGTCTACCATTGGCATTGTGTAATGTCCCATCACATTTATAATGGCAACTTCATGACTTAAAACATTAACTTTTATAAGACCCTCACCAGGGCTTTTTCGAGGGTAATTAATAGGACGAATGAGTGGATAATCTCTGTAAAGTAAAAAAACTTCTTTTTTATCCCAAGAATGATTTCCCCCTGTCATCACATCAATCCCATAACTCAAAAGCTCTTCACAGTTCTTCTTTGTCAGTCCAAAACCATGTGACGCATTTTCATAATTTGCAATCACTAAATCTAAACCATACTCTTCACGAAGTTTAGGTAAATGTTGCCCAATAATATCACGTCCAGGTTTACCAACAATGTCACCAATAAATGCTACTTTCATCTATCTACTTTTTCTCATCACAGATCATTGTGTCATGTCCACAAGTTCTACATTTTGAACGTACGGTAAAGATATACCAACCATTTTTATCTTTTAAAATGGGTGTTTTACATTCATAACATACCATTTTACTTTGTACAATAGCAGCTACCATTGCTGGAATAAAATAGTAAACATTTTCAAAAAAAATCGCAAAAATAACCAATGTTCCTACAATGACAGAAAGCAACATGTATTTTACAAATGAGGATAAACACATAAAAAAAGACCCTTAAAGTTATAAATCTACGACTTTAAACTTGCTATATGTGAACCGATACGCCAATAGAGCAAAATTTCAAAAATCATTGCCACGATTATAGCATTTTTAGCAGAGAAAAGTTCTTCAACCCCAAAAAGAGAAGTCATCACATAAAGATTTAACATTCCTATGCTCATAAAAAAGAGTGAACGTAATAAAAAAACCCATCCTACTGAAGTAAAATCTTTGATAAAAAATGCTTTCCTTTTACTGTTATAGTAAGCATAAGCTATTCCTAAAAACGAAATAACAACTTGAAGCACAACCATCTCAATGTTCCATAAACTGTGTATCTGAATAATAGATTGAATAAGTAACAGTATATAAAGGGCTAAGAAAAGTGTTAAGTAAAGAATATAATCTTTACTGCTCACCCTCTCCTCTTGTATGTCTTTTTTTAGATTCTTAATTTTCCATAAGTACATGTTTTTCTTCTATTCTCCCAAATTATTTTTCCAATCACTAAAACTTCTAATACAAAAAACCAAATAACCAAAGAGGTATCTTATTAGGATTTTCTGTACTATCAGTATCTATAACTAAATAAGCATTCTCTACATCTTCTATCTGTTTAAATCCTTTACTCTCTCCACCTACTTCAAAAGTATATTTACCATCAACTAAAAAATCTCCTTTAGCAGGAACTTCAAGCTGATATAAATGTTTAACCTGTGAAACAAAAAATGTTTCACGTATGGTTCCTACTTTTGACTCGTTCGCAAAAATATAAAAAATATTTGTGTTATTTAAATAAAGCTTTTCAGGTTTTGAAAGTTTACTAATCCCTTTTTTACTACTTCCCACAATATTAAGCAATCCCCCTTTATCAAGATTGGTTAAATAACTATAAAGTGTATTTCGACTTACTTCTATGTTCGTAGCTACTTTAGTAATGTTTAGTTCAAAGGGGTTAGACTCACTAATAACCATAAGTAACTTTTTCAACTTATCCGTAAAGCTCTGTTTCACCAAACCTAAATTTACCAAATCAATATCAATGGTTTGATTTACCACAGCATTTAATAAACGTAAATATTGGTTTTGGTCTCTAAAGTAAAAAGGATAATACCCATACGTCAAATACTCTTCAAAATGTTCAAGAGGTAAAAATTTATCTTCTAACTCATCTACTATTTGGGTACTCTTTTCTACTAACTCTTCTAAACTATAGTGTGGTAATTCTACATTGAGTTTTAACTCTAAAAACTCCCTATAAGAAAGACCATTCATCCCATACAAAACCACACGCCGACTCAAATCAGCTTGGGCATTATAAATAGAGATGGCACATGAGCCAGTAAAAATGACTTTAATTTTAGGATAAAAGTCATAAACAGCTTTCAAATCAATAGCAAATGCTTTATATTTATGTATCTCATCTATTATAAGATATTCCCCACCTATCTTAGAAAAAGCTTCGGCAAGGTCTATAAGTTTTATTTCTATATTACTAGGATAGTCATAAGAGAAATAGAGACTTTTATAAGAATCTATCTCTTCTTTGAGTGCTTTAATATACTGTAAAAGTAATGTTGTCTTCCCTACACCCCTAGCCCCAACAATACCTATCATCTGTGAGTTAAAATCTATTGCATGGTAAAGATAACGTTTATAGTCACTGGGTACTTCTTTGAGTATTCTTTTTTCTAGTTTTCTTATATTAGTTAACATTTTATATCCATTTTGTTAATTAGTAATTAACAGTATAGCTTACTTTATTTAACTCTCTACAATAGCAAGTATACTTTTGATTGGCTCTCCAGTATCTTTAATCAAAATGGCTTCCCAAAAATCAGAGTTCTTAGTTTTATCAGATTGATTATAATTAGAATCATAGAAGTTTTTCAATAGTCTTCTAACTTTATTTTAAATTTAAATGTTTAAGATGATCTTTTTATCTAACCCTATCAATTCAACATTAAAATGGTATTTCATCATCTAAAAAATCACAATTATAATCATCAGGAGAGTGAGTATTATAACAGCCTCTATTTTCAAACCACTCTTTAATTTGTGTATTTATATTAATACTACGAATTAGTCTACACCATACTTTTTTATATTCAACATCCCATACCTTTGTAATAAAAATATCTTTTAATATCTCTCCACTTTCATCATTGAACTGGTATTGTCTATTATGACTTGTTATCTTGTTTATGATTTCCTCAAATTGCTCCAATGTAAATGAGTGAATATTAATCAAAAGCTTTATTTTCAAAAAATCATTGAGTGCTTCAGGTGTATCAATCTCAATAATCTTATCTAATATATCTTCTGTAAAATCAAGTATAAATGCATGAGTATGTTCTGCCAGTGGGAGTGCAACTGATTCAATCGTTTCTGCACAGTTTTGACTTACCTGTGCAATTGTATTGCTACTCTCTTTATCTTTTAAAAAATCATTTAATCTACCAATCAATTCTATTGCATCATGTATCTCTTTTCTAAAAATAGGAGCTTCTGAATAATGTGAAGATGGATTTAACACTCTATCCTTAATATTTTTTAGCTCTTCAAATATTTTAACCTCATTATTTTTATATTCCGTATACTTTATAAATAGGTTAAACAAATCTCCTCTAGCTTGAAATAATTGTTGTTTAATACTTGAATCTAACTCTGTATCATTCTCAAAATTTCTTATTTTTTTAGCAGTTTCAATATCCATAGTTCTATCTCTAAAAAACTTATCAAAACTTTTTATATAATCCAATTCAATTTCATTTCTAACTCTATTGATTAAAGATTCCAATGTCGTAAACTCTTTATTTATATATTTTAGATTAGGATCAAGATAATGTTTAAGTATCTCTTCTGTCTCTTTTCTTAAAAAATGTGCCGTTGCTTCATAATCTCTATCTTCAAATAATTTTTTTGCCTTTTCAAAAGAGCTTTTTGCCTCTTTTACACACTGTTTATCATTTTGGTTATAGAGTTCATATACATTCCAAGCTTGTGTACTTATTTTTCTTTTTAATAACTGATAAAATCCTTTATCATGTGTCATAATAATTAACTGAAAATCAGAAAAATGTTTTTCTAAGATATTTATAACTTCTATTCTATATGACATATCAAGAGAAATAAGTAAATCATCTAAAACTAATACTCTTAAATCACTTATCAGTCGATTTTTTAAAATACTAAACCTTAAAGATAATGATATGGCTGTTAGTTTTGCTTCATTTAAAAAGGTATGTGGTCTTTCTACAATGTCATTCTCAATGTCATCATTTAGGAGTTTTACTGTTAACTTTATATTTGGTGCTATGGTTTTACTATTTCTTTTAGTTGTGCTGTTTGCTACAAAATCATTATAAGTAGCTTTTTTATACTCCATAGATATTTCTATATTTTCATTAAAATCATTTTTTAGAAACTCATTTGAATCTTTTAACAAAATTGGAATCAATCTTATAAAGTAGTCATTAAATAAAGTAATCTTAGCTTGAAATTCCTTATACAAGGAGTCTGACATTCTAGGCTTTGGATTAAGTCCTACTTTTAATTCATCCCATAACGTACTTAAATTTAGGTTATCTATAAATAGATAATTTAAAACCTCTTTTTCAAACATAATAAACAAATCAATCTCTTCTGGATTTTTAAAGTCATAAAGCCTTGACAAGAGTTTGAAATTAATAAAATCACTAGCTTTCATTGCTTCTTGAATTTGAGTATTATCATCTTTATTCGTATCAAATATAGTTTTAGAAATAACCATGGGGTCATCAATATTTTTATTCTCATCAATTAATTCTAATGCGATATGACTACTTTCATCTTCTTCTATAAACCTATTTGTTAAATTTTCTTTATCCAAAATATCAAAGTATTTTTTTATTTCACTATCTACTTTTAATGAACTTTGAAAAAATGTGTATAATGCCCAATAAATAGAACTTTTTCCACTTCCATTTTCTCCATAAATTAGTATATTTTTACCTTCAAATTTAAACTCTTCTGTGCCATAGAAAAATTTGAAATTTTCAAGTGTTAACTTATTAATTTTTTTCATTACAAACTCCTCTTAATTGGTAAGATTAAATCTTTTAATCTAATTGTCATAAGTTCTAAATTATTTCGTATTTCATTGTGTTGCTCTATCAATAATAGATATGAATTATGAATAACTTTTATTTTCTCATCTTCTAACAAATTTTCAATCGGTTTAAAATATTTTTTTGCATATTTTAAAAATTCTATATTTTTATCTTGAAATTCATCTCTAAAATAAAGTTCATACACAAGACTATCAATCACCTCTTCAAAATGATATTTAATTATAGTTTCATTATCTGCATACTTGTCTATATTTTTATCTGAGGCTTTTAAGAAAATTATATAATCCACCAAAATTTCAAAAGGTTTTTGAGCTTCTTTTTGGATTTTTATAATTGGAAGTTGCTCCACATAAATTTTTTTCCATCTATTTGTACCTACACCCGATTCTGCACAAATAAGGTTAAAATACCAATAAATAAGTTTTGAATTTAATAAAGCCAATAAATATTTTAAATCTTCTCCTGTCATAAAGAATACTGTCATTTCTAAATAATATTTTTTCGTATCAAGTGTAAATTTAGAATTATCACTTAGTTCAAGCCACATAATTTTATCTTTCTCGAAATCATCTAAATAAGCACAGTTTCTTAAATTATATGGGCTAATACCTTTGTCACTTCTTTTCTGTAATTTATCATAATATTTATCTAAATGTTCTTTTATTACTGGATACTCTTCTATATCAATCGGTGGATTATTATGAGAATTAATCAACCATTTATTAGCAAAACTATAATCGTACTTCTTTATATCTCTACCTCTAAGGATTGGCTTGATAATTTCAGTACTTTTAGGGTCTTTTTCAATAAGTTCATTTTTCTTTGCTTCATCAATAATAAATGCTTCATTAAACCCTGTTTTAATGCCTGATTTAATTTGAATATCCCAATCTTCACCGTTTAACTTCTTACCTTTTTTATCTATAACTTTTTTTATCTCTAATTCTTCTTTTGAAGCAAAAATAAAACCTTCTTTTCTTAAATCATTTTGTAAATAATCAAAATTATTTTTACTAACAAACTTTTCTAAATCTTCATCTTTTTTATAGCCTTTTGTATCACAATATTGAAAGTATTTATTTTTCTGACTATTCTTATTTAAAATAAAAATAGAAGTTGCCACAGTTGCACTATCAAATAATTGCACTTTACTAAAATCAATATAGCTTAAGACATTAACATTATTTATAATAAACTCTCTAAATTTTTCAGCATATCTAGCATTGACATAAGTATTTGAGGTAATATAACTTAAAGTACCATTCTCTTTTAAAAGCCTATACCCTTTCTCAAAAAAGTAGATATATAAATCTGCTGTACCACTATAAGATTTATATCCCTCTTCTTTGAGCTTTGGTTTTAGCTCTTTTATTTTTTCATGGCGTATATAAGGAGGGTTTCCTATAACTACATCGAAACCACCATTGTTCATAATATCTCTAAAAAATAATTTATACAAAAATATCTTATCGCTAAAATGATTTTGCTTTAAATCTAAGATTGTTTTTGCTATCTCTCTGGCTTCTATGTCTTTGGGGGTTGTTCCTGTTAAAAGGCTATCTTTATTGAGTGGATATTTTTTAGATATATCTTTAAATAATTTTTCAAACTCTTTGGTTATCTTTGCTCTTAATTGGTTTTTATCAGTATGTTCTTTATAGTAATCTGTTATTAACCTATCAAGCTCTTTCAAACAGTCAACACGTTCTGCCTCAACTTTAGAGCCTTTTTTTCTTTGTGCTAAGGGGTCGATACTTCCTAAAGCCTCAATCAAACTATTCCCCACCATAATTTTATAAGCAAGATTAGGAAGAGGAGTAGGTTTTACCTCGTCAACCACAATACTCAACCAGAACCTAAGCTTTGCTATCTCAACAGCTGAGGGTTCTATATCTACCCCATAAATAGAGTTTTGAATAACCTCTCTTTTCATATCAGAAAGTTCAGTTTCATCTCCTAAAGAGTATCGTTTTTCTATTATTTCATGTAACATTCCCATAGGAAAAGCACCTGAACCAATGGCAGGGTCAATGATTTTAATCTTCTTAAGATAAGCCAACGCATCTTGTTCTTTTGGTTTTGTTTCCATATAGTTATTAAGTGACTCTTTACACATATAATGAACTATCTCTCTAGGTGTATAGAATGCCCCCTTATCTTTTCTGTCTTCTAACAAATCTTCAAAAACCCTACCCAACATCTCAGGGTCAATGGCTATTTCACTATCATGAGGGGTGTCTTCTATCACCGTAAAGTTATAACTGTCAAAAAGCTCAAATACCTTTTCTAAATCACTATTTGGAACACCAAAGTCTAATTTATCTTCATCATCTTTTTCAAATAACCCACCATTTAAATAAGGCACAATGTACTCTTTACCACCAAGTACAGCTTTGTCCTTGTCTCTTTTTTTATTGAGCATCTCCACAAAAAGTGGCTCCAAAATAGCATCAAAAAAGTTTATCTCTTGGCTTGCATGTTCTTTGAAAAGATTGGATAGAAATTTTTTATCATCGTTTAACCAACGTTTCTTTTGCACAAAATATAAAAATACAATTCGACCCAACATTTTTTTAATGTAAGCTCTCACTCTTTTTTCATCTTTCATGGTCTCTTTAGAAGCTATTTGTATTTCAGATCTATTCTTTTTAAGAACCACTAAAATATTTCCTACCAAAGCATGATAAAGGCTTTTATATTCTCTAAAAAATTCATTTGATAATTTTTCTACAGAAAATGCCTCTTTTATCTCTTCGAGTGTACTATCTTTATTTAATATTTCCAGCTGATGTTTAGCCGTTTTAGTAGGTATGTGTTTACCCAACTCAAACGTGTATCTTTTAGGTTGTGTTGAGAGTTCTCTGTTCTCATCAAGTTCAAGAGCCACGTAAGACAAACGCCAAACATCACTCTTTGGATGATAAATGGCAACAATCAAACCATCATAAGGGTACTTATTGGTCTCAATTAAATTTCCAATAAATTGATTAAATCCCACTCTTATGTTTTCAATGTTAGACTTTAATGACTTGACAATAAAAAAACCAATCTCATCAATTCCATCAATTTCAATCGCTCCTAACTCTTGATAGCTCTCTATATATTTACTATTTTGAACTTTTTTTATGGTTGCTTTTTTTGTTTCTAAATTAAATCTATCTCTTAAAAATTCCAAATATTTTGTTTCATTAAAATCATTGTCTATTAGTGTTTCTATCACCCTATAATCCTTTTACACATGTAACCACAAACTGCATCTCTTCTTTGTCGGTTATTATTGTTTTCTTAGTGGCTATTTTTTTATTACTTAATATAGCCAATATATTTTCTGACGTACTATTGATAATCTCTTTGGATAAATTATTATATACACCATCTTCTACTTGTTTTCTTACAAGTTGATATTGCTCTTTAGTTATGGTTTTATTTCTTGCATATATTTTTAATATACCAATCGCTTTACCATTGTTAGCACTATTTTGAGTATCATTTTCTTGCATCTCTATTTTATCTATAACATTGACTTGATGATAGTCATCTACTTTACTTTGTATATTTTCTATGAATTTATCATCACCTTTTATACTCATGTCATTTGAATAGCTTTTTAAACTTGTGGCAAAAGTTACAAAATCTATCTCATTTACTTTTGCATCAAGACTGTAAAATCTATGGGTTTTAGTTCCTTTTTTATAGAGGTAATTCATAGAGATATTTTTTAAACTTATTTGTATGTCATTACTTAGCTTCTCTATTTCCTGATACTCTTCTGGATAGTTATCTTTGAATGTACGTACCTCTTGTAAAAACATTAACTCATCATCTATCTCTTCTTTTTCCAGTTTCATTATCTCAAACAACTCTTTAGATTCCACATTTTCAGCATCGGTATATATCTTGTTGTCTTCACCATACGTAGAATGGAATGATTGTAATTTAGTATGAGCTTTATGCGAAAGTCCAATTATCTCTTCACTTTTTGCTACAGGTTTAAAGTTAAAAACACTATAGCTATCAGCTTGTGAACCAATACGATTGATTCTACCAATTCTTTGCATAAGTTTTGTAGCATTCCACGGTATATCGTAGTTATATATAATATGACTTCGATGTAAGTTTATCCCCTCGGCTAGAGTATCTGTCGTAATGATAATGTTGTAATCATCTCTTTGTTCTTTTTTATCAATATTCGCATCAAAATTTTGAGCTATCAGTTCAATGTTCTCATCTCTATTATTAGAGTCTATGTACAATACTTTTGAGATTAAGTTCTTCGCCAAATATCGTCCTGTATCCTGTGACTCTGTAAAAACAACTACTTTCTCTTTTTTATCTTTATATGTTTGTAGTTCTTTTTTAAAAATTTCAATTTTTGGGTCTCTTTCTTCATATTTCCATTGTTCATTTAACGCTTCAAAACGTTCTAAATCTTTTCCTAATAAGTCTAGAAAGTCTTTTTCAAAATCTTCTTTCCTAAAAATATTCCCTTTTAATTGTCTGCTCTCTTTATACTTTCCAAATCTTGTTAAAACATCATATTCTATTTTATCACCAACGATTTTAAATTTATTTTTATCATCATCTAAAAATTCATTTGATCTATCACCCAAATAAATAATATCTTCTTCTTTAAAGAGTTGTATAAATTTATCCAATCGTCTAGTATGTCTATTGAGTGATATTTTAAATGCTTCAAATGAACTTTCAAATCTTTTCACCAATTGTATCTGCATCAGTTTAGCCAATGGGTTTTCATCAAAAATATTATCACTAATATGAGGATGTATGCTTTTATATTTGGCTCTACCATTTTGATTTAACTTATTTAATGATTTAAATCGTGCATATTGAAGCTTCACTTGTAAATACTCTGCTGTTTCATTGTATTTTTTTATTAAATCTTTCTCTTTCAACTCATATTGTAAAGGTGTTAATTGTGCAAGTTTTGGAAAACTATCAACATCAGATTTATACATTTCACAACTTTCAATGTCACTTCTTGTTCTTCTAGTCATAATATACTTTAATACACTACTTTTTATATCTTGTGAAATGTCATCAAGTGCTTTCTTGTCATTATTAGATGGATTTTTGATAATATCTTGATAGGCTTTATTTTTACCGTCAAAAAAAGTTTTCAATTTTAAGAGATTTGGAATAGTAGAAGCATTTTGATTTTGAAACAGATATATTTGATTAGCAATGTCATTTGGTTCATTATTTTGTGGTGTTGCTGAAAGTAGCATAATCTTTTTTTGATAAGGATGTTTACAAACTTGTTCCAACTTCACATATCTGTTGGTATCACTGTTTCTAAAATTATGTGCTTCATCTATGACAATAAGTTCAGCATTAGTAGCATCAGGAATACTATCTTTAGAAACACATTCGATATTCTCTATTTTAAAATCTTTAATGGCTTTTCTCCATTGATTCAATACAGAATTTGGAGCAATAACAAGTGTATCTACTTTTAGCCTCTTAATAATTAATATAGCAATAATAGTTTTTCCAAGCCCAACAACATCGGCTAAATAAAACCCATTATATTTATTGAGTTTACTTATTCCATCTTGTACAGCATCAGACTGATAATTAAAAGTTCTAAACTCTTTTGGCATATCATTACTATTAAAATCAATGAAATCTATTCTCTCATTAAAATAAACTTGTAAAGTTTTAATATATACTTGATAAGGAGTTATATTCTCTTTTGTAATTTCTTGTTTTTCTGAAGGTTCTTTTAACTTAGGAATAATAAACTTATCAAAATCATCTTCTGTAAGCTCAACCGATTCACTCCAAAGATTTTCAAATACTTTTACAGCATCTTTTAGACTCTTATCATCTTTGAGTTCAGCATTAATCTCTGTATTCGCTTCTAACCCATTATGCGTTAAGTTTGATGAACCAATAATCACCCGACCTTGATACTCGGTCTCTTTACCTTCATGGTCAACTTCCCCTTCATCACGCATAAGATACATTTTGGAGTGAACATTTTTATCAGCAGATATACGAACTTCTATCTTTTTTGCAACTATAAGATTTATCATAGATTTAAAGTTTTGATACTCTTTTAAATCAATTGGCTCTTCATTATAAATTTCTATTTGCTCTTCTGCAAATTTTTTAATAAGTTGAGAAGCATCATAAACACTTTTATCAGCATTAATTCCCACCAGAATTCGTGTTTTTTTAATATAAGAAAGATTATCAGAAATTTTATCAAACCCTGTAATACGAAAATATCCAATAAGAAAATCCAAATATTTAATATTCTTATCTTTTTTTAAAGCACTGTTTATTCTATTTTTAAGTGTATTCTCCTCTTCATTTGTAAAAAAGTTTGAACCCATTCTTTAGCACTCCCATTTTAAAACATTCTTAGATATTGTATCTTTATTGGCTTCTTATTTAAAGGTTTACTAACTACAAACGATAATTAACTTCCATCACAATCACATTCCCCCGATTTTTTCAATACATGCTTTGTAAACAGTGGGCCTATAAACTCATGTACTAAAGTGGTTGCAATAATAACATTTAATACTAAAGGGGCGACCATTTCAAATCCTGCTGTGTTTTGTAAAGAGAGGGCAAGTCCAATGGCTATTCCAGCTTGAGGAAACAAGGCTACACCTAAATACTTTTGTACATGCTTGTCATCACAACCTGAGACCTTTGAACCAATCCACACACCCACAACTTTACCAAGAATTCTAAAGAGAACATAAACCACTATCACCAATGGCATACTAACAAGAAAGCTAACGTCTAAATGCATCGCTGAAAGAGTAAAGAAGAGTAAAAAGATAATATTTTTTAAATGGTTGTCAAACTCCTCTTTTACTAAAAAGAATTCATTGGATATGTTTGCCATAACTATGCCCATAACTAAAGAAGAGAAAAGTGGTTTCAGTCCCCAATATTCACTGAGACTATAAACTATAAATATCATTCCTAATGTAGAAGTAGTCTTCATGCTTGGTTCGTCTATAAAGATACGGTCAATTAACTCAGAGATAATAGCCCCCACAGCACCCAATAATACACTTAAGAAAATAATCCATAAAACAGAGAAGAATGTACTACCTGTACAAGGAAAGTCCCCTATCATCACAGAAGTAAATGCTACTATAAATGAAAACAGTATCAAGGCTATGGCATTATCAGCTGCGACTACTGAGAGTAAAAAAGAACTAAATTTTCCTTTTGCTTTGAGTTCATGAATAATCGCTAAAATAGTTGCAGGAGCTGTTGCAGCAGAAAGTCCACCAAACAAAAGTGCTATGAGCAATCGATTGTTCTCGGAAAGCCCAAAAGAAAAGAAATCAAAAAACACGTAAAAACTAATAAAAATAAAAAGGAAAGTGAAAAATGTTTCAAAAAGAGAAACAATCACTATCTTGCCCCAAACTTCTTTAATAAGGTTGTACTTTAAATTCGCACCTACTAAAACAGCAATGAGAGATAATGAAAGATCCGTAATAATGTGCGTTTGTTCTATAAACTCATGAGTAATAATTCCTAAAACAGAAGGGCCAATAAGAAAACCTAAAATAAGGTAGCCTACTACATTAAGTAGACCTACCTTTGCACTAATCCATTTCATAAATGCACCAAGAACAAAAATAAGTCCTATGTAAAAAAGTGTTTGCATTATACAACTACCCCATTTAAAAGTTAAAGGGTAATTATATCAAAATCCTATAGGTAATAAACGAAAGAATCCACGCTGTCACTGAGGTAAACACAAATAAATAAACCAAATATTTATAACCTCCAGCTTCTTTAGCAAAAACCATTGATGCTGCTAAACATGGTAAGTAAATCATTACAAAGACAATGAAAGCCATTGCTGAAGCAAAACCAATATTTTCTCTTAGCTGCTCTTGTAGTGAAGAACTTCCCTCATCTACATCATCACCAATTGCATAGAGTACCCCTAAAGTTGAAACTACTACTTCTTTAGCTGCTAATCCAGTCTCTAAGGCAACTGTCATCTTCCAGTCAAATCCAAGTGGTGCAAAAATAGGTTCTGTTGCTTTTCCTATTTGTCCTAAGTAACTTGATTCTAACTTTTTAAGTTTTAATTCATTTTCAAGCTTTGAAACTAAGGCTTCATCTTTTCCAACTGCCTCAATTTTCACTGCATACTCAGCATCAAAAAGAGGCTGTTTTGGATAGGTAGAAGCAAACCAAATAAGCATTGAAGCAGCTAAAATAAACGTACCAGCTTTTTTCAAGTAACTCAATGCCTTGTTATACACTGTATGCCAAATCAAAGAGAATGAAGGCAGTCTATACTTTGGCATCTCCATTACAAATGGTTCAGCTTCCCCTTTAAATACAAAGAGTCTAAGTGCTTTTGCCATAATCAATCCAAGGAATGCTCCTGCAAGATAAATAATGAAAAGAATATTTCCAGCTTCTTCTGGTGCAAAGAATACCCCTACAAAAAGAACATATACAGGCATTTTTGCCCCACAAGACATAAACCCTATAATGAAAAGTGTAATAAGTCTGTCTTTTTCATTTTTAAGTGTTCTTGTTGACATATAAGCAGGAACAGAACAACCAAAGCCCGTAACCAAAGGAATAAAACTTTTACCATGTAGACCAAATTTATGAAAAAACCCATCAAGTAAAAATGCTACCCTACTCATGTACCCCGTTGTTTCGAGTAAAGCTATACCTATATATAAGATGATAATGTTTGGTAAGAAAAGTAAAACAGCCCCAACCCCAGCAATAATTCCATCTACTATCAACGAGCGTGTTGCTTCATGAGAAATAAGTGAACCAATCCAATCTCCATAAGCACCAATACCAGCTTCTATCCACTCCATAGGAATAGAACCTATTTCAAAAGTAAGCTGAAAGAGTCCCCACATAAAAAATAAAAATATAGGAATACCAATAAACTTATTCAATAAAATAGCATCAATTTTCTGCGTTCTATTTTTAAGTTCTCTAACCTTTTTACTTTTAACCGTTTCCATACGAATACCTCTAGCAATGGCAATGTATTCATTGGATTTAATGTCCGATACGTTTTTAGTTTCATGGTGCATATAAATATGTTTCAACGCTCTAACAATACGAGGTTGCAACTCTGTAATAATAGGTTGAACATGCAATTCTTCATACAAGTCTTTGTCTTCAAATAAAATACGAATTGCCATCTCACGTGAACTTAAATCACGTATTTGAAAAACTTTCTCATCCATAAAATTCGAAAGTTCTATAATCTCTTCTTCCAAAGGTTCAGAGTAAACAATGTTTGAAACCCTTCTCTCTTTTGAGTCAAACACTTCATGGACTCTATGAAGTAAGTCCTCAATCCCCTCACCCGAACTTGCTGAAACTAAGACAGTTGGCACACCTGTAATGGCTTCAATTTGCTTAACATCAATTTCTAAACCTTCTTTTTCGGCTTCATCTGCCATGTTTAAAGCTAGAACCATCTTTTTATTGAGTTTTAAAAGCTCTAAAGTTAACAGTAAGTTTCTTTGTAAATGTGTAGAGTCTAAAACATTAATGATTACATCATACTCTTCATTTAATAAGTAAGTATGGGCAACTTTTTCTTCATGTGTAAATCCAGCTATAGAGTATGTTCCAGGTAAGTCGACCATTTCGAGTGTATGCGAGTCATGATGAAACGCAACTTCTGTCTTCTCTACTGTTACCCCTGAAAAGTTCCCAACTTTTAGAGCATTTGAACCACTCATGGTATTAATAAGCATAGACTTTCCAACATTTGGTTGTCCTGCTAAAACTACTTTAATAGTATCCATTACTTCTTTTCCTCTTTGGCTTTATTTAGTTGCCTTACTTCTATCTTCTGAGCTTCACTCATACGTAAGCCCACTAAAGTTTCTTCAGCCATAATTTCAACGGTCTGTTTTCCCAAAGAACAAGCTTCTATACTAATTTCAGTACCTCGTGCAATGCCAAAAGAAAAGAGACGACCCTTTAAAGACTCATCTGTTCCTATGCTGACAATAAGGGCTTTATCACCCTTTTCTAAATCTGAAAGTTTCATAAATTATTTTCCTTGGTCTATTTTTTTGTAAATGATAGTGACTATCAACTTAATCAGCGATAAAATCACGATTTTTCTAAATTAAAAACTATAATTAACATAAGCATGTAGATGTTTTGCGTTATCAACACCCACTGCTTCAGCCTTCAAGTGTGTGTATACCATGTCTACAACTAATTTTTCATTAATTTGATACGCAGCCAACACATCAAGTTCACTTGACTTCTCTTTACTTTCGGTCTCAATATACATTTTTCCTAGCCCTAAAGTTAAATTCTTCAGACCAAGGGTCGATGCATCGTACTCTAAACCAAAACTTGTTGTTTTAGCATTTTTCCCAGCATTATCAACTACTAAAAATTCTGCACCTGAAAAAAATGGTCCTCCACCAAAGCCACTGCTCGCAACATTATCCTTAATTTCATTATACGCTCCAGAAAAAAGTAAGCCTAGATTATTAACACCGAAATCTACTTTGGCTCCAAAAACTTTAGCATCTTCACCTATACTATAAGATTGATTAGCATATTGTAAACCTAAAGCATAAGTATAATTTTTAAAATCATTTTCATAGGTTGACTCTAAATAACCAATACCATCAATCTCTGCATTCTTCAATCGGTTATACCAAGCAGAGAGTTTAATATTTTCAAATCCACTATAGTCAACACCTATGATTTGCATGTTATCTGAACCATTAATTTTACTAAACTTATCAACAACCTCTGCACCAACACCAGCCATCTTATTAATCTGTCCTAAAAAAACCTCTGTATCTTTCAAGTCATTATTAACTAAACTAATTCCTCCAAACGTATTAGGAACCATTCCGATGTCATCAATATCAGCAAATGGGGTATTTAACTCTTGACGCCCTATCTTCACTAAACTGTTTCCAAACTCACCTTGGATATAAAGTTCACCTATAATCGCATAAGATTTGTCATACTCACCACGTAAAGGTATAAGGTCACTATTATCATCATTAAACACTTTAGTTGTAAAATAAAGACTCGACCCTAATTTCAACCCTTTATATGAAGGTGTTTCATAATGAAGTTTTCCTCCAATGGCATCATCTTGATATTTTTTGTCATTTTCTATATCATGAACATGATAGGTACCTCTTAGATACCCATTAACATCTGCTTGTAAAGTTAGTGTACTTAACAGTGCTAAAATAGTTATGGTTTTTTTCATAAATTTTCCTTAAAAATATAATGATAATAGTTATCATTAGTTTTGACTTGAGAAGAGTATCGGAAAAATTCTTAATTTCAAATAAAAATAATAATAGTTATCATTAATAAAATTTTGCTAAACTTTCATCTTATGAAACAAATACTATTACTCTCTCTTATTCTTACCTGCTCTATGTCTCAAGCCATTCAACGTACACAATTACAAATGGGAACATTTGGCACTATATCATTAAAAAAAGAATCTCAACATGAGATTAGTCAAGGATTTAAACTGCTAAAAGAGATAGAGCTTTCTCTCTCTTCTTACAATAAAAAAGCCCTACTCTACAAACTAAACCAATACAAGAAGGTGAAAGCTAATAACTATTTACTAGAAAGTATTCACAGAAGTCAAGAGCTTTACACAAAAAGTAATGGTTTTTTTGACATTAGCATTGGTTCGGTTACAAAAAAGCTTTATAATTTTGGAGAAGAGGAACAAATTCCAAGCCAAGAAGCATTAAGAAATGCCAGTACCAATATAAATGGAATACACATAAAAGATAATATTATTAGTTTAGACAAAAACATAACCTTAGACTTAGGAGGTATGGGCAAAGGTTTTGGTGTAGACAAAGTAGGCAACTACTATAGAGAACAAAACATTTCCCATGGTATCATCGCACTTTCTGGCGACATTCAAGTACTTCACCCTACAAGTGTTTACCTAGATTCCCCATTTCACGAAAAAACTTTTGCAGAACTAAAAATACTTCAGCCAAATACTTCCATAAGCACTTCAGGAACCTATAGGCGTTATGTAAAAACTCAAAAGCATCATCACCTCATCAATCCTAAAACTAAAATGCAAGGTAAAAGTTTTGTTTCTATTACCCTAATAACCAAACAAAACAATACCCTCATTGATGCTATGGCTACAGCTATTGGGGTTATGTCTGTTAAAGAGGCTTTACACTTTTTAGTGACCAATCCTCATATAGCTTATATTTTAGTACGTCCTAATGGCAATGTTCTTTATGGAAACTTAGAAAAACTCGTACATGTTCTATGGCTATAGTATTTATAACTGTAACAATTAATTCTTCTTCCTCTATTAACCCTAAAGTGTCATCAGTAAAATCAGCTTATTTTAATTATTAATTTAGTAATTTCCCAAATAAAATATTAAATCGGAGTAATTTTATCTTATTTTAATTTTAATTGATTACTATTCTCATAATTATTTACTAAGGAGTACAAGATGTACAAAAAATTATTAATCGGGTCAGCTATTTTAGCCAGTACCCTAACACTACAAGCAACTGAACTAGACGAATTAAATGCCAAACTTGATGCACTTACAGAAGAGATTGCACAAATTAAAGAAAAAGAGTCTGACTCATCAGTAAATGATAAACTTTCATTTGGTGGTTATGGGAAGATGGACTATACCAATTACCAAGACAAAAGTACCTCAAGTAACCTAGATATCTACCGTGCTATCTTATACGTTGGCTACCAGTTTACAGACAATATTAAATTTGTTTCAGAAATTGAGTGGGAACATGGAGGACGTGAAAGTACAGGTGGATACAGCGTTGTAGAGCAAGCCTATTTGGACTTCAAACTCAACAATAATGCTGCTATAAAAGTGGGTCATATGATTGTGCCTGTTGGAATGGTAAACTTATATCATGAGCCTACAACCTTTCATTCAGTGAGTCGACCAGAAGTTGAAAAGTACATTGTCCCTTCTACATGGCATGAAAATGGTGCCGTAGTTCATGGTTCAATGAATAACTTTGATTATCAAGTAGGTATTATCGCTGGATTAGATGCCAGTGAGGGTACAGAAGTAAGAGGCATGAGACAAAGTGGACAAAAGTCAAAAGCTGATGACTTTGCTTTTGTAGCACGGGCAGACTATAAAAGTAATGTTGGATTTAATGTAGGTGCTTCTGTTTTCACAGGTGAAGCAGGTCATGATAATACTGCTTTAAGTGATGTCAAGACAACCATTGCTGAAGTTCATGCTGGATACAACTTAAATAACATTCATATTAATGGACTTTATGCTCAAAGTAAAGTATCTGATGCTTCTGCTGTTGCCATTTCTAATGCAAGTACAGCATCAGGAAAAGGATCGGGATATTATGTTACAGCAGCATACGATGTAACAAACGAGTGGTCACCATTTGTTCAATATGAAAAATACAACCGTTTTGACGAAAAATTTGATGCTACAGGTGCCTCAACTGCATCAGGTAAAGATATCGTTAACACAACCATCGGCGTGAATTACAAACCCACACCAAATGTTGTTCTCAAAGCCAACTATGTGATGAGAGATAATGCTGGTGTGGATGATGACAGAATTGAGTTAGGTACAGGATATGTATTTTAGAGTATAATTTCTCACAATTTCACAACAATCAAGTGCTATTTTAATAGCACTTACATATAAAAAGGTTAAATACTTATGATAAAAAAAATAACACTTATTTTTACTATTTTAACAAGTATGCTATTTTCCCAAGAGAAAATTTCCATTGACGAACTCTTAAAATCAAATTTTGATAATCTTGACATTAAGATTGAAAAAAAATCTCTGATTTTAACCAAAGAAGATGTTAAAAATATTCAAACATTAGCAAATACAAAAGTCGGTTCTAAAATAGTACGTTATTATAAAGTAACGAAAAATGAAGAAATATTAGGAAATGCTATTCTTTTAAAACAGCGAATTCGTACTAAAAATGCAGCTATCTTATACATCGTCGATGCTAACAAAAGTATGCTCTCCACAGAGATTGTTTCATTTAAAGAACCCAGTGAATATAAACCAAATAAAGAATGGACAGAAGTACTTAATGGGAAAACAAGTGAAGACACCCTTATGGCAGGAAAAGATATTCCTACAATCTCAGGTGCAACCCTTTCAGCACGTGCCATTTCTGACGCAGCTAGACTTGCTTTAGCCATTGTAGAACAAAAACTATAATCAAGTAAAGTACAATGCAATTTTTAGACAAGAGTAAAGAATTAAATAAAAATCCTTTACTCAAAAAACTCATCCTCTTCTTAGTCTTAACACTTTTACTTTATTTAGGACTAGACATCGTATTACATCAACATCAAATTGGACTAACCCTTACAACAGCTAGCAATACCATTATAGGAAATGAAGAAGAGTTTTTAGATCCTATCTTATTTGATACCCTCTTGGAGTGTACCCACAGTAACATCTTAAGTTCCATGATAACCCTTATGCTTTTAGCCCTAATTCTTATTCGTTTAAATCCTAGCTCTAAACAATATCTTATACACTTCTCTTTCATAACAGCTATTTTAAGTCATGTAGCATTACTACTTACCTTTAGCTATTCACTCTTCATTACACTATGGATTGGATTTTTTATACTATGGCATTTACTTGCATTTATCATGGGGCTTAGCATTATGTGGAGACTTAGGTAGTGAACAAGCTCTATAACATTGTCATTCGTTACTTTTTACTTATGTTACTTATGCTTCTTATTACAGGGGTTTGGATGTTACTTTTACATACTTCTTTAAGCATAGAAAGTTTTACAGATTATTATGTTCAAAAAAGTATCTTTGGTCTTTTGGAAGTTGTGACCCCTCACCTGTTTGCCATGGGAACTGTTATTTTTATTTTAACTCATTTTCTTTCTCTAAAAAATAAAAATTCTTCTTTTGAGTCAAAAACAACCCTTATACTTTTTAGCCTAATGTTAATCTCTAACCTCTCTATGTTCTTTATTAGCGAAACAATGGCATGGCTAGTTTGGATAAAGATTATTTCAACGTTTCTTTTTTTAATATTCTCACTTTTTATCATGTGGCGTGTAGTGAACAGACAATACTAAGCATTCTCCTGTTCAATAATTTCTCTACATGAAATACAATAATCAGCAAACACTTTGACTTTAAGTCTTTCTATGTTAATTGCTTCTCCACATGAATCACAAATACCATAAGTTTCATTCTCAATTCTTTTGAGACTACGCTCTATGGCTTTTAGTTTATCAGCTTGTTTAAGCATAATAGTATTGCCTAGGCTCTGTCCTCTTTGCATAGAAGCATGGTCGCCTTCGTCTCTTGGACTGTTATCTCTTAATGTATTTAACTCCGAGGAAGTACTGTCTAGATTACTTAAGATTTGTACTTTTGTCTCCTCTAACATATTTTGGAAATAGTCTAACTCTTCTTTATTTAACATTCTTTTCACTCCTTTACCTTTAAAACCTCTGTTATTTTCTTTATTTTATCAAGTTAATATTAATTTATAACATGTATTTTATATAACATATATATTTCTGTTATTCTTATATTATAGGGAATGCGTAAAAAACGCGATTTTTACTATCTATTAGCTATAATCTTAAAATTAAATGCAAAGAGGATTCATGCAACACCTTGTTGATACAAATGATTTTAATGACAGCCAATTAATCCAAATAATGAACGATGCTAAAGCGTTTAAAACAAAAATGCCTTCAAAAATTTTAGAAGACAAACTACTCATTACCCTTTTCTTTGAGAGTTCAACTAGAACACGTAGTTCTTTTGAAGTTGCAGCCAAACGATTAGGCGCTTCCGTAGTTCACCTTGACCCTTCTAAAAGTTCAACTAACAAGGGAGAAAGTCTTGAAGATACCTTTGAGAACTTAGCTGCCATGGAACCAGATGGAGTCATAATCCGTCATGAGTTTAACAACACTCCTAAAAAACTTGCTAATAAAGCATTAACACCTATCATAAATGCAGGGGCAGGAAACAATGCCCACCCTACTCAAGCACTACTTGACTGTTTTACAATGATGGAACATTTTGGCGTAGATAAACCAGAAGAACTGAAAGGTAAAAAACTTGCCATTGTTGGAGACATCGTAAGTTCACGTGTTGCCTCTTCTGGTATTCGCTTATTTACCCGTCTAGGCTTAGATGTTATACTCGTTGCTCCAAAACCTTTTATGCCAAACAATGACTTACCTCAATATGAAGACTTGAATGATGTTATTGAAAAAGTGGATGTGATTATGAGTTTAAGAGCCCAACTTGAACGACATAAAGCACCTATATTTGAAGACTATAATGAGTATGCTAATAAATATTGTATCAACAAAGAGCGAATGGGGAACAGAGAGATTTTACTACTTCACCCCGGACCAGTTATGCGTAACATTGATATCTCTGATGAAATGTTAGAAGACAAACGATCTAAAGTTTTAGAACAAGTAAAAAATGGTGTGTTTGTGAGAATGGCAATCTTAAAACTTATTTTGGATAACTAATGCAAAAAATAAATGAACTTGCTTCAAAAAGAGAACCATTTCTATTTGTTCTCTCTTATGATTTAAAAGAGCAGTTCATTCAACCACTCAATAAACTTGATTCCGATATTTTATTTAAAATTGGGAATCAACGGAATTATCCTAAAACTCCTCTCACAAAAAATTACTTTTTAAAAAAATCTCCTCTTTCCTTTGAATCCTATAAAAAGTCTTTAGAAAAAGTCTTAGAAGAAATACGTTCAGGAAACACCTACTTACTCAACCTCACTTTTAAAACTCCTATAGAAACTGACCTTAATCTAAAAGAAATATTTACCTTTGCTAAAGCAAAATACAAACTCTACTTTAAAGATGAATTCATCTGCTTCTCTCCTGAAAAGTTTATAGAAATTATTGATAATGAAATTTCTACTTATCCAATGAAAGGTACCATTGAAGCTTCTATCCCCAATGCGAAAGAGAAAATACTAGCCAATGAAAAAGAAATGGCTGAGCATGTAATGATAGTTGACCTAATGCGAAATGACCTTAGTATGGTAGGAGTAAATGTTCAGGTTGAGAAATTTCGTTAT
This sequence comes from uncultured Sulfurovum sp., assembly GCA_902727895.1. GTDB lineage: Bacteria > Campylobacterota > Campylobacteria > Campylobacterales > Sulfurovaceae > UBA1140. Next base: position 26,176 of record CACVAP010000011.1, read on the forward strand.
GTTGAAAAAATAAAAGCAGGAGAAAAAGAACTACTGCAAGTAAGTTCTAAAATAACAGCCACTCTTCCTACAGATTGGAATAAAACCCTAGGAGACTTACTTCAAACACTTTTACCAGCAGGTTCAATTACAGGAACACCTAAAGTAAGTACTGTAAATATTATTAATAAAATTGAAAATTATGAACGTGGTTTTTATACGGGTGTTTTTGGAATATTTGATGGTGAAAATTTATACGCTGCTGTAATGATACGATTTATTGAGAAAGAAAATGAAAATTTATATTATAAAAGTGGAGGAGGCATCACCATAGATAGTGATGCCAAAAGTGAATATGAAGAGTTAATAGATAAAATCTATCTTCCTCTTTAAAGCTATTTACTAATAATTAACAACAAATCCATTAACTCTGCCAGCATGTGATTTCGCTGCTGACCTACTTGAGAATCCTGTTAAAATCACTTTATAGTATTGACCAATTCTTTTTACAATAGCTGGGTATTGAGCACCTTGACTGTTCGCCACTGATTGCGCTTTTCCTTGAGAACCAAATGCACCAACTTGTACACCTATACCTGAGATTGAATTAGCAGATGAAGTATTATTCCCATAAGGATTATTTACATTATAAACATTACTGCTTGTGTCATAGTTTGGCTGTACAGTTGGTGTATATCCACCCATTGAACCACCTTGAACAATAAATGCTCCAGGGAAACGACTCTCTTTTAATCTATTTGCTTCTGCAACAGATGGAATTCCTGCAACAATAACTTTATTTACATTACCACGTTGAACATATGCTGATAATCCAGGGGCTAAGGAAAGTCTATTTTTATAGTCTTCAGCCGTAGAATAATCTTTTAATGCAGCAATTTGTAAATGAATACCTCCAGCTTGGCTAGTAGTTGTAGGATAATTTGAAACTGGATAATTACTAACGGTTGACTGAGTACCAGCTGCATAAGGATCAGGATATGCATTAGTTACAGTTGTTCCACTCGTTGCATAAGGATCAGGATATGAATTGCTTACAGTTGTTCCTGTAGTTGCATAAGGATCAGGATAAGTAGTTGACCCTACCCCTGAAGTCGTAATAACAGTAGAATCCATTGGTGCAGTTTCATAAATTGTTCCAGACGATACGCCTGCTCCTTCGTAAACAATTGGTTGTGCTGTTTCATAAATAGCAGGTTGTGCTGTAGTAGTATTATTGGTATAAACAGGCTGTGTTTCCTGAGTCGTGATAGGCTTTACACATCCTGTTGCTAAAAATGCAACAGCTGATGTTGCCATGAAAATATTAATAGATTTCATAATTTCCCTTTAGTTAATTTTACTTATTATATCAATCTCTTGATATTATAAATATTAAAATGTTAATTTTTATGTGCATTGTTCAATTTTATGAGTGTTCTATCTTTACGACTTGATCTAGAAAATTGTAATAAGTCACAGGTACTCTTTACATAGTCTGGCAAGTTTTTAAAACTAAGTTCAAGCAATTTTGAAGTAACTAAAGCATCTGAAAAAGCACGATGCTGAGTATGTTCTCCTAGCTCTAAGGTTTCACTTAAATAAGCTAAACCATAACGTTCACTTTCTATGGTTCTACGTGCTAATTCAATAGAACAAAGTTTAGGGTTACCAATACTTCCTAAGCCACAACGATCAAAGGAGTAGTTTAAAAAACCATGGTCAAAATTAGCATTATGAGCTACAAAAATAGCATCATCCATAAATTCTCTAAGCTTAGTTAAAACTTCAACTTGACTGGGTGCAGTGAGTAAATCTTCAGGATGAATTCCTGTGATTTTTGAAATATATTCAGGTAAAAAAGTACAAGTAACAAAACTTTCAAAACGATCTATAATTACACCATTTTTCAACATAACAGCGCCAACTTCTATAACTTGTGCTGTCTCTGGCTTAGAACCATTGGTTTCAATGTCGATAACACAGAACTTCTGTTCAGCATATGGTGTAAAATGACTTGTTAGACAAAATTTATCACCTTCTTGTGTAATAGGGTAGCCAGCAGCCTGAAGGAGTATGAACAAAGTATCTGCATCCTCAAAAAGGGTAGTATACTTTGTAACAATACGTTCATACGCAGGGATAGAAAGATATCCATCATTTCTATTAAAGGCTAAGGTTAACTCTTCATATACTTTTTGCATTTTGAATAAACTTGGTTACCTTTCCATAATCTTTTCTACCTTTTATTCGTTCAACACCAGAACTTACGTCTACACCATAAAAGTTATATTTTTTTAATTCGTTTAAATTATCTGCTGTTAATCCACCAGCTAAAATAATTTTTGAACAGTCGATCCCATCAAACCATTCCAGATTTAATCTTTTTCCTGAACCACCATACTCTTCACAATAAACATCTACCAAACGGTATCTATCTTTATATTGTAAAATATCTTTGGGTTCTTTTGCACGAATAACAGGCATTGCTTTTGCACCAATCATATTCAAGATTTCATCATCTACCTCAAAGTGAATTTGACTCAATGTTAGATTACAATAGTTTGAAATTGTATCAATAGTATCAATTCCTTCATTCACAAAAAGCCCAACTCTTCCGATAAATGGTGGCATTTTGTCAATAATTCTCTTAGCCTCTGCTGGTTTAATATAGCGTGGTGACTCTCTATAAAAAACAAATCCTAATGCATCTGCTCCAGCCTCAATTGCCTGGATAGCATCCTGCATATTCGTAATACCACATATTTTGACTCGCATCCAATACTCCCTCAAGTAATGAAAAATTATACCTTTAAAGACTCAATAGCGTGCTTATAACCCTCTTTATTTCCAAAAACATAAGAGCCAGCGACAACTACATTCACACCAGCTTCCTTTAGTGCTTCAATATTTTGGTCACTAACTCCACCATCTACTTCAATAAGACAGGCAGGATTATGTTTCTCAATAAGTGCCTTCAAGCGTGTTGCTCTCTCCAACACAGAAGGAATAAACTTCTGACCACCAAAACCAGGATTAACTGACATTAAAAGAACCATATCAATATCTGCTAACAAAAATTCTACTGCTTCAGGTGGAGTATGAGGATTCAAAGTAATCGCAGGACGAATACCTAAAGAACGAATCTTTTGAACAAGTCTATGAGGATGTTTTTCTTCCTCTATATGAAAAGAAATAAAGCCAGGTTTTAAAGGAGCGAATAAATCTACAAAAAAGTTATTATTTTCTACCATTAGATGTATGTCTAATGGTTTTGTAGCAGCTTTTGCAACGGCAGAGACGACTACAGGCCCTATTGTCAAGTTTGGTACAAAGTGACCATCCATCACATCTACATGAACAAGATCACACCCTGCCTCACAAATTGCTTCTACATCACGCGCTAAATTCCCAAAATCAGCAGAAAGTATACTTGGAGCTATTAACATTTTTTATCCTAATTGTATTTTTTTGCAATTATAACAGAAGAATTACTCTTCTCTTATTTGTCTTTAAAAAAATTCTTTTATTCGTATTAATAGGCATAAATATCTCAAAACTATCTCTTTTCAACGCCTTTTCTGTTTATTTTGATTATACTTTTTATTAAAAAATTAAAAGGTAACCAATGAAGACAATAACAATCTTATTTTCAGCACTACTACTGTTCTCAGCATGTAGTGATAGTGAAAAACAAAAAGTAATTGACGCAATACAAGATATTAACATTAAAAATGATGTAGAGGCAGATACCGTGACAAGTTTAGATGATACACTTTCCGAGACTTCAGGTCTAGCGTATATTGACGGAACTCTTTGGAGTCATAACGACAGTGGTAGTAAAGCTGAACTTAATGTTATAGATCAAGAAAACGGGAGTATCTTAAAAACAGTAACCGTTTCTAATGCTACCAATATAGATTGGGAAGATTTAGCTTTTAATGACACGCACTTGTTTATTGGTGACTTTGGAAATAATGAAGGTATGCGCCAAGATTTAGCAATTTACAAAATAAAATTAACTGATTTAAAGACAAAAACAACTGTAGAAGCTGAAAAGCTTGCATTTTCATATGCAGATCAAAATGACTTTACAAAAAATGCCGATACAAACTATGACTGTGAAGCATTTATAGCTTATGAAAATCAACTGTACCTTTTTACAAAAAATCATGGCAATGAGGAAACTAATGTATATAAACTCAGTGTCAATAGTGGTACAGAAGTTTCAGAAAAAGTAACCACGTATAATACTAATGCATTAGTAACTGGTGCGAGTATAGACCTAAGCAATAATGTATTGGCTTTAATTGGATACAGTGCCAGTGGAGACAATAAAGGTACACCTAAAACATGGATTTTTTCAGAATTTACAGATGCAGATTTCTTTGAAGGAACACAAGATAAACTTACTTGGGGAACACCTGCAAAAGCACAAATTGAAGGTGTAACACATTTAGACACAGGAAAACTCTATATTGCCTCTGAAAAGTTAGACTACTCAAACAGTTTAGGTTCATTTACAATCAAGCAAGAACTATATAGATTAGACTATTAAACCATAATCTAACGCAAACAGATGTATTCTACCTAAAGACTACACCACAATTTAAGTAATTATTCCCTATAATTGCGAAACTTTTTATGTGCCATATTTTTATGTGCCATAAACACTATTTATTACAAAGGTATTATCATGGCAAGAAGATGTGATGTAACAGGAAAAGGTCCATTAACAGGAAATAATGTATCTCATGCAAACAACAAGACTAAGAGAAGACAACTTCCTAACTTAAGATCTGTAAAGATTACTTTAGAAGATGGAACAACTAAGAAAATTAAAGTTGCTGCGTCTACACTTAGAACAATGAAAAAGAAAGCTGCTGAAGCTACGGCTGAAACAGCAGAAGCATAAGCTAACAGTCTGTTAAAAGACTCTCACTATTTTGGCAAATCAAAATAGAATAAAAAAATTTCTCAATTGGCGAGAAGTATCCAAACCACATATAACTCTAAATGATGAGTTATATGTACTACTAGCACCCTTTAGACTCCCACTTATTTTAACTGTTCTAACCATGATGTTTGGAACCTTTGGTTACATACTTATTGATAATATGTCTTTACTTGATGCCTTATATCAAACAGGAATCACATTTACAACTGTTGGATTTGGAGAAATAGCTCCTATTTCTGACTTAGGTCGTATTTTTACCATTTCACTTATTATTTTTGGTTTTTTAGTCTTTTCTGTTGCTATTGGTATTATTGTTGATGTACTCAATAAAGGTGATTTATTTAAAGTATTAAAGGAGAGAAGAATGCTCTACGAAATTGCACGACTGAAACAACATTTTGTAATTTGTTATCATAATGAATTTACCATTCAAGTCACAAAACACTTACGTGAAAGTCATATTCCTTTTGTGGTGATAGATCCTAGTGAAAACTTAAAAGAGTTGGCTGAAAAGCACTCTTATCCTTATTTTGTTCAAGCTGAACCTCATACTCAAACAGCTATTTTAAAGTCTCACCTCTCATCAGCCAAAGGTATTATTACACTTGCAAACAACATTGCTGATAACATTGCAACCATTGCATCTGTACGCCTTTATGAAAAAGAGATTCAACGTAGACGACCATTTCTTATTATCTCAAATGCACCAACTGTTTCTGATGAAGAAAAACTTTTAAAACTAGGTGCTGATAAAGTCGTAACCCCTACCAATATCATGGCGCAACGTATTAATGCTATGGCAATACGCCCCGATATGGAAAATTTACTGCAAGAGTTTCTCTACAAACAAGACACACCTTTAGACATGGAAGAAGCACGTGTTACTAAAACTTCGTGGCTAACACTCAAAAGAATTAAAGATGCTTCTTTCTTTAGAGAGATAGCAAATGTTGCGATTATTGGAATACGACATAAAGACGGACAATTCATTCCAATGCCTAAGGGTGATACAACCATTACAGCAGGTTCAAAACTGTTACTTATAGGGCCGAGTGATGGTATTAAAAAAATTAGAAAAATTATTCGAAAACCAACTAAACCAGAGGAGATATACCATGTTTAACCTATTCTCATTAAAAGGTGGACTTAACAATGTAGAGGGTTTCTTCTGCGACGGTGTTAACGTAGGAATGAAAACCAATCCAGCCAATTCAGGAAGTTCAAATATTGATGGAGATGTTGCCTTTATTCGTTCATCTGTACCTTGTGATATTACTGCACGTTTTACTAGCAATAAATTTCAAGCTGCACCCATAAAACACTATCAGAACTATGAAAAAAATTTTCAAACTGATTTCATTTTAATGAATGCTAAAAATGCAAATGCCATGACAGGTATGCAGGGTATAAAAGATATAGAAGATATTTTTAAAAACCTTGAGAAGCATTATAAAGTAAAAAACCCCATTATGTCTTCGACTGGTGTTATTGGCTATCGTTTAAACCAAGAAAAAATTACTTCTGCTTTTTCAAAATTTAACTACAATGCCAAAGAATCAGATAAAACAGCCCGTTCTATTATGACAACCGACTCTTTCAAAAAAGAATTAGCCTTTAAAATAGAATTAGATGATGGGTCATCATTTAATATCGCAGCCATTTGTAAGGGTGCTGGTATGATAAACCCAGCCATGGCAACCATGCTCTGTTTTGTAACAACCGATGCAGACATTCCTAAAGCTGATATGGAAGCGTTATTAAGTGAAGCAACTGAAGGTTCATTTAATAGAATATCTGTTGATGGAGATACTTCAACCAATGATACCATTATGCTTCTAGCTAATAAACTATCAGGTGCCTACAATAAAGAAGCATTTAAAGAAGCCCTCAATAAAATTACCTTTGAGTTGGCAATGATGATTTTAAAAGACGGTGAAGGCTCAAACAAACTAGTGGCTTTTGAAGTAAAAGGCGCTAAAACAGAAGCAGAAGCAAGAACAGCAAGCATCGCCCTGTCTAACTCTTTACTGGTTAAAACAGCACTCTTTGGAGAAGATCCAAATTGGGGACGTATTGCCTCAACTATTGGTGCTTCAGGGGTAGCCTGTGATGACTCAACACTAACAATTCATTATGACAATTTATTAATTTATTCTAATGAACAAAGAGAACTGGATAAAGAAAGAGAAGATAAAGCCTATGTTATTATGAAAAACTCTTCTTTTAAAGTTACTTGTGATCTTGGTCTAGGTGATGGAGCATACACATCTTATGGCTGTGACCTCTCTTATGAGTACGTTAAAATAAATGCAGAATACCGAACTTAAGAAGGAATATAATAAAATTAAATATTATTAAACTTAATTTAAAATTAATTTTAATAAATAATTTAAAAATAAATATATTTTTAACTTAATCAAACTATTTCTCCACTATAATTTAAATATTAAAAAATAATTAAATATAGGATTTAGTTTGACAAGCATCAAAAGTTTAAATTCCACTGTTAACTTTTTTCAATCAATACTCATTGCACTAATACTTGCACTAACTATTGTACCTATCATATTTTTACTAACCTCTGCCAATGCCTCTTGGGTAATTATGGCAACTTTATTATGGGCTATTGGTAGCCTCTTTATTTTTCATCCATTTCTTCTTTATGTTTACCCTCACTTAATTACTAAGGCTGGAGTTTATCTCTTAACCTCTGTACTTATTATTATCTCTGTTTGGTTCAACATAAGTATAATTACATTTTTTCTTCCTGATAATTATCTTTATTATGGTCTAATTAATGCGACACTGACAAAAGTAGCACTATGGGGTTCCATATATCTTATTTTTATCAATGCACTTATTACAAATTTTATATTAATCTCAAATATAGACTTTTATAAGGAAGAGAGTCTCTTTTAGCTATACTTGCTTAATATTTTATTTCAAAAGAGCTTACATTGACTACTTTCCAAGACCTAACATTACCTACTAATTTACTAGAAAATCTAGACTCATTAGGGTACAAACATCCTACGCCAATACAAGAACAAACCATTCCTTTACTACAAGAAGATAAAGATCTTATTGCCCAAGCAAAAACAGGTTCGGGAAAAACTTTGGCGTTTTTAGTACCTCTTATTTTAAAACTAGATGAAACAGAACATTTTCCTCAAGCACTTATTATTGCGCCAACACGTGAACTATGTGAGCAGATTGCAGGTGAAGCAAACAAACTAGCACGTTACAAAAAAGATGTTAAAGTTATTACCCTATATGGGGGAACTTCACTTACAAGACAAGTTGCTTCTTTAGCAAAAGGAGCTGATATTTTAATCGGTACTCCGGGTAGACTACTTGACCATTTTTCAAGAGAAACCATTCACTTAGGTCAAATAAAGACACTTATTCTAGATGAAGCAGACAGAATGCTAGACATGGGGTTTGCTGATGACATCTTAAAGCTTGTGTCTAATTTACCTAAACAACGTCAATCTATTCTATTTTCAGCAACCTACCCTGAAAACATTGACAAACTTACCAAGGTTATTTTAACCAATCCTATAGAGGTGAAGATAGCTACTAAAGAAAAAGAGGTAGATATTGAAGAGTTTGTTTATTCTGTAGACGATAAAGATAAAGCTTTACTAACAACTTTAAAACATTTTCAACCCAACCTAGCCTTAGTTTTCTGTAATACTAAGGTAAAAACAGCTGAGGTTTCGGAAGCCTTACGTGAAAAGGGTTTTGACGTAGCTACAATGAATGGTGATCTAGAACAATATGAACGTCAAGAAATGCTCTTACAATTTGCAAATGGTTCACTTCCTGTTTTAGTAGCTACTGATCTAGCAGCTAGAGGGTTAGATGTCGATGGTATTGACTTAGTTATAAACTATGATACCCCTATGAAAACGGAAGACTATACACACCGTATAGGTCGTACAGGAAGAGCAGATAAGTCTGGTCTAGCCGTTACACTCTGTGATGAATATGGTCTACGAAAACTCTCAGAAATAAAGCCTGAACTTAATGTAGAAAAGATTTCCACACTCTCACCAAATAAAAACTTCTATATGCAAGGAGAAGTAGCTACCTTATGTATAGATGGAGGAAAGAAGAAAAAAGTTCGTGCTGGAGATATCTTAGGGACATTATGTAAAGATATTGGTATCGATAACAAAGACATAGGAAAGATTAATGTTTACGCTACACACTCTTATGTTGCAATCAAAAAATCAGTTGTTAAAAAAGCTTTTAATGGTTTAAAGAATGGAAAGATTAAAGGGAAGAAATTGCGTGTATGGTGGTTAGGCTAAAAGCCTAACCTAAAGAGGTATTACCACTTACGAATAATTTTATGACAAGCAATACACTTATTTAAAATAGTACTGTATGTTCTAGTTGAATCATCTTTTTTACCATCTTTAAACTGTGTTAAAAGAGTATCAGCTAATAGTGAAATACTTTCAGATTCATCTTTAGCATACTTATGAGAATCAAATTTTAAATCATCTTCATTCTGAATTTTAAAAGCATCAATATTCTTCATTAATGCTTTAACATCATTAACACCATTAGCCACAATACCTTCATTGTTATAAAAGAAACCTTTTTGAATAACAGCAATTGAAGTTTCTAAATCTTGCATTACTTTAATATTCTCTCTATTTACCACACCCTCTGCAAACAAAAGTCCACCTGCTACGATACTCATTAATAATATTTTTTTCATCATCATCTCCTAAAAATTTATAGAAGATTATAACAATTATAATAACTAATAATATTGATACATATCAATACTCTTTACTTATTTTAAGAATCTATTTATCATTATCCATAATTACAGTGTCAACTATCTGTTCTGATTCACTATTCAACATTAATTGCTCTGAACTTGAATAAGATAATTTTTGTAATTCAGTAGACTCAAAATAGTTTTTTTCAAGCTCCACTTCTTTTAAAGAACGTGTCAAATCTTCCAACTTTTTTACTTTCTTTCTAAATATATTAGAAAGATTGATTTTTTCTAACTCTTGATTTAGAAGAGCCATCTCTTTCTCTTCAATCTCATCAACTAAGTCAAAAAGCTCACTATGCTTACGAGAAAGTTTTTCATTGTACATACTTTCTTCTAAACTGTCTTTATATTCATCTCTAAGCTCAACCAGTGATGCTACTTTTTGCATAAATTTATCATGCAGTTTTTCAAATAATTTACACTCATGATCCAAAATACTTTCTATCGCAAAAAGACTTCGTTGCTCTTCTTCATTCTTCTTATTTTCAAGCTCTATTTCATTCTTAAGCTTTTCAATTTCAATATTATAACGATGAATACTCTCAGAATAATGTAATACACCTTGCTTATATAATTTGTCAATCTCTTTTATAGCACTAATAACATTCATACTTAACGAGTTATCAGACAAAGGCACAAGAGTAGTTGAAACTTCTTTGTCTGATTCCTTAGTAATCGTATCATCAACATCAATTTTTTCAGAACTATTTTTCTCTTCAATACTCTGCAAATCTTCTTTATCTTTTCCTGAATAGCTCATAATCTACCTTTCATACTATCTTTTAATAGCAGCAATTTCTAGTTGCTGTGTTCTCTTCTTTTCATGAGCTTCAATCATATTAACAACATGACTTTTAACGCCTTCTTTTTGCTTTGTCTCAAACTCTTTTAGCACATGATTTAAATTCAAAATCTCTTTTTCAATCTCATGTTCCCTATCAACACGTTTAAGTTCCATCTCATAAGAATATTGACGAAGACTTTTAATTTTTGCATCTTTTTCATCAAGTACAGTAGATTGCTTTTTTGACATCTTTTTATAGTGAAGTGTCAAATACAGAAGTAATGATAATAGCATCAGTGTAAATAAAATAATAACACTTGTATAATCATTCAATAAAGTAGTGAATTTTTCTTGCATTTAAATTCCTTATTTAGTAAGGAATATTTTAGCATAAAAAGAGGAGAAAAGTAAATTAGCCCTTAAAAAGAGCTAAAAGAAGTTATTCAGAAAAGGCACCAACAGAAGTAAGACGTTCATAACGTTGATCTAACATTTCTTCAATTGTTAACGCTTTTAAGGCTTTAATATTTTCTAGGAAATAAGCTTTAATAACTTGAGCAGATGCTTCTTTAGTTCTATGTGCCCCAATAAGAGGTTCATCTAAAATATCATCAATTAATCCATGTGAATGTAAATCACTAGGTGTAATTTTTAAAGCTTTTGCAGCTTGTTCAACTTTTGAGGGATCATTCCACAAAATTGCAGCACAACCTTCAGGAGAAATAACAGCAAATACAGAATAACGCATCATTGCTAATTTATCAGCAACACCAATGGCTAAAGCACCACCAGAACCACCTTCACCAATAACAACTGAAATCATTGGAACTTTAATGTTAGTAAACTCGAAAAGATTTTTAGCAATTGCCTCACTCTGTCCTCGTTCTTCAGCCCCAAGCCCAGGATAAGCACCCGGAGTATCAATAAGCATAAGTACAGGGATATTAAACTTCTCTGCAAGTCTTACAGCACGTAAAGCTTTTCTGTAACCCTCAGGATTTGGCATACCAAAGTTTCTTTTGAGTTTATGCTTAGTTCCACGACCTTTTTGCTCACCAATAACCATGGTTTTTTGACCATCAATATAACCTAGGTAGCATAAAATAGCAGGATCATCACGGAATGCTCTATCTCCATGAATCTCATACGCATCATCCATCATAAAACGGATATAATCTAAAGCATAAGGTCTATCTGGATGACGTGCAAGTTGAAGTTTCTGATAGTCTGAAAGACCTTTCATACTTTTAGCAACTTCTTTTTCTAAATCTTTTTCGAGTGAGTCAATAGTAGATTCATCTTTTTTTAAATGAGCCGTTTCAAGATGATCTTGAATTTGCTCAATTTTCTTTTCAAACTCTAAATAAGTTGCCATCGTATGCCCTTATACTTTTTTGAAGATTACAACTCCATTAGTTCCACCAAAACCAAATGAATTACTCATAACCACATTAACATCAGCATCACGAACACCATCTGTCACATAGTCTAAGTCACAGTTTTCATCTGGAGTTGTATAGTTAATTGTTGGAGGAAGTTTTCCATCACGCATAGCCATAAGAGAAACAACTGCTTCAATAGCACCAGCAGCACCAAGACAATGACCAATTTGTCCTTTAATAGAACTCATAGGAGGACAATTTTCTGCACCACCAAACAATTCTTTTACAGCAGCTGTTTCATTTTTATCATTTGCTTGTGTTGAAGTACCATGAGCATTTACATAGTCAATCTTTACATCACCAGCCATTCTCATCGCAGCTTTCATAGCACGAAGAGGACCATCCACAACAGGAGTAGTAATATGATTTGCATCACCACTTTCACCAAATCCAACTACTTCTCCATAAATTTTAGCACCACGAGCAAGAGCTTTATCATAATCTTCTAAAATTAAAGATGCAGCACCCTCTCCCATTACAAAACCATTTCTATCAGCGTCAAAAGGTCTTGAAGCTTCTTTTGGATTATCATTATTTGTACTCAGTGCCTTCATAGCAGCAAAACCACCAATACCAGCTCCACAAATAGCCGATTCAGCTCCAACTACAAGCATGGCATCTGCACCATCAAGCATAATTGTTTTAGTAGCTTCAGCGATAGCATGTGTACCAGCAGCACAAGCTGTTACACAAGAAAGGTTTGGTCCTTTAATACCATGTTCAATGGTAATAAATCCACCAAGCATATTCACAAGTGAAGAAGGGATAAAGAATGGAGAAATTCTTTTTGGTCCACGAGTATTACAAACAACAGAATTCTTTTCAATATTTGGTAGTCCACCAATTCCAGAAGCAGAAGAAACACCAAAACGTTCCATATCTATACCATCACCGATATTTGCATCAGCCATTGCTTCTTTAGTTGCTTTCATTCCAAGCTGAATAAATCTGTCTGCTTTTTTAATCTCTTTAGCATCCATTACTTCACTTGGATCAAAACCAACAATCTCTCCTGCAATTCTTACAGAAAATTTTTCAACATCAAAAAGCTCAATCTCTTTAATCCCACATTCACCATTTAAAATGGCTGCAAAAGAACTCTCTTTATCATGCCCTACACTGTTAATCATTCCTAAGCCAGTAACTACAACTCTTTTCACTCTATCTCCTATGCTATTTTAAGATATATATCAAATTACGAAGTAATTTCATATATAATTTAAATAAAAACCCCAAAAGGGGTTTTTAAATTATGCTTGAATATTTTCAATAAATTTAATTGCATCAGTAACTGTTGCAATTTTTTCAGCATCTTCATCAGGAATTTCAATATCAAATTTCTCTTCAAGTGCCATTACTAGTTCAACAACATCAAGGCTATCAGCACCAAGATCTTCTACAAATTTAGACTCTTCTTTTACTTCATCAGCATTTACGCTTAGTTGTTCAACCACAACTTCTTTTACTTCATCAAATAGTGCCATGACACTCTCCTAATTGTTTAATTTTATGCCCATAAGTATATCAAAATAATATAAAATTAGTTCTCCTTAGCCTTTATAAGAGTTTGAAAAGAATTATATGGAGTCTAATAAACATAAATTCAAACATAAACTACCCATAGATAGAGAATTTTTAATATATATATAACAAAAAAACAATTTTGCACACACACTCTAAAATATATTATTATAATGTAAGTAAATATTTTACTAAAGTTAACTTATAAACAAGTGATTTTCTATAAAAAACAACCTAAACAAAATTAAATATATTTTTTAAAAAAATCATAATACACAATTAGTAGTTATTTTTAAAAAAAATCATTATTTTTTAAAATCCTTTCAAGAAGCCACAATATAGTCTCTTAAAAAGATATATTTCTACAAAACAAATCATATTAATTTAAATGTAAGTTTTTAAAGATATAATTTCGGAATTTTTATAAAAGGCACTAACAACATGATTAAACATTTAAAAATATTTTTTGTTTTCACTTTATCACTAATTGCAATAGATGATGCATACCTTGATACTGTTTCACAAGAAGTAGCAAACTACAATGTTCAAAATATCACTTACAATGTTCCCGAACCTTCAAACCCCAAGACCCTTAATGTTCAGAAAAGTGAACTATCACCTTCTCCTCTTATTGTAGATGACAAAGTATCTACCGTAAACAAAAAAATCAAATCTCCAAAAGATATCAAAATCTTTACTTCTAATGAAGTTGATCCAATCAACTACACAAATACTATCTCTTTAAATAAACTAACTGTATCTGAGAAAAAACAAAAATTCTTTCACATGATGCTTCCAGCTATTTTGATTTCAAAAGAGAACCTACGCCTTAAAAGAGAAAGAGTTCTTTCTCTAATGTCTACACCAGTAGAACAAATGGATGAAGATGATGTTGATTTTTTAGAAGCTTTATATAAAAAATATAAAACAAAAAGTAATAAGAAATTAGCGAATAGGCTAAAGACACACCCAGTGAGCATTATATTGGCTCAAGCAGCCATTGAGTCTGCATGGGGAGAATCAAGATTCTTTAAGAAAGGTAATAATATTTTTGGAATGTGGTCTTTCTCAAAAAATGAGCCTCGTATTAAAGCACTTGGAAATAGAAATGGGAAAGCTATTTATGTAAAAAAATACGCGAACGTTTCAGAAGCTATTGATGACTACTTTGTTGTTATAGGTAGAGGTGCCTATAAAAGCTTTAGAAAACAAAGAAATATCACAGAAAATCCTTTAGTACTTGTTAAATATTTAGTAAATTACTGTGAACTAGATAACTATCCAGATAAATTAAAGAATTTCATTGTGTATAATAAACTAAGAAGATTTGATAAGTTTGAACTTGCTTCAAATTAAGTAATCCTTTCCACCTGTATGGTCGGGTTCATTCGACCATACAATCTTCCTAATAACTCCCTTCTGCTAAAATACTTCTTATGAGAATAGATTTACACAACCACACTACCCGATGTAACCATGCTAAAGGTTCTATGCAAAGCTATATTGAACGTGCCATTGAATTAGGTATTGACATTTATGGTTTTTCAGAACATGCCCCTATGGATTTTGACGAATACTATCGTTTGAAGTTTTCAGAAATGTCCGACTATGTTAAAGATGTTAAATCTTTACAAGAAACCTATAAAAATAATATTGAGATTTTACTAGGCTATGAAGTTGACTATTTAAAAGGTCATATGGATGAACGTGTTCTTAATTCAAATGTTGACTACTTTATTGGGTCTATTCATTTTTTAGATGAATGGGGTTTTGATAATCCTGAATTTAAAGATGAATATAAAAATAGAAACATCGATGAAATTTGGCAAGAATATTTTGACAACATTGAAGCTATGGCAAAAACAAAACGTTTTGATATAGTAGGTCATTTAGACTTAATTAAAATCTTTAACTTTATGCCAACAAAGGATATCCGACTTATTGCTAAAGATGCATTTACTGCCATTAAAAAATCAAATATGGTTTTAGAACTCAATACGGCTGGGCTACGTAAGCCTTGTAAAGAAATCTATCCTTCCCAAAGTTTACTCGAAATGGCATATGAACTTAATATCCCTATTACTTTTTCATCTGATGCACATGCCATTGGTCAAGTAGGCTTTAAATATGATGAAGCCACAAAACTAGCTAAAAATATTGGTTACACAAAAGCTGTTACATTTAAACAGAGAGAACAGGAATTGCTTAATTTTTAAGCAATTATTACTACTTATTTAAAAAGAATTCCGATACAATTATTCCAATATAAAATTTTAGGAGAAGAACGAATGGGTAAATTTGTAAACAATGTAGATGAATTTTTTAAATTCTGTGAAGAAAATGAAGTAGCGTACGTAGATTGGAGATTTACAGACATTAAAGGTGCTTGGCATCATATTTCTTACAGAATGGATGCTGTAGATGCTGGACAAATCGATGGTGGTCTTCCATTTGATGGGTCTTCAATTGAAAACTGGCAACCAATTAACAAATCTGACATGCTTCTTAAGCCAGATATTGGAACAGCCTTCCTTGACCCATTTACAGCAGACTCTACCGTAGTTGTTATTTGTGATGTTTACGACATTTACAAAAATGAGCTTTACGAAAGATGTCCACGTTCTATTGCTAAAAAAACATTAAAATATATGGAAGAAACTGGAATTGGTGACGATGCATACTTTGGTCCAGAAAATGAATTCTTTATTTTTGATGACGTTCAAATTTGGACAGGTGTTAACCAAACAGGTTACCGTGTAGATACAGATGAAGGTGAATGGAATCGTTCTACTTCTTATGGAGAATTTGGAAATATGGGTCACCGTCCAGGAACAAAAGGTGGTTACTTCCCAGTAATGCCAACGGATTCTATGGTAGACCTAAGAGCTGAAATGATGCAAGTTATGGATGATATCGGTCTTACAGTAATGTTAGGTCACCACGAAGTTGCTCAAGGACAAGGTGAAATCGGAATTAAATTCGGTAACCTAATTGAAGCAGCTGATAATGTACAAAAGTACAAATATGTTGTAAAAATGGTAGCACACCTTAATGGAAAATCAGCAACATTTATGCCAAAACCACTTTACGGTGACAATGGAAATGGTATGCACGTACACCAATCAATCTGGAAAGATGGTAAAAATGTGTTCTATAAAGAGGGTGAATATGCAAACCTTTCTGAAACTGCATTACAATACCTTGGTGGTGTATTTAGACATTCAAATGCCGTTTCAGCATTTACAAACCCAAGTACAAACTCTTACAAAAGATTGGTTCCTGGATTTGAAGCACCAAGTATCTTAACTTACTCTAGCCAAAACCGTTCAGCTGCTTGTCGTATTCCTTACGGAGCTGGTGAAATGGCAACTAGAATTGAGACAAGATTCCCAGATTCAACTGCTTGTCCTTACCTTTGTTTTGCAGTACTTATGTTGGCTGGTCTTGATGGAATCAAAAATGCAGATGTTCCTGTAGGTCCAATGGATATCGATTTATTTGAACTTTCTCTTGATGAGATTAAAGAGAAAAATATTCCTCAAATGCCTCGTACACTTAGAGAAGCACTTGAAGGTCTTCGTTCAGACTTCGACTTCCTTAGACCTGTTATGTCAGATGAGTTTATTACAACTTATAGACAATACATGTTTACAAGTCAAGTTCACCCAGATGAAGCTAGACCAACAGGATTCGAGTTTAGTTCTACTTACTCTTGTTAATCCCAAGGGCAATCATAAAAGATTGCCCTACTCTTCATATTTATGCTAAACTTATAGCATGAAAAATCTTGTACTCCATTTCTTACTTTTTACTATTTTATTTCTTGGACTGGCTAGTCTATTTTACCTATACGGAAAAAATATATGGTACCCCTACTATAAAAAATACTCTTATACTGAACCTAAAAAACAAGAAACTCTACAACCCCTTACTCCTTGTAAAGAGTGTACCCTAACCCATGTTGGACCACTGCAAGCAAAAATAATCGAAAAAGAGTGTCCCCCATCCAAAGCTCCTCCTGTCGTAGAAGAAGTACTAACCTCCAAACAAAGACTCAAACGTAATCTAGCAGACAATGACTTTGTTATTTATCCAAAAAACCTCACACTTATTGGACTCAAACATGAAAAAATCTTAGAAGTATGGACAAAGAAAAATGGAAAGTATATTCATATTACAGACTATCCCTTCACTGCCTTCTCTGGAATCCTAGGACCAAAGTTTAAAGAGGGAGATAGACAGATACCTGAGGGTATTTATGGTATTGGATATCTAAACCCAAATAGTAAGTTTCACCTTTCCATGAATATCAATTATCCCAATGCTTTTGACAAAAAAATGGCAAAAAAAGAAAACCGTACCAACTTAGGTTCTGCAATTATGATTCATGGTAGTGATAAAACTGTTGGATGTATCCCAATTGGTAATGATAAAATTGAAGAACTTTACTTTTTAGCTGAAAAAGTCGGTATTAAAAATATCAAAGTCATTTTAGCACCGGTAGACTTTAGAAAAATGGAAGTAAACATTACAAAAAAGAACAAACATCCTTGGCTGAAAGACTTATACAGTCAAATAAAAAAAGAGATGAAACCCTTTATCTCTAAATAACCACATTTTAGGTAAAATATCCACAATTTATAACGTAGGGTTTTACAATGGATATTAGACAAGAATTTTTAAACTTTTTTCAAAGCAAAGGACATACACTTAATTCAAGTAGTCCACTAGTACCAATCGATGATGATGGTACACTAATGTTTGTGAATGCTGGTATGGTTCCTTTTAAAAGCATCTTTACTGGCGATGCCCCTATTCCTAATCCTCCAAGAGCAACTTCCTCTCAAACTTGTATTCGTGCTGGTGGAAAACACAATGACCTCGATAATGTAGGTTACACAGCAAGACACCATACTCTTTTTGAAATGTTAGGAAACTTCTCTTTTGGAGACTACTTTAAAGAAGAAGTAATGGCTTATGCATGGGAGTTCATTACTTCAGAAAAATACTTGAACTTACCAACTGAAAAACTTTGGGTAACCGTACATGAAGATGATGATGAAGCTTATGAGTTATGGCAAAAGCATATCTCTAAAGATCGTATCATGAAATTTGATGACAAAGAAAACTTCTGGGCAATGGGTGATACAGGTGCTTGTGGACCTTGTTCCGAGATTTTTTATGACCAAGGTGCTGAACATTTCTCTGGACCAGAAGACCATATGGGTGGCGAAGGTGACCGTTTCTTAGAAATCTGGAACTTAGTATTTATGCAATACGACCGAAGTGCTGATGGAACACTTACCCCTCTGCCTAAACCAAGCATTGACACAGGTATGGGCTTTGAAAGAGTTGCAGCCATTAAAGAAGGTGTTTTAAACAACTACCACTCTACTCTCTTCATGCCCTTCATTGACCAAATCTCTGAATTAGTAGGTACAAAATATGACTACGATGCTCCTAACTCAGCATCTTACCGAGTGATTGCCGATCACTTACGTTCATGTTCATTTTTACTAGCACAAGGTGTAAACTTTGACAAAGATGGACGTGGATACGTTCTAAGAAGAATCATGCGTCGTGCCATTCGTCATGGTTACCTACTGGGACTAAGAGAGCCATTCATGTACAAAATGGTAGATACTCTTGTAAATGTTATGGGTGAACAATACACTTACTTAGGTGAAAGAGCTGAGAGTATTAAAGCTTCTATGAAACTTGAAGAAGAGCGTTTCTTTAAGACCATTGAAGATGGAATTAAACTTTTCAATACAGAACTTGAAAACACAACAGGTATGTTTAATGGTGAAGTAGCCTTTAAATTAAATGATACCTACGGCTTCCCTCTTGACCTCACAGAAGATATGTTAAGAGAAAAGAACATTAAATTAGATATCGATGCATTCCATGCCAAACTCAATACTCAAAAAGCACAGTCAAAAGCTGGATGGAAAGGTACAGGAGAAGCAGCAGCTACTGGTGACTTTAAAACCTTAAAAGAGCGTTTTGGTGTAAATGAATTTGTAGGATATACAGAGACTTCAAACAACACTAAAGTATTGGCTCTACTGGATGAAAACTTTAAAGAAGTTCAAGAATTAGATGGAAAAGGTTGGGTTTATCTTGAAGCAACTCCTTTTTATGCTGAATCAGGTGGACAAACAGGTGACACAGGAATCTTAGATTTTAATGGAGCAAAACCAACTGTTAAAGTATTAGACACTAAAAAGTTTATGGAGATGAATCTTTCAGAAGTTGAAGGAAATATCCAAGTTGGTGATGCAGTTGAAGCATTGGTTCATAATACCAGAGTAGAAATCGAACGTCACCACTCAGCAACACACCTACTTCATGCAGGACTTAGAGAGCTTTTAGGTGAACACATTGCTCAAGCAGGTTCTCTTAATGATGACAAACGTTTACGTTTTGACTTCTCACACCCACAAGCAATGACTGCTCAAGAAGTAGCACAGGTTGAGGCATGGGTAAATGACAAAATCTCTCAGAGCGCTACAGGTGTTACTCGAATCATGACCGTAGACGATGCTAAAGAAGCTGGAGCAATGGCACTCTTTGGTGAAAAGTACGGTAATGAAGTTCGTGTGGTAAACTTTGGTGAAGCTTCGATCGAACTTTGTGGAGGAACACATGTTAACAACACTTCTGAGATTGGTCTTTTTATGATTACCAAAGAATCAGGTGTTTCAGCAGGCGTACGAAGAATTGAAGCTGTCTGTAGTAAATCTGCCTTAACAGAAGTTCAAGGTTTACGTGACACTTTAAATGAAGTAAAAACTGAACTTAAAAACCAAAACCCAATAGCAGGGATTAACAAACTCAAAGAAGAGGTAAAAACATTAAAGTCAGAATTAAAAACAGCCCTAAACTCCACGAAAAAAGACTTAAGTGCTTCTAAGATGAATGGTTCAAATATTATTGTTGAGGTTGTAGAAGCTGGTGATATTAAAGAGCTTATTGACGAAGCTAAAAATAAGCACCCGAATCTTGCCATTATGCTTTTTCAAAAGAAAGGTGACAAAGTTATGATAGCTTGTGGTTCAAAAGAAACCAATATCAAAGCTGGAAACTGGATTAAGGAGATTGCCCCTATTTTAGGTGGTGGTGGTGGTGGTCGTCCAGACTTCGCCCAAGCTGGTGGAAAAGATGCTTCTAGAATTGCTGAAGCAAAAGAAAAAGCCTTGGCTTATCTCCAAGAAAATCTATAAAGGTTAAACAATGGCTGAACTATTCAATAACTATGCTCATACTATTATCTTCTTACATGTACTCTCAGCCATCATTTGGGTAGGAGGGATGATTGCCATTCGTTTGGCTGTTCACCCTACCATGCAGAGTATTGAAGAGCCTAAAATAAAATTGGGTAAAACTTTAATGTTAGTTGGGAAGTTCTTCAATATTGTTATGCCATTTATTGTTATTATCTTACTAACAGCCATCATTTTAACCTCAGCTACAACACAAAGTACAGAACATACGCTTAAGTTCCTTATTTGGGGTATTATGACAGCTAACTTTACATGGATGTATTTGAAACGGACTAAGGCTCAAAAACTTTTTGACGCAGGTAAACTTCCTGATGCAAAAGCAACGATTGCTTTGATTCCTAAACTTCTACTGCCTATTAACATCGTACTTGGAATTATTGCTCTTTGGTTGGGTGTGGAATTACGAGGCTTGTAGGGTGTTTTCCCTGAAAACACCGTCAAATCAAAACCCAATACTCTTATAAGATTACAAACATAATTAACACGGTGTTTTCATGGGAAAATACCCTACAGGACATACATGATACATCTCGCTTCAAACTCACAATCACGTGCTTTACTACTTAACAACTTCAACATAGAGTTCAAACAACAAGCTCCAAGTTATGATGAAGAGCAGATACAAACCCGAACACCCAAAGACTTTGCCTACATTGCCTCAAAAGGAAAACTTGAAGCTGCTGTTAAAGAGTTTGGATTAGAAACTCCCCTACTCACAGCTGACTCAGTCATAGTCTCTGCTGATAAAGAGCTACTTAGAAAACCAAAAAACATAGACGATGCAAAAAGAATTTTAGAACTACAGTCAGGTTCAAGTATTGCCATTATCTCTGCCATGCATTACAAAACCAAAACGTTGTACTTTTCGGATGTCTCAGCTACCTATTACAACTTTGACACATTTGAGCCAAAAGAGTTAGACGCTTATTTAGAGAGTAACTTATGGGATGGAAAAGCTGGTGGCTGTATGGTAGAAGG
The DNA here is from genome assembly GCA_902727895.1 of uncultured Sulfurovum sp. GTDB lineage: Bacteria > Campylobacterota > Campylobacteria > Campylobacterales > Sulfurovaceae > UBA1140. The sequence goes on from CACVAP010000011.1 coordinate 47,921, forward strand.
TTTTTGTAAAAAGTATATAAAGTCTGTTCAAGGCTATGAAAGTACGGCTATGGGGTTAAGTGTTGAGAAATTGTTGAGATGGATTTAGGTATAATTCGCTAAAAAATTTGGTTAACTATTTGAAGCATAAAACAATTTTAAAACAGAAGAAATTTTAATGACCCACATCCAACTTATAGAATTTATTTATACTCATCGTCATACACTTGATGACATTTATAAATCAAAAAAGAGTACAGTAACCGAAACCCTAGAAAACTCTCGACTTATCACCAAAATTGGTGATAATATTGAGCTAAGTGAAAGTTACCGAAACTTTATAGATATCACCCTAAACCGTATTGACTATGCTGTCATATTTAATACCTACAATGCAGAACTACAAGAACTTCTAAAACAAAAGACACGTTATCTTGAAGAAAAGAATCCTTATTATTTAGAAGAAATACTCGCTTTACTCAAAACCATCTTTTTAAAACTCAATCAACGTGATCAAGAGATTCGTACACTTCTAATAAAAATCGAAAATGAAACTTCTTTAGACCTTGACCTTCTTATTGAAAAGTCTATGGATATTTTAGAGAAGATAGAAGAAGTAAACCGTGCGAACAATGAAGTACGTGAAATTTTTTATAATGATATTTATCATCTTGACCCAACAACAAAATACTTTATCGATGAAGTTTCTTCTTCCCTTTTACTCTTTGTCGAAAATATTTCAGAGAGTCTGCATAGACTTAAACAATTTATTGCGCGTACCCGTAAGTTACGTCTTCAAAATCGACAACTACATCAACTCTCAACCCAAATTTTAGAAGAAAAAGACCAAGAACTAGAAGATGTATTAATGCTCGAACCTCAAAGCTATTACCTAACCCTCTACCGAAGTCAAAAAAATAGTATTAAGAGTTTTCCAGATGGATCAGAAAATAGTAAAGTGATTAGAAAGCTAAGGATTTACCTCAATGAGGTACAAGTTCCTAAAGAGCCAACACAGTTTAATATTCGTCCTCAAAAAGAAGAGCATCTAAACCTTGTCAACATTAAAGCCATAGAAGACGAACTTAGAGAAAAAGGAACGGAAGATATCTTTAACTTTATTTATGAACATCAAGCATTAAAAAACTTTATAGAAAACTCTGAAAAAGAGTTGTCACTTAAAGAGGAAAGTTTTAAAATTTATTTACAATTTATTATTCCTCATAATGAACATATAGAACTGAAAAAACACTACAACAACCATGCCATAAGGATTGCACAATGGATATAGCAACAGCATTTAAAGTTATGATGAAAGGTGTCATTGTTTCACGTAACTCTGCCAAGTATGGTGAAATAGCCACTTTTTTACTGAACGAAGAAAATTATATTGCCTATGAGAATATTTTGCAAGAACTTGGCTATGAACTCAATGGAGAAAATGGCTACTTCTACCTATCTAAATCAGACGCGTTAAGTTCAGAAGAAATTGAGCAGTTTATTCAAAGTCATAAAGATGTTTTTATGCTCATTTCCATTTTAAAGCAACTCCTCCCACATGCACGAAGTGGAAGCAACATCAAATATACAGAGTTTATCGCCCAGTTTGAAGCAAAAAAAGATGAACATTTAGAAAAAAAATGGCGCTATATTTTTAAAGAAACTGATTTAAAACACAGTTCTGAAAAATTCTTTGAACGCTTACAAAAAGAGTTCATAATTGAAAAATTAGATAAAAATGATAAAGATACCTACCTAGTGTTAAACAGCTTAGAATACTATCTTTCATTTTTAGAAAGTATGGTGTAATAATGCTAAAAAAAATGATACTAATAAACTCAGCAGAGTTTGACTATGCAGAAATAGACCTAAGCAAAGATATGTTTTTTGCTGGAGATAATGGAACAGGAAAAACCTCTTCTATTATTGCACTTTTTTATCTCTTTTCAGGAGATAACAACAGCAAAAAACTAGGAATTAGCTCTGATAAAAAGAGCTTTAAAGAATACTACTTTCCAGATGAAAGAAACTCTTTTATTATTTATATTTTTGATGGTTTTTTTATTTTTATGTACAAACAAAACGAGGAAGTATTTAAACACTTCTCTAAACAAGACTTCGACATTAAAAATATTGTTCAAGCCAATGGAAGTTTAGAAAATTTTAAAAGTATTCAGCGCTATATTAAAGATGCTCCCTTAACTTATCTGTCAAAAAGTTCTGAATATCGTGAGATTATTTATGGTCAAAACCGTCACTACTTAGACTTTAAAATCACCAATATTAAAAACTATAATGTCTTTGTGGAGCTTTTCAATCAAACATTTAACGTAGACAAGTCCATTGTCGATGCAACAAGTATTAAACGTGCTATTCAGAAATCATTGAACATTGAAGAAAAGAATATAGAGTTCAACTACCAAAAATACATGGAACAAATTAAAATTTTTCAAGAAAGTTACCTTTTCTTTCGTAAGTTTGAAAAAGAAAGCGACAAAATAAGTCAATCATTTAAATTCCAAGAAGAACTTTTAACGCTTGAAGAACAGATAGATGAACTCTCCTCTAATATCCTCTACCGACAAAGCATAGAAGTTGAACTTTTAGAAGAAAAAACAAAACGTATAGTCCGTTTGGAAGAGCAAAAAAGACAATACCTCTTACAAAGAGAGCAAAAAGAAAAATCGCTGAACCGTTTACGTGAACGTTTTGCTAAAGAGATTGCCACCCTTGAAAATGACATAAAAGAGATAGAAAAACTAAAAATAAAGTTTCAAGCTCAAACATACAAAGAGCAACTGGCTTTATTAACACAGCTTCCTTTTTTAGAGAAAGAGCATTTACAAAAACAACAGCAACTTACACTTTTAGAAGCAGACAGTCTTAATGCGCTGAATGCCATTGACCAAGAGATTTTAGATTTAAGTTTTAAACGTGACAATGACTTAGCACAACAAAAAAGGCTTAAGAGTGAACAACTAAAAGCAGAACTTGCAGAACAACTCTCAGTTAAAAAAGAGCAACTTCGTCAAGAAAGAGAACATACACAACATCGTATTGACGCTAACATTTCAGAAATAAAAATACAAATAGACGAACAAGAGCTTAAACAAGAAGAAGAGAAAAGTAAAGCCAATGACTTACACAATGAGTATCGTGAAAAGCTCAATACCTTTAGTGAAAAACAATTTTCTGTTAAAAAATCTTATCAAAATAAAATAGAGAGTCAAGAAGAACAGCATCGTACATTCATAAGAGAACTTAGCATACTAGATGAAGAAAAAACTTCATTGACAAAAACTAAAAACAAAGAACAAAAAAAATTAGCACAAGCACTATGGGAAGAACGTCAACACCTTAATCTTATGATTAAAGAGAAGAAGAACATACTTTTTACCGAAGAAGGTTCTTTTAAAGAGTTTTTACAACAAAGTGGTCTTTCATGGGAAAAGGAACTTTACCCTTTTATGGATGCTTCTTTACTTTCAATGTCAGTTAATACGCTCTCCCCTAAAGTTATTAATGCAGAGCAACCTTTAGGACTTGAACTCTCGAGTAATGGATTAAAAACAATCCCAACACAAGAAGAAGCAGAAGAGTCCATTAGAGAAGCTAAAGTTAAAAAACAACAATTTTTTCAACTCTATAAAGAAGAAAAAAGAACCATTCAAGATAAGTATAATAATGAATTCAAAACGTTAGAAAACAGTTCTAAAAAACTAGAAAGTGAACTTGCATCTTCTAAAAAAGAAATCGAGCAATATAAACTAGAAATCACTAAAATCAATACCATTCTTATTCCTGAGTATGAAGCTAAGCTCTTAAAAGAAAAAGAAGCTCAAACAACTCTTCTAGCTAACAATATACATAATTTAATCGAAAAAATAAATACCTATAAGAAAAAGGTAAATAGACTAAATCAAGAGCTAAAAGATTTTACCAAAGAACAACAAGTAGCACTCAATACTTATCAGAATTCACTGAAAGAAAATCAAAAGAAAGAACAAGCGACAATTGATAAGTGGCTCAAAAATGAGATAAACAGTATTAATAAACAAATAGAAGCACAAAAAGAAAGTAGAAACAAGCTCTCCAAAGATGATGTTATTCATGCCTTAAAAAAATCATTAACTAAACTAAGTGAGCAAGTCAAGAAAAGTCATGATGCTAAATATTACCTAGAGAGTTACGAAAATTCTAAAGAGTTTATAGATACGCTACCTCGTAAAAAAAGTCGTTTGATAATGAGTCAGCAAAACAGAAATAATTTAGAGAACAAGCTTTCAGTCAAACAACAAAACATCATAAAAAGTGTTTCTGCCAATCAAGAAGCACTCATACAAGTTAATAAAGAAATAGAGAAGCTACAGCAAGGCTTAGAAAAAAGTAAGAACCTAAAACTTGAAGCAGTAGAAAGTAAAAAAACTAATGAGTATCTTTCTGAACTCATCAACAAGTACAAAACATATCAAACCAATCATAAAGAATTAAGAGTCAACCTAAAAGAGATACTGAGTCGAATTAACAGCCTAAAAAACAATCCATTTAATGAAATAAGTTTTAAACTGGAAAATTTTTCGATTTTTGATAAATTTTCTGAAGATTTTGAAACCATTGAAAAGCTTTATGATCTCAAAGATTTTAAAAATAAGCAATTTGAGCCATTAAAACAAGCCACAAATGAAGAGTATTTAAACTTTATAAAAAATGAAATTCCATCAAAACTCGGAAGCCTCTCGCACTCAGAAGATAAATTTCAAGAACAAGTTTCTAAGATTAACAAAAATCTTTCAAGCATTGATTTTTCCATTATAAAAAACATTAAAATCAAAACTGAAATAGCCAATCAACGCAGTGTCATGACCCTACTAGGCGAAATGAATAGCTTAGTACAGAACCTAACCATTAGTGATAAAGAGTCTTCTCTCTTTTTCGATAAGCCAAAAACAAATCAAGACTTACAAAAAATTGCTAATCTTCTAACCGAAATCAAAGAGACCCTAAAGGGTGGTGCCATTACCCTACTCGACACCATTGACCTTTCTCTAGAGTTTGTAGAAAATGGAACAACAAAATCTAATGTAACCCAGATTAAAAATGAGAGTTCAACAGGAGGAACTATTTTACTTAAGATGGCATTGGCAGTTTCTATTTTAGGGCTGTATACCAAAGAAGAGAAGTCTACTTTCTTCTTGATTTTAGATGAAGTATCAAGACTGCACAGTCATAACCAAGACCTACTGCGAAGTTTTGCAAACAGTCGTGGATTTAGAATAGTTTTTGTAACACCTGAACCAGTTTATGCTAAACCTGATGAGATTAAGTACTATAAGTTTATGAGACGTGATGATAATCGTTTTGAGATTATTGGATTGAATGGCTAAGGAGAAAATATGTATGAAAAAGAACTAAACGCACTAAAAAAAGCTGGACGATTTCGCCAAAGAAGAGTTTGGGATAAAGAGTTAATAGACTTTGCTTCAAATGACTACTTAGGTCTAGCTAATAATAAAGAGCAACTCAAAAAAGCACTGAAACTCGTTGAAGAATATGAGAATCATGCACCAAAAGCCAGTATGCTTGTTAATGGTTACCATGAGATTCATCAGCGTTTTGAAAATAAATTAGCCACACTCAATGGCTTTGAAGAAGGCATCGTTGTTGGCTCTGGATTCTTAGCCAACATGGCACTAATAGATGCTTTAGTTCGTAAAAAAGACATGCTTTTTATCGATGAGGACTATCATGCTTCAGGGATGATGGCAACTGGTCTTTTAGCTGATAGAGTCATAAAATTTAAACATAATGACCCCGAAGATTTAGAAGAAAAACTCAAAAAGTTTTCTGGAGGACGTAAGATTATTGCTATTGAAGGTGTTTACTCTATGTCAGGAACTGTATGTAAAAAAGAGATATTCGAAATAGCTGACAAGTATGAAGCCCTACTCATTGTGGATGAAGCACACTCTTCAGGTGTACTCGGGAAAAAGCTTCTAGGGGTATTTGAATACTATAACATCACGCCTCATGAAAGACACATCAAAATGGGAACACTTGGAAAAGCTTATGGCTCTTATGGTGCTTATATTTTAGCCTCTTCTCATATAGTATCTTTTTTAGTAAACCGTGGAAAACCTATTATCTATTCTACTGCACCCTCAGTTATTGACACTGCTTTAGCACTTGTAAACATAGAATATGTTGCCAAGAACTCCCAAAAAATGTATGAAGAAATTCAACTACGTCGAGCCTTAGTCCAATCGGTTTTAAACATACCATTAGCATCACTCATCCTTCCCATTCCAATGCCTACAAACCAAATGACTTTGGCTGTTCAAAGTAAATTAGAAGCCTCAGGATACTTAATAGGAGCCATTCGACAACCAACAGTTAACGAGCCTATTTTACGTATTATCCCTCGATTAGGTACTTCCCTAGAGACATTGAAGTCAATGCTGAATAAAGTCTATTAGGCTATAATAAGCCCAATAAATAAAAGGAAAACGTATATGGTTAACCGACTGATAAAAGGTTCAATTTTACTCGCTATCATCTTTGCACTGGCTCTTTTTGCAGCATTTATCTATGCCTACAATGAGATAAAACTTGATGCCGATAAACTCATTAATTATAAGCCTCCTACGTCATCTGTAATTTTAGATGCTAAAGGAGATAAGATTGCCTATGTCTTTAAAGGACAGCATCGTCTTTATGCAACCTATGATGAAATTCCAGGTTATGTTGTTGAAGCCCTAGTTGCCATTGAAGATACACGATTTTTTGAACACAATGGTGTAAACCCCGATGCCATTATACGTGCTGCACTAAGAAACTATGAAGCTGGACGTAAAGTTGAAGGTGGAAGTACTTTAACACAACAACTTGTTAAAAATACCATTTTAAATAATGAACGCAGTTACTCTCGTAAAATGAAAGAGGCCATTTTATCAATGAAAATTGAAAATGAACTCACTAAAGAAGAGATACTAGAACGTTACTTGAATGAAATGTTTTTTGGTCATGGATATTACGGAATTAAAACAGCAGCGAAAGGTTATTATAGAAAAGAGTTAGATGAGTTAACCCTCAAAGAGTCTGCGCTTCTAGCTGGTCTTATGAAAGCACCAAGCGCTTATGATCCAACTCGAAATCTAGACAAAGCATTAACCAGAGCCAGTACCATTTTAACCAGAATGAAAAAACTAGGTTGGATTACGCATGAAACTTATCTGGATGCAGTTAAAGAAATCCCAACAATTTACAAAGATACTTTAACACAAAATATTGCACCTTATATTACCGATGAAGTTGTAAGACGAATGAAGAAAGAATTTCCAGACATTCGTACAGGTGGATATACGATCTACACAACCATTGACATGGAACAACAAAAAATTGCCAGAGAAGCACTTAACTATGCGCATAAAAAGATTGTAAAAAAACAGCGTGAGAAAGTTTCAACGACTACATTAAACGGAGCAATCCTAGCCGTAGAAAATAAAACTGGTGACATCAAAGCAATGGTAGGAGGGGTAGATTATAAAAAATCTGCCTTTAACCGTGCAACCATGATGACACGTCAACCCGGTTCTGCTTTTAAACCGTTTATTTATCAAGTTGCCTTAGACATGGGGTATAACCCTGCAACAGAATTAACTGACATAGCAAGAACCTTTCAGTACTACAGTAATGGAAAGCGTAAAACTTGGCGACCTAAAAACTATGAAAACAACTTTGTAGGATTTATTAAACTTCGAGAAGCATTGGTTCATTCACGTAACCTTGCTACCATTAACCTTGTAACTGAAGTTGGTTTAAAAAACATTTTAGAAAGACTAGAGAAGTTAAATGTTCCTAAGATTCCTCAAGACATGTCTGTTTCATTAGGAAACCTTGGTCTTAGCCCTGTTAAAATGGGTCAAATCTATTCTGCCTTTGCCAATGGTGGACATATGATAGAACCTAAACTTATTGCTAAGGTACTCTCACGAAATGGTACGGTAATCTATGAGGGTAAAACTCAAGAGATTACTGACTTTACCACACCTGAACAAGCCTACTTAATGACTGATATTTTAAAAGACATTGTGACAAGAGGTACAGGGCGTAATGCTCGTGTAAAAGGAGTTGAGGTTGTTGGGAAAACTGGAACAACCAACAAAAATGTTGATGCATGGTTCTGTGGTTACTCACCAACAACAGAAGTTATTGTATGGATGGGAAGAGACAACAATAAACCTATAGGACGGGGTGGTACAGGGGGAGGAACTTCAGCTCCTGCTTTCTCATATTTTTTAAATAAGTTGCATAACAAACTTTATAAAGATATGCCTAAAAAGTTCACACGTCCTGAAGGCGTTTATAATGCTAGAAATGGTGTAATCACAGAATTGTATACTGATATATCTCCACTTCCAAGAGTCTCAGGTTCAGCAACAAATCCAGATAGTGACTTGGACTTGTTCTAGCTAACTTATTATAAACCATCTATCTCTTTCCCTTCACAAAAGGGCTAAGAGATAGAAATGAAAACTATGCTTGTAATTCCATAAGCTTTTCTTTGACATCTTGAACATGATTTTTCACCCTAACTTTTTCCCATTTATACGCCAATGTTCCATCTGGAGCTATTAAGAAAGTACTTCTAACAACACCCATATACTCTTTACCCATAAACTTTTTAAGTTGCCACATTCCAAAACTTTTACAAAGTTCTTTCTCTTCATCAGCAAGTAGTGTAATTTTTAATTCTTTTTTCTCAATAAAATTTCTATGTTTTTTAGGACTGTCTGGGCTTACCCCTAAAATAATAGCTTCCATCCCTGTAAAATCAGGCAATGCAGCTGTAAAATCACAAGCTTCAGTAGTACATCCTGGTGTATTGTCTTTTGGATAAAAATAGATTACAGCCCAACGTCCCTTAATATCTCTAAAACATATTTCTTCTTCATCTTGATTTGCTAAACAAAAAGCTGGTATTTCATCACCAATTTCTAACATGGGTAAATCCTTATAATTTTTTCGCTAGTATAGCCAAATGAAAAATAAAAACCCTATAAATAAAAAAGAAGAATTATTACAAGAGATAGAAGCCCTACTCTCTTATAAACCTGAAGAAAAAACCACCATTAATCCAAACTATTTAGAATACTTGGAACTTGAAGATTTAGAATCTATTAAAAAAGGGCTTATAAATAAAATAGGCAAACTAAGTCAAGAGGACATAGTATGGTTAGAACAATTTAAGAAGTATGACTAGCCTCATAGACTTCTGCATCCCAAGACTCAATTCCTAAGTCTAAAGCGACTTTTGACATTAATCCTGTTCCCTTTTTGTGTAATAAATTCTTCTCAACATCATAGACTTTTCCACTTTTAACAGCACAAGAAGGACTTCTATCTTTACCGATGAAAAGTTCTATCTCAGGGTTTTTTATAAAAAAATCTTTAGCATAAACACTAATAGGATCTGAAATATTTTCTTGGTTAGCATTTGAAATAGCTAATGTCTTTTTATCTACTTCTACTAAATCCATTGTAGGTCGAGGTGTCCCAAAACAATGGTCTTCAGGACAAAAAGGAATTATTTCATAAGAGTTTAAAAGATTTAAAAGATTTTCATTAAAATTATCATCACTATCATAACGACAAGTACAACCTAACAAACAGGCAGAAAGTGCAACTTTTTTCATCTAGCCTACAAAGAGTACCCAGTAAATACTAACTGAGCTTGATGCTGTTAACGCAATAGCTGTAAATACACATTTTCCAGCTTTTTTATGACTCTCACTATAGAGACCAGGTAAGGCTCGTCGTCGTCTATCCGATAATGCATAGATAAGGACAAAGAACCAAAAAACAAGTGTAACAGAAGCAATGAAAGCATGTACTACTAATAAAACTAAAATTGTTGCTCTATCAACACTACTCTCTTGGAGTAATAGATCAAAAGCTTCTCTGTAATGTACAATATAAGCAAAAATTCCTAAAAAAGCTAAAGTAAGTAAGAAAAGTAAAAGTTGCGTAACTTGATGAAGTTTTAAATGTTTTCGAATGGCAAGAAAAATAGAGATTCCACTGAGAAGTGGTAACATTACTAAAAATGAGACAATAATGTCAATAAATAACGATGCTCTAGTTCCCAAAAAGCCACTGCTATCTAACTGATTTATGATAAAAGCAAGATACTCCTCTAACATATACTCTCCTATAGAAGTCTACTTTAATTTGTTAAAGTAGTAACATAAATAAACCCTCTTTTGTATGAGTATAACATATATTTATTAAACCTTATAATATAATGATAAGTAATTAACATTAATAAAATAAATTAAAATTTTCTCGTTTTAGAAGTTAGAAGTTAGAAGAGTATGTAGGTTAACTAGGAGAATGGACAAGTAGAACTTGCCCAAAAAGAAACCCTATTTTTTAATAGCAGCTGCCATTTTTTCAATGTCAGCTATAGATAAACTGGCAACTTGTGCTTTCATCAAACCTTTCATTGGTCCACCATAAGTACCGTTTTTATAGCCCTTTAACGCTTTGCTAATTTGAGCTATACTCATATCCTTTACCACTTTAGCTTTCCCCATAGCTGCTTTTTCCCAGTTTTGACCATGACAGCCTTTACATACTGCTGTTGAAGCTCCCCAAGCAGCTGTTTGCACGAGTACTCCCATTGCAATAAATTTAAAAATCTTGCTCATATTTGTCCTTTAATGTTTAATTATATTGTTGAGTTATATTTTAAAGCTTCTTTGTGTAATAATCGTGATTTTAATCTTGATTTATTGGATAATGGGGTTTTTTAACAAAATTTACTATATTTAAATTATTTTAATCAAAAAAACCATCTAAAAAGGAGCGTGTTCCTCGCTCAATATTTTCTATTTGAAAATTATTAACTTGATTTTTTTCTGTATTCTTTTTTGTTGAAGGTTTACTAGTTCCGAAAAAACTGTCTATTTGTTTATTAATCTGATATTGAATGAGTTGAGACATGTCTACATTGACTTTAGGGTCTTGTAACGTACCATAGATGTCTCCCACAAATTTTTGCCCATCTAGCTGTACTTCAAAATCAGCTGTAACAGCATTTGTTTTAGAATTCATTCGTGTGTTCTTTAAGTAAAGATGATTCACGCCATTATCAATCTTTAAAAGTGATTTCAAAATATTATTTTGAAATCCAGCTGTAAATAAACTGTCATTATATGTATCTTTTAATACATCAATACCCGTCATTTCATAAATGGTATCAGTCATCTTTGTTCTTCTAAAACGTGTCTCTTTTAAGCGTGTATTTGCCAATATAATTTCATCTTTAATATCATAAGTAGCAGAACCATAAATCTTAGAACTTAGTAAAGGGGGAAAAGAGAGCTGTCGTAAAAACTTTTCTAAAGAAACACCTTGGAAATCAATTTCTAAATAATCGTTTGTATAGTCATATTCTAATACCCCACCATAACTTGTACTATCCCCTACTAATGATAAGTCTCCATTGTCATATTTTATACTACCAGCTGTATTTAATGGTCCACTATACTTATGTTTTAAAAACTTTTCAAAATACCCCAACTCATTAATATGTAGACCATAATCAGATGTCGTAATCTTTGCTGCTCTATTATAATGTCCATTTGCAACGCGCAATTTTCCAATATCTGAATGTATATCAGCATCAAATTCATGTAATAAGTCTTTCACTACAATCTCAGCATCTAAAGCAAAGTCTACCTCTTCAGAGAGCTCAGGCATCATACCTTTCGACATCTTTACTTTAACCAAGCCTTTTCGACGATAAGCGCTAAAATATTCAAAATTCATTAAGACATCTATTTTCCCCATTAATACATCTTTATATTTCAAAAAATCTAATAAAAGTTTAGAGTCAACATCCTTTAGAGTAAGTTCCGTATCTAGCAAACGATTTGCTTTTCTTATAAAAGAATATTCTATTTCTCCATTAAAAAGTTTACCCTTACCATCAATGTGTAATTCCGAGAATTTTCCCTGCATCTTACCACTTACATCGCCAGGATTGACAATAATATAGTTGTCCCATGTAAAAGTATTACCTCTTAGATGGTAATTTAAGTTCATATCCTCTTGATCTGCTACCCCATTTAATGAAAGTAATGCTTGATCATTAATTCGTACTTCAGCTACTATTTTAGGGTATTCTTCTATCTTTAAAGAAAGAACTTCTATTTTATTACCCATTTTTTCACTATAGTAATCTTCAACAAAACAGCCTAAACTCACCTGACCAAGAGCTGTTCCTAAAAGATAAAAAATCACAAGAGAGAAAAAACTTAATAACCAAAAAAAATACTTAACTAATACTCTCATTTATAATTCCTTATCACAATAGCGTTATTCTAACATAACAAAGAAATATTAACAGGAGTTTGGCTAAAATGTTTTATTAATTTTTGGACCTGTGATTACCATAGGTTCCACATGGAGTAGCGAAAAATGGATGCAGCAAAATATATATGGATGAACGGTGAATTTAAAGCATGGAATGATGCTCAAACTCACGTATTATCGCACACTTTACACTATGGAAATGGTGTAATTGAAGGCACAAAAGCTTATAAAACAGCTGATGGATATGCAATATTTAGATTAAATGATCATACAAAAAGACTTAAAGAATCAGCAAAGATGACGCTCATTGATATTCCTTATACAGTAGAAGAGATGAACGAAGCACAACTTGAGCTTATTAGAAAAAATGACTTTAAAGGTGACAATGTTTACCTAAGACCTTTTGCTTTTTTAGGTTACGGGGTAATGGGTGTTTATCATAAAGAAGCACCTGTTGAAACCGTACTTGCAGCATGGGAATGGGGTGCGTATCTTGGTGAAGAAGGTCTTAAGTCTGGAATCAAACTTAAGATTGCTTCTATGACAAGAGCTGCAAACACTTCAAGTATGGGTAAAGCAAAAGCAACAGCCAACTACCTAAACTCTCAAATGGCAAAATTTGAAGCTGTAGATTGTGGATATGATGAAGCCTTACTTCTTGATGATCAAGGATACGTAGCAGAAGCTTCAGGTGCCTGTTTCTTTATGGTTAAAGATAACGAAATTATCACACCACCAAATGACAACTCATTGGCTTCTATTACACAAAAAACTGTTATAGAAATGGCTGAAAAAATGGGTTACACCGTTAGCCGTCGTAGAATCACTCGTGAAGAAGTTTACGTAGCAGATGAAGCTTTTTTGACAGGTACAGCAGCAGAAATTACACCTGTAAGAGATGTCGATGCACGTATAATTGGTAATGGGGCTAGAGGTAATATCACCGAAAAGATACAAACAGCCTATTTTGACATTGTTTTTGGTCGAAATGAAGAATATAAGCATTACCTAACATACGTTTAGGTAAAAATTTTAAATAGATATCAATGTGAAAACTCACATTATTTAATTAAGGAACAAGAATGCCAGCAGACATGAACGATTATTTTAAAAAGAAACAACCAAACGGTGGAGGAAACAATAAAACTCCCAACAACAATAAGCCAAAACAAGGTAGTAATGGTGGAGGTGGATTTCAAGCACCTTCTTGGTTATTTGGTGTTGTAGCCATTGTAGCAGCTGTAATTTTCTTTAAGCCTTTTACAATCATTAACTCTGGTGAAGTCGGAATTAAAGTAAAGACCGGTAAATTTGATGAAACACCTTTAAAGGCTGGTCTACATTTTTATATTCCAGTAGTTCAAAACATTATTACTGTGAACACGAGAATGAGACAAGTTATCTATTCTAACCAAGCCAATACGCTTATAGGAGATGATTACAAGTCACGTAGTACTTTAGGGTCTAATAACCTTGAAGGTGGAGTTAAACAAAGTAGAGCTATTCCAGTTCTTGATAAAAGAGGTTTAACTGTAAACATTGACCTAGCTGTTCAGTACCAACTAAATGCTGAAACAGCACCTAAAACCATTGAACAATGGGGTGCAGCTTGGGAAGAAAAAATCATTAACTCAAAAGTACGTGAAGTTGTTCGTGACATTATTGGTCAATACACAGCAGAAAAACTTCCAGAAAAAAGAAATGAAATTGCCACAGCTATTCAAACAAAAGTAATGCAAAAGATAGATGCACTTGATGGAAAGCCTGTTAGACTAGCTTCTGTTGAACTTAGAAATATTGTTCTTCCAGAGAAGATTAGACAAAAAATTGAGCAACTTCAAGCTGAAAAGCAAAATGTAAACATTGCTGAACAACAAAAAGAACGTGCCAAACAAGAAGCACAGAAAAATGCTGAGGTTGCACGTGGTGAAGCTGAGAGAAACAGAATTGTTGCTCAAGGTCAAGCTGATAAAATTAGAATTGAAGCAGAAGAACAAGCTAAAGCGAACAGCTTGATTTCAGCATCTTTAACACGTCAACTATTAGAATTAGAGCAAATTAAAACTCAAGGTAAATTTAACGAAGCACTTAAAGTTAATAAAGATGCTCAGATTTTCTTAACACCTGGTGGAGCAGTACCTAACATTTGGGTAGATGCAAAAGGTAAAGAACAAAAAGCTATTTCAGCACAATAGTTTGTAGGGTGCGATTGCCATCGCACCAAATAAAAGTTTAATCTACTCAAATAAAAAGTGCAATGGCAATTGCACCCTACGGAGACCCCATGCAAATCAATTGGCAAAAAACCCCCCTTATCCCAGCAATAGCACAAGATAGCGAAACAAATGAAGTTCTTATGTTAGCTTACATGAATGAAGAAGCGTATAATTTAACACTTAGCACAGGCTACGCTCACTATTTTTCACGCTCAAAACAACGTATTTGGAAAAAAGGGGAAAGCTCAAATCATACCCAAGAAATACACGATATATTACTTGACTGTGATGCAGACACCTTAGTACTTAAAATCAAGCAAAATGGTGTAGCTTGCCACACAGGAACTAAAAGCTGTTTCTTTACCTCTGTAACACAAGAGAAACGTGTACTCGAAAAAGAAGTAGATACCGATGCTATGTATGGTGTCGTAGACACACTTTACCATACCGTTCTAGAACGTAAAAACTCCAGTGAAACTAAAAAGTCTTGGACAAAAAAACTTCTTAATGACAAAGAACTAATGTTAAGTAAAATTCGTGAAGAAGCAGATGAAGTTTGTGTTGCCATAAATGAAGAGTCAGATGAACAAGTCATCTATGAGTCAGCCGATTTACTCTACCATACCATTGTAGGTTTAGGTTACCGTGACATCTCTCCAGATAGGGTAAAACAAGAGTTAGCACGTCGTTTTGGTCTCTCAGGAATTGTTGAAAAGGAAAGCCGTACTAACTAATAAATAATATAAACCATATTATCAATTATTTTTGTTAAACTAGATTTAACAAGAATAATTACAATAAAAAATATTCTCTGTTACAGAAGCCCCTTAGCCAACTACCATATGTCTTCAAATCCCATCAAATAAGCACTTGCCCCTATATTTTTCTAAAAAATTTTATTATAATAACTGAAATAACTAATTCATTTAATAAAATTTATAATAAGGAGAGTAAAATGAAAAAAATTATATTTACTATTACGCTAACTACAGCGCTTAATACACTATTGTTCGCTCAGACAACCCTATCATTGGGGGAACGAAGTGCCACAAACATTGACTATATGCAAGCCAATGAAGTTAGAGACACCACACATATCCCACAAGACCCCACTCCTTTTACCAAGACCATTGATATTATGTCAGCTGATGAGCAACTTGAATATGACAGGGTTTACAATGAAAAGTTCTTTGCACCTTGGACACAAAGCTCAGTAGAACTAAGTCAAGGTGAAAAAACATGGCAATTTAAATATGCCAAACAAAAAACCTATAGAAGTGATGGTCAACTTATTCCAAAATCTTGGTATACCTATGAAATTTCCAATTCAAACTTTAAAGACTCTGATACCTTAAACATTCCTGCTATTACGCTACGACATACAAATTTACGACTTTATCCTAGTAGTAGAGGTATTTACTATGATCCCAGCCGTGCTGGAGAAGGTTTTCCTTTTGACTATTCACAAAACTCATCTGTTCATATGAATACGCCAATAATGATTTCACATTATTCATTGGATCAACTTTGGGTTTATGCTCAAACTTCATTTGCTTCTGGTTGGATAAAAATTGAAGATATAGCTTTTACAAATTTTGAGTTTCAAGAAAAATTTCAAAATGGAGACTATGCTATAACCGTTAAAGACAACCTAAAACTTTCAGACGATAACGGAGAAATTTCTTTGGTAAAGATGGGAAGTATTTTTCCTATTGACCCTCAGACAAAAAAATATTTAATGGCAAAAAAAGATGTAAAAGGCTTTGCCAGACTTGAAAAAATCACCGTTAATGATGTAGATATCATTGCTCATAAACCTATTAAATTTAACCAATATAACTTAGCTTATATTTCAAAACAACTCGTAGGTGAACCTTATGGTTGGGGTGGAAAAGAAAAATGTAGAGACTGCTCTGCTCTTACCCGTGACTTCTTTTCACCTTTTGGAATTTACCTACCAAGAAACTCACGTCAACAAGCAAACTCTGGTAATGAATTTATGTCATTAAAGGGGCTTGATTCCACACAAAAGAAAAAAACCATTATAGACTATGCTAAACCATTCCGTTCTATGTTATTTGTACCTGGTCACATCACACTTTACTTAGGTGAGAAAAAAGGTGAGCCAATTATTTTACATAACTATTGGGGTGTACGATTAAATGATGGAAGTAAAAGGGTAATGGGAAGGGCTATTATCAGTACGACAACACCAGGAAAAGAATTGGATAATGTTAGAGAAAGAAGTATGCTTATTAACACACTTACAGGGATTGTAAACTTTTAACTTCACTTCGACTACGCTCAGTGACCGTTGACTGAGCGTAGTCGAAGTCAAAAGTTACTGAGCCTTACCTAAGTCACTCTTTAAGCGTAAGAACTACACCCAGGACTATCTTCATTCCCACCTGCAAAATATTTCCCATCAAAGGAAACCATAGAGTACTCAGAATCATCGCCTAAAGATGACTTAAGCCCTTCAACAGATAAGAACCCAAGTGAGTCAGCACCAATATAGTCTCGAACTTCGTCAACTGTTTTATTCGCTGAAATCAGTTCATCTTTACTAGCTGTATCTATACCATAACGACAAGGAAATTTAATCTCAGGTGCTGCAATACGCATATGTACTTCTTTAGCACCTGCTTCTTTAAGCATTCTTACAATTTGTAGTGAAGTCGTTCCACGGACTAAAGAGTCATCAACAATGGCAACACGCTTCCCTTTAATCATGTCTTTAATAGGAGAAAGTTTTAACTTAACCTTTAAGTCACGAATCTCTTGAGTAGGTTCAATAAAGGTACGACCAACATAATGATTACGTACAATTCCCATCTCAAAAGGAACACCCATCCCTTCTGCATAACCTTTTGCTGCTGCCACACCAGAGTCTGGAACAGGCAATACCAGATCTATCTCAGCTGGTGTCTCTTTTGCTAATTGTTTTCCCATCTCTAAACGCATATTATAAACTGTCTTACCAGCAATAATAGAATCAGGTCTAGCAAAATAAATATACTCAAAAGCACAAGGGTGAGGATCAGCTTCAAAAATCATCTCTGATATTGGTTCTTGACCTTCTCTAAACGTTAACATCTCACCTGGTTCAACATCACGTACAAACTCTGCACCCACTAGGTCAAATGCACAAGTTTCAGAAGCCACAATGTACCCACCATTTTTTAACTTTCCAAGACTTAAAGGACGAATACCAAAACGGTCACGAACCACGAACATTTTACTACGACTTTGAATTACAAGACAGTAAGCACCCTCTATTTTTGTTAACATATCTTTAATACGATCAGTTAACTTATCTTCAGAACTTTTAGCAATAAGATGAACAATATTTTCAGTATCCATACCTGTTTGAAAAATAGCCCCTTTTTCAATAAGTTCATCACGTACTTCATATTTGTTGGTTAAGTTTCCATTGTGTGCAACTGAAATCTCACCCAATTTATACTTTGCAAAAACAGGCTGAGCATCTAATACAGAATCTTTTCCAGCTGTTGAATAACGGTTATGCCCAATAGCACAAGAGCCCTCAAGCAGTTTCAAACGTCCTTTATGAAAAACATCTGTTACCAGACCACGTTTTTTAATAAGGTGAATACTTTTCTTATCAGCCGATGAAATTCCTGTAGACTCTTGCCCACGATGTTGCATGGCAAAAAGAGCATAATAAGCCAACTGAGATGCATTTTCTACGCCAAAGACGCCAACCACTGCACACATATTATATTCCTAAACAATCGTTAATACTATACATACCAGCTTCTTGTGTTGCTACCCAAGCTGCTGCTCTAATAGCACCTTTTGAAAAAGTCTGACGACTTGTTGCTGTATGGTTTAACTCGATGAATTCACCATCATTATAAAAACCAACGGTGTGTCTTCCTACAATGTCTCCACCACGTAATGCCATAACAGCTATTTCATCTTTAGTTCTAGCACCTATCTGACCATCACGTCCAGAAATACGTACAGCATCTAGATCTAACCCTCTACCTTTAGCAGCAAACTCACCAAGGGTAAGTGCTGTTCCAGAAGGAGAATCAACTTTATGTCTATGATGTTGTTCTACAACTTCAATGTCAAAGTCTTTTAGTGTTGCTGAAACTTGTTCAACCAACTGCTTTAACAAAGCAATTCCAGCTGACATGTTAGAAGAATATAACACAGGCATTTCATTAGCAGCTTCTGCTAAAAGGTTTTGCTGATGAGCTGTAAATCCAGTCGTTGCAATTACCAATGCTGTAGGATTTTTTAGTGCATTTTCAAGTAAATCTTGTGTTGCAACAGGTGCTGAAAAATCAATCACCACGTCACAGTTTTCTAAAACAGTCTTCATATCATTAGTAATCAATACACTTTCAGGAACAGTTGTTTTCAACTCATCAAAAACATGTAAAACACTTAACTCTAATCCTTCTTCTGCAAGCACATCATTAATAAGGTGTTCACCCATTCGTCCTGTACTACCTACGATTCCTACTTTTGCCATATTATCACATCCTAAGTGTTAAATTATGTCGGATTATACATAATTTTTTATAAGGTTGCGTTTGAGTTAGATTTTTAATTTACATACCCTCTTCACTAATTTTAACAATCTCATGAATATGATAAAATGCCATTATTAAGACCATAGGAAACAAATGCCATGAACACGCAAAACAGAGAAGAAGAACTAAGTAAACTCGGTCAAGGAACGACCGAATACAAATATAACTACGACCCCAAACTTTTAGAAACTTTTGAAAATGCTCACCAAGAAAATGACTATTGGGTAACGCTAAATGCTGACGAATTTACTTCACTCTGCCCCATTACCAACCAACCTGACTTTGGAACACTAATTATTAACTATATTCCAAATATCAATATGGTCGAAAGTAAATCATTAAAACTTTACCTTTTTAGTTTTATAAATAATGGTGAATTTCATGAAGATGTGGTCAACAAAATAGGTAAGGACTTAGTTAAACTAATGGAACCAAAATACTTAGAAGTAGTCGGACTCTTTTATCCTAGAGGAAACATTAGTATTCACCCTACTTTCTCTTATCATAATGGTAAAAAAAAGTATAAGAAGTTAGATAAACATCGTTTTTTAAATAGAAATATCAACCCACAACGCATAGGATAAGCATGACTTTAAAAAAAATAACCATTCAAGAAGGAACAAACATTGAGTACTCTTCAAAAGAACTACTCTTCCTAGCCCAAAGTGGACAACCCTATAGAGGAACCGTTTACATTAATTTTAACAGTCAAGGCGAGACCTTTAACCTTTTAGATTTTAAAAAGTATATTACTTCTCTTAGAAGCGTAACCATGAATTCTGAAGACATTGCCTATACTATATATAAAAAAATTGAAGCATCTATTAGCACCAACAAACTAGGCATCATCGTTGACATAACAGCCCGTGGAGGTATTCAACAACGTATTAGTTTTGGAGAGTCTTTTTTACCAGTAGTTAAAGAGAATGTTTTTCAAGTGTAGAACTATATAATGGATTATATATTTTTTAAAAATTATTCAAAAATAAATGCTCAAAAAAATTTGAAATAATAGTTTAAATTTATAATACAATGTTAGGAATTTTCTATCATTAACACACTATTTTGGATTATCTCTCTTTTAAGGAATATCTTCCATTTCAGGCTCTTGATATTCTACTGCAATACCTTCTTCTTCATTATCTTCCCCAACATTTTCCATTTCAGGCTCTTGATATTCTACTGCAATACCTTCTTCTTCATTATCTTCCCCAACATTTTCCATTTCAGACTCTTGATGTTCTACTGCAATACCTTCTTCTTCATTATCTTCCCCAACATTTTCCATTTCAGGCTCTTGATATTCTACTGCAATACCTTCTTCTTCATTATCTTCCCCAACATTTTCCATTTCAGGCTCTTGATATTCTACTGCAATACCTTCTTCTTCATTATCTTCCCCAACATTT
>CACVAP010000011.1:68567-69699 GCA_902727895.1 uncultured Sulfurovum sp.
TCCATTTCAGACTCTTGATGTTCTACTGCAATACCTTCTTCTTCATTATCTTCCCCAACATTTTCCATTTCAGACTCTTGATGTTCTACTGCAATACCTTCTTCTTCATTATCTTCCCTAACCACTAAAGAAGAGAAATAATTATTTTCATCTACTGTAGTTATAGTTTTACTTTGATTAAAGGAGAAATATACATAAAATAATAATATAAACGTGAAATATAAATACTTCATTACTTGCCCTATATTATTCCAGTAATTTCTACTGTATTTGTGTTGTAATCATTAAATATCCAGCCATCTGGAGTTATTCCTTGATCAATTTTAACTTTAATATTTGAACCATTTACTTTTATACTTGGATTTCCATTATTACAAGATTCTTCATGAAAAGTAATATTTGAACCTTTACTAATTATAGATTCATCAATAGTATGAAAAAATTGAAAAGTTGGAGTCATAATTATAGTATTTACCAGAGTACCATATGAAACTATACTCCCTACTTTATAAGAATCTTTACATAAAATTATATTGTTTTGTTTAACCCAACCTCCATTTGTAAAAGATACTCTAAAACTTGAACCTATGTAAGCATCAATTTGAGGTTTAAAAATCAAATTCACATTTTCTAATATAGTATCTTCGTTTACTCTTGCACTATAGTATGTATTACTTTCATAATTTACAAATAGTTTTGAGACAGCTTCTATTTTATTAATATAACTCTTATAGCTATAATCTATATATTGCCATTTGTTATCAATTCGAGTATACAGTCTCACATAAATACTACTTCCATTACTTGGTAAGTTACTAATCGTTCTTGCTGTATTTTGCCCTTGTGAACTACTATAGAGGTTATTCCCTCCTTTTTTTGTTCCTACTTTTAAATAGTATTGACTTGACCCTGTGTCTTTCCATCTAAATGTTATTTTTGTTGAGCTCAAGCTTGAACCCTTTACTGGACTTGTCATGCTTGACTTCTTTATATCAGAAGCTTTCGTATAACTCTTATAGCTATAATCTATATATTGCCATTTGTTATCAATTCGAGTATACAGTCTCACATAAATACTACTTCCATTACTTGGTAAGTTACTAATCGTTCTTGCTGTATTTTGCCCTTGTGA
>CACVAP010000011.1:69799-167412 GCA_902727895.1 uncultured Sulfurovum sp.
CCTCCTTTTTTTGTTCCTACTTTTAAATAGTATTGACTTGACCCTGTGTCTTTCCATCTAAATGTTATTTTTGTTGAGCTCAAGCTTGAACCCTTTACTGGACTTGTCATGCTTGACTTCTTTATATAATCATTTCTATCTTCTAGGTCAGTTCCTGCCTTAATTTCATTAATATTACTAACACCATCTCCATCGTTATCTTCATTTGCATCATTAGTATCTAAAGGGTCTAATCCATATTTCATTTCATCTGCATCACTAATTCCATCATTGTCATCATCTAGATCTTCACTATCAATTTTACCGTCTCCATCAGTATCAATATTATCTTGATTTAAACTTTTCTCTACAACAATTGTTCGACTCAACCCATCTCCATAAAGTTGATTAGAACTTATACTCATAACAATATGTTTTATACTATTTGTACTTGACGTAGTACAAGTAATTTCTACTTTTTTACCTCCCAATCCTTTAGCCCGTCCACAAGAGGCTCCTTCTAAATCAATGGTTGCCTTTGAAGGAATAGTTTGATCTGATATTAATGTAAACTTAACAGACTTATTACTTGCTACATGAATTGGTGAAACAGTCAAATTTAATGATGCTCTAGCATCCTCCCCTGTTAATACAAGATATTTACTTGGGGATGTATTTGTCAAATCAAGACTAATAGCCTCAAAGTGATTTTCTTCACTGTTCTCTTTGGTTTTAACTTGTAGTCCTCTTACCTCACTGGTTCGATCAAGTATATAGTAAAACTCTCCATTCTCATCAAGTTTAATGCTTTTACTTCCAATAACTACAGTAGTCACTTTTGTTCCACCAAGAGCATTATAAACTTTACCACGAACGGTATATTGTGGTTTATAAGCTATAGTTTTGGTTGTAGAATATTTTTTATCTTGACTATATACTTCAATAGATAATTTTATATTTTTACCATATAAGTCAGGATAATCTCCCATTAAAAATCGTGCTTTTTTAGCATTTGGTGTGCCATGAAATAGTTCATACCTTTTGCTATTAGCAATCATACTTATTGTAACTTGGTCGATACCTAGTTCAATATTTGACTTTTTGATACTTGTATTAGTTAAATCAACGGTAAATAGTTTATTAGCTACTAATAGATTTTCTATACGGATAGAACTTAGAGTTTCACTAATGCCTGATACAACTTTTGTAGATTCAGGATAAGTAAACGATGATATAGTAATTTCTTTAGTTGCATTATCTACATAACCTAAATTATCGCCACCATTTACATTAATATGATAGTTACTATTTGGTTTTGTACTCATTGGATAAAAGTGAACGACTTTATATTTCCCATCACTACTTGCTTCTTTAAAGTATCCTTTATCCGTACTCCACCAATAATAATCACTTGCCCCGTTAGATGAATCTATTTTTGAATTGACTGTTAATATGTAATAGTTATCTTTTTTGATTGCACTAATACTTGTTATATCAATTGGTGTAGCATCAGGCTTATAATATCTAGGCTCATACTCAAACCCTATCGTTTTATGATAAAGTAATGATAGGTCTAAACTCTCAGGAGTCTCATATCGACTTGATGTAAAAGCATAGTTTGAAGCAAATTTATTTTTAATTCGTCTTAAAATATAGATTGCTTCTTTTATAGTGATTTTCTCTTTAGGTAAAAGTTTACCATTATTTCCAAAAAGTAATTCATTATAAACGGCTGTCTCAAAATACTTTACAAAATCAGAGGCAATCTCACTTCTATCTGTAAAGCTTGATAAATTAGCAGAGTGATTAACTATATCAAGCCCATTCATAGCCATTTTCAAAAACTCTTCACGACTGGTATGTCTCATAGGATTAAATAGAGTAGCTTTGTTAATTGTAGTTATATTAAAATTACTTTTATAATAAGCCAATCTCATCAACGATGGCAAATACTCAGCATCTTGTGG
The DNA here is from genome assembly GCA_902727895.1 of uncultured Sulfurovum sp. Taxonomy (GTDB): domain Bacteria; phylum Campylobacterota; class Campylobacteria; order Campylobacterales; family Sulfurovaceae; genus UBA1140. Next base: position 71,746 of record CACVAP010000011.1, read on the forward strand.
AACATCAGCAAAAGGGTTATAGTACTCTTGCATATCTTTTTTTATACTGCTTTTACCTACGTTTCTCATTCCATCAATTAAAATTATGGCATCTGAACGAGAGAGAGGGTTATTATCAATATTCGAAGAAGTTAAGCCCATCTTTTTGATTAAACTGTCTCCGTTTAAATAACTAATGATTTCTGAGAAATCAGTTGTATCTTCACTAACAGTTAATGTTGTTTCGCCTAAAACTTTCTCAAATTTATTCTCTCTATAGAGTTTAAATGTAAACTTAAAAGTTCCTACTTTACTTGTTCCATTTACACTCTCTTGATACCAATTTTTTTGTCCTCCATCTATTTTTTTAGCACCTGAAAGATTATTTATAGATATTCTTACATCATAATTAGTAGGTAATGTGTTTGTAAAGTTATAATAAAGCTTAAAATATTCTCCTACTGTAACACTACGTTTTGGAGTTATACCATAGCTTCCTGTCATCGTTAGAGATATTAAATAAACAAAAGAGTCTTGTTCTGAATCTGTACATCCTCCACTATTACAAGCTTTAACACGATAGTAGTATTTTGTTCCACTTACTAATCCACTAGTATCATTTCGTGTAAGAGCAGTTCCTGAATATATCTCACTTCCCCAAGAGCTACTACTTGTAGAACGATAAAGTTTATAAGAAATTCCACTTCCTGTTGCACCATTCCATCTTAGACTCAATCCATTAGTTATAGATTTAATAGAAACACCACTGTTAAAAACAGGTTTAGTGACAAGGTACTTATTATAATTCTGTCCTGATGTAGCACACCCACTATCATTACAAGCTTTAGCCGTATACCAATAAGTAACATTATGAGTTACTCCTGTATCTTCATAATATCGGCTACTTCCTGAATAGATTCTACTTCCCAATGAACCACTACTTGTAGAACGATAAAATTCATATCGAGTTTGTCCTGAAGCAGATTGAGAATTAATTTGAAATCCTCCTGTAATATTAGCAATATTGACACCACCTGATAGAGTAGGTTTTGAACCATTGACTGTAACTGTTCCCCTCTTTAAAGCAGTTCCTCCACTTTTATCTTTAATAACCCAGCTTTTACTTCCTGATGCTTTTGGTGTACAATAAATATAAGCAGAAGTTGAACTAGACTTACTAACAGCACTGTTACAAGTGGCATCAGCAATAGTAAATGCCATTCCTGAAACAAAGTTACTTCCGTAAAATTGAATTTTACTGTTTACGTCTTTTGTTAATGTTGGGATACTAACAGAACTTACCGTTGGAGATGTAGCTTTTATAGTTAAGGTACGATTTTCAATATTTCTATCAAAACTTCCATCTTTAAAAAGCTTGAAGTAAACAGTAGCAGTTCCTGATTTACTTGCTGTTGTATAACTATACCAATTTTTAGATCCACCTCCAAGTTTCACTGAACTTGCAGAGCTAGAACTACTTCCTGATATTCTGACATCATATCCTGATGGTAAATCACCATTTAGATTAGCATAAACCTTATATCGTTGACCAACTGTTGGAGATGATGGATCAAACCCATATGATGCTGAATTGGCTACAACTGTCATTATTAGAAATAGTAATATTCCTATTAGTTTTGTTGATTTCATTTTAGTATTCCTCTCCTGTACGTAATAATATAGCTTGATCCATGACTCTTACTAACATACTTAACGCTTCATTAATAGATAAATTATCATTAGGTCGAAAATTATCTTTTTCGGGTTTTCCACTTAAGACCCCTACTGCATATAACCCTATAGACTCTTTTGTCCATCCATTATTTTTTACAGATTCTAATTCCTCTAGCCCCTCTATATAGTCACTTGGATAATACCAATCTTTTATATTATATAGGTCGTAAATATAATTAACAAATATTTTTCTTGTTATAAGAGCACTCTTTACTTCATAAGGGTCATATGTTAACTTAGACCCTAACTTATATTTATTTTGAAGTTTTAGTGACCAATTAAATGCTGTATGCTTTCTAATTAAATCATAAGGGTCTTTTGTATATCCTAAATTAAAATCATCTAATTTAAATCCATATTTTAGTGCTTTTACTACTTTATCACGATAAGCATCTCCGTAAAAAGATAAAGTATTAATATCAAATTTTTTAGGATTTTTAAACATACGCCAAGCATAATCATATTGATATATGGGAAAGAAGTATTTTAAATGTTTTTGAAAATTAGTTTCATCTTCAAGTAATATATCAGCATAAAGTATATAGTATTTTGATATATCTGTTTTCATCATACTTTGCTCATATCTTATACACATATCTTTTAAGTTATAATTAACATGTGTGAGTGAATTTTTCCCACTATTAATTGAAGCTAAAAAAGAGCTAAACCCCTTTAAGGAAATTGCATTACACTCTTTACTAAAATTATTTAATGTAGCAGTTTTTTCAAATGAACGATAATATAATTTACTATATTTTGTATATAAATTAATTATTTCTCCTCTTTTTTTAGAATATTTGGCTTGTATTGTTGCATCCATAAGTTCAAATCCACTACCTGTGACATTAACTCCTATATCTATTAATAATAGTCCATTATCTATAACTCCTGCTTCAATAACCTTTGTAATCATTCCAAAGTAACTATACGCCATAGCTTTTGCATCATTTTTGGCTAAGGTTAACATCCATTTTAATGATTGCTTAATCGCTTCATCTGGAGCATTGTCATGTATAGCCCAATTAACGATTCCATTATTTCTAAATCTGGTGATATCTTCATGAGTCATATTAGTAATAGCATATTCAATCAAAACATCTACAGCAGTATCTATAAAGAATTCAACAATCCCACCTATATCAACCAGTTTATTAGAGGGTAAATTTTTAGGAAAAGTTTTATATATCGCATTGTAAATAGGAAGACTATCATTTAATTTAATAATTTTTCTTTTTACAGCAAAATCTAATACTCCTGAAATTGACGAAGCAGTTACTTTTAAAAGTTTTGTAAAAACTTCCTTATCTATAACACTTATTGGTAATTTGACTAATACATCACATAAGTTTTTTGCTCGTTTACATTCTTCATTTAATCCACAATCTGCTGAACAAAGTCTGTCTTTAACATCTTTATTCCAAGTTACATTAATTATTTTTTGAATTTCATCTCCTGCATTAAGTATATTGAGATTCAAAAATAAAATTATAAAAAGTATTCCCCTCATCTCAAGCCCTCCAAAAACCAAATTTCTCTCTCAAGTAAATACATCATTTCATTCTCCTTTTAATTTTATGTTAATACCCAAGAACATCTAGTTTAAATAAATTGTCAGTTGACCCTTTTGTTTTAAACTTTTGTAATCTCTCAGCTTTGACCTTCACACTCTTTTTTGTAATAAGCTGATAATAATTAAAATATAAACTATCTGCTATCCATTTTGTCATTTGCATTCTTGTAATTGCTTTGTCTAATGCAGTATTAGAAAAACGATACGTACTAAACATTGATTTGTCTATCTCTTCTAAAAGCTCTTTTAAGACTTGCTCTTTATCTAAAGGGTCTACTTTAAAAAGGTAAAGACTTAGACTCTTTTTATATTTTATTTGCATCACAGCATTAAATGTTCTAAAACTCATAACACTGTCTTTATTCATGCCTGTCGATACACCTGTTACAGTAGAAAAAAGTTGAACAAAATAATTAAACTTAGTTAAACTAGGATTGTTTTTGAGTGCATTACGATAAGAAATATAATAAAAGTTATTAACCATATAAAGAGCTACTTCATAATTAGTAGTATTTTGATTAGGATAATATTTATACTCACGTTCACTTCTAGGGTAAGAGATAACATGACTTTTCATTAATTTCAAAACTTTACAATAACCATCATTACCCACAGGAACATCAACAAAACCATGTCTAAAACTTCCATAACTAGCATAATTGGGAGCAATCTTTGTTAATAGTGAAAACATAGGATGACCAGTATCTGTATCTAAAATGATTCGTTTACCATAAATCAGCTTCTTTAAGTCTCTAACTGTCTGATTCATATATATTTGTGCAACATAGAATATACCTTTTTTTAAGATTATTCCAACATCATGAGAATTTAGCCAATTATCTAATAGTTCTATTCCTGTATTAATCTTAAAACCAATTAATGTATGCCCATCATGTGCTTCTGCTGATTTCAAGATATTAGTTAAGGGGTCGTTGTTTGCCATAAAGTTTACATTGTTAGCGTCTGCCCACTTTAAATTTTCATCTAAATCATCAACCCATTTTTTTGTTAAATTACTTAAAGGCATAGGAGCTGTATTAAAAGTGACTGCCTTTATTTTTTTATAACCAGCATACTCTTTACTCATTAAGCCTGCAAATTGAGCTAATCCCCCACCTAACGAATGACCAGTAGCTGTAATATCTTGATTTGGATATTTAACTTGCATTTGTTGCAAAAAGATAGCAGCAGCATTCACCTGATAAGAAGTTCTTCGATTGCTTAATAATACAGAATCTGTATCGATATCATTCCAAGCAAAACCTTCAGCATATTTTTCTTTAGAAGTTGTACCTCCAAAAGCAATAATTAGCCTTTCATTATTTATCTTATACAATCCAGCTTCAAATCCTGATTTATCATCAACTGAATATTCTAAAAGTTTAGCCGTATTATTTTTTCCAAATTGAAATTCTTCTCCTATATCTCTTGTTTTATCAATTATATAAATGTGAAAAGAAACGAACGCTTCAGCTCTATACTCAGCAACTTTATTATTAATACTGTCTAAGTTTATTTCATTTTTTAAAACATGATAACTTGTTGAACTGCAAGTGGCATTTGATAAATAGCTAGTTGCCGAAAGGTAAAGCGACATAACAACAATCCAAACCCCTATTTTCAGAAACATCTATATATCCTTTTTTTATTATTTTAGAATAAACTAATATTCCTAACAGAAACATATAAAACTGGTACAAAGTTAGTGTAACATTAGTGTAATGCTACTTTAAATAAAGAAAAAAAGTATAAGTATAAATTTATATTTTAATAAAAAACTAAAAATATAATCAAAGAAAATAAGAAGGATTAAATAATAGCTTTCAGCTGTCCATCCAACTATTTAAGATTGTAATCTCCCTATATTAAGTAGTGTAGAGTAAGTCAAGTTTTAAATGACACTTTCTATACCTAGGATAAAATTTCCTATTAGTTTACATTAGACTTCTTGCATAACCGATGAAGTAACATTCAAACCTCTATCCCAATCAATCAAAGCACAAATAAAATTAAAACGTAAGCCAAATCTTTTACGTCGGTTTCTATATTTTTGAGCTACTATTTTAAAGGTTTTAATTTTAGCATTAATATGTTCAATAGGAATACGCTTTGAGGATTTTGTTTTGTTCGCTAATTTATACCCTCAAGGGGTAGCTCCTCTTCTTTAGAAAGAGAATTTAGCTTTGTTTTTTTCTTTGGCATCTCAATATTTTGATGAAGTTTCTTAATTCCTAGATACCCAGTATCAACACAAATCAAAGTCTCTTTTTTGATAGGAAGTCTTGATTGCTTAAAGAGTTTAAAGTCATGAGTATTACTCATAGCTACCGTTGTACAAATAATTCGTAAATTAGAATCTAAAACTACTTGACCTTTTACGGTATGTTGCTTCTTTTTCCCACTATAGCATCGTCTTTGCTTTTTTTGGGTCGCTCCACTGGACATTCTGTTGCATCTATTAAAATATACTCTAATTCTATATCACCTTCTTCATACAGAGCTTTCTTACTTGGTAATGAAAATTTACCTGATTTTAACAAGACACTTTCTATCTCTTTTATTGTTCTTGATACTGTAGCTTCACTTACTTCATAATCAAATGCCATATGTATCATTGAACGATATTCTCGATAATACTCCAACATCAATAGTATTTGCGTTGAAATACTTAACTTATTTGGCTTTCCACCTCTACTTTTCTTTTGCTAATTTGCTAATTCACACTCTGCTAACATAGCTTTGAAAGTATCAGATGTTACTCCTATTAATCTTTTAAATATCTCTGGTTTTAGCTTTTTTAATCGTTCATATCTTTTCATCCATAATTATAGCCTCTTCTTTTTGATTTGGGTTATGCAAGAAGTCTATTAAATAACACCTTCCTTCTAGTATCACTATCAAGGGCTCCCTTACCCTATCAACTCCTCAATAACCTCTACATAGTTCTCACGGCTCTCAGAACCAGAGAACTTTTCTTTTGGCTCTCCATCTTTCACAAAATAGAGAGTAGGAACAGATCTAATACCATACTTGGCTACAAGTCCTTGTTGTGCATCAGCATTTACTTTGCCCACAACAAGCTGTCCTTCGTACTTAACAGAGAGTTCATCAATAAGTGGATTAATAGCTCGACAAGGACCACACCATTCAGCCCAAAAGTCTACAAGTACAGGAAGGTCAGAATTAATCACAAGCTCATCGAAATTTTCTTCTGTTAATTCAATAACCTTAGACATATTAAGCCAACTCTTGAAGGTAAGAGATGACTTGTAAAGCAGCAATAGACCCGTCACCAGCAGCTGAAACAACTTGTTTAGGTGCGTCTATACGTAGGTCACCTGCAACAAAAAGACCTTTAACAGAAGTATGCATACTTAAATTGACAATAACTTGACCTCTATCATTCATGTCACAGATAAATTCACCTTTTTCATCTTTAAGTACACCATTGTTAACATTTAGCCCTACAAAAACAAAAAGTCCGGTATTTGTCATGTCTGTAATTTCATTGCTATTGGTATTTTTAATCTTTACACCATCAAGCCCCATCATCCCACCATAAGCTTCTTCAATAACTGAATCAGTAATCAAATGAATATTTTCTTTTCTCATAGCTCTGTCTAAGGTTGGAGGAGCTGCTCTGAACTCATCTCTTCTATGCACAACATAAACATCTGAACAAATGTTTGAAAGGAAAAATGCTTCTTCTAAGGCTGTGTCACCTCCACCAAGAACCGTTACAGGTTTGTCTTTATAGAAGAAACCATCACAAGTCGCACAAGTTGAAACACCTTTTCCAAAGAACTCATCTTCTCCGTTAAATCCTGCACGTCTTGGAGTTGAACCTGTACCAACAATAACGGTCAACGCTTCAACTTTTTCGCCACCTTCAACATGAAGGGTAAAATGTTCACCTGTTTTTTCGACACGTTCTACTTTTTTAAATTCATGTTTTAAACCAAAAGCGAAACATTGTTCTTTCCAGCCCTCCATGAAGTCTAAACCAGTTTTAGAACTATCAAAAAAACCAGGGTAGTTTTCAATTTCTGAACTTTTTGTAATCTGTCCACCAATAACACCTGCGTCAAACAATGTTACATTTTGAAGACCACCACGTGTAGCATAAAGCCCAGCTGTAAGACCAGCAGGTCCTCCACCAATAATTGCACAATCAAGCATATTAATATTCCTTATAGTTAATAAATTTTTATAAAAACAATGTGCTAGTTTATATTATTTATATAAAGATTTTGTTTAGAGAAAAAAGAGAAAGAAAAATTTACTCCTACGCGAAACGTAGGAATAAGAAGTAATTACGCTAATTGTGCGTTAATTTTGTCAGCAAATGCATCTTTAGAAGCTGCACCAACTACTTGGTCTACTAATTCGCCATCTTTAAAGAAAAGAATAGCTGGAATTGATCTAATTCCATATTTAACAGAAATTTCTTGTTGCTCATCTGTGTTTACTTTACAAATTGTTGCTTTACCATCAAAGTCTTCAGCTAATTCTTCAACTACTGGAGCAATCATTCTACAAGGTCCACACCATGGAGCCCAGAAGTCTACCATCGTTACGCCTTCAGCGATTGTTGCATCAAAGTTTTCTTGTGTTAAATCAATATATTTACCCATATTGTGTTTGTCCTTAAATTTTAATTTTTAGTGTTGTATTATACACTAACTATGTTTATAGATTATGTAATAGATAACCTAAAGTAAAGAATTTATACCTCATCTACCTTAAATTGTCAAGTTTAACCTAACAAAACCTCTCTATATTCTTCAGAACGACTACCTTGTAACGCTTTTGTCTTTTGCCCTTTTACCGTATAGACAAAAGAAATTTTAGGCTTTGAAGTTGAATTTTTATTAGCCCGATGTAAAAGTTTACAATGAAAGAAGACCACATCCCCAGCCTTTAAGTCCGTAGATTTTTTTGCTTGAATGAGTGCAGAATTTTTTTCATTATCTTCTTTAAAATATTCTTTGTCCCCAAACTGTTCTTTAGAAAAAGACATTCTATGACTAGCAGGTATAAATTCTAAAGTACCATTCTCAGAATTCTCCTCACCTAAAGCCAACCATACACTCACTAAATTGTCATCGGTATAAGACCAATAGCGTCTATCTTGATGCCATGAAGTTTCTGTACTTGAATTAGGTAACTTAGTCATAATAGAGTTATGATGTGCTGTAGTCAACACTACTTCATCTTCTAAAAGTTGTTTAAGTATGGGACGAATTTTTTCATTTTCCATCCAATTTTTAAAAAGAATATCTCGGTCATACACTTGTCTTAGTCGTCTAACTGTTAAATTCTCTTTTTCTTCTATACTATTGTAATCAACTATATTGGTACGATACTCTTCAGATTTTCCACCATAATCAATCTCACTCTCTATTGGCTCTATCTTATCTTTTAAATGGGCTAAAGCCACATCTAACATTGCCTCACATTCATCTAAAGGTAAGAAGTTACGCAAAACTAGAAAACCATCTTCATTAAATGCTTCTACTTCTTGCTCGGTTAGTGTCATAAGAGTACCTTTTTATTTAAATAGGTTTATATTATATCTAATAATTCTATTCAAATTCAGAACTAAACTCATAAAGAAAGCTCTTTTACTTCAAAACATTTTCTGCATTAAAAAATAAATTCATGATATAATCTTTGAATAAAACATTATTTATCCTAGCAGGAACAACTATTTTAACAACAACTTCTTTTGTAGGAGCGAATACAGGTTGTGGATCTGGTAATCAAGTACTTACAAAATCAAGATTCAGTAGCGATGCAAGTTTTCGCAGTAACTACAATAGGACAATCATTTATTAATGCTCAAAAACTTAAACAAAGCAGTATCATACCTTTTTGTACTGCTAATCCTTAACTCACCTCTTTTCTCAACAAATAACTTTTCTATTCAAATCGATACATTATCTACTAATCCTCAATGGCATAAACTTCTTCATATGAAGAACCATAAAAGTGAGATAGACGACCCAAGATTTTTTTTTGCCAAAGAAGGTAAAACAGCCCCAAAGGCAGAACTAAAAGCCAGTATAGAAAAACTTATCTCTGATAAAAGCGATGATAGTAACAGCACCCTTTGCCGTTACCCCTCCCGTTCAAAATGGATTTTAGAACAAATTCCAGTACTGCAAAAACAAATCAAGACACCTAAATGTACAGCCCTTAAAGAAGAGTTAAAAGCTTTAAATGCAAAATATGTCACACTTATTTTGGCTTCAGCCCATATCAACTCCCCTGCTTCTGCTTTTGGTCATACTTTTCTACGAATTGATAGCAATCCAAACACACCTCTACTCTCCTATGCTGTGAACTATGCAGCCCAAACTACTGAAGATAACGGTTTTATCTATGCCTATCAAGGACTTTTTGGTGGTTATAAAGGGCGTTATTCTATTGATCCCTATTATAAAAAACTGAATGAATACTCCAACTTAGAACAACGTGATGTTTGGGAATATACGCTTGACCTTTCAGAAAAAGAGATAGAAAGAATGGTGCTACATATTTTTGAAATTCGTCATTTTCATGCTGATTATTTTTTCTTAGCTGAAAACTGTTCTTATAATTTGTTATGGCTTTTAGAAATTGCTAAAGAAGGGGTGAATTTAGTGGATAAGTTTACCCATAAAGCCATCCCCATAGATACTCTCAGAGCTATTCTCTCCCAAGATTTAATTAAAAAGACCACTTATCGTCCTTCTAAACGTAAAGAAATATTAAACATTGCCAAACCCATTCAACATAATAAACAAGCCTTAAATTTCGCAAAAAGTGATGACTATAACCTCACAAGCATAGAAAAATTGTCTAAAAAAGAAAAAATAGCAGCCCTTGAACTTGCTACAGCACTCTTACGTATAAGACTTTCAAATCAAGAAATTGATAAAAAGACGTATCTAGAAAAATTTTTAACACTTTTAAAAAACCGTAGTAAACTAGGTCTACAAGTAAAGGAAAAGGTCATCCAACCTAATTCACCACTAGAGGGGCATCATTCTACAAAAGCAAGCTTTTCATTGACTAACAACAAAGAGTTTAAAGGACGTATTAAAGTAGCCTATCATGACATCTATGACAATGATACTGGATTCATACCTGGAGCATACATAAATTTCTTTGACACTGCTATTGAGTACAAAAATAAACAACTGAAACTTGATGAAGTTAACCTTTTAGACATTCGTTCTTATGCTTTACAAGATGCTATTTTTAAACCTATCTCATGGCAAGTTTCTCTAGGAGCAAAACGAATTTTTAACCATGAGTTAACTAGTTTTCTACAAGCAGGGGGAGGAATTGCTTTAGGAGATGAAAAACTCTATGGCTACACTACCATTACCCCAGCAATCTATTATAACAAACAAGCTGAACATAGTGTAGCTGCTAATATAGGTCTACTTTATAACCCCTCTAAAAGTCTAAAAATTGGAGTATTAGGTTCAAATGAATGGTTTAGAAAAAACAGAGAGATACAAGAGCTAGAACCTTTTGTCACTTACAGTATTAATCAAAAATCTGCTTTCAATATACGATATGAATATAAAAAATTGAAGAAATTTGAAGAAAAAGATTTGATATTATCTTTGTTTTTGTATTTTTAATTCTCCTTATCAGCTACACTCAAAAAGAGAAGGAAAAGTATATACAGAAATCATACCTGATGTTACTAAAGCAACATTACAGGGTATTATTACGAGAAGACTTATACAAACTTTTGTTAAAAATCTTCCGTAATGAGCCTCTAAACTAGTCTAGGCTCTTACATCATCTACTTAGAAGCAAATTTACCAGCTGAAAGTTCAGCTAAAAACTCTTCCATAGAATATGTTTGTCTAGCTTCTGAAGTCATCAAGTGAATTAAAATATCACCTAAGTCAACAACAACCCAGTCATCACTTTCATCTATGTGAAAAAACTCTTCACCTAAAGGTTTAAACTCTATCTTTAACTGATCAGCCAAAGCAGCAGCATGTTTTGAAGAAATAGCATTCGCAATAACCACACGCTCTGCAATATAATCAATCCCATCAAGGTTAAAAACCTCTAATTCATCTGCTTTTTTATCATCTAAAAAGCTAACTATTCGCTCTGCTCTATCTTGGACACTTAATTCGTTAATACTCATGTATAAACTTTCCTTTGTAATTTTATTTCTAATTTCTGTTGAACTAAGGTCAACATCTACTGTTAAGAGCTTAAAACTTCTTAACTTATCACTTTGAATCTCATAACCAGGTCTTGTTGCAATGACCCATGTTATCTGAGTATTTAAGTACTCAAACTCTTTCCATTTTTCAATATTTTCTAAATTATCTGCACCAATTATAATATAACGTACATCATAAGTTTTCTGAAAATTTTTCAAGGTTTCTACCGTTGCTGTTGGCTTCTTTTCATTAATCTCAAAATCATCAACAATAACATTCTCAAAGCTAGAAAAAAGCTCTTTTGAGAACTTAAAACGTTCATCTGTTGTAAAGTGTGAATCATGTTTAAAAGGGTTCAGAAAAGTAGGTACAACCACAAGTTTATGGACATCTAACACTTTTAATGCTTCTTCCACAATGGTTTTATGTCCAAGGTGTGGAGGGTCGAAACTACCCCCAAAGAGCGCAATCGTGTTTAAGTTATCTTTCAGCACTAAATAACCTCTATTTATGTAAAATATAAGCTATTTTAACATAAGTATCCCAAAAGGTACGAATCTCATATTGAAGGAATGAACTAAATGGCAGTAAAAGTTGCAATAAATGGATTAGGAAGAATAGGGAGATGCGTGGCACGCATCATTGCAGACAGAGATGACATTGAGTTGGTAGCAGTAAATGCTACGGGTTCAGAAGACATGATCCAATATGGTCTAAAATATGATTCAGTTCATGGGAAAAGAGATGATGTTGTTGTTAAAGATGGTTTTGTAAACATTGGTTCTACCAAAGCAAAACTGTTTGCAGAACGTGATCCAGCAAAAATTGCTTTTGCTGATGCTGGAGCAACACTTGTTTTAGAGTGTACAGGTGCCTTTTTAACAGCTGAATCTGTACAACCTTATCTTGATAATGGTATTGAGAAAGTTCTTTTCTCAGCACCTGCTAAAGATGACACAGCTACTTTTGTTATTGGGGCTAATGAAAACGAATATGCTGGACAAAATGTTGTTTCAAACGCTTCTTGTACTACCAACGGTCTAGCACCAATAGCTAAAGTACTTGATGATGCTTTTGGAATTGAGTCTGGACTTATGACAACCATTCACTCTTACACAGCTTCACAGCCTATCTTAGATGGAAAGCATAAAAAAGACCCAAGAAAAGGTCGTTCAGGAGCAGTAAACTTAGTACCTACTACCACAGGAGCTGCTAAAGCCATTTCAAAAGTTCTTCCTCAATTAGCTGGTAAGATTAATGGTCAAGCCATCCGTGTTCCAACACCAGATGTTTCAATGGTAGACTTAACCGTAAACCTTGGAAAAGATGTAACTGTAGAAGATATTCAAGCTGCATTCCAAACAGCCTCTGAAGGTGCACACAAAGGTATTTTAGGGGTAGATTTAGAATATAGAGTTTCTCAAGACTTCGTAGGCGAAGAACAAAGTACTGTTGTCGTTATGGATACTATTCAAGTAATTAACGGAAACATGGTAAAAGTTCTTTCTTGGTACGACAATGAGTGGGGATACTCTGCACGTCTTGTAGACATGGCTGTTCACATTAGTAAGGAAGCATAATTTGAATTCATTAAAAGATATTGAAATAACAGGAAAAACAGTATTTATTAGATGTGATTTTAACGTTCCAAAAGATGAAGATGGAAACATTACCGATGACAGAAGAATTCGTGGTGCTTTACAAAGTATTCGTTACTGTTTAGACCGTGATTGTAAAGTTATCTTGGCATCACACTATGAAAGACCAGAGCCTGGTATTTATGAAGAAAAATTTTCACTAGCAGCTGTTGTGACAAGACTGCATACCCTACTTAAGTTAGCATCAGATATCAATCTTGCGAAAGATGTGGTTGGTCTTGACGCTAAAGCAAAGGCAGCTGCACTCAAAGTTGGAGAAGTACTGGTACTTGAAAACTTACGTTATGAAGCTGGTGAAACCAAAAATGATATGGCATTTGCAAAAGAGTTGGCTTCTATGGTAGACATTTATGTAAACGATGCTTTTGGTGCTTGTCACAGAGCACATGCTTCAATAGATGCTATGGCTAGACTCTTTGCTCCAGAACATAAAGCAGCAGGTTTTTTACTAAGCAAAGAAGTTAATTTTTTTGACAAAACACTTTCTAATCCTATTCGTCCTTTTGTGGCTGTTGTTGGTGGATCAAAAGTTTCAGGTAAACTTGAAGCATTGAGACAACTTTTAGACAAAGTAGACAAGGTAATTATTGGTGGGGGAATGGCATTTACATTCTTAAAAGCTAAAGGTTATGAAATTGGAAATTCATTGGTAGAAGATGATTTACTTGATGAAGCACGTACTGTTATGATTAAAGCTAGAAAAAAAGGTGTTAAATTCTATTTACCTGTAGATGTTATTGTCGCTCCTGAGTTCTCAGATAGTGTTCCTAGTAAATATGTTACCTCTCAAGAAATTCCAGAAGGTTGGATGGGGCTAGACATAGGTCCAGCTTCTACAAGACTTTTCCGTACTGTTTTAAGTGATGCTCAAACCATCATCTGGAATGGTCCAATGGGTGTTTATGAAATGGACAAATATGCTAAAGGTAGTTTAAAAATGTCACATAATATTGCTGATTCAAATGGTACTACCATTGTTGGTGGTGGAGACACAGCTGATGTTGCACTAAGAGCTGGAGATGTTGAAGAAATGACTTTTGTAAGTACTGGTGGTGGTGCAAGTCTTAATCTTCTTGAAGGTAAAACTCTTCCTGGGATTGAAGCTTTAAAGGCTTAACTTCGACAAGCTCAGCTACCTTAGTAGCTGAGTTACCCTAACCCTTAAAACCAAGTTCTCATTATATTTCAGATATTATAACTAAAGTGTAGTCTGGGTACTGCACCCATAAACAAAAAAAGGTCAATCACTTGATATACGCAGCAAACTTTAAAACAAATCATACAAGACAATCTACTAAAAATTATATGCAAGACTTACAGAACAAACTCTCAAATAAAAAGACTGAAGACAAAGTCTATGTTTTCCCTCCTCTTACAGCACTCGATACTTTTGAAGGTGATTTCACTGTTGGTACACAAAATGCTTACCCTGTAGAAAATGGTGCTTTTACAGGTGAAGTTGGTGTAGAGCAACTTGCTGAATTTAACATCAATAGTATTTTAATCGGTCACAGTGAACGAAGAGATATTATTGGTGAGTCACAAGAAGATATTGCTGAAAAGTTTGCCTTTTTTAAAGAGCAAGGCTTTGAGATTATCTATTGTATTGGTGAATCATTAGAAGTAAGAGAAGAAGGTATTGAAGCTGTTATGACACATCTAGTTTCTCAGTTTGAAGGCATAGATACAAGATATGAAAATTTTGTGGTAGCCTATGAACCTATTTGGGCTATTGGTACGGGAAGAACTGCTTCTGTTGATGAGATTACAGAGACACACAATGCACTTAAAAAAGTTGTAGACAAACCTCTGCTCTATGGAGGATCTGTTAAAGGTGCCAACATCAAAGATATTGCTACTATTGAAAATGTAGATGGTGTTTTGGTTGGTGGAGCGTCTCTTAAGACAGAAACTTTTTTAGAGTTAGTATTACATTAAACATAAGGTACGATTACTATCGTACCCTACCCTAGAGAAGGTAAATGCTCATTACCTATCCATACAAATATCAAATAAATTATCATCGTTAGCACTGGTGCAATCAATGCCAACCAAATAAACTTACCCTTTAAAACATAATAGATGGTCGCAGCATAAGCAACAATAATTGCACCTATATGTACTAAATAAAGCACTGTAAGGGAACGCATAACATTCCCTACGATGGCTAAAGTAATAACAGCCCAAAGTAATAAAAAAGTAATGATAAGTTTTTTGACATTGCTATCTTCTTTATACATTACATAAGACAGTGCAGCAACTATTAATGGTGCTAAAACTAATAAGAACTTCATCTACTTTTCCTTATATTTTTTCTACAACTTCAATACCTAAAATACTAAGACCTTTTTCAATGACAGCAGCTGTTAATGTCGCCAATTGTAAACGGCTATTTCTTGTAGCTTCATCTATGTCATCTCTTAAAATTGGGTTTAATTCATAGAACTTCATAAACACCGTTACCACATCATAAAGATATGAAGTAATGGTATGTGGCGTTGCTTCAATGGCTGCTTTGGTTAAAGTGTCTTCAAACTTTAAAAGCATCAAGGCTAAACGATGTTCCACTTCATCAGCTACTATGATACTTCCTGTAACTTCTGCATTATGTTTTCGTAATATAGACTGGATTCGGGCATAAGCATACTGCATATAAAGAGAAGTATTACCTTCAAAAGAAAGCATTTTATCCCAGTTAAAAATGTAATTTGACTCACGGCTAATGCTTAAGTCAGCATATTTAACAGCGCCAATACCAATGGCTTTAGCCACAGCATCTAGCTCTTCTTCACTACGAACATCTCTATCTTTAATGGCATCTTTAGCACGAACAACAGCTTCTTCTAACAAATCAACAAGCTTAGGGGTTCCACCTTCTCTGGTTTTAAATGGTTTACCACCTTGTCCCATCATGGTTCCAAAACCAATATGCTCTAAAGCAACTTCATCTTTAACCATACCAGCTTGTTTTGCAATACTAAATACTTGTTTAAAATGCTGTGCTTGACGCGCATCTACCACATAACAAATACGGTCGGCGTTTAACTCTTTATCTCTAAAATTTAATGCTGCTAAATCAGTAGTAGCATATAAATAACCACCATCACCCTTTTGGATAATAATTGGTACATCAGAACCTTCTAAAAAGACACATTCAGCACCATCAGAAACTCTTGAAATACCTTTTTCTTTTAAGGTCTCAATTACCTGAGGTAGTTGGTCGTTGTAAAAACTTTCTGCTCTCACATCTTCACGTGTAAGATTTACATTTAGTTTTTTATACACATCTTCACAGTGACCTAATGAAGCATTAATAAAGCTTTGCCATAAGGTTAAACAATGCTCATCTCCACCTTGAATTTTAACAACATACTCACGTGCCTTATTTGCAAAGTCTTCACTCTCGTCAAAACGTACTTTGGCATCTTTGTAGAACTGTTCAAGGTCTTTTAACTCTTGGGTATTTCCATCCGTATTTTGCTCTTCAAGATACGCAATGAGCATACCAAATTGTGTTCCCCAATCTCCAATGTGATTTTGACGAATCACTTCTTCACCTAAGAATTCTAAAAGAGTCGATAGCGTATCCCCAATAATACTTGAACGTAAATGTCCTACATGCATCTGTTTTGCCATGTTTGGACCAGAATAATCAACCACTACTTTTTGAGCTTTCTCAACCTGCCCTACACCCACTCTAGTATCATCTAAAATAGCTATTGTCTGTTCTGATAACCATTCATTATTCAACCAAATGTTAATGAAACCAGGCCCTGCTACTTCAACTTTAGAAATCATACCTGTAGTATCAATTTCGGCTAATACTTGTGTTGCTATTTCTCTTGGATTTTTTTTCAACTGTTTTGCAAGCTTCATAACACCATTGTATTGGTAATCACCAAATTCGGGTTTGGTAGCATCTGAAATAACAATTTCTTCTGCGTTAATATCGGCATTAATTAATGCACTTTCAATAATTTTACTAAGTTCTGATTTGATTTTCATGTGTGTTCCGTAGATTGTGTAGAATAAGTTTATAGCATAGAATATACTGCAAAGAGAAAATTTTTAAAAATGCTCTCTTTGGAGTAAGAAATATTAAGCACCGTTCCAAAGCCAAAGCTTTGAAACAAAAAGAATTATGCTTGTTTTGTTGTAGTTGTCGCTGTATCTTTAACTTCAGCAACAGTTTCTTTAACGTCGTCTTTAATCTCTTTTACGGCATCTTTAGCATCTGCAACTTTTTCATCATCTTCTTTAACAGCAGATTTGAAATCTTTAATTCCTTTACCGATACCTTTTGCTAATTCTGGTATTTTTTTACCTCCAAAAAGTAGTATTACTACTCCAACGATAACGGCTAATTCAATTCCACCTGGCATATTTCAAGTCCTTTTATATAATGTTTCTTCATGTTTAACATGATTTGTTGATTAATTATACTCAATTTTGATTAATTATGCCAAGTATTAACTAAATTTTCTAATTCTTCAGAACTTTGTTTCAATCTAGCTGCATTTGCAATCGTTGCAAACTCTGCTGCTGCTTTTGGAATTTCATCATTAATAATTACAAAATCAAATTCATTCACAGCATGAATCTCTTCTTCTGCATTTTTAACACGACGCTCAATAATTGATTTGTCATCCGTAGCCCTAGCATAAAGACGTTTCTCAAGTTCAGCTAAAGTAGGAGGCGTAATAAAAGCCGAAGTCACATAGTCACCCATCTTAGCCCGTACCAGACGATGACCTTGAACATCAATGTCAAAAATAACCAATTTCCCCTCTTCTAACGCTGTATTAACAGGCTTCAAAGACGTTCCATAATAGTTCCCATGCACCGTTGCATACTCTAAAAAATCACCAGCTTTAATGCCTTCTTCAAATTGTTCATGGGTTACAAAGTAGTAGTCAACACCATCTTGCTCACCGTCGCGTGGCTGACGTGTTGTGGTAGAAATAGAAAAATAATACTCACCTATTTGAGGAGCAGCATGATTGATAATGGTACTTTTCCCAGCCCCAGAAGGACCAGAAAGAACTAAGATGGCACCTTGCATTATTTTGATTTTGGGAATTTAATTTTAATTTTCACAGTTGCTCCAGCCAGAAGTTCACGTAGTGCATCAACTGGCATTGCAGTTAATGTTTGCGCTAATACACCTGAGTCAATATCAGATGATTTACTGACTTCAAGCTCTTTTACTTTTTTAACTTCCTGATTATTTTCAGTTTTCTTCTCTTCTTTAACTTCTTCCGTATCTTCTGTTCCAAAAGATGAAAGAGCAACTGGTGTCATTAAGTCATCTAAAGTCATCTCATCATTAATATCTTCAGTTAAAATACCTTTGATATTTTCTATTTCTACTTCATCTAAAATTTTTGTCTCTTTTTTTACAATGTCTAATTTTTCATCTTCAACTAGAGGAAGTTCTTCTTCAAGTTCTAAAAGAGGTTCATCTTCAACTGCACTTACCAATTCAAGTACATCATCATCTTCTACTATATCTAAAGCTTTATCAGTAAGTTCTTCTTTATTAAGCTCTTCTTTCTTATTTTCTCCAAAAAGGTCATCATCTAAAGAAGGGATTTCATCATCTAAGTCAAGATCAAACAAGTCATTCTCTACTTCTTTCTCTTTTAGAGGTTCAGTTTCCGTTTTAAGTGCAGCAACTTCTTTAGGCTCATCATCAAATAAATCATCATCTAATGTATTAACTCTTAAAGGGAATGCTTCTTCTAGTTGTTGATCAAAATCAAGCTTTGGACTTTCATCCTCTTTCTTTTCAACTTCATCTAAACCGTCTAAAGTAAATAGTTCTTCTCTCGCTGATTCTTCTTTCTCATCAAGAATATTAAAATGCTCTTCTTCTGCTACAACAGCAGGTGTAACTACTTTAGCTTCTTCTTCAACAGAACGAATAACAGCTGAAACTTCTGAAGGCAAAAATGGTTTTAAAATAGATAAGTCAAAAGAAGCTCTTTCTTCTTCATCTCCTTCTCCATAAAAAAGTACTGACTTCTTCACTTCAATATTTTCAGAAATAACATCACGTACGTCTTTTGTCCATGAGTCTGCATCTACAAATACAATATCGTAAGTATCAGAAATCAATTCAGTTACCTCTTGAATTTCATCAATCTCAATGTCTTCTTTTCTTGCACTTAATGCTGTTAAACGTGATACTACTGGATTATTGTTTATTAATAATATTTTCATTTTGTTACTCCATAGTCCTATATTGGTTATTAAATTTTATTGACAATTCTAGTATAATTCCCGTTTAATTTAGATTAATCAACTTTATTGATTAAAAATAGATTAAATAAATATATTAAATTAAATCTATAGGAATAATTTTAAACAACTTGAAACGTTTTATTGTTTAAAACTACTGTTTGTTATTAAAAAGTCTTAATTGTTCAAACTATTTATAAAGAATTAAAAAGTTATTAAAAAGTGATAGACAGCTATAATACCAAAAAAATTTCTTAACTAATAAAGGCTAACCATGTCAACTTACGTATTTGGACACACTACTCCTGATTCTGACTCTATTGTTGGAGCACATTCATTATCATATTTAAAAAACCAACTAGGTGAAGACTGTATTCCTACCCGTCAAGGTGAAATTAATCCTGAGACAGCTTTCATTTTAGAGCGTTTTGGTTTTGAAAAACCAATGTTAAAAACAAACTATGCAGGTGAAAATGTTTACCTTATTGACTTTATGGAAAGCTCACAAAGTCCAGAAGACATTGCTGAGGCAACTATTTTAGGTATTGTAGACCACCATAAATTAGGTGACCTTAAAACAGCTGGACCACTTGAAATGTGGGTACGTCCTGTAGGTTGTTCAAATACCATTGTAAAACAGATGTTTGATTACTTTGGTGTAGAAATTCCAAAAGATTTAGCTGGGATGATGATGTGTGCTATTTTATCTGACACCGTCATCTTCAAGTCACCCACTTGTACAAAAGAAGATACAAAAGCTGTTAAAGAGTTAGCAGAAATAGCAGGCATAGAAGATCCAAAAGCTTTAGGTATGGAGATGTTCATCGTAAAGTCAGACGTACTTAATGACACAAAAGAAGCACTTGTTCTTAGAGATTTCAAAGACTTCAACATGGGTAGCGAAAAAATCGGTGTTGGACAACTCGAAGTAGTTGACTTATCGGTGTTTGACAACATGAAAGAAGAGTTGTTTGCAGCAATGCAAAAAATCAAAGATGAAGCTGGAAGACATACGGTACTTCTTCTTCTTACAGACATCATGCAAGAAGGTTCACAACTTTTAGTTCTTTCAAATGATAACGCTAAAATAGAAACAGCATTTAATGTAACTTTAGAAAACAACCAAATATGGCTTCCTAAAGTAATGAGTCGTAAAAAGCAAATTATTCCTTTCCTTGAAGGTCAATTCTAATTTTTAACACCCATTAGTGTTCCTTTTTTAAAAGGAACACTTCTCTTGCAGTAAACTCTATTTCTATTCTCTCCAAAATTCAAAATTTCAATATAAAGAAGGTGTAATTATGCAACAAAACCATCATTATATCATCGGTGATGTTCATGGTGAATATCCGATGCTATTAGCCCTTATAAAGAAACTTCCTAAAGATGCAAAACTCATCTTTGTAGGTGATCTTGTTAACCGAGGAAGACAGAGTCGTGAAGTCGTAGAGTTTGCACGAACTAATGCCCATGCTGTTGTCAAAGGGAACCATGAAGGCTACCTATTAGAGCATGGAAAAAATATTCTTAAAGCGCTTGAAACAACTGATGATACAAAATTAAATAATCTTTGGAACTATATTGGTGGGGTACAAATGTTGTGGTCGTATAAACTGTTAAGACGTAGTAAAGATGCGTCTTTTGGCATTATACGAAACCAAGAAGGCATTGATGCGCTTAAAAGTGATTTGGCATGGATTAAGAGCTTACCACTCTATCTTGAACTGGGTGAAATAAAAAACTACCATTTACCTGTGGTCATTAGTCATGGAAGCATTGGGGATTATTGGGATTTAAAAGAGAGTCATCCCAATATCTTTGAAATGCATGTTTTAAGTAATCGAGTCCCACCTTCGGAACAAAGTCCCATCTTTAACATCTATGGACATGAAGTGGTAACCAATGTAGTCAAAGGAGAAACCTTCATTAGCCTTGACACAGGCTGTGGAAAATATCATGATGGGAAGCTTAGTGCTTATTGTCTTGAGACACAAGAGATTTTTGAGGTTTTTAAATAAAGGTAAAAAAGATGAAAAAAACCATCCTAGAAACAGCAAGATTAAAAGTCCAAATCGTACAAGAAGAAGACATCGAACCTTTGTATAAGGATTGTTTTTCAGATAAGGAAGTAATGAAACTTCTTTTAGGAAGAACCTTTACGCTCAAAGAGACCAAAGCATACGTTGAAGCTAATTTTTCTAAAGGTTCTATCTTAGATTTTTGTGTAGCTTTTACAAAGGTGTCTAATGAACTCATTGGTTATATTGGGATGTTTACGTATGGTTACAATAATAGGGAAGATGAATATGAGTTTGGTTATATCTTAAAGCAAGAAGCTTGGGGAAAAGGGTATGCAACCGAACTCTCTTTAGGGCAAATAAAAAAGCTAAAAGAGAGTTTTCCTAGTTGTACTATTTGGGCTACAGCTCACCCTGAGAATATGGCTTCTAAAAAGGTACTTAAAAAAGTTAAAATGACTTGTGTAGAAGAGCAAATAACCATGCCCAAACGTGGGCTTCGAGATGTTTATAAATTGACTTAGGAATAAAAAATGGAATTTAGAAAAGCAAAGACAACAGAGTTTACAGCGATTGCTAAACTTGACAGAGTGGCATGGTTAGAGAGTTTTAAAGGGGACTTCATCCCTGATGGAGAACATGTTTGGCGAATATGGGTTGAGTATGCTCTTACTTTTGTAGCTGTAGAAAAAGGTGAGATTATAGGTGCATCACTGGCTTTCCCTTGTAATGATGGGCAGTATTCTGTGCATAAACTATTTGTAGCTAAGCATCAGAGAACTAAAGGAATAGGAACTGAACTTATGAGGGTTCTTTTAGTCACAATAGATGAGTTAAAAGTAGATTCCTTTTTAACCGTCTATCCTAAAAACCCACCTGCCATTGCACTTTATGAAAAGCTTGGATTTACAGAGAAAAAGTTTGAGAAGGATTTTTATGGGGAGGAAGAAGATAGGTTTGTTTTGACGCGAATTTTTGAGAAGAATAGAAAATAAGGATCAAAATGGTAATAAAAAACTTACAAATATTTATACGTTGGGCTAAACAACATGAGATTGAATTTGAGTATTTACCATCTTCTGCAACAGAGTTTAATCAACTAGAAGCTATGAAGATAGCAGATGCTCCAAATCCAAAATCTTTTAGACTACCTCTTTTAGTGGCTGACTTTTCTAATTTAGAATATTTGGAATTAAGTTGGTTAGGCTTAGAACAATTACCCAAATGGGTGGAGAGCTGTAAATCATTGGAAGCATTATCAATTATGGGAAATGAGATAGAAACATTACCTTCATGGATAGAAAATTTATCAAAACTAGAAAAACTTGATTGCAGTTCTAATGATTTATATTTTCTTCCCTCTTCCTCATCATCTCTTTTAGAGCTTGATGCATCATATAATGAGTTAGAAGGTTTTGGTAGCTGGGAAGGAAACTTTCCTAACTTAATAAAACTGAACTGTTCTAGAACTAGAATGGAAGAAATACCTAGCAGTCTATTGAACCTTCAATCTTTAAAAGAGTTTATTTGCGAAGATTCTCCTAATTTAAGTGAGTTTTCAAAAGAACTAAAACATAAGATTGATCTGCAACTTCAAGAAAGAAAAAAAGTAAAAGATATCAAACAAAAAGCATATTTAGATGCCTTTAAAAGAAATACCCTGAATACCTATAGGAGATATTTAAAAGAATACCCTGAAGGTCAATATGCAGAAGAAGCACGTGCGAGAATAAAGGTAAAAAGGTTCAAATTAAAAATAAACAATGAAGTACACCTAGAGTTAATTCACCCTTCTGATGCAGAAGACACTTTTACCATAGTTCAAAAAAAGAGCTTTTTAGGACTTGACTAGCATATGAATCTATATACAATTTTAAAGGAAAGCAATGAAAAAAATAAATAACTTAAGCATAGAATTTGCAACCATTATAAACATTGAGAAAACACACTCCATTTTCAAACCGTTTATATCGTCGAAATACCAAGAAATATTTTTTAAAGAGATGATTCTAGATGAGGATGACTTTTCCATTTATATCTCAGATGCTGAAAACTTAGTCGATTTTTATACCATGCTAGAAGAATTTCATAATCATCAAATAGTCTACCAACTCAGTTACCATGAACCTAAAGAAGATGAATATGGGTTTAAGTATCTTGAAGAAACAAAATTAACACTGGATGAGCTTAAAAAACTAGAAATAGTCTATAAAAAACCTCATCAAACACTTACAGGCTTTGATTTTAAAATTAATGACTTTGCACTCTCTCCTGATGGTAAGTATCTTGCTACTGCGACCAATTACAATATTTTTATTTGGTGTGCTAAATGTTATAAATTTTTAGCACATCATCTTGCTTGGGATGGGGTCGCTGAAAAAATTTATTTTACACCCAATTCTAAATATCTTATAACGCTCATTAATGACATAGGAAGCTGGCAAAATACCATACAAGTATGGGAACCCTTAGGAGAAAGCGTTACAAAGTGGGAGTGGCTTCAAGAAGATGATTTTGATATAGAGTACAGTAAAGATGAGATGAAGAAACTGGATGCTCCATTACCCTACCTTCTGTCAAGTTTAGTTCAAAGTTGTTATGGAGGTTTCTATAACTTTTACCGTGAATTTTATTCTAATGACTTTTTATTTAAAGCCATTTATTATGAAAATAGTTTAGCACTTTATCATATGGATAAGCCTTTAGAAACTGAAGCGTCTACCCTACTTAGTAGTATCGAACTCTTTTCAAAAGTAGAAGCCTTAAGCTTTTCTAACAATTCAAAATATCTCTGTATAGGCTTAGAAGAAGACATCGAAATATTTGATACCAAAGAACTTAAACAGTTAAAGATTTTGGAGTCTCACCAAGAAAAGATAACAGCACTAGCACTCTCTCCAGACAATCAGTATCTACTCTCTGCTTCATTAGACCAAACTTTAAAACTTTGGTCATTAGAAGGTTTTGAATTACTCACGACCATTAAAAGTAATCTCACCAAAAAAATAACAGCCATTCAGTTCTCTAGCGACTCAACCAAAATATTTGCCAGTTCTAAAGAAGGTATAAAGATATGGGATGTTAAAACACAAGAAGCTCTTTTTCATCTTTTTAATGACAACTCTTTTTGGTGTCTACTTAATGGAGAAGAAGAGTTATTAGAAAAAGGGATGATACCTTGTGATTAAAATGCATTTTAAAACGAACTATAATATGGCTTCTGAAAGCAATGACCCATCAGAAACAAATTATTCCTTTTAAAAAAAGTAAGCAAGAAAAACACCCAGCGAAATAGTTAAAATAACAAGAAAAAAAAGTAAAAACTCATTGATTTTAAAATCATCATTTTTTACTTTCCCTCGTTTTACACTTAACCAACTATTAAATAATTCATGAGAACCTTTATAGCCATTTACAGCATGATAGGCATCCTCATCTGTCCGATGACAGGCAGAACAAAGAGTAACTCCATTAGAAACACGATACGCTAACCTAGGGTTAATACTTTTAGGAACAATATGATGCGCTTCTAACTTTTTACTACCTCCTCCTTGATAGCCACATGCGACACACGTATAATTGTTTTTTTTATAAACTTTTTTTGCCCATTTAGCAAGTTTAGTACTTCCTCTTGATGTTTTGATATATGCTTTGGGATTAAACCAATATTTTAATGCACTCATTTCTAATTTTTATCCTATTTCTTATCTGAAAAAGAATAATAGCAGGTTAAAGAATTTTTAAGAAGACTCGATGTAGTTTGTCTCTATGAAGTACATCGAAAACTAGAAAAAGAATCCTCACGGAGCTATATCCTCATCATAGATTCCTTAATTCTTATGATCATTCAATATAAATCGTAACACACTCTATGCTTACTATCATGGCTGACAATAAAAAAGGCATTACTGCCCTTAGTAAACATGAAAAACTTTATGTAATGAACCCAAAATAGGAACAATCCGTGAAGGCTTTTTTTCTAACCAACTACAAGAAAGTCATGAACTGACTAACAGTAAAAATGGAGACTTCATTGTTAATGGTAAATACAAAGGATGTGGAAAGTTCTTTTGTAGTTCAAGATACCGATAGTACAGAAGACAACCGAAAGATTCCTCTTTGAGTGTTTGTTTTTTTGTATTAAGAGTTGTCCATATGAAGAATTTAGAACTTTCTCATTTATACCTAAAATAGGCACATAATCTAAGAAGCTATTTTAATTTATATTATCTTTTCATAACTTTATTTGAGCGTGTTTTAAATTTAATTTTGGTTCAATATTTATCATAAAAGTGGATTTTTTACTACTGGGAGGATTTGGTCATATATTTAAGATAAAAAACCAAATAACCACAGTGGTATCTTCTTA
This sequence comes from uncultured Sulfurovum sp., assembly GCA_902727895.1. GTDB lineage: Bacteria > Campylobacterota > Campylobacteria > Campylobacterales > Sulfurovaceae > UBA1140. The sequence goes on from CACVAP010000011.1 coordinate 97,497, forward strand.
TCATTCACCGTATAATCAAGGTCAGCGACTACATAACTGTTTTCCATATCTTTTATTTGTTTAAAACTCTTATTTTTCCCACCTACTTCAAAAAGATACTCTCCTACTCTAAAGTCTCCAACATCACTATAAAAAATCTTTTCAAAACAGTTCACAAAAAAAGTTTCTCGTACGGTTCCTATCTCAACTTCTTTGTCAAACTCATTGGCATAACTATAAAGTATATTACTGTTTGAAAAAAGAAGTTTTTCAGGCTTTTTGGAAGTCTTTTTAGAGTACTTTTTAATAGGTGTAAAAATTCTACTCTTCTCCAAAATCTCAAAGTAAGTGTATAGCGTTGGTTCACTAATCCCAAATTCACGTGAAAGCTTTGCTACATTTACTTGAAATGGTTTCTCAGCCTCCACAAGTCTAAAAATCAGTTTCTTAAAAATAATCACATGAGCATAATCTATTTTATTTAAAGAAGGTATGTCTTCATTGATAACTTTGTCTAAAGCATTAAAAAGTTTTTTAGAAAAGTTCTTTTTCCCCTCTATAAAAAACGGATAAGCACCATATTCCAAATACTCTTTAAAAAGTGCATAAAGATCATCATATTTAAATACTAAGTCCGAACTCAACTGCTCTGCATTTTCTAAAATATCTTCCAGCTCTAATTTCTCAAAAGTTTCAAATTTTTGCATCGAAAAAAACTCTCTAAATGACAAGTGAGGAACTTTATAAAGTACCAATCGCCTACTTAAATCATATTTTTCAAAAAGTATGTTTATCATTGAACTGCCCGAAATTCGTATTTGAATATCTGGAAAAGAATCATAAATATTTTTTATTTCTCCTGCCCAGTTTTTATATTTATGAATTTCATCAATAACAATGAGCTTACGCCCTAAACTATACGCTTCATCTACAAGGTCATAAAGCTTCAAATCTTGAAATACCACATCATCAGCAGAGAAATAAAGATATTTTTGTGAAGATTGTTTCAGAAATTGAAGGAGTAATGTAGTTTTACCCACCCCACGAGGACCAATAATCCCTATAAGCTTTTCATTTTCTCTCAAGTGTTCAATATAGTCTGTACGGATGAACTCTATTGATATTTTAGAAATAAGAAGATTTTGTTTTCGTAGAAAGTAGTTAATATTCATAATAATACCTAAATGCTTTTAGGTATTATAGTATATTTTTATTTATATTAGTAAATATATTTAGATATTAAAGTATAAAGTAGCTAATTATACTTTTCTACTTAACCACCAAATTCACCATCTTCTTAGGAACTAAAATCTCTTTAACCACATTTTTATCTTCTAGCCACTTAGCTACAGATTCTTTTGCCATGGCAATAACATCTTCTTTTTGGGCTCCAGCATCTACTTCTATTTCTGCTCTTCTTTTACCATTTATGGCTACACCTAAAGTCAAAGTATCTTGAACAAATACCTCATCTAAAATGGCTATCTTTCCTTTTAAATTCTTAGACTCAAAAAGTTCTTCAGAAAGCTCTGCACAAACATGAGGGATAATTGGTTCGAGTAAATGGGTAATGATGTAAAGCCCCTCTGACCAAACCAGTTCATTGTCTTGTTTGTCTAAAGCGTTTAACGCTTCCATACAAGCTGCAATAAGTGTGTTAAATGCAAAAGTCTTTTCATAAACATCCACTGACTTTTTCAAAGCATCATACACTTTAGCTCTTGCTATTTTCTCTTCTTTAGTTAACGATGACTGCTCAATATTTGGCAATTCATTAACCGTTACTTTTGACTTTCTATCATAAAGTTTTTTAATAAACCTAAACGCACCCTCAACAGCCGAGTCATTCCACTCTAGCTCTTTTTGTGGTGGTGCAGCAAAAAGCGTAAAGAGTCTTGCTGTGTCGGCTCCATACTTTTCTATGAGTGCATCAGGGTCAACGGTGTTTCCTTTAGACTTAGACATTTTTGCCCCATCCATCAGTACCATACCTTGTGTTAACAAGTTCTCAAATGGCTCTTTTAAGTCGTCTATGAAACCAACATCTCTCAATGCTTTGGTAAAGAAACGTGCATAAAGTAAATGAAGAATCGCATGTTCAATTCCTCCAATGTATTGATCAACGCCTAACCAATAGTTTACGTCTTCTTTGTCAATTCCACAAGAGTTCCATTTGTCTGGGTGCGTTGCATAACGGAACTGATACCATGATGACTGTACAAAAGTATCTAAAGTATCTGTTTCACGTACTGCATCTTTACCACACTTTGGACAAGCTGTATGTTTCCATGTTGGATGATTTTCAAGTGGATTACCCTCACCTGTTATCTCTACATCTTCAGGAAGAGCAATCGGTAAGTTTTCTACTTTTTCAGGAACCAAACCACAAGCGTCACAGTGTACAAATGGAATTGGTGCACCCCAATAACGTTGACGTGAGATTCCCCAATTTCTTAGTTTATAATTGGTTGTTCCTTTTCCTAAAGCTTTCTCTTCAAAAAGTTTAATAACAGCAGCTTTTGCTTCTGTATTTTTCACCCCGTCAAGTTCAGCAGAGTTCATAAGAATACCCTCAGCAGTATAAGCAGATCCTTCTTCTCCACCTTCTATTACGTAGCTTATAGGTAAGTCATATTGTGTAGCAAATTCAAAGTCACGTTCATCATGAGCAGGAACAGACATTACTGCTCCACCACCATAAGAGGCAAGTACAAAGTTTGCTATCCACACAGGTACTTCTAAACCTGTTAACGGATGAATAACGCTAATACCTAAGTCATAACCCTCTTTCCCTGCTTTAGCTCTTTCAACTTCGGTCATATTTGACATAGCAGTAATTTTTTCTGCTACTTCTGTACTTAAGAGTTCATTTTTAATTAAAGCTTTTACAATTGCATGTTCAGGTGCTAAAGCTGTATAAGTTACACCGTAAATAGTGTCGGGTCTGGTTGTAAATACTTCAAATTCTTCAAATTTATTGTCTAATTTTTCTTTTGAAGCACTTGAAAGTTTAAAATTAAATTCTAAACCTTGTGATTTACCAACCCAGTTACTTTGCATGGTTAAAACTTGTGATGGCCATTTACCTTCAAGTATTTTTAAATCATCCAATAATTCATCAGCATATTTTCTAATGTCAAGGTAATAACCTGGCATCTCTTTTAGCTCAACTTCATTGTCACAACGCCAACAACAACCCTCTTCTACTTGCTCATTTGCGAGAACGGTATGACACTCTTCACACCAGTTAACGGTTGTAGATTCACGGTAAAGAAGTTTCTCTTCAAACATCTTAATAATAAACTCTTGTTCCCACTTAGTATAAAGCTCATCACAAGTAGCAAATTCTCTTGTCTCTGAAAATGAAAGTCCTAAAGTCTTTAACTCTTTTCGCATATATGCAATGTTCGAATACGTCCAGTCTTTAGGGTGTCTTCCGTGTTTAATCGCAGCATTTTCAGCTGGCATCCCAAAAGCATCCCAACCAATCGGATGAAGTACATTGTAGTTTTGTTTACGGTAATAACGTGCCATCGCATCACCAATAGAGTAGTTACGAACATGCCCCATATGCAGACGACCACTTGGAAAAGGAAACATACTTAAAATGTATTTTTTATCTAAATTCTTGTCATCTAAAGGCTCAAATGCCCCTGTCTCACTCCATGTCTTCTGCCATTTATTTTCTATCTCACTTGGGCTATAACTCATACTTCGTACTCCATTAGTAAATCTTGCGTGAATTATAGCAAAATAACGATTGTGATTAAAGTCTCATAGAGAAAAAGGAAAAGCAATAAAAATAAACAAGTTCTTTTCAGTTATCCTGTGAAATTCAACAGCAGGCTAGCATTCTTCACTTTTTACTAAATATTTAATAGCTATTTCATCATCGACTCATTATAATAGCAAGAAAATAGCATTCTGGATAACCTCATATGAAAATCAACCAACTTACTACCCTCACCCTCTCTCTTCTTTTATTTACAGCATGTAGTACCAAAACAATTAAACCAATCGAAAATAATACTAGCATTCAATCAAATATTGGTATCCAACCAGCTGCTATCCCGACCATAGCTACAGAGACAGCAGACAACTCTTCAGGTTTAGGTGGAGACTTTGCAGGAAATTGGAAACTAACAGAATTTATTGAAAGAATGCATAATCAACATAACTTTGAATACGCATACTTATATACACTTTTTTCAAATGCTAGAGATACAAACCAAATTGTTGAGCCATGTAAAACAAGTGTAGATAGTAGTGGTAACTGTATTGTCAAAGTAAAACCAAAAGGTAAATGGGACAGATACAGAGGAATGTTCATTTATGATCGAAACATTAATCGTGGTGTTGCATTTTGGGAAGAACATGAAGCAACACTTAACCGTGCGTATCAAGAGTATGGGGTGTTACCTGAATTTATTATTGGGGTCTTAGGGGTTGAGACAGCTTATGGTGTCAACTTTGGAAAAAAGAGAGTAATAGATGTCTTAACTACCAAAGGAATGCTGGGTGATCGCCGTGAACGTTTTTACACAAAACAGTTAGAAAAGTTTCTTATTATGACACGAGATTCAAATCTTGATGCATCCGTCCTTATGGGTTCAAATGCTGGGGCCATGGGTTATGGTCAATTCATTGCCTCTTCATACCTAGCCTTTGCTGTTGACTTTAATGGTGATGGCGTTACAGATTTATGGAATGCAGAAGATGCCATTGGCTCTATTGCCAATTACTTTGCGATGAATGGATGGAAAAGAAACCTAACGGAGGTTGTTACCCGTGCAAAGTACAAAGGTAATCGTTTTAAAAGACTAAAAACTGGTTTTAAAACAAAATATTCTCAATATAAACTACGTAAAAAACATAACATTACTGCCAGAAATAAATTAAAATACAAAGGTCCAGTTTCTTTAATTAAACTACCAAAATACAGCTATGATGAACTTTGGTTTGGAACACATAACTTTAGAGTTATCACTACTTATAATCATAGTACTTTTTATGGAATGGTTGTTTATCAGTTGGGACAAGAGGTTAAGAGGAAGAGGTATGGGAGGTAAAGCTTATCATTCATCCTTACATCTCTTTCAAAAAGATACTCAAGGCACTACTAATAGTGTTAAATAATTAGACTCCAAAGTAATTAAAAAAAGATAAAGTATTATTTATTTCTACTCTATCTAACTTGAAACACAACTTCATTAGTAAATTCAGCCCATCTGTTGTCTTCATCTGTTAAGTAAATAGCTTTTGTTGCGCCCATTCCCAAAGTATTGAGTTGAGTACTATTTACACCTTGAGCCAATAAATACTCTTTAACACTATTTGCGCGTCTATGAGAGAGTTCCATATTGTATTCTTCCGACCCTTTTTTATCAGTATGTCCAATAATATCTATTTTTAATTCTTTATACTGATTAAGTACTTTTGATAATTTATTTAACTTCTCTTCTTCATTTCCTGTTATAGCATAAGAATTACTTTCAAAATAGATATTTTTCAATACATTTTGAACTACTTGACTGACACTCTTTTTACTTTTTTTGTTATAAACTAAATGCTTTTTAACTTCTTCCTTTTCAGGCATTTCTATGTAAACCTTACCCATATCCATAAGACTCTCTTCTTCTCCCTCTTTTATGAAAAATTGATGCCGTGCAACCCCTGTGTATTCTCTCTCTTTTGTAAAGGTAATGTTAAATGCTCCTACCCCCACATGATTAATTATAAACTCACCTTTATCATTAGTAAAACTGGTGCTTCTCTCTCCAGTCTCAGCATTAAAAATTTTGAAAGCTTTATGGACTAAAGGTTTCCTTGTCTCTTGCTCATAAAATGAACCTTTTATAGAATAAAAGTTCTCAACAGCCACATCCATAATAGCACCAGTTTTATAATTGGTTAAAAACTTCTGTTTTGAATCTCTTAAGTCCACCCCAAAATCAAGAGCTGATTCATCAATGAAAAGTTCTCTTTCAGAATAATCACTTACGTCAATGGCATAAGTATCATAAACAAATTCATCTACTTCATGGTAGCCATTTAGTCCTAAAGAGGTTTCTAATTTATCATCATTGTCCACAATGACAAAACTAGAGTTTATAGGTGCTGTCAAAGTTACTGTTGTTCCTGCGAATACAAAGCCTGTTGCCATTTGCAAACCAATAGTCTCATTCTTTTGTGCGTTGCTTTTAATATCACTTAAAAGGTAAGAAGCATCTATTCTAAACTTCTCATTATTCATATCGGCTCTTACATTATAGTTTGTTGCTTGTTTATTACTTTCAAACTGTAAGTCACTGTTGACCCCATAACGACCTTCTGCATTTCGTCGTAAATTAAGTTGATGTTTTTGATCACTCAAATAGCTCACATACCGTGCATTATAACGATTACCAAATCTATAATCTATAGTCGCATAGATTTGAGTATCATCAGTTTGTCCTTCTTTTGTTATTTGATCGAGGTTCAACTCTGTTGACAATGCTCCAAAGTTTTTACGGAGTACCACACCATATTTATCTTCGTTTTCATCATCTCTATCATAAGATGAAGCTGAAACACCCATAGAAACACCCATACCGACTTGACTGTACAAACTACCTCTATAAAGAGTAGAAGCTTGACTTTGACTATTCCCTAAAATTGCATATTTAGCATCTATCTCTTCATAACCCAAGTTTATCGTGACTTCTCCTAGGTTTGTTCTATAGTCTAGCCCTTTTTTATATCCAACAGCATCTTCACTTTTACTACTTACCACATACGGATTGAACAATCCAAAGTTTGTACCAATAAGCAGTTCAGCACTTCCTGCTAAATACTCCTCACCTGTCTGAAAACCTGTCTCAACTGTTACAGAATCTAAGAGTCCATACTCAACATAAGCCGAAGCCACTCTTCGTTGTTTCTTATAAATCCATTCATTCTCTAGTTGTTCACTCTCTATCCCAACACCTGCTCCATATCGTGCTAAGCCTTTTTTGAGTACTTCAGAATAAGAGAAGTCATTAAACTCAATGGTTTCTATTTTTCCTCCATTTTCAATGACTACCAATCGTACACGATTCAGTCCACTTGGTAAATTTAAGTCAAAAAGGTTGTGTGTTCCTCCTGCTAAATTTAAAGCATTACGGTAACGGTCATTAACATAAATCTCTACCCTACTTCGGTTTTGTATGAAAAACTCATGAGAGTTAATACGGGTAATATTTTGGGTATAACCCGAACCAATATTCCAAATTTTCTCTACCCCAACCCCTAAAGCATTTACAAATGACATTCGGTCATGTGCTGGTAAACTAATGTCTCCTGCTTGGTAACGTAACTGATTTTCCACATCATCAGTTACAACTCTAAAACGTCCTTTGGTGACTTCGTTCTCTTCATCATTGTATTGTAGTCGTCCCTCTAGTACAAAACCGTGTACATTTAAATGAACATCTGAAGAGAGGTTAAATGCATTTTTCTCAAAACCGTTTGAACCATTCTTATTATATTGTTGGTTAAGATAAAAGTTCATGCCTCCTGAATAGTTTGTAGGAAGAACTGAACCATTAACATCTCTTGCTCGTCCAGACCTGTTAAAGTTCACAAGAGAAGCTTTCTTAAGATTTACAGGTAAAAAAACTTTAAGTAAAATATTTTTACGATCATACTCTGTTTTTATACCCATTTGTTCCAATGCTTTTAGAGGAGTAAAACCATTACTATCAATCTGAACCACATATTGTGATTGAAACTCTTCTTTCATAAGTGAGCGAAGATACTTCACCGTATCTTCTGTCAATAAAATGTTTTCCTTATTATCAATCTTAACAAAGACTTCATCTTGTAGAATATCATTCACTTTTAAAGGTAAATAAAACTCTTTACTTTGAGCTTTGTTTTTAGACATTTTTGCAAAAAGCTTCTCTTCGAGTATTTTTCTTTTTTCTGCCATGCTCATTTGGGCATGTAAAACATTGATGGTAATAAGTGAAAGGAGTATAATATTTTTCATTAGTTAGCACTCACCGTTACATTGATGACAGCTTTATACTCTCCTGCAATAAGTGAACCTGTTAAACTCTCAGTTATAAACCTAAATACTCCTACCTTTGTACCATTCTTCTTACCTGTCATAATGGTAAAGTATTCATTATTATTAATACTCTGTTCTGTAGCACCAATTTTAGTATAATAGTAACTCATATCTATCTTGTAATTATTATCAACTTGACTAATCAAATCAGAGGTCTCAAACTTTATTTGAAAATTTCCATTGGTATTATTTTTAACAAAAACATCTTTCACTTGTTCATTGCTTGTGTTTAATGTAAAGTTTCCATAATCTACCAAACCATCTTTAAAAACTTTACCCGTTTTATAAGTAGCCAAGTTTTCAAATCCTACCATACTCACTTGTTCTACATTTCCACTAGCACTAAGCGTAGCTGTCGGAGAGTCACTCGCATTACCTAAATTAACACTTATATTTTTAGAAAGAGCATAGCTCCCTGCTGTTTGAGTATCAGCAAGAGAATTTACTTTGATGCGAACATAACCTACAATACTAGTACCATCACGTCCACCAGCAGCAGCAGACAAAAGTGTAAAGGATTGATTTTCAGTTATTGCACTCTCTACATCATTAACAACATAATAAAAAGCTGTACTTATAACTTCATTTACACTATTACGTAAAGTAGAAATATTAGCCATAGTCATTTTAACTTCATCCATAGAATCAGAAAAAACATAAATAGGAATATCTACAACTTTTAAATTTGTATCAGCTACTTTCATGCTTGTAGAAAAGTTAACATTCATAGCATCCACACGAAGAGTATCTCCTGAACAAGCTGATTGAGCAGTTGTCCCAACTTCCAAACAAGCCCCAAAAAGGTTAAGAGAAAGTAAAGTAAGTAGTAGTAATTTTTTCATTTTTTTCCTTTTTAGCATTTGTAGGTTCGGTAACACCGAACATGAAATTAAAACCTACTTCTTTTCTAATCTCATGCTCACTATTTTGTCTACAGGAACAGAAGTAATATTTTTTAAATGAAATGTGTTTGTTTTTCCTGCTAGGACTCTTCTGAATTCTGCTTCTTTTAAATCTTCTAAGGTTAGTTTATATTCATTTTTTCCAGTGCTTATCAAGAAATGATAATCCTTTGGGTTTGGAACAACACTTGCTGTACCACTATTTGAAATGATTAATGTAACTTCATTCATGGACTTATTTATAGAGTTTATTTTTAATTTAGGTTTAGAATTTTCTTCTTTTACAAATAAGAGACCCTCATAAGAAAATCTCATTTTAATTTGTGCATTAATTTTTCCTTTATTTTCATTATTTTCATTATCACTAACATCAATATCTAGCTCTTTTGCAATAACACGATAAACTTCTTCTGTTTCAGGTAATTTTTGTCCCATATATCGAACACGTATTGATTTTGTTTCACCAGCATCCAATACAAATTTAGTAGGATAAGCCTCAACCATTTTAGTCTCTTCTCTTTCTTCTTTATTCTTAACTGTGCTTAAAACTTTTAAAATAGAAAAAGTTGAAGCAACGGGTTCCTTAGAAGGATTAGTAATTTTAAAAATTACATTTCTTGTTCGTTTACTGTCTAATGTTTGTATCAAAGGGGATAAACTTACAGCGAATAGTAAATTTGACATCATAAATAGTGAAAATAATACTTTCATAAAAATCCTTTTTATTTTTTATAAATTTTTAATTAAAAACTTATAAAAAATAAAACTATAGAGATATCTAAAAAGTAAATATCCCTATAAATTAATTTACTGATACCGTTACATTTAAAGCAGTGGTGTAATCATCAGCCATATATATAGTATTTAGTATGTTTGCACGTGGCTTTATTTCAAATGTACCTATTGAAGCTTGTCCATCATTTACACCTGTTACTAAATCAACATATTCTGTATTACCAAGTTCAGGATCATATCTAGAACCATTAATATAGTATTTTATAGCTATGCATGGTTTACTACTAGGATTAGAAACTGGACAAATATATCCATCTTTATTACTAGGATCTTCTAATTTAATACTAACTGTATTGTTAGTATTGGTTTTTACATAAATGTTTCGAGAAACATTAGTAAATTCACCTTGTCCTCCAACATCACCCAAATCTATGTTACTAGATACACTATCTTTGAATGTTCCTACTCCTGAAACTGCTTCAGTAAGAGGGTCAGAAACTTGTTCAAAACTAACAATTGCATCTACTAGAACCACACCTGTAACAACTATTTGATTATCAGCTGAAAAAAGTGGAGTCATAGGAAGTAACATGGAAAGTACTATTAAAGTTTTTTTCATAATTACTCCTTTAAGTATCTATTTAAAGAAGCATTAGTTTACTGCAATAGTCACGTTAACCGTTTTTGTATAATCACCAGCAACTTGTAAGTCAGCAATAGCAGCAGGAGTAATTAAAAATCCAGCAGCATCTGCATTTACTTTTGCTGTACCAGCATTTGTAGACCCTGCAGCTAAAACAGTAAATGGAGTATTCGCTGCTATAGCTGTACCAGCATAAGTATAGGCAAGTTCAATCTTTTCATCAGCATCAGCAGTAGCAGCATGTGGAGCTGTATTTACCATAGCACCAACATCATCAAGTGCCATTCTTACTCCACCATTAGCATTTGATTTTACAAACACATCTCTATGAATCGCTGTTAGGTCAGTACCAGCCGTAGTCGGACCAAACGCAATAGCATTTAATGCATTGTCTACAAAAGTACCTACTGTATTAGCTCCGATACCCGTACCTCCCAAAGTTGAACCTCCAACACTAGCAAAACCAACGTAACCATCAACATTTACAGTAGCTGTTACAACAATCTTATTTGCATCAGCCTGAACCCCAGTACTCATTAAAGCAGCAATGGCTGCAATTGATAATAATTTTTTCATCATAAATCCTTTAAAATAAAAGGCATAAAATGCTATGATGTATATGCACTTTATACTATAAGGTGTAGCAAACTTCCTCGCCAAAGTTTAGTTTGCAAACTCTTTAAACATTGCTCTTTAGATATTAATAATTATTAACATTTAGGAGCAATCTTCCCTTGTGAAATAACATCCACGTAACAAAATTATAAACGAAGAAAGTCATTAAAAAGTTAGATTTTTATTTTATTTTTAAAAACTACAATTAATAGCTAGAAGCTAGTTTATAATAAAAAATAAATATGTTTTTTATTATTAAAAATTAGTTTTTTATCATTATTTACAAAGTCTTTTTTCTCTAAAAATTATCTAATAATCTAAATATTAAAATTAATTTAATTTAATATATTAATTTTAATTAATTTCTCAAAAGAGCCTTATCTTGGTGTCTACACTAATGTTACACTAAGACTCTCTAACTTTACACTAAAATATCAACATCTTTTTTTAACGATATAGTTATACTGAATTAATCAACTAAAAGGAAGATAAAATGGAAATCTTAAAATTTAATAAACTATTTTTTTCAGGAAAAGAAAGTGAAATATTAAATTTTCAAACTTATTTTGAAGAAATAATCTTACTTGAAAATAACCAAGAAATTCTAACTTTTCCTTTTAGCACAACTAAAATAATCTTTATGAACTGTGATGAAATAAGTAACAATTGTATTCAAGTTATTAAGGAAATTCGTCAATATGACAGAAAAAGTATTATTATAATAATGAGTGAAAAAAAAGATATAGATACTTTGTTTAATGTTCTACCTCTTCATCTATCTGGATATATACAAAAACCTTTTAAAAAAAATAATCTACAAAAATTATTGGAAAACATTGTAAAGGATTTGTCTTATTTAGACAATGATAAAAATATACAACTTAAAAACAACTATAGTTTGAACCTTAATACCTTAACACTACTTAATGAAAAGCATAATATTATTAAACTAACAAAGAAGGAAAGAAAGCTTATTCAGATTCTTATAAACAAGAAAAACAATTATGTAACATCTGAAACTCTTGAATATACTATATGGGAAGAGGACTCACTAAAACAAGATTGTAACTTACGACTAAAACACCTCATCTATTGCCTAAGAAAAAAATTACCTGATGCAAGCATTATTAATACTTATAACATAGGCTATAAGTTTGTTACTAATTAAGCAAAGTACGTATTTAGTAACTAAAGTTAGTGTATAGTTAGTGTAAAAGAAGAAAGAACCACTATTTTAACTAATTTAAACAATAAAAAAGATTATAATCATCTCTATCTAATGGAGAGGTACATGGAAAACTTTAAAAAACTAAACTATATATTAAATTCTTACATGACTGCGACTGAAGTCACACATGCCTTTGGATTTAAAAGTGAAACAATGATTTCTAAAATGAGAAAGGGTGAAAATCGTATCACTCAATTACACATTGATGGCTTAGAAAAGTACTTCAATATTCCTCCTGAACTTTTTAATATTACTATAAAAAATGAAGATGAAATTGATTTAATCATTAAAACATATCAACTTCAAAAACAAAAAGATCAAAAAAAATTATTAGAACAGACTCAAGACTTAAGTCCTTATTGTAAAATTGATAAAAATATTTTTCCTGAAAACCCTAAACTATTTGAAAAGATAAAAGGCACTTGGTATGGCTATGTTTACCCTTCCAACCCTGCTTCTTCAGAACATGGTATTTGGGAAGTCAAAACAATTATTGGGGAAGACTATTCCGTGATTGATGAGCCTTGGGGAAATAAGGGTTATCTGAAACTTGGAAAAAATGAAAGTCTTATTATCAAAGAGTCTTATGACCATGAAGACTTAACCACCATTCGTTTTTCTAACCGTCAAGTTCCTTCTGGACATTTTCGTTTTGTAGTCATCTCTAACCAAAACCATACCCTCAATGAAATGGTAAACTTTGGATTCTTCTCACGTAAACGCTATCCTTTAGACGAAGCCAAAGAAATTTTAGGAGACCGAGAAAGTAAACAACTAAAACTCGATGTAGAATTTAATGAACGTCTTATTCAAAGGGCAATTGTTCCTCAGTAAGCTAAAACCTCCAAGCTACCCCAACGTAAGTAGTATAAGATTCCTCTTTTAAGGAAGCAGAAGGTAAAGTATCTCCAACACGAGAGCTCACAGTTAAGCTGTCGAATTTTTGTTTCCATGCATCTGTTCGTAAATGTAAAGAAAGATTTTTGGAATACTCATATTTGTAAGTAAGAGCAATTTTTAAACCCAATGCATTTACACTGTCATCTACAAATGAATCTTGAAATTGACCATTAATAGACTCAGACATATCTACTTTTGCCCTACTGTAAAGCGTACCTACATTAGCAACAAGCATTCCTTTTTCAAAAACTTTTCTTTGGTAAGCTAGAGAAAATGCTAAACCATCTGTCTGATATTTAAAATAACTAACATAATGAAAAAAGGAATCATATGTGTCAGAAGCATTTAAACTTGCATATCTATAAATACCATTAAGTCCCCATGACTCTTTTTCATTTTCTAACAAAGTATAATTAACATATAAACCGAACTCTTCTTTGTCAATTCTTGCCTGATCATTTAAAGGAGACTGAGTTGTCACCACATACATATTACTCTGAACTTCATCCACCAAAAACTTTCCATAAGTTCCTAGTAACCATCTATCATAAACATAAGAAAAACCTAGCGTAGCTTCTAATACATCATAATCAATAGCAGAATCCATCTCAGAAGAGTGCAACTCAATAAGATATGAACTATATCCTAAGTCAGCATGAATACCCATCCCTTCTACCTTAGAACTTAAGTCTTTAAAGAAACGGTCTTCGTTAATTTCAGCATTTAACCCTAATGATAATAAACACAATAATAAAAATTTCATTTTTTCTCTCTTTTCTTAAATAGGTGGGCTAAAGGCTATTGGTGCTTTTTTAGGAACAAGCCAAATATTTTTTTCCAATCCCATTATCTCAGAGCTAACCTGTTGACGATTACTCTCTTCTAAAATACTAACACGAACCCGTCTAAACACTTCTCCAATGGGAATCTCTTCATCATCTAAATATTTCATAAGTGCATAAGTGTAAGCACCGTGTCCATCATCATGAAGACTATAATCTTTTGCTCTTTGATTACGCTCAGTGGCATAAGAAACTAAAGTTGAAGGAGGTAATTTATAGCTATACTTTTCTTTCTCCACAAAAACTTGAACATCTTCTTTAACCCCATCATCATAACGAATGGTAGTACCCCTAAACCCTTCTAAACTAAAGTTACCTCTAAAGTTATTTTTATTTTGAAGCTTCTCATTTTCTACAATATAATGCTCTTGATAATCTCTACATACATCCAGAGCAATAATGCTATGTCGTGCTTTAACCTTTTTTAAAAAGTCATAAAACTTAAAAATACTGACTAATGTTGGTCGATCTTTATCGGTCATCATTAAAAACTGTTCTGAACTATTTTTATGAAGCGTGTTTCCATGCCCAGCAAAGTAAATAAATACAAGGGTATTGTTCGCTTCAATGTTACCTTTTAACCCCTCTAAGGTTTCGTTCAATTGATCTAAAGTACTATCAAGAAGCAAAGTAACATCAAAACCTATATTTTCTAATGTCTCTTTGATCCCTATTGCGTCACTTATAGGGTTCTTTAACGTATTTCCTCTATAGTCTTGGTTACCAATCACCAAAGCAACTCTATTAATGGGTACTTTCTGGACTTTTGGCTCAATATAACACCCTGTCAACACAATAATAAACAAAAACATCACTATTTGTCTCATTTAACTGCCCCCCCTCAAAAATTTTGGTAGAATTGTAACATGTTATCAAAGGAGTTACACTTGAAATATCTATCAATTTTTACGGGGATATCCCTAATGCTTTACACCACGGCTTGTACAACAACTAAACCTATTCAAGTTGCTTCAACCAAACCTATTAAACTTGCTTCAAATGAACCTACCCCAATAGGAGGGGGTAACCCTGAGGTCATTAATGACTGCTTTGGACTTAAGAAAGCTGAGAAGGAACACTGTTTTAACCACTTCTTTCCAAAGCACAACCTCTTAATCCATCCAAATCATGGAAAAATAATTAGATTAGCAGGACGAGGAGACAGTGTTGAAAGAAGAGATCTTAACCTTACTAGCGATGATGAGTTAGTACTACTCTATCTTGATACCACCCATGTTAAACTACCACTTCACTCAAATGTAGAAGCCAGTCTATTCTCTTACCACAAGAATACTGTAGTACTTAACATTGATGCAAAAGAAATAGAAGATAAAATTATTTTAACCGATAACGATGGAACTATTATTCTTGAATATACGGTGAACCGATAATGTTTCATTACATTGTTCCCGTACTCTTTAGCCTCCTATTTATTGGATGTGGTAGTGATGCAAGTCAACATGAACCACGTGAAGAGAAGAGTTTATATTTTGTAGACTCTCCTACCAATGGTATTGACTATGCTTGTGGCGAACGTTTAGGTGTTACTAAAACCTACACCTTAAATGGCTTAAGTAAACATGGTGCATTTAAATGTGTCTACTCCCCCATTAACTTTTCTTTAGGAAGCTTACATTTAGGCAGCATCGACAGTGTGGTAGATGGTCAAACCATCTACCCTCAAGATTTAGTCGAAAGTTTTAACGGTGACTTTAACAATAAAGAAGTACTTAAAATAGCCATACTTTTACAATCTCTAAATGACAACAACAGTTCTGAATATATTAATATACCTCAAAGTACTAAAGACAACATCACCCTAACAACGTTAAAAGACCTAAGCATTGAAGAATTAAACCAAGCCATTGTTAAAATGGGAATAACGCCTGTATCTGCTGATGAAGCCCGTGTGCATCTCATTTTAAATTCACCCAATGTACAAAGTGGGAAACCAAGCATTGAAACCTTTGAAGAAGAGATTTCAAACGAATTAACCGTGGGAAATACCATTGGTGAACTAAACATCAACAAAGGAGATGGAGCACTTATCTATCCTTTTCTTTTAGAAGGTGAGGGCAAAGAGCATTTTATACTCAACAACAATGGAAAGCTTATTTTAACCCAAAGTTTTACCACAGCTCAAACACTTGAACTAAATGTCACCGTTAGCAATGAATTTGGATACAGTACAGCCCCTTTAACTATTCATGTCAAAGATTCAGGGAAAATAGGAAAAGCCCAAATCGGACGACTTAAAGAGGCGAACGTTAAGATTTTTAAACTGCTTGACAATGGCACAAAAGAGTTACTCTCCACAGAAAAAACAAACAGCACAGGCAGTCTAAACCTACTTGGAAATTTTGACTTACATACAGAATTACTTGAAGACCATAGTTTTTACATCTATGAGGTCAATGAAGGGTTTGATGTAGATGTTGATGACGATGGAAAAGAAGATAGTAGCCAAACTAAAAATCATGGAACAATGCACCTTATCTCTAAAGGGATTTGGATTAAAAATGCAAATCAAAAAATACGGGTTACCCCTCTTTCTGAAATGCTTTACACGTACTTAGAACGTGATAACTTTGAGAACATAGAAGAGAGTTTAACAAAGTATTCAGAAATACTCCTCAAAGCCTCGTTAGATACAGACACTACTGTAAACGCTAAAGACATCATGCTCTTTAACCCTTTACAAGACAAAGCCCTACTCTATGAGACTTTAACATACAACAATACCTACGCTAACATAGTCCATCAACTACGAACAGGGAATTCTACTTATAAAAGTAGTATTTTCAATGCTTTTGTGGTTGAGTCTTTTCAAGCCAATGCCATTGAAATTGTCGGTTCTAGTATTTATACTATTGATATGATGGGGACAGGTGAATTTAATATTTATGATTTGGAGACTAAAGAGAAGATAGGAGGCTTAAAACTTCCTAATGCTCCTTTTGAGGAAGATACGCATGTGCTTTATGTTAATACCCTTACTTCATTTATAAATATTTTCAGCTTGCAAGATTGGTCTTATGCAATAAGTATAATCAATCAAGCTAAACCTATTCTAGTAGGTGAACCTAGTATAAAAACTGCTCTACTAAGTGGTAGTTTTCAACATACAGCGATAGGGTACAGTCAAGCAATACACCTTTTTGGTCAAGAGAAACAAAACCACCAATATGATGTTTTAAATAATGGGAATACAAAAAGTATTAAATTTTTTAATGTTGATAACGATAACCAGTTCTATCAATTTGAATTTGACTCTAAACTAACAAGTATTGATAGTCTGTGGGTTAAAAGTGAGTATCTATATGTCATAGGTGACAATAAAATTCATATTTTTACTGAAACAAATACAGAAGCTACTTTAGATGGAGTTTATACTTCACGTAATGTTAGAGGAAATATTATTGGGATTGAAAAAGATACAATGTATGTTTTAAACGAAAGCTTACTAACACTTTATAATATTAGCTCTTCTTTAAATCCAAAATTTATAGAAGAGTTTAGCGTACCATTTACATATAAACTTGGTATTAAAACCAATAACAATTACATTACTACTGGTTCTCAAATTATTGATATAGAGGCTTTAAGAGCCTCCATCTAAGAAATTATTTTAAATAATATCATTTGAACTGCGACAAAGCCCAAGAGCTCTCATATAAGGATCACAATTCCCAAAAACTGTCGTAGGGTTACCCTTCTTAACAAAAACCTCAGGATTACCACCCAAGTCCGAAGCTGTAGCAACAGCACCTAACACCAAAACAACACTCATAAATTTCATAAATCTTTTCATAATTTATCCTTTAATGACATAGACATTTAACTCTTATAGTCACTTAACAAAGAATTAACATCTAAAATGATAAAATCATGAGTGTTACCTCATATACACCTTTCCTAATGTTGCCAGACATTTAATGTGCTATATGGTGGTAATAGAGATATCACTCATCATCTACTTAACTGTTTTTAATAAAACAATACACTAACTTTAATCCACTTTATTTTTTAATAATCTCTCATTATGCTACCTCCTATATATTCAATTATAGTAGTATATAAATAAATTACTTAATTTTAAATTAAAACTTACATAACTTATTTATTTTTTGTCATAATTATTATTTTTTAATTATTTAAGAAATATTTTATATTATAGTGCTAGAATGAAGATAGATAAAATTTTAAGGAGATTCCATGGATGCCATCAAATTAAAAAGCACAAACATTCTCAACCGACTTAGTAGTTTAAAATACTACTACATAAGGATGTCTCAATGCCCCTAAGTTATGATTTAAAATTTTTTCAAAAAATTCTAAAAAAAGAGTTAAACAAAAATAAAGAGCACGTTTCAAAAATAAAAATAGAGGATATGGGAAGCTATATCACTGTCTTTATCATATGTTACAAGCAAACTTCAATATTTAGAGTTTCAAAGGAAAATGTTGTGGAGATGAATAACAATACTAAAGAAAATTATTCTTTAAAATACCTTGTTAAAAATATAAGATGGGATACTTAATTCCATGTTATATTTCAAACAATATCCATGGGTCTCTTTAGTATTACTTGAAGGAGAATACTGCAATGCTACATGAAAAAATACTTGTTTCTTTTGTTTATGAAGAGGGCTATAATTTTGTTTTAATAGTTCCAGATGTAGGCAATGAACTAATGGTTAGAGCTAAAACACAATCAGAAGTAATACGTAAAGCAATTCGCGCCTTACGTGAAAACTATACTGACAATCTTATGGAGTTATCTCCCAGCCCTATTGATATCTATACTGAAGAATATAAAAATAGTAAAGGCATACCTAAACATGCCATTCTATATCCACTACCTGTTAAAATTGGAAAAAGGAAAAAAGTATTTAAACGCTTTACCTCCTCAATGGATGAAAAACTATTAGAAGAAATTGAAGCCTTTACTAAAAGTAAAAAAATAAAAAAGAGTGATTTCTTTGCGAAAGCAAGTAGAGAATATATTCAAGGTTATGATAGGCAGAATATAAAATAGTAAATAGATAATAAAAAGGCTTAGTCCTACGACTATGCCTTTAAAACTCTTCCTTAGTCTTAGCACTCTCAACAATAGAAACTACCAACGTATATAAGTTAGCAATAATTGCACCAACCACAAGACCTGTAATAAGATTATCATGTGAAGCTGTATTTCCAAATTGGAACATGAAAAATGCTGGGATTAGGTGTAAGTCGGCTACCAATGAACCTGCTAAAAGTTCGGCAGCTAGTAAATTTCTAACACCTAGTTTTAAAATACTTGAAATAAAATTAATACTCGCAGCTGCAAAAAGTGCTGTTGCTGAATGTTCAAAAAGAAATGCTACAGATGTAGTTAGAGACATTAACGCAAAAAATATATAAAAGACTTTTCCCCAATTCATGGATACTCCTCAGTATAAACAATTTAAAAAAATAATTTATAATGGTATTATTTTTTTAAATGGTTTAAATTACCTTAACAACAAAGAACTACCAAAAGAATTGGTAGTTCCTACTGTTAAAATTAAATACTTCCTTGTTCAAATTGAGCACGTTGTTTGTCACGCTCTTTTTGACGTTTGGCTCCAGCAGCCTCTTTTTCTCTAAATTCTGAAACTGAAAAATTTAACCACATCAAAATTGGTGATGCAACAAAAATAGATGAATAAGTACCCACAACCACACCAACTAAAAGTGTAAATGAGAAACCAGCAATAATCTCTCCACCAAATAGAAACAATGTTAAAACAACAAAGAAAGTTGTTAACGAAGTAAGTGTTGTACGTGACAATGTTCTTGTTACAGACTCATCTATTACTTCTTCCATCTTTGCTGACTTAATAGTACGAATACCTTCACGAATACGGTCAAATACAATAACTGTATCATTCAGTGAATACCCTAAAATAGTCAAAATAGCAGCTAGAATTGGTAAGTTTATGTCAACTTGGAAAAGTGCTAACATACCCATAGCAATGGTAACATCATGAATTAAAGCAACTACAGAAGCCACAGCAAAACGCCACTCAAATCTAAATGATAAGTAAATTAAAATACCTATAATAGAAAGAAGCATAGCCATAAGACCTTTAGTCTTTAACTCATCACCAACTGAAGGTCCTACTAAGTCTACACGTCTAATTTCAAATGTTCCTGTGGTAGCTAACATCTCTTGTACTTCTAATTTAGCCCCACCTTTAACCGACTTAGAAGCATGCTTAGTACGGATAACAATTTCAGAGTCAGATCCAAACTTAGTAACTGTCGCTCCAGCATACTTTGCATGTTTTGTAACAATGTCTCTTACTTGATCAATAGGTGCTACACCTTCGTACTGTACTTGAATAATGGTTCCACCAGCAAAGTCAATACCATAGTTAAGTCCTTTAGTAAAGAGAAGTGCTAAAGAAGCTAAAATTAAAACAGCAGAAAAAATTGCTGTTTTCTTAGCGTTAGCCATAAAGCCAACAGCTTTTTTATACTTAAATACTTCCATTATTTTGCTCCTTTTTTAGAAACATTTTTTTCGGAAACATCTTTTTTAATTCCAAACCAGAAACCAAGTTTCTTTTTGTCCATCTTAGGTAGTAACCATTGGTAAATACCATGTGTACCTAAAATAGCTGTTAGCATAGATGCCAAAATACCAATACTAATGGTCAAAGAAAACCCTTTAATAGGTCCCGTTCCATAAGCAAAAAGTACCACAGCAGCAATTAGCGTCGTAATGTTTGCATCCCAAATTGCTGTAAAAGCATTGTTGTACCCTTGCTCAATGGACTTAGTCAGTGTTGACCCTGAGTGCAACAACTCACGAATACGTTCATTAATAATAACGTTTGCATCAACAGCCATACCAACGGTCAAGACAATACCTGCCATACCTGGAAGTGTTAGTGTCGCTTCAAACATTGACATAACAGCCAAAATAAGGAAAAGGTTCGCAACAAGTGCTAAGTTAGAAATAATCCCAGCTGCACCATAATAAAGAACCATAAATATGATTACAGCTAAGAAACCAACAACAAGCGCAATCAAACTCGCTTTAATATTGTCTGCTCCAAGGCTTGGTCCAATACTTCGTTGACTTTCAACTTGTACAGGAGCTAACAATGCACCTGAACGAAGAGCAATGGAAATATCATTTGCTTCTTGTGCTGTAAATGCACCAGTAATCTGAACATTTCCACCACCAATTCTTTGTACAATGTTTGGTGCTGTATAGACTTCACCATCTAGAACAACAGCCATACGCTTACCTACTGATTTCTCAGTAAAGTCACCAAATATTTTTGCACCTTGTCCATTAAGTGAAAAAGTAACCATTGGTCGGTTAGATTTTTCTTCATAAGCTACTTTTGCATCTGTTAACATTGAACCATCTAAAATAGGTACTGAATAAAGTAAATATTTTGTCTCGTTACTTTCTACATCTGGTAAAATCACATCACCATAACTTTTTGCTTCTGCCTCAGACATCGAGTAAACACGATTTGCTCTCTCTTCATCCACTGCCATCATTTGAAGGTGTGCAGCTTTAGCAATAAGTGATTTAATACGATCTTCATCTTCTTGTGTTTTAATCCCAGGGACTTCAACAAGAATTCGTTCACTTCCTTGTTTTGCAACAGTTGGTTCTGCTAATCCAAACATATTTAAACGATTACGAATGGTCTCAACAGCCTGATCAATCGCAGCCAGCTCTGTTTTCTTCGCCAATTCTTCTGTTAAAGAAAGTTCATAAGACAAACCTTTTTTTACAATTTTATTCTCAGCAAAACTCTCTGCTAACATTGCATCAACATTTTTAGCATCGTCTTCATCTAAAAGTTCAAAAACAACTTTATCACCATCAATCTTTAAAGCGTCATAAACAATATCGTCATCATCTAAATTATATTTTAGTGAGGTTCCTATTGATTTTACTTTTGACGCCAATGCCATTTCTGTTTTTACAGAAAGTAACATATGGAGTCCCCCTTGCAGATCAAGACCGAGGGTAATTTTCTTTCCTTCGTCACTTTGTGTTAATGAAGGGACTGAAAAGACCACTCCAAACACAAATGCAAAGAAAAAGATAACAACTCTATAATTTAAGTTACCCATCGTTTATGCTTCTACCTTCCGGTTAACAAAAGCTTTTTCAAGTTTCACGATAGTGGTATCGTTCAGTTTGATTTTGATAAAATCCTCTTCAACTTTGACAACTTCACCATGAAGCCCACCGTTGTTAACAATAATATCACCTTTTACAAGTGCTGCTAGCATAGCTTTATGCTCTTTTTGCTGTTTTTGTTGAGGTCTGATAATTAAAAAATAAAAAATACCAAATAAAAAAATGAGGGGTAGAAATTGCATTACTTGTTCCATAGGGGAATCCTTTGAGTTTATCTATAAAAATTAGCGATTATTTTACCATTAACAACATAACAAAAGGCTTGTTCATTGCCCTTTTAAGTGCTGGCTCACTTTACCTTGATTGGTTTGGTTTTGTCAATTATTTCGTCAACACAATTTTAGGTCTACTAACTTTTTATTACTTACTTCAGTCAGACAAGAAAGTCTGGTTTTGGTTTGGATTTTTCATGGCGACACTATGGTTTTGGTGGCTTTCTATAAGTTTTAAAAACTATGGTTTTGCTTGGGCTATTCCCATTGGTGTACTTTTTTCTTCTCTTACCTTTGCTCTTTTATTTGGTATATTTGCTTCATTCTTAGAATACATAAGTAAAAAACTCTCTAAAACCCATGATGACCTCATCAATTTAATAGGAAAAGCCTTAGTATTACTTTTACTTTCGACCATTCATCCTTTTGGATTTGACTGGTATAAACCAGAACTTGTCTTTACTAACTCCTACATAGGCATTGAAAAATGGCAGTTTGCTTTAGTGTTAGGAGTAATGATTTTAGCCATTTATAAAAAACAACTACTCTTCTTACTCTTGATTTTTACAGCTTACCCTTATGCTTCACATTTCCAAACATCAACAGAACTAAGTAGCAACATTGAGTTAAGTAATTTCAAGATTAATGTTATTGATAAATGGAAACCTGAGCTTCAACAAAAACATATTGGTATGGTTTTTGCAACCATTGACAGAGCTATTAATGAGAAAAAATCTTTAGTGATTCTGCCTGAATCTATTTTTGCACTTTTCCTCAACAAACAGTCCGTTCTTATGGAAGCATTGCTTGAACGTTCTAATAAAATAAGTATTGTACTAGGTGCCTTATATTTGGATAAAAAAATACCTAGAAACTCAACTTACATTTTTAAAAATGGTCACTATAGCATTGCTAACAAAGTGGTACTTGTCCCTTTTGGCGAATCCAACCCACTACCTAAATGGATGGGTAAAGTGGTAAATAAACTCTTTTTTGATGGCGCCCCTGACTATGTAGCAGCAGAAAATCCCATAGACTATCAAGTTGCTGGAAAAACATTTAGAAATGCCATTTGTTATGAAGCTTGTTCTGAAGTACTCTATGAAGGTAAACCTC
This sequence comes from uncultured Sulfurovum sp., assembly GCA_902727895.1. GTDB lineage: Bacteria > Campylobacterota > Campylobacteria > Campylobacterales > Sulfurovaceae > UBA1140. The sequence goes on from CACVAP010000011.1 coordinate 120,961, forward strand.
AAAACATGATTGTAATTTCAAATAATGGTTGGGTTTCTCCTTCTATAGAACCTACCCAACAAAAGATACTCCTACAGTACTATTCTAAAAAATATGGAACAACGATTTACCATTCGGTTAATATGTCAGATTCATACATAATTAAAAATGGAGCATACATCAGTGTTAAATAAATTCTTTATAGCCCCGATTAAAGGCTACCAATACATTTCAAAAATGTTACCAGCCAACTGTCGCTACTACCCTACTTGTTCAGAATATGGAAAATGGCAATTTCAATTTAACCGAGCAGACAAAGCCTTAGCACAAACAACACTTAGAATTTTACGTTGTAACCAACTTTTTGCAGGAGGTATTGACTATCCTCTTCTAAAGTATAGACCTCCAAGACTTTTAACGCTTAATCAAAAAATAAATATAGCCTATTGGATAGTTCCAAATAACAAAGGCTTGTTTTACATTATTAAAGACTTCACAAAATAACCATAAAGATAGATACTTAAAAAAATAATCAAAAAGTAATGTAAAACTCTTTTTTTTAACAGTTATTGTGCAATAATCGTGGAAATTTTACATTAGGTTTACATATGTCCATTACTCTGAATTCTCCTCTTGATATGCACCTTCACCTTAGAGATGAAGCCATGCTAAACACAGTTGGTCCTCTGACTTCTGATACATTTTCAGGTGCAATTATTATGCCTAACCTTGTACCTCCTGTTACAACTAAAGAGGCTCTTTTAGCCTATAAAGAACGTATCTTAAAAGCCTGTAATAATGACGCTTTTACTCCTTATATGACACTCTTTTTCCAAGCTACTTATACTAAAGAGTTTTTAGAATCTGTAAAAGATGAACTTACAGCCATTAAACTCTACCCAGCAGGTATTACTACCAACTCAGAGGGAGGATTAAGTGGTTTTGATGTAGATGAACTACGCCCAACCTTAGATGCTATGAGCGAGCTTAACATTCCACTTTGTGTACATGGAGAAACGAATGGTTTTGTCATGGACAGAGAAGCTGAGTTTGTCTCTATTTATGAAATGCTCGCAACAAACTTTCCAAAATTAAAAATAATTATGGAACATATTACCACCAAAGAGAGTGTTGAAGCTTTAGATAGATTTGAAAACCTATATGCAACCATAACCTTACACCACCTACTCATTACCCTTGATGATGTGGCTGGAGGGATGTTGCAACCTCACCTCTTTTGTAAACCCATTGCTAAACGTCCAGAAGACAGAGAAGCTTTACAAAAAGTAGCACTTGAAGGTCATCCTAAAGTAATGTTTGGATCAGATTCTGCACCCCATCCACAACATGCAAAAGAAGCTTGTGGTTGTGCAGCTGGCGTTTTTACAGCACCCATTGCCTTACAAGTTTTAACAGAATTCTTTGTTGAACACTCAAGTGTAGAGAAATTACAAGCATTTGTTTCAGACAATGCACAGAGTATTTATACTAACATTGAAATTCCAAGTAAGACCATAATCTTAGAAGAAAAGAAATTTAAAGTCCCTAATAAATATGCAGAGGTTGTACCCATGTTCGCAGGGGAAACACTCAAATACTCTATTGCAGAGATAAAATAAAAAGCTAAGAAAGGCTAGAAAATGATACATGAAAACATCGAAGGGCTTATTGGAAATACTCCTTTAGTCAAACTAAACAAACTATCAGAACTTACAGGGGCGACCATACTCGGAAAATGTGAGTTTATGAACCCTACCTCTTCTGTTAAAGACAGAATTGCTATGAACATGATTAATGAAGCTTTAGCTTCTGGTGTCATAGATGAGAACTCAACCATCATTGAACCAACCTCAGGTAACACAGGTATTGGTTTGGCTGCTATTTGTGCTGCTAAGTCTTTAAAACTTATTTTAACCATGCCAGAGTCTATGAGTATTGAACGTCGTAAGCTTTTGACACACTTAGGTGCTGAGATTGTTCTTACCCCAGCAGCTGAGGGAATGAGTGGTGCTATCAATAGAGCAGCCTCTCTTTCTAAAGAAGTCAATGGTTATGTTTTACAACAATTTGACAATCTAAACAACCCTGAGATTCACCGTAAAACAACAGCAATAGAAATTTTAAATGACACAGAAAGTAAAGTTGACTATTTTGTAGCAGGTGTTGGGACAGGTGGAACGCTTACTGGAACTTCTGAAGTTCTAAAGAAGTCAATACCTTCACTAAGAGCCATTGCCGTTGAACCAGAAAACTCTCCTGTATTATCAGGTGGGGCAGGTGGTCCACATAAAATTCAAGGAATTGGTGCTGGTTTTGTTCCAAGTATTTTAAATACAGAAATTTATGATGAAATTATTAAAATAGCTGATGAAGAGGCTATTAAGTATGCTCAAAATGTAGCCCTTCAAGAAGGTTTACTCGTAGGAATCTCAGCTGGTGCAAACATCGCTGCTACAGCAGCAGTTGCAGCTCGTCCAGAAAATAAAGGAAAAGTTTTTGTAACCGTTCTTTGTGATACTGCTGAACGTTACCTTTCAACAGATCTTTTTTAAGAAACATGAAAAAGGCACTTGCTAAAAGTATGCTCTTTGAAACCATTAAAGTTGAAGATGGAGAAGTCTTCAACTTAGAATGGCACAATAAGCGTTTTAACAAAGGTCGAACAGAACTTTTTAAAACCTCTTCTACACTAGACCTAATAGAGTATATCACCCCACCCCAAATAGGACTTTACCGTTGCAAGATTATTTATAATAAAGAAGTTCAATCCGTAGAATATTTTCCCTATGAAGCTAAAAACCTTCAAAGCTTTAAAGTTGTAAATAGTCAAATTGATTATACTTACAAATATACCGATAGGTCAATACTCCAAGAACTTGCGCAGAAAAATTACGATGAAATAATTATAGAGAAAGATGGTTTTCTAACCGATACAAGTATTGCGAATATTGCTTTTTACGATGGTAAAGATTGGTTAACTCCTACCACTCCTCTTTTAGAAGGAACAACCCGAGCAAGACTGATAGATGAAGGCTTTTTAAAGTTAAGTAATATTAAGAAAGAGAATATAAAAAATTATTCATACTTTTCTTTAATGAATGCTATGATAGGATTTCGTATACAAAAGTCTGTAGCCATACAGATATAAGGGAAAACGTTTGTCCATAGAAAAACTACGAAGTTCTACATATCAAGAACTTATGAAAGAACATATTTTAGCAACCATTGAATACTTATTTAATGAGAGTCAAGAATTTGGTATTGCTTGTGAAACCTCAACTGTAAATTTTGAACCTAACTTACCAACTGAACTCAGAGAATCTTTACCAGAAGTCACCCTCTTTATGTTAGCAAACTATTCATTTGAAACAGCAAGTATTGATGCACACTATATTTCATTTGAAGCTGGTTTTGGAGCAGAGAATTTTGGTGCATTGGTACATATACCATTACTTGCAGTCAAACAAGTTTTTGTAGAAGAATATCCTATACTTATTAACGTTAGTTCAGTAGAAGAAGATAATGGGGAAAAAGAAGAAGTTGTTGAAAAAGAGGCAATTAACTCGATGGAAGCCTTACTTAACAATCCTGAGAATGCAAAACTGTTAAAAAGAAAATAAAGTTCCTAATAACTAGGAACTTTAAAAGAAATTAAGTATCACACTTTCCTGCAATTACATAATTTACAACATTGTCAATAAAGACATTGTTTTTATTTTCTTTTGTATACGCAATATAGAATGTTCTTTTCATAGAATAACCATAAATTCTAGCTTCAAATAATTCACCACGTCTAACTTCATCTGCAATTGCATATTTAGAAATAACTGAAACAGTTGGTTTCTCAGCATCTGCTTTAGCACGTTTTACACTTTGTAGTGCTGCTGTACTGTTAGAAACTTCTGAAAGTACATCAAAGCTTTTACAAGAAACACCCAGTTCTTCAAATACTTCAGAAATTAATTTTCTAGTATAAGATCCCTCTTCACGACAAATCCATTTATAGTCATATAATTCTTCGGTATTAACTGTCTTAGGTAATGGTGAACTTGAAAAAAGTACCAATTCATCATCAAACCATTCTCTGTAAATTAAATCAGAATCCATCACTGGAGACTCAATCAAACCTACATCAAATTTACGGTCTTTAAGTCCTTCGACAATTTTTTCGCTCATCTCAATACTTAACGTAACATCATTTCCAATGCTCTCACTAATAGAGTTTAAACACTCTCCAGGAATAACATAAGAACCAATAGTATAAGAAGCAGCCAGTCTAAAAGTCATCTCTTTTTTAATAATTTTCAATACGTCTTTTTCAAGTGTAATAATTGACTTCTCTAACTGAGTAACAACCTTATAAAGTTCGTCACCTTCTGCTGTTAACTTAATCCCGTTTTTCTTTCGGTCTATAATTTTTGCTTCTAAATAATTTTCAATATATTTAATTTGCTGTGTTACAGCTGGTTGTGAGATTCCTAACTTAGCCGATGCTTTAGAAAAACTACGTTCTCTAGCTACCGTCAAAAAAGTCTCCATTTTCACAAAATCTTTTAACATTTAAATACCTCATTCGTTTTAATGTATAATTTATTAGAATTATTATATCAGATTATATTTAAACTCCCTATAAGTTATTCAAATATTTTAAAATATTTATAAAAGATATTTATATTTCATTTATTTGCATAGTTAGCCGTTATAAAGGCTAGAGGTATTTTTAACCTTAAAGGTGTTATAATAAATTAAAAAGTAATTAAATGCAAGAAGTTATAGAAGCCCTAAATAAAGCACAACAAGAAGCTGTTAGGCACATTGATGGTCCTCTACTTATTTTGGCTGGTGCTGGTTCAGGTAAAACAAAAACCCTAACAACCAGACTGGCTTATCTTATTTCCGAAGTTGGTATTGACCCCCTAAATACCTTAACCTTGACCTTTACAAACAAGGCTGCATCAGAAATGCGTGAACGTGCGTCAAAGCTAGTTCCAGCATATTCTTCCATGCCCCTACTCTGTACTTTTCATAAATTTGGATTACTTTTTTTAAAGTTTAATATTGAGAAGCTTGGTCGTGCTAATAACTTTGTTATTATTGATACTGATGATAGAAAACGTATCTTAAAACGTATTGCAAAAGAACATTCCATAGATTTAAATATCGCTTTTGTCTCTTCTGAAATCTCAAAATATAAGAATACATTATTAACAGCTGATGAGATTTTAAAGAAAGCAGAGCTTCCAGACTATCGAAAAATTGCTACCATTTACAAAGATTATCAAGCAGAAATCACAGAAAACAACCTAGTAGATTTCGATGATTTACTTATGCTTACCTATCAAATTTTGGAACAAGATGAAGTTCTTAGAAAAGAAACTTCAAACCGTTACCAATACATTATGGTAGATGAGTACCAAGATACCAATGAACTACAATTTAAACTACTTGAACTCTTATCTTCAGAACATAACAATCTCTGTGTTGTTGGTGATGATGACCAAAGTATCTACGGTTGGCGTGGGGCAAACATTCGTAATATTTTAGAGTTTTCCGAACGTTTCAAAGGTACTAAAACTGTTAAATTAGAAACGAATTATCGTTCTACCAGCCCCATTCTTAAAGCTGCTAATGAGCTTATAGAGCATAATTCACAAAGAATTGGTAAAAAACTGACCTCTTTTAAAGGTGATGGAGACAGTGTAAAGCTATTTCATTCTCTTGATGAGTCACTAGAATCAAAAGGTATTGCTAGGGAGATTAAAGTTTTATTGGACAGAGGTGTTTCATCTGATGAGATTGCTGTACTTTACCGTATAAATGCACTTTCCCGTTCACTTGAAGAAGGTTTTACAAAAGAAGGATTACCGTTTAAACTCTTAGGTGGAATGCGTTTCTACGACCGTGCAGAAATAAAAGACATGATTTCTTATTTTAGAGTCCTCTCAAATCCTAATGATGACTTCTCAATAGAGCGTATCATCAATAAACCAAAACGTGCCATTGGAAAAGTAACCGTTGACAAGCTCAAGAAAGCAGCTTTTGACAATCAATGTTCTATTTTCAAATTCATTAAAGAACATGATCTTGGGACAGTAGTAAGTAAGAAAGCAGCGAATTCACTAAAAGAATTTGTTCAACATATTGAACTACTACAAAGTGAAATTCACCATTCCCTCCATAACTTCATTGAACTATTTGAAGATACCATTGGTATGAAAAAATACTACGCTGCCATGGTAGATGGAAATGAACGGGTACAAAATATTGATGAATTTATTGGGTACTTTAGAGAAGCTATTACCAACACTCCAGACTTAGCCTTAGATGTCTTTTTAAATGACATCTCTTTACAATCTGATCAAGACAACATAGATGAAAATGCCATAACTATTATGAGTATTCACGCATCAAAAGGTTTAGAGTTTGAACACCTTTATGTCATAGGGCTAGAAGAAGAATTCTTCCCACTATTAGGTGATGGCTGTAATATGGAAGAAGAACGACGTTTAGGATACGTTGCCATTACCCGAGCTAAGTCTGATCTTACGCTTTGTTATGTGGATTCACGTTTTTACAAGGGTCAAAGAAAACGCATAGATAAAAGTCGTTTTTTAGGTGAAGCAGGACTTATTCAAGGAGAAGCACTTAAGATCTCTAAAGTAGCAAGTTATAAAATAGGTGACTTAGTTAAACACAAGATTTTTGGTATTGGGCGTGTCCAAGCTGCCAACAAATCAGGTCAAGAATACAAACTAAAAATTAACTTTGGTGGAAACAAAAAAGAGATTTTAAGCTCTTTCGTCCAATCGGTATAATAAGGAAATCATGAACCGTTTATTCGTCGTCAACAAACCCATCTTTCGCTCTTCAAACGGCTACATGGGTTATGTAAAAAGAAAATACAACACCAAAAAAGTGGGCTTTTCAGGAACCCTTGACCCTTTTGCAACAGGTTGTCTCATCGTAGCCACAGGTCAATACCCAAAACTTTTTCAATACCTCAAAAAAACACCAAAGTCTTACGCAGCTACTTTATGGCTTGGAGCGAACTCTAAAAGTCTAGACATTGAAAATGTAGATTCAGTTAAAATAATCGAACCACTAAAAAAAGAACGGATAGAAGAGGCATTAAATAGTCTAAAAGGCGAACTTACCTACTATCCACCAAAATTTTCTGCTAAAAAAATCAATGGAAGAAGAGCCTATGATTTAGCTAGAGCTGGTGAAGAAGTTAAACTAAAACAAATCACTTCAAGCATTCATGAAATTAAACTCATAAACTATAATCACCCTTTTGTACATTTTGAAGCGACTGTTTCTGAGGGAACTTACATTCGTTCTTTAGGTGCTATTATCTCAGACAAACTCAATGTAAATGGTACACTTTCAAGTCTAGCACGTCTTAATGAAGGTGCATTTTTTTACGATGATGAAAAAGCACTTGACCCTCTAAAATTTTTAAAAATTCCTCAAAACATTTATACAGGTGATCCTGAGTTTTTAGAGCTTGGTAAAAAAATTTATTTAGAATATCTTGAGACTAAAGAAGATGGTACTTATTGGGTAGAGACAGAAGACTTTTTTTCTGTTATTGAAATACTTGAGGGAGAGATTACTTATAAGTTAAATCGAGTGCATAAGTTGGCTAAAGCCAACCCTACAAGTAACAAACATTTATAAAGTTTGAAAGCCGTAGGGTCGGCTTCAGCCGACGCAAAAAATAGCTACTAAGATACTGACGCTTTTAACATCCAAATGTCTTTTTCAAATTTTGCAATATTATCATCTGCAAATGCAATGGTCGTTGTATCATTTAACTCAGATGCAAAGTTAGAGAGTTCTTTAAACTCATATAAAAAGTGAATATAGTCTGTTTTAATAATTTCTAAAACTTCTTTAGTATCAAATTCAGTTTTATCTGTCTCTTCTATATGTGAATATTCTACAGCTTGTGCCATGGTTACCAATGGTTTCTGACCCAACTGAAGTACTCTCTCTGCCGTATCATCAAATAGTGTTGCCATAGCAAGATACATCGTTTCAGTCATTGCATGAATTTCGTAAAATGCCATACCTTTTATGTTCCAATGTAAATTATGTAATTTAATATGCATTACCATTGCATCGGCTTGAATTTGTTTTAGTTTATTAATTGTTTTCATATCTACTGTTTCCATGTAATTATCCTATTTAAAAATTTATTGATAAGGTTATTTTAACATAAAGCTTTAACAGTTAATAGTATTAATAAGACAATTCATAATGAAACTAAGTATTGTTTTATGAAAAAAGCATTATTTTATGTAAAATAATATGGATATTTTTCAACAAAAAAATGAAAGAAAATAATAAAATGACCCAAAAAGCCCACGCAAAAATAAACACTTTCCTAAAAATAACAGGACACCAAAATGGTTACCATACCCTACTCTCACGTTTTGTGAAAGTCCCAAACCTTTACGATGTAATCTCTTTTATACCCCAAGAGTGTAAAAGCTTCACCATAGAAGGATGTGGCGATGTACCTGTAGAGGTTAATACTATTTATAAATCTTTTGTAGCCATGCAAAACGAACTAACTATATATACAGACTTTTTTAAACATCATAAAGTAGTCGTAAAAAAGAACATTCCCTCAGGTGCTGGTCTTGGTGGTGGTTCTTCTGATGCTGCTGCTTTTATGCGTTTGTTTAATGAAGTTTGTAAACTGAACATCGACACCCCTACTCTGGCAAAAATAGGTTCAAGCGTTGGAGCAGATATTCCATTTTTTGTTTATGACTATGACGCTGCGAATGTTTCAGGTTTTGGTGAAGTTGTTGAAAAGTTTGAAGATGAGAGTTTTGAAATAGAACTCTATACACCCAATATTCATTGTGATACAGCTTTGGTTTATAAAACTTTCAAACGTGAGTTGTTCGATAAAATCGAACCTACTGATTTTGATGGTTGGGAAAACCTATCTTCTAAAGAAGTCTTAAACTCAGTCGATGCTATTATGGCTAATGACTTGTATAAAGCTTCACTCATTGCCTACCCTAAACTAAAAGAAGAACAACCCAAAGGCTGGTATTTTTCAGGCTCGGGTAGCACTTTTTTTAGGATTAAGTAGTATAATAACTGATATAGGAGCATAATATGTTAGAACTTTTATCAACAGATTTACTTTGGTGGCATTGGATTGCTTTTGGACTTATTTTAGTGACACTTGAAATCTTTATTGGTACTTTTATGTTATTAGGACTGGGAGTTGCAGCCATGCTTGTAGGGGCTACTGACAACCTTTTTAAAACTTCTATAGAAACAGAGCTAACATTATGGTTAATTCTTTCTTTACTCTCTATTCTCTTATGGTTCAAATACTTAAAAAACCCACGAGTAGAAACTACTGGACAATCTAATTACACACTAGAAACTTTAGGAACAGTAGAAGAAGCTATTTCAGCCAATGCTAGAGGTAAGGTGAAGTTTGATGCACCTGTTCTTGGAAATACCACATGGTTTGCAACTTCAAAAGAAGACATAGCTATTAATAGCCGTGTTAAAATCATCGAAATTAAAGGTCAACTCATCGAAGTTGCCAATATATAAAATAAAAGGATAAATAATGGAATTAAATATACTCATCATATTAGCCGTAGCTGTCATCGTTACCCTTTATAAAGGAATCAAGATTGTCCCTCAAGGTGAAGAATGGGTGGTTGAAAAACTTGGTAAGTTTTCACGTACACTTGAGCCTGGGTTAAATCTTATTATCCCTTATGTTGATGATGTACGTCAACGTATCTCAACACGTGACATCATTATGGATATTCCTCAACAAGAGGTTATTACCAAAGATAATGCTGTTATACGAACCAATGCCATTGCTTTTGTGCGTGTTACCAACCCTAAAGATGCACTCTATGGTGTAGAAGACTTTAAACTTGCCATTGCCAACCTCATCATGACTACTTTACGTTCTATTATTGGTGAAATGAAACTGGATGAAGCACTTTCAAATAGAGAAGCCATTAAAACTAGACTTAAAGAAACCATCATTGATGATGTTGCAGACTGGGGTGTTACCGTTAAATCAGTAGAAATCCAAGACATTAACCCAAGTGGTTCCATGCAAGATTCTATGGAACGTCAAGCAGCAGCAGAACGTGAAAGAAGAGCCATAGAAACCACAGCAGAAGGTAACAAAAATGCTGCCATTTTAGAAGCACAAGGGAAACTAGAAGCTGCCAAACTAGAAGCACAAGCACAAGTAGCGTTAGCCTCTGCCTCTGCTGAAGCCATGGAAATGATAGCCAAAGCAACAGATGGAAAAGAGTTACCTGCCATGTTCTTACTAGGTGACCGTTACATTAACACTTTAGAAAAAATGACACACTCACCAAATTCTAAGTTTGTGATTTACCCTGCTGATATTCAAGGTGCTATAAAAGGTATGCTTGGGTCAGTGTTTACTAAGTAAATTTTAGATAATCCTCTTTTGTAACGACTAAAAAAGAAACTTTTTTAGTCGTTTTAATTATCGAACTCTTTCTTATTAAAGCCTCTTTTACTTTATCGTGCTTCACAGAATTTTGCCATTTACATTCTATGAAACAAATATTATCATCATCAAAAGCGACAATATCTATCTCTTCTTTGTTATTCCACCATCGTCCTATCTTATGAGGTCTAAATGAGAAATATTTTTTGTGATTTAATAACATATCCTCTAAAACATAATCTTCAAACGCAAAAGAAACAAATCTATCATTAAAATTTAGTTCTAATTCATCTAAAACGACATCGGTTTGATTCACTTCTAAATAGTTGTAGTTCTTATAAACATAGTAAAACCAAAAGTTTAAAAATTTATCTTTTATCTTATAACGACCCAATTTACTTTTCAAGGGATTACTCTCTGTAATTGGTACTTCTTTCATCAAAATATCCAATTCCAAAAGCTTTTGTAAATAAGGGGTTAAAAACGTCGAAGGCTTACTAAGGTTTGAAGCAATAGCCCCTACTTTTGTATTACCTTTTGCAATGCTTTCTAAAATAGCAAAATAGTTTCCAGCATCTGAAATCTCTTGTTTTAATAAAAAATTTCCTTCGCTATAAAGATAGGCATTTTTATCCAATATTTTTTCAACGATATTCTCTTTAAAGCTTTTACTACTTTCATACTCATTAAGATACTTTGGGATGGTTCCAAATGAGGCATAAACATTCATAAGCTCTTCAGGGCTTAAATTTGGCAAAAATGTAGCTATGTATTTAAAGTGTAATGCTTTCAAGTGGATATTTGTTGTTCTTCTACCATAAAGAGGAGCATTGTATGCCAAAACTTCCGAATGCATCATAGATAGAACTGAACCACAAAGAATTAAATGAATATTAGATTTAGAGAGGTAAAGATCCCAAACTCTTTGAAGTGATGAGGAAAAACCTTTTTCAAGTTTACATAAATTTTGATATTCATCAATCACTAAAATTAACTTACTATCAAGTGGCAACTCTACTAAAAACTCGAAAGCATCGGTAAAACTCTCAAAGCTAAGGTTTTTAGCCACTCTAGGTTCTACAAATGCTTTAATTTGTTTGGTAAATCCCAATAGTTGCTGAGCAATATTTCCCTCTGTAGCATAAAGATAAATATGCGTTTTATCACGAATATACTCAGATATAAGTGCTGTCTTTCCAACACGTCGTCGTCCATAAATAACGCTAAAGGTAGCACTTTTCTTTACATACTCACTCTCTAAAACTTTTAACTCATCATTTCTATTTACAAACATTATAATATTCCTTATTATAAGATATATTATAATAATACTATTTATAAGTTAAAGTTAGTATTATTTCCTTCTTGATGAAAACAATGGTCAAACTTTTAACAACTCTAAAACCAATGCTTCTTTTTCAACAATCAAATTCTCTTTCAACTCATCAAAATAAGCATCCAAGTCATCAATCTCTTTGATAGTAATATAAGTATCACTTTGCATTAGTTCTTCTATCTCTTTAATGATAACTTTTATCTTCTCTCTCAAAACCTCTGATTTTTTTCTTAAAAGCTCTTTATCATTTATTTCATCAGAACCATAAGCAAAAGCTGTACCACTCTCTAAACCAACAAATATCTCTTTTACTTTGGCTAAGTCTTTTCTTTTATAGGCACTGTTAAGAGCGATAAATATTTTTGTAGCCTCTTCTTTAAATGCGTCAGCTACAGTATCAGGGTGTGTTAACCTACTGGCTTTTCTATAAAGTTTTTTAAGCTCTTTCTCTTCTTCTTCTGTAAGTGAGAAAGGTTGCTCTTTAGATTGAGTAATAGCTTCTTCATAAAATGATTTATACTCATCTTTGGATGCCTTTAGCTCCTCTTCATCTATCTTGCCTTTGTCATAAGACTTTTGAGCCACCTCTTGTTGCAGTCTCAAAATCTCTTCTATCACAGCCCCTAAGTGCCGATAATAATCAGAGGTAAAAGCATTAATCTCAGCCAAGTACTCATTTTGACTCTCTGAGAGACTATTTAACTCTTTTTCCAAAATACTTAGCTCTACTCTTAGCCCTTGTATCTGTGGGTCTTCATAAACAGTTACCCCTGAAAAACGATGCACATAAGTTGTAATAGAAGAGATGACATGTTCATAGCGTTTATCCTCTATCATCTTCAATATCTCTTGCACATCATTATCTATAGACAACTCTCTAAGTTTGGCTACTTGCTCCTCTATCATCTCATTTTCTTCTAAATCTATTGCCGAAGATATAAGCTCTAGGCGTTTTAGTATTTTTTTCATTTTTTAACCTCTTACACAACGAACTTCTACACTACCATTCTTATAAAAGCTGTAAGTATCACCACCATAAAAATTGATACCCCAAGCATCGCTAGTATCATTTACATTGATAGAGGAACTCCAATAGTAGATAGAACTAAAACCTTTTGATTTATGGCACTCCTGATAAAGTTTATTAGAGTTATTTTTAGCCCTAACGACTTTTAAATTATCGTCATGCTGAGCTATAACTATTCCACCACAAGAGAAAATAACCTCTTTTAATTCCTCAATAGTTGGCAATCTCCAATCATCATACCCACCAAGCCTAAGATTTTTAGCATACTCCATCGCATCATACCAATTAATCCAATTTATCTCTTCTTCGGCTGTCTCTTTTTCCCACATCAAACCATTTATCATCATAACATCAGAATGAGTCACCAACTCTTTTTTAGAATTTTCAAGAATTTTATTGGTTCTGTTCATGATGTTGGTAGCTTTTCTTAATACTACTTCTGTGGATTCTTGGGTTATTAGGGTGTTTTGTTTTTTCATGTTTTTCCTTCCATTTTCTTTATGATAGCAAAAAATAAATATACTTTGAATTTTTAAAAATAAAATAGCTTATCAAGAAGTATAAGTTCTCAAACGCTTATACCTATCTCTAATCTTAGGATGCAAAACATTAAAATAAAACCCTAATACAATAAAGTCAAACGCAAAATAAAATGCTGCAATCCCCACAGGTGGGTTTCCACTTGGTAACCACTCAAGCTTTCCAAAAGCAATCTCTGGCCAATACCATGTCCCCGTTGCTGTTCCTATCTGCTCCAAGTAAGCGACAATGAAAAACATAATCAAAAAGAAAAGTTGTGACTTCTTGGCATTGTACAAAATAATAAAAAAGATAACAGAATAAAGAAATCCAAACCAATCATTCGCCCAAAATAACCACACAAAACTATAGACTACTGAAAAAATAAACAACCATTTTTTAATAACAAGCTGATGATGCAAAATATATGGATGATGTGAAAGCCTAAACACCGAAGCAAAGATGAGACTATGCCCAAAAATGAGCCACAAAGGAATGTTCTCAAAACGGTAATGATACATGCCTAGAACCATAGAAAGTATGTACTCTCCTGTTAATCCAACCACAATACCAATAAGCATTATCTCTCTAGCACGTTTAGAACTTCTCCAAAATGAAAAAGCAAAAGCCAAGCCAACTAAAACAACAGCTACTGCTTGTCCATGTCCTGAAAACCACCCATCACCTATGGGACTGTCAATGGTTAAAAAGAGTGCTGTTCCAATAAGGGTTTTGAGTATGGTTCTATAGGGGATTTGTTCTTTAGTTCTTAGGGTCATGGGCTTCTCTTCTTCTGATTTCTAAAAGTATAGCAAAATTGGCTACAATACTCTTAATAGAATAATACATTTATAACAGGAAAACCATGTCACCATTTGCCATACAACTTATCAACGGTTTTAAAGAAACCGATTTAGAATTAGAAGATAAAAATTCATTTCAAGCCCTACAACAACTTGGAGCCATTGAAGAAGTTGATGGACTATGGAAGTTAAAATCACTCTTTCGTGTAGGACAGCTCTATGTCAACAAAGAGGGTCGTGGTTTTGTAGAAGCCCAAACCAAAGAACAAAAAGATTTACTCGTAGAAGCACAAGACATGGGCGAAGCAAACCCTGGTGATGATGTGGTTGTAAAACGTATTATCGCTAGACGTGGTCGTGCTTCTGCTAAGGTTCAGCTAATTGTTCGTAAAGCTCATGTTTTCCAAATCGTTTATACTAACCGTAATGAGTCTGATGTATTTGAAATACTGGACTTAAAAACAGGATTGCCAACCAATGCTAAAATGGAGGGGATGGATTTAAAAGCCTTTAAACTAGGAACTGTCTTAAAGGTAGATTCTGAGACAGAAGAAGTACTTGAAGTATTTGGAGATTTGTCTCAGCCTAAAATAGATGAAAAAATCTCATTAGCCCTTTATAAAAGAGCCAATGAATTTGATGAAGACTGTAAAACACAAGCCAAAGAAGTAGAACAGGAAGTTACTAAATCTGAACACCCTACCCGTATGGATTTAACGCATTTAGACTTTTGTACCATTGACCCCATAACTGCGAAAGATTTTGATGATGCCATCTATTTTGACATGGAGGCATTTACCCTTTATGTTGCCATTGCTGATGTTAGTCATTATGTAAACTATTTCTCACCTATAGACACCGAAGCAAAACGTCGTGGATTTACCACTTACTTTCCTCATAAATCTTTTCCAATGTTACCACGTGAACTTTCAGAGAACATTTGTTCACTTAAGCCTCATGTGGACAGACTCGCATTTGTAGCTAAAATAGAATTGGATAAAGATTCTCTACTTCCTATAAAAGAAGATTTTTTTGAAGCTCTTATTCATTCTAAGCGCCGATTTAATTATGAAGAGATAGATGTAATCATTGATACTAATGGTGAAAATGTTGTCAAAGAACATGAGAAACGTATTTTAGACTATCTATTACCTCTTCAAGACATCACGGCACGTCTACGCAAAAAACGTATGGGTAATGGTTTTGATTTTAGATCAGAGGAAATAAGACTTAACATAGATGCGAACCATGAACTCAAAGAAACTTCTGTTGAAACAGGAACACCATCGCACTCACTTATTGAAGAGTGTATGCTTTTAGCCAACCAAGCTTCTGCAAAACGTTTTACCTATGGTATCTTTAGAATTCACACACCACCACAGCTGAAAAAACTTGAAGAATTGTTAGAAGAACTTGCAGGCATTGGTCTGTTTGTAAAAGAGTATGATGAATCACCATCACTCATTAGAGCCATTCAAAAAGAGGCAGATATTATGAACATTGCTCCTGAAGTAGATAGCATGATTATTAAGTCTCTTAAACAAGCTTCTTATGCAGCAGAAAATGAAGGTCACTTTGGACTTGGTTTTTCTCATTACTCACACTTTACTTCGCCTATTCGTCGTTACTCTGACCTCATCTTACACCGACTTATAAAGTCACAGTTAAAAGAAGACGAAGAACAAAATGAGTATTTACTACGAAACATTGAACCTCTTTGTCAAAGGGTTTCAGAACTTGAAAGAGAATCTACCAAAGCAGAATGGGATTTTAGAGATAGAAAACTAGCACGTTGGGCTGAAAAACATATTGGTGAAGAGTTTAAAGCACATGTGGTTGAGGTTGGAGAAAATGCAAAAGCTGTCTTAGAAACAGAGGTTGAAGGAATTACCGTGAACCTTCATGGAGACAATGTATTATTATTTGACAAGGTGATTGTACGTATTGACACAGTTAGTATCGCCATGGCTAAGGTTCAAGCTGAGTTTGTAGCTAAAAGAGAAAAAGATATCATGGAGTTATAGAGGGCATACCTCTATATTCTAATCTTCTATCTTTTTTAAACGTGCTAAAAAATATATATCAATAAGTTTTGCTAAATCATCTAAACTCTGTTCAAACTGCTTTTGTTCTTTCTCTTCATTCTCTTCATCTCTATAATAAACTTTATTTATATGGTAATGTACCCGAAACTGATCTTTTGAAATATTATAAGTATAATTTATTTTATTTGTATCCATATGATGAAACTTTAATACAAAGGAATAAACAATATAAAATGTTAGTTCTATTCCTTTTTTCTCTCCATTTTCATCCTCTTTCTCATGTTCATAGGGTGTAATTTTTGATAAAACCCTCAATCGCTTAATTGCTTCATCAATGCTATATACGTCTTCTAAATAAAGGCTATAGTGCTTCATGAATTCATCATTTTCTAAATAGTTCAAAAAGTCTAAAAGTTTTAAATTACTTACTTTATAACGATACATAATTTTTGTAGCCACTTTATTATTACCTGAAATACGATAGTTTTCACGATATTCATGTGCATTGCTCTTATTAATCGGGATTTCTCTCAATAACTTTGGAAAGATATTAAAAGAACAAATCTCTTCTTTTATTTCTTGGATAATTAAAATTTCTTTTAATTTTTTAACCAATGTATAAGATGAAATTTTTGTATTATAGGTAATAGGAATTTTCACTTTTTCACGCTTTTTATTCTCTTCAACCTTTAAAGTATAAAAAGAGTGCGTTGATCTATGCTCATGTTTATCATAATCAGACTTATCAAACTCAAAAAACTTATACTCAATCCGACCTCTTTCAGTAATACCCAAATAATGGAGCAATAGAGAAATTTTTCTTTTAATAAAACGCGTAATCAATGCTTTAAATTTTCTAGGATGGATTGAAAAGAAAATTAGTAAAAAGACTCCTAAATAGATAGAAATATTTAAAAAGATATTTAAAAAATTAAAAAGAATACTATTATCATCGGCTTTAACTAGTGGAGCTTCAGCAGCAAATGTAATAACGCCTAAAATCACAACTATTACATTAAAATATTTACGTGTTCGCTCATCTAATGACCAATCTTTTTGTTTTTGAATCTCTCGTATATCTTCAATATCTGCTTGATAGTTTGCATTATAACTTATATCTTCTAACTCTTTTAATGTCTTTGTCTGATGATACATATCTAAAGATTCTTTAGCCCTTACTGCTGTATCAACAAAAAAATTAATAGAAGACTTCCATTTTCCATAAAAAAGAGTATTTGCAATAGTCTCATCTAATTTTATATTAACATTAGTCGTTGTATTTCCAACTTTAATATAATATGCCTCTTTTAATTTGATGTCCATCATCTGAAAACGTGGAATAGCTTGTAGTAAATTTTGAATAAAAATCTCTACTGCTGATTCATCATCTAATTCTTTAGAACTTAAGGTATTTGTGATTATATCTTTATTTATATCCTCTAAAAGATAAGAGTTTAATTTCTTCAAAATTTCATTGGTTACTGAAACCTTATTAATAATCATACTTAAATACTCTATTTTTGTTACGAGCAAAAAATTTAATATGGTATGCTCTTCAAGTGTATCTTGTATAACTTTTTTGATAATTTGTTCACAAAGATCTTTTCTAACATTCTCCCCAATCTCTTTTCCATTAATTTTTATAGTTAATGTTGGACAATGGTCAATATAGTCTTGAGCATTATTTGTAATAGAAAGGTTATAAACTTCGCCCTCTTCAAAAATCAATCCATGGGTATAGTAGACACCTTTATTTACCAACTTTGCAAAATTCCGATTAAGAATCGTATTAAAAGAATATTCTTGTTCTTTTAAGGAAAATTTTAACTCATCAAAGGAATAAATTTTATTGTCAGCAACTGTTAAGTCTGTAGAGATATGATCGAGTTTTAAATTCTTACGAGGGTCATCTACTTTAATTATAATATTATTCAAAAATCTAAAAAGATTCTCTACTTGACTCTCAGAAGAGAATTGATCTTTTTTATGATTTGGAACTTCAATAATTTGCTGGTTTAAAAAAGTATCCTCTATATTTGATATCGTCTTCGCATTCAAATTCTTTGATAAAAACCTTAGAACAGATTCTTTAGTATCTACTGTAGCTTTATCTATATAAACAAACCCTAAAGAATCTATAGTTACGATGGCACTGTTATAGGTAAAAACAATCCATTTCCAATTAGTATTTTTATTTATTTCTATTTTTTCTTCAAGTTCTACCGATAAGCTTATAAGTAAATCTTCAAAATCTGTAATAGAAAGCCAAAGGCTATAAAGAGCTAAAGTATTTTCTAAATCTTTCTTCATATCAAACGTCCCCCCCCATAAATCTTTTATAAGACTAACACAAAAAAGTAAATGTATAGATAATTAAGAAGAAAAAGAATCATTTTCTAAACTCTATAAAATACTTTTCAATCATAAATATTAAAGATTTGATTCACGCTATCCAGCTTCATTTATGCTATAATCTCAACATGTACCAAAGAGAATTTGAAAACCTATTACGCACTACGCCTCCTAGAGCCATGCTTTTTTTTGGAGAGAATG
The DNA here is from genome assembly GCA_902727895.1 of uncultured Sulfurovum sp. GTDB lineage: Bacteria > Campylobacterota > Campylobacteria > Campylobacterales > Sulfurovaceae > UBA1140. Next base: position 139,706 of record CACVAP010000011.1, read on the forward strand.
AGTACCAAATAGCCAATTATTTACAACACTATATCAACATTACTGATGCAGCAAACTCTATGCTGACACTCTACTTTGATGAGTATACCTTTGAACGTGCAAAAGCTTACTTGTCTCAGTCTTCTCTATTTGGTGGAACAAATTTACTCATTATAAAGAGAGAGAAAAAGATTCCTAAAAAAGAGTTAGATGTATTGGTTGAGTTAGTAGGTAAAAACTCTGAAAATTTTCTACTCTTTCACTACCAAGGAACAGGAAGCAATGCCAAAAGTTTACAAAGTTCTTTCGCCCCTAAAAAGGGAGCAAACTGGTTACGCTTGTTTGAACCAAGTACACGAGAAATTATTGAGTTACTACAAAAGAAGTCTAAAAAAATTGGACTAGACATTGACCACTTTGCACTACAACACCTTATGCTCCTTCTAAATAATAATATTGCTCTCTGTGCTAATGAACTTAATAAACTGGCTATTTTAGAAGGAAAAGTAACGTCTAAAGACATTGATAGATTAGTTTATTCTACTGCTCCACTGGCAATAGAACAACTGCTCATTGAGCTTTTTGAGAAAAAGCCCATTACCCAAACGATGACTAAACTACTTGAAATAGGTGAAGATGAATTTTCAATCTTACGTTCAACACAGTTTTTTGTAAACCAGATTTTCTTGTTCCATGCTTTTATGAAACTAAATGGTCATATAGATTCAAAAGCTATTTTAGGTTATAAATTGCCTAAACCCATTGAAGACAAAAAAGGGAATTTAGCACTTAAAGTCAAAAGTGTTGCTTTATTAAAAATATTTGAATACTTACTAGAAATAGAATTAGAGATAAAGAAAGCACCCCCTGCTAACAGAGAGTTACTTTTATATGGAGCTTTTATAAAGATACAATCTTTTTTATAAATTTTATTTTTATGAAGCCTGAGACAAGGAAATCATATGATCTACTTTAGTTTTAATACTCTGATAATCTGTTACTTTATCTGCAATAAATGTAAAGTTTTCTGCATCAGAAGGCACAACAACTGTTTGACCATCAACAAACAATAACGATGGCATTTTCTTGGCTTTTATATGTTGAGTGACATTTGAATGTTCTACTTCTGATTCTACTCTATCAAGTAAAATACACTTATAAGAGTTCACGTCCATTACTTTTTTTAACTCATCAAGGTTTTTCACAACATCTACTGAATAATCTAACTTGTGTAAAATAGCAGAAATAATCTTTGCTTCCATTGCAGTTTCTTTATAGAGTAAAATATCTGTTTTTGAAACAATAGGAAGTTCTTTTGTATTATTAGACTCTTTAAAAAACATTTTTAAGACTCTAATAAACTTTTCTAAGTCAATAGGTTTGGAAACATATTCATCCATACCCTCAGACATGAAACGTTCTCTATCTCCTTTAAGTGCATTTGCTGTTACAGCAATAATTGGAGTATGGTTTAATCCCTTACTTTGTGCATACGCTAAAATAGCTTTTGTTGCTTCTACACCATTCATAACTGGCATTTGAATATCCATGAAAACCACATCATACTTCTTATGGTTTTTCATAAACATTTCAACCCCAATTTTTCCATTATCAGCACATTCTGTACTAATACCTATATTTTTTAATGTGTGTTGAATCATCTTTTGATTAATTGGATTATCTTCAATAACCAATGCATGAATACCAGTAAAAAGTTGTATAGGCTTTCTATCTTTTACCAACTTATTTATTTTTGCTGTTTGCTGAGTAGTTTGTTTATCTTTTGCATGTTCTACTAAGTAATTAAACGACTTTTCAACCTTAGAGAAGGTAATAGGCTCATAAAGAACTTGTGCAAAATTAGCTGAAAATTCTTGTACTAAATTTCGCTTATTTAACTTAGTCACCAAAACAATATTTGAGTGTATTCCATGGTGTCCCATAATTCTCTCTAGCTCAACTTTATTAATTTTATCATAGTGAATATAAAGTGCATCAAACATTGAAGATGGGGCATTCATACATTCTTCAATACTATTAAAGCGTGTTATTGATAAATGCTTAAAAGAAAGTAAATATTCTTCTAAGTAGTGATCTGAATCTTTAGACTGTACCTCTAATGGTGCATAAATTGCCATATTCATAGCTTTTTTGTTTTTACTTCGTTCAATCTCTTTCTTAGGTATATTCAAGGTAAAATGAAACTCACTTCCTTCTCCTAAAATACTATCAACTCTTAAAGAACCACCTAAAGACTTAACTAAACCAGCTGAAATAGTTAACCCAAGTCCTGTACCACCATACTTACGACTGGTTGTACTGTCTGCTTGGGTAAAGGCTTCAAATACTTTTGATTCTTGATCTTTAGAAATTCCTACACCTGTGTCTTTAACGGTAAACTTAACAGCAATATTTTCTTCATCAGCATTAGTTCGCTCAATAATGACATCAATCGTGCCTTTAGTTTCAGTGAATTTCACAGCATTAGAAATTAAGTTAATAAGTACTTGTTTAATCTTTCCTGGGTCTGAACGTAAAAGAAGTGCAGAAAACTCTGGATCGATCCATAATGAGAAGTCAATATCTTTTTTAGAAGCATTCGCTGCATAAGACTCAATAACATTTTCAAACTCTTCCATAGGGTTGAAAAATATTTCTTCTAATTCAATATGTCCATTTTCAATTTTTGAAATATCTAAAATATCATTAATAATCGACAATAAATCTTCTGAACTCTTACGAATAATTTTTACAAAATCATGCTGTTCTTCATTTAACTCTGTAGAGGTCAAAAACTTTGTAAAGCCTACTATCCCATTTAAAGGGGTACGAATTTCATGTGACATATTTGCTAAAAAAAGACTTTTAGTTTGATTTGCTTCTTCAGCAAATTCTCTATTTTCCTGAAGCTCTTCTATAATTTCAGACATAAGCTCATAGATTTCAGCTGTATTTTTATTTTTTAACATACTTTTAAATTGAACAACTTTATCTTGATTAGGATATTTTTCTATATCTTCTAATAATCTTTTTAAATTTTGATTTTCCAATTTTATATATTCAAATATATACTTTCTACGAGACAGCATAAAAAGGGTGAAGAGTAACACAACAATTGAGGTAATCATTAAAGTTTTTTGCTCACTCTTACGAGACTCTACATCAGTTAAAATCAGCATTTTTTCACTACTATCTAAAGAGGAAATCTTCTCAATTATTTTATTATACTGAGTCCCATCAGCCATATTATTATAATCAGTATAACTTTTATAGAAAATATATGATGACCCTAAAATTAATACAAAATAAATTGTATAAATCAAGATTTTAGAGGTATCAACAATCATTTCAGTCGCCGAAAAGCGATTTTCTTTACTCAAAATATTCTCCTTGAAATATATTATATTATAATTTAATTATACAATATAGTTTTTATATTTAAGATTATTTTTATAATAAAGGTTTACTTTAAAACAAACTTGACATTTACTAGTTAGTTGGGCGCAAAAAAACATTATATTTAGTAAGAACAAATAGATTTTGTGCTAGTATACTGCTTCCAAAATTCTTGCTCATATCTTGGATAAGTATTAATTACTTAAGAAGCATGGGCTATAAAACCAAAAGGAACAAAATGAACAACTACGAAACACTGTATGTACTTAAACCAACACTTACAGATGAAGAGACAGCAGCAAACATTGCAAAAATTGAAGAAATTCTTGTAAAGAATGGTGCTGAAATTCTTGCTACCAATAATATGGGAATGAGAAAACTAGCTTACCCTGTTGAAAAAAATGAGCGTGGTGTATACACAATCGTTTACTTTAAAGCAGAAGGTACTATTGTTAGCGAACTTGAAAGAAACTTGAAGTTCAACGAAGAAGTAATTAAATATCTTACAGTTAAATATACAAAGCAAAAAGAAGTAACTCAATTTGAGAAACTTGTTACAGCTGCGAATGTTGTAAAAGAAGAACCAAAAGCTGAAGAAGTAGCAGTTGAAGAAACTCCTGTTGTAGAGACTGCAGAAGTAGCAGCTCCAGCAGTAGAAACAACACCTGAAGCATAATTCAAACCGTTAACATATAGGAGCAACCCATGTATAACAAAGTAGTATTGGTAGGAAACCTTACAAGAGATGTTGAGATTAGATATTCACAAAGTGGTTCTGCAATTGGTAATGTTGGAATAGCAACAAGCCGAAAGTGGAAAAGCCAAACTGGTGAACAAAAAGATGAAGTAATGTTCATTGACCTAACATTTTTTGGGCGTACAGCTGAAATAGCAAACCAATACCTTCGTAAGGGAAGCAAAGTTTTAGTAGATGGAAGACTGCAACTTCAACAGTGGACTGCACAAGATGGAAGTAAAAGAAGTAAACACGCTATTACTGTAGAGAACCTACAGATGTTAGATTCAAAAGCTGATGCTCAGAATCCTAACAATAATAACGGGTATGGTGAGCAAGCAAGCCAAAATAACTACGGTGCTGGTCAACAGCAAGACCAAGGTAGTTCTTATGGGCAACCCCAGCAACAACAGCAGGGTCAAAATTCTTATTCTCAACCACAAGCTCCTCAACAACCAGCTTACGGGCAACCACAGAAGCAACAAGCACAACCATCTGTACCAGAAATCGACATCGATGATGACGAAATACCATTTTAGGAGATTACCATGGCAGAAAGAAGAAAGTTTAAAAAAAGATATTGTAAATACTGTGAGATGAAAGTAGATTTCATTGACTATAAAGATTTAGGTCTATTAAAGTTCTCATTGAGCGAAAGATTTAAAATCATGCCAAGAAGACTTACAGGTAACTGTAAACGTCACCAAGAGATGGTAACAATTGCTATTAAAAGAGCAAGACAAACTGCACTTATTCCATACATTGTAGATAGAAAAAATGTAGTAGAAAACCCATTTGAGTTCGTTAGATAAACTTAAATAAAAAACTTTAGTAACTTGGATGTTAATCCAAGTTACTACTCTCTATAAATCATCTGACTTATAAGCTTTTATACTATAACGTTGTAATAACTCTTTTTCGGAAGCCAATGCTTCTTCTTTATTAATCACAACCTTAGCACCATCCTCATCTTCAAGTACCACAAATTTATCTTTTGTTGTTGTCACTAACTTATAAAACTCTTTAAAGTCTTTAAATTCTTTTCCATTTACTTTTTCAACATGCCACATAGAAATACCATAATCACCACGAGAATGTGAAGAAGCTAATACTTTTAAAAGTACCACTAGCTCTTGTTTATCTTTCTTAGGAAACTTTGTTGCAGAGTACCTTAGTCCTAACACAGGGTTTCCCGATGCATTTAAAAGATTCTGAGTGATTGGTGAAAATACGTAACCACCTAACATAAAATACGTTGGCATTTTGTCATACTCTAACTGAGAATAAGTAGAACGCTCAGGACTAGAAGTTTTAGGAAGTACAGCTGTCAATGAAACTTTTTTACCTTTACGTAAAACTTCTAACGAAACTTTATCTCCATACTGATGAAGATCTATAAAGTATTTAAAGTGTGTATATTGATTTTCTCTAAATTCAACGGTTCCATCATTTTCTATTTTATGACCATCAATCGCTGTAATAATGTCTTCTTTCATCAATACATCTTTTAAAATAGAATTATGTACAATATCCACAACAATAATCCCTCCAGCATCTTCTTCTAGCTTATAGTACTTTTTAAGAGAAGGATTTTCAATCTTATCCGTCATAATTCCTAGTTTAGGAAAACCATCATGCTTACCATCTTCCACATCTTTTAAGAAGTGTTGAATAATGTCTACAGGGACCATATAGCCAATGTTTTGAGAAAAAGTAATACCTTGCATTACAACCCCAACTATCTTACCATTGGAGATGGTTGGTCCACCAGAGTTCCCTGGATTAATTGCTGCATCAATTTGAATGGCTAAAAAACGTTTACCACTATGAGCATAACGATTATGTTCAATTCGTGAAACTATTCCTGTACTTACAGAAATAGTATGTCCACCCATAGGATACCCATAAACGGTCACTTTGTCTTGCATTTTAGGCAAAACTCCAAAAGTTAAAGCTTCTGTTCCTTTAAAAAAATCTTTATCTTCTACTTCTAATAATGCTAAATCAGTATCATGAGAAACTTCTAAAACTTTAGCTTGGTAGCGTTTGGTGTCTCCATATTTTTTAACTTCTATAAATGTTTCGTTTGCTACCACATGTGCATTGGTCAAAATACGATTACCAGAAATAATACTTCCTGAACCACTTGAACGACCAACTGAAGAGTTCCATGGTTCTAAATAATTTGTAGATTTTGATACGGTATAGATCTTAACAATCGAAGAATCAATGGTTGCTGTATGTCCAAAAGAGAGAACTAAACTCAACAAAGCTAAGAGTTTAAATATATTTTGCATTTAATTTCCTGTATTTAATTTATTTAAAGTCTAACAGTAAAAAGTAAACCATTAAACAACGTAATATTAATCAACGGTTATAATAGCAAAAAAATCAGGAGTTATACAATATGGCAACAATTTCAATGGGTGACTTAAAAAAAGGTGTGCGATTAGAGTTAGATGGTAACCCTTTTAAAGTAGTAGATTTTCAACATGTTAAACCAGGTAAAGGTGCAGCTTTTGTAAGATGTAAAATTAAAAATTTATCAACAGGTAAAGTAATTGAAAAGACTGTACATGCTGGAGATAAATTTGATGTACCAGATTTAGAACAAACAACCATGCAATATCTTTATGATGATGGTGAAATGTTACAATTTATGGACACTACAACTTACGATCAACTTGGTTTAACACATGAACAAGTAGGTAAAGATACATTTAACTATATGGTAGATGGTATGGAAGCAGATATTCTTTTTCACAATGGAAAAGCTATTTCCGTAGAAATTCCAATAACTGCTACCTACGAAGTAGTTGAAACACCACCAAACTTCAAAGGTGATTCACAAGGTGGTAAAAAACCTGCGACACTTGATTCTGGAGCAGTAGTACAAGTTCCTTTTTTCATCCTTGAAGGTCAGAAAATTGTAGTTGATACCGTTGAAGGTAAATACCTAGAAAAAGCTAAATAATTCAAGCTTAAATAACTTTTTTTAATACGGGTTTTAATCCCGTATTGCTTCCCTATCTAACTCTCCAGATTTTAACTTATTTAAATACTCTGTCAACATATTTCTAACATCTCCAGACATTATAATCAGTCCAAATATATTTGGTATAGCCAATGCTAAAAACAAAATAGAAGAAAAATCAACCATTGTTCCTGTGTCAGTAACCGTAGCTATAATAATAAATGCTAAGAAAATAAGTTTATACAGCATCGAAGTTTTAGCCCCAAATAAATAAACCCATGCTCTTTCTCCATAGTATGACCAAGAAATCATCGTCGAGAATGCAAACATGAAAATAGCAAACCCTAAAATAGTTGGAAACCATGATACAACTGAACCAAATGCAGAAGAGGTAATAACAGCACCTTGCTTAGCAGCAATGGCAGCATCTAGCACCTCTGTTCCACCCAAGTAAGAACCTGTTAAAATAACAACCAATGCAGTCATAGTACAAACCACAACTGTGTCAATAAAAGGTTCATAAAGTGAAACTAAACCTTGACGTATAGGGTACTTCGTTCTAGCAGCAGAGTGTGCAATACCTGCTGAACCAAGTCCAGCTTCATTGGAAAAGACAGCTCTTTGAAACCCTTGTACCATAGCACCTAACATTCCACCAGCCACAGCTGTTGGAGAAAATGCTTCTCTAAAAATAAGTGCAAAAGCATCAGGAATGGCTGTAAAATAAGTACCTAGTACCCAAAAAACCATAAGCATATAAAAGACAACCATTAAAGGTACTATTTTTTCTGCTACCGTAGCAATTCGTTTAATACCACCAATAATTACTAAACCTGTAATCGTTGCCATGATAATACCAAATACCCAAGGAAAATCATTGAAAAAAGAAATCTCTCCTTGCATTACAGCCAAAGACTGAGAGATTTGGAAAGTATTACCAGCTCCCAAAGCCCCTAAAATCATAAAGAAAGCAAATACTACTGCCATGACTTTACCTGTTTTTGGCATGTTCTTTTGGGCTAATCCACGCGAAAGGTACTCCATACCCCCACCCATAATGGTTCCATCAGGTAGAAACTCTCTATGCTTAACAGATAATGTAACCTCTGTAAATTTCAATGTCATACCTAGGAATCCAGCCAGTATCATCCAAAAAGCTGCCCCTGCCCCACCCCAAGAGATGGCAATGGATACAGCAGCAATATTACCAATACCTACTGTTGCAGAAAGTGCTGTTGATAAGGATTGAAAAGGAGAGATCAATCCTCTATCTTCCTTTGTTTTATATTTACCCCGTACAATATCAAAGGAATGTTTAAACATTCTAAGATTTACAAAACCCATTTTTAGAGTAAGAAATATACCTCCTACTATCAGTAATGCTACTACAAAAGGCATCTTTGCACCTTCAACCATACCTAAAAAAATATCAAAAAATAGGATATTTTCAAAAAAAGTATTGATTATTTTAAATAATTCATTCATTCTTTTCCCTTATATTAATAATTGGCATTGTATATGAAAAAGTCTTATGTAAGCGTTGAAGTCAAACTATCTAATTAAAAAATTCTTTTACTTTTAACAAAAAAAGTTCTATTCTTTTTTTTATATTCTCCAAATCATCATCTTTTGCAAAAGCTTGAAGAAGTCCTGCCTTTTGGGCTAACTCTTTTAATCCTAAATTAGAAAGAATACCTGCTAGGGCATGGAAATCATCTCTTAATAATTTTGTATTTTTCTCAAGAAAATGCTTTTCAACTGCGATAATATTTGTATGTAACCCTTCTTCTGCCATTGTTATAAAACTTAGACTAGTAGCTTCATCGAAATGCTCTTCAAAATGTTTAACTGCTACTGCTCGTAATTTATTATGTTTATCTTTTAAAGACTTTTCAGGTTTACTAATATCCAATTGAAGCAACCTCTCTTCAATGTCTTTAGGTTCTAGTGGTTTTTCAATAAAGTCATTCATCCCTGCCATATGTGCTTCATGTTTATCTTCTCTATAAACATTTGCACTCATACATACAATGGGAACTTCCTTATTAAAAGTACGTATTTGTTTCGTTGCTTTAACACCGTCCAGTACAGGCATTCGCATATCCATAAAAATAACATCGTAAAAGTTTTTTTTCGTTTTTTCAACAGCTATCTGACCATTTTCTGCACTGTCTACCTGCACATTAAAAAACACTTTAAACATCTCTTTTAAAAATTCTCGATTAACAACAATATCTTCAACAATTAAAATCTTTAAATGCGCATAATTTTTTTTCTTATTTACTTGTAAGTTTTCACTGTTATCAGTTAAGTTTCTCATCTTTAGTGCTGACTTTTCACAATAAAACTTTACCTTAAAAGAAGTACCCTTCCCCTCTGTAGAGTCAACAACAATCTCTCCTCCCATCAAGCTAACCAACTCATGAGAAATGTAAAGACCAAGTCCTGTTCCTTCCTCAACATCTGTTGAAGAAAAAGGTTCAAAAAGTGTCTCTTTAATTTTATTAGGAATACCAGGACCTGTGTCTTTGACTGCAACAATTACTTCTAACTGTTCATTAATTTGATTAATTTCAAGTAAAGAAAATTCAATTTGACCTGACTTAGTAAATTTAGCTGCATTGGTTAAGATATTGATGAAAATCTGCTGAACACGCTTTTTATCTAAAAAAGCATAATAATCTAAAGAAGGAATACTAACATTAAATTCAACACCTTTAGAAATCTTAGATTCAACCATATTCGCACAATGAAGCAGTAATTTATCTAAATGTGTCTCTTGTACATTAAGTTCAATTTTACTCTCTTTTAATTTCGAAACATCCAATAAATCACCTAATAATGCCATTAAAAAATCTGCACTATCATTTAACTGCTCCAAATATCTTGTTTGCTGTTTATTTAAGCCTGTTTCTGCTAATAATGCACTATTACCCAAAACAGCTGTTAATGGTGACCGTAACTCATGACTCATGGAGGCAATAAATGTTTCTTTATTAGCTAAGGCTTCATCCAGTTCTTTATTTACACGATACAATAAGTTATAAACAGTTAACTTATCATTTTCAAGCTTTACATACTTCTTTTGTAAAGTATCAAGCGTATCTTCTAATACTTTAACTCTTAGTTTCAAATCTCTTTTTTTCATCACTTTTCTCTTAACTGTACCGTTACAAAAGTTTGATTATGAAAGGCATTACTATCTCTAGAAGATGCAATTTCACCATAAGCATAAAATCCTATAAGAGGTGCTTCTTTTGTTTTAGCATAAACTGCCTCAATTTCATTAATTGCATAAGAACCCAACAAGTTTTTATGTGCAGTACAAGGAAAGATAAGCGTAAAGTCTGCTTTGAAATTTTCTACTTTTGCTAAACTATCTTCGATACCTTTACCTACATAATTAATAATTTCTTCTCCAATTGGAGCAGAAATTCTGACTTTTGCATGCTCTTCAACATGTCCAGCAAAAAGTAATGAGCCATCTTCATTAATATGTAAAGCTGCTCTGTAAATAGTTTGTCCATTTTGTAGTACCACTTCCATAGGATAATTAACACCAATTCCAGGCATATCTGAGCTTGAGATATTCAAATAGTCTTTATAAAATTCAACAGCTGGTTTATCATCTATGGTATAGACTATATTTTGATTAGATTTAGTAACAATTCTTTGTGTACCGATTCCTGACCAACCAAAAGAACGTGTACTGACAATATCCACTTTAGCGTTGTCAAATACTAAAACTAATGCTCCATTACTAATGATCTTTTCCCCTGAAAATACATGGGTACGTTGAAATAGCTGGTCATCCCCAGCTGAAGCACCAAATAAATGTCTAATTTTTGTTTGTAAGCCTTGAATATAACTTTCATTATTAAATTCTACACCAGATGTCAATGTTAATACTGTAGGAGAATTAACTTTTTTTTGACTCCACTTAGCCATCCTCATACCCAGTTCACGGTGACTTGATTTATTCTTCTCTTTTAACTTTAAATAAAAACTCGTCTTATCTAAATCCAGTAACATACAAGTGATAGTTTTATCCCTAACATTAACACCTAATATGTCATCTGCATAAACTTCACCCGAAGTAGTCGAACCCACAATAACAAAATCATACTTATCCAACATCCTGACAAGATAGGTGATATCATACTTTACAGAAAGATAAATAAATGCAAGGGTAGGAGTAAACGATTTAGTAATGCTCTTATCTATCTCCTCAATTAATACATCTACATCCGTACTATTAATCAACTTATGCTGCATTATGCTGATATTTCCTGTTCTAAGAAGTCATAAATGTCATTTAAAAAGTTATGAAAGTCAAAAGGTTTTGTTAAATAATACTTTGCCCCAATATTCTTAAGCTCTTCTCTATTGAGTCTATCAGTACTCATAAGTACTATGGGGAAGGATTTAAATTGATTATTTTTTTTCAAAGTCTTAATAAATTCTGCACCACTCATTCTAGGCATGTACAAATCCAGTAAAAGCATGTCAAATTTATTCTCTTGAATCATTGCTAAAGCTTCTAGCCCATCACTACTCTGATACACCGTAACCGTAGGAACCTTTTTTAGTAAAGTTCTAATTAACTCTCTTGTCAATTGGTCATCATCTACAACTAAGATTTTAAGGTTATTAAATTTATCCCAATCCACTAAAATTCCTTTTTAATTATTTTTCTTCATTATACAGAAATAAAATGTGAAAAGAAAGTGATGGAAAAAGAATAAAGTCTATTTTTAAATTACTACTCATTCTTTGTTAAAGAGGAATACAAGTAATAATTTATTTAAACTTAAAGAAATATTAAATAATATTTCTTTTTTCAAAAAACTCGATTAATGATGTTCGGTCAAACTCATGATACTTAATTTGTTCAATTGCTTTCATTTGAGGAATAGTATCCTTTGAAGCTTTAATTGTATAGTTTTTTAAATTAAATAAAGACAAAAAATGTTCACCAAAACCATGTCTCTTACCATTATATTCCATAATATAGACATGATCATATTCATTTAGCTTGTCTTGTAATGCCTCGTCATAATTTAAACGCATTTTTGCAAAATGTACATGATCAATATCTAATTCTTTAGCTATATTATGGACTAAGGCAGTTGCTATTCCAAAAGAAATGACTAAATCTTTACTGCCATTTTCTATTAAATAATTTGCTTCTTTTACTCTTGGTTCAAAATCTATTTTCGGAAGTTCTACATCACAAACAGATAAAATTGTTTTATAAGAAGGATAAATATAATGCCTTTCAAGTAAATATTTTAATTCTTTTTCTGTACATGCTTCATATACAGTAGTCTCAGGTAATGTATTTAATATATTTAGAGCATTTGCTTCTCCACCCCAATAATCCCATGATTTGGCAAGTGTTAATAAAACTTTTCCTGTATTTTTATAAAGTTCAAGAATAGAGCCTATCATATTTGTAGAATATTTTTGATCCGTTGCTATGGCTGAAAAATCATTTTGACCAATTGCTAAAATAGGTGTTAACGCCTCTGCTACTGTTGTATTCACATAACTTAAGTTATTTTCTTGTAAAAAGAACCTACTGGCTAAATCTGGTGTAAAAATACGTAACTCTTTTTGATATTTATGATTTAACTTTACTATAGCTTCAGCATATTTTTTTGTTAAATGAACAGTACTTTTCTCTTCTAAGTCTCTTGCTGAAAAAAGAGTAATCTTATGATTTTCTTTCTTAGTATTTACAAAAACAGCACCACGATTAAATGAAAAAATCATACGAGAAAAGTCAAGATTATTTTCTATCTCAGATTCATCTATTTCAATTGTTTTATCAAAAAAACTTCTGAGTATACTAGAATCAAAACCATCAGGACGTGCTTCAAAACCAAACTTATTAAAATCAATAATTAAAGTTATGTTATTGTAGTTTTGTGTTTTAATATACATTAATGCCTCTAAAGTAGCTCCAAAACTTAAATCTGAATCTCCCATAAGTACAATATATTTTTTTTGTGGATTAATCATCATCTTTGAAAGAACTTTCCCAAGTCCATATCCAAGATTGTAATCTACATTAACACTATTAGAAATAAATTTTTCTTTAAGTACAGGAGAAATAATATCTGAGTAATGTAATGCATACAAATAAAGTAATGAAAAGTTTTGTTTTACGTAGGCATTCGCATACATAAAAGGTGCCATATGTCCTTTAACCGAAATGAACTCATAAGAATTACTATCTTCCCTTTCTAAAAGCTTTTCTATTTCAAGTACCATATTTGCTGAAGAAATACATGAACTTCTACAACCAAACTCAGATACTTCATAACTTCTGTCCAAGACCTCTAAAACATTAGTATTTAAAGGTTGTAAATTATTGATTTTTAATTCCTTAACCAACAACTCCAAGACTTTATGATGTTCAATTTCATTAATATTACATTCAATTAAGTCTAGCTCTAGCTTCATCCTTTCAATTTCATCATCTTTTAATTTATGCTCAATTTCAAAAAAGAACTTTTTTAATTCTTCAAATCTATTATTACTATTTTTTTTAATCTCATTCTTAACTTCCCTAATATCTGTCATAAGTCTCTCACCTTTATAATTTTCATTTCCCCATTTTTTAAATATTATTTAACATAATAAAATAATAAACAATTATAAGTAAAATTCTATTAATTGTGACTTAATAGTATACTAAAGGTATAGATAAACGATAGAAGCCTTATTATGCTTATAATAGTTATAGTTTTAAATATTAAAAAAATAAATAAAGTAATATTTAGGTGTTGGGAAAATAATAAAATTGATAGTATATTTAGGTTTTGGTAATTATAGTAAGGGAAAGGGAGAGAGGTAAGGTCGAGTTATCGACCTTACTTAATTTGTTCTAACATATCTTTGAAAGACTCTTCAAAAGAGACAAGCCCTTCATCAAGGAGTTGTTTGTAAATTTTATCCATATCAAACCCATTATCTTCAAGGTTCATAAAATAACCATTCACTAAGGATTGTTCAATAGGTAAAGCTTCTGCATTATCAGAAGTTTCAATATGTGCTTCAATCGTTGCTAAAGGAGCTGTATTAACAGAATGTGCAGCCATCAAACCTTTAATATAGTAATTAGCATCTAAAGCGTCCCCTTTCACACCTGTACTGGCAAACAGTGCTCTAATGTTAGGAACTTCATTTGCCTCAATCATATTATAGATTTTTGCAGCATTGTAAATACCTGTTTTCGCAGGGTCAATTCCAGCTTCTTCTAACTCAACATCTAAGGCACGGTCAAAGCGAGAAACAAATACAGAAATAACCCCCTCAACACGACAAGCTCCATACTTCTCACCTTTAGCAATACCTTTTCTCATCGCTTTAAAACATTGAGTTGCTTGTTTAGGAGAAAAAACAAGGGTTGCATTTACAGAAATACCTTCTGACATAAGTTCTGTCATCGCTTCATATCCAGCTTGTGTTGCTGGAACTTTTACCATAACATTTGGCTCACCAATGGCTTTAAAAAGACGTTTACCTTCTGCAATGGTTCCTTCTGTATCATTACATAAAAATGGATCTACTTCAATAGAGATGTATCCATCATTACTACTGTCATAGAGTGGTCTAAGCATTGTAGCTGCTGTCTTAATGTCTTCAATAGCTAAAGCTTCATACTTTTCTTTTGCAGATTTACCCTCTAACGAAGCCAACTGCTCTTTGTAGGCAGGTGAAGTTGTAATGGCATTTGCAAAAATGGCAGGGTTTGATGTTGCACCGTTAACAATACCTTTTTCTAACAATGTAGAAAATTCATTTTTTAAATAGTCTCTCTCTATAAAATCCAACCATAATGAAAAGTTAATTTCTTTGTTTACCATTACTATATACTCCGTGTATTATTCGACATATTCCCAACTCCAATCCCTCCAAGAACCAAAATCAGTTTCTTTCTCAACTGTATCTTCTAATAAATCCAGAAAAACATCTCGCTCTATCAGTGTTGCACCCCAATTAAGTAAGTGAGGTGTCTCAACCTGACAGTCTATAAAATCATAACTTTTTTTCACACAAATATCACTTAATACGTACAGAGAAATTCTCGAAGCATTTGACATTAAGGAGAACATAGATTCACCAAAAAAGCCTCTACCTAAAGCCAGACCATAAAGCCCTCCTACCAGTTTACCTTCATAATAAGTTTCAACAGAATGTGCAAAACCCATTTGATGTAATTCTATATAAGCTTCTTTCATTTCATCACTAAGCCAAGTTCCTTCTTGTCCCTCTCTTGGAACATCACCACAATGGCTTATGACTGCTTCAAAATTTTGGTCAAAACGTACTTCAAAACCTTTATTACGTAAAACACGTTTAAACGATTTGTTTGTTTTGAAATTTTTAGGGAAAAGAACTAAGCGAGGATTAGGAGACCACCATAAAAGAGGGTCTTCTGGACTATACCAAGGGAAAATTCCCTCTTGGTAAGCTTTTAAAATTCTGTTTGGATTTAGATCACCACCAAAGGCAACCAACCCCTCTTCAGGTGCTTCCCTTGCTGAAGGGAAATCATGTACTTTGTCTAACTGTGGTAAGTGGTATTCATCATCATATATTGAAGACAAAGTCTAGCTTCTCCTGTTTATAAGTTACTTTAACCGTACCACCATCTTGAAGTTCACCAAACAATATTTCGTCCGTTAACTCTTCTTTAATCTTTTGGTCAATTACACGTGCAATTTCTCTGGCACCATATATATCAGAGTAACCTTCTTCTGCAATATAAGTACGCGCTTTTTTACCCAGTTTAATCGTAATGTTTTTAGCTTTCATTTGCTTGTTAAGCTTAACTATTTCACGCTCAACAATTTTTTCAATGTCTTCTAAAGATAAGTGTTTAAATGTCAATACTGAAGTTAAACGGTTTCTAAACTCTGGAGAGAAGAAGTCATTTAAAGCATTGTCAGTTTTAGTAGACGTATCCTTATTAAAGCCCATTACATTTGCTTCTTTTGTACCAAGGTTAGATGTCATAATAAGTACAACATTTTTAAAGTCACTTACCATTCCATTATTATCCGTTAATTTAGCACCGTCCATTACTTGAAGTAAAATATTCATAATATCTGGATGTGCTTTTTCAACCTCATCAAGAAGTAAAACCATATGTGGATTCTTTTTAACCATCTCAGTTAAAAGTCCACCTTGTTCATAACCAACATAACCTGGAGGTGCACCAATAAGACGTGAAAGTGCATGTTTTTCCATATATTCACTCATATCAATACGCTCAAAATGAATGTCCATACTCTCAGCCAATTCAGTACTTAATGCTGTTTTACCAACCCCTGTAGGTCCTACAAATAAGAATGAACCAATTGGCGCATTCTCTTTATTTAATCCAGCATATGAGCGTTTAATAGATTGAACTACTGTATTAACAGCATCATCTTGACCAATAATTTTTGACTTAATCACATCTGACATATCTTTTAATTTAGAAACATCATCAGATGAGACCACCGTTGATGGAAGCTTTAACATACGTGCCACTGAAGTCTCAATGTCTTCACGTGTTACAGTTATGTCTTTTTTATCACGTAACATAAAGTGCGCCCCAACTTCATCAATGATATCCATTGCCTTGTCTGGTAAAAATCTATCATGTAAATATTTAACACTTAATTCTACAGCTGCTTTCAGTGATTCATCTGAGAAAGTAATTTTATGATAAGCTTCATATTTATCTTTAATACCTCGCAAAATAATCAAAGTATCTTCAGCTGAAGGCTCATCAATATCTATTTTAGAGAAACGACGAGAAAGTGCTTTGTCTTTGTCTAAATAGTTTCTATATTCAGCAAAAGTAGTTGCCCCAATACACTTTAACTCACCTCTTGCCAAAGCAGGTTTAAGTAAGTTAGCAGCATCCATGCTACCTCCAGAAGTTGCACCAGCCCCTACTAAAGTATGAATCTCATCAATGAATATAATTGACTTCTTAACAGTTTGAATCTCTGTTAAAATACCTTTTAAACGTTTTTCAAAATCACCTCTGTACTTTGTTCCTGAAATCATTGCACCTAAATCTAAAGCAAAGATTGAAGAACCTTGAAGTACTTCAGGTACTTTTTCTTCTGCAATTAGAAGTGCTAAGCCTTCAGCAATGGCTGTCTTACCTACCCCTGGTTCACCCACTAAAAGTGGATTGTTCTTTTTACGACGACAAAGTGTTTGCATTACTCTATCAATCTCTTCAGCACGTCCTATAATAGGATCAATTTTACCAGATTTTGCCACTTCTACTAACTCTGTAGTATATGCTTTAAGATTTGGATAAGATTCATCTTCTTCATCAGTAGCTGTATCATCACTCGCAGTAGAATGAGAGATAACTTCTAAAATATCTAAACGACTCACACCCTCATGTACTAATACAGTATAGGCATATGATTCTTCTTGTGTAAAGATTGACGCTAATAAATCACCAATTTGTGCTTCTGCTTTTCCTGATGCATTAATGTGTGAAACCATATCATTCATAACGTTTGAAAGAGTAACTGTCTCATATGGATTATGATCTTTTCCATCTTCTAATGTTTCCATAACTGGGTTACTTGTTTTCACATACTCTGAGATAAGTTCTTGCATCTCTGAAACATCTGCCCCAGCTGCTTTCAAAATTTCTTCTCCAGTAGTACTTTTTAAAATCGTTAAAAAGATATGTTCTAAAGTCAAGTACTCATGCTTATTTGCTTTCGCATACTGTACTGAATCCCTAAAAATATTGTTTAATTCTATACTTATCATTTTTTTCTCCTTTAAAAATGTTTTACTAACTATACTTCTTCCATTGTTGCTAAAAGTGGAAATCCATTACTTTTAGCCAATGATTTAACCTGATGTACCTTAGTCTCAGCAATTTGATGGCTAAAAATACCACAAACGCCTTTTCCTGCTTGATGAATTTCTAGCATAATTTTTTCTGAGTCATGTACACTTTTATGAAATACATGCATCAAAACCTCCACTACAAATTCCATACTCGTATAGTCATCATTATGTAATAGCACTTTATATTGCGTTGGCTCATCCAACGCTAACTTAGTTTCCAGTTCTTCTTCTATGTTTGGCAAGATCTTTCCTCTTCAGTTGTTACTTAATTAGTATAGCAGTATTATGTTAGAATTCCAATATTTCTTTTGGAGTTTAACCATGAAACCACTTTTTGTTACAGCTACTAATACCAACGTCGGTAAAACTTATACAACGCTCAAACTTATAGAAAGCTTTTCTAAGCAAGGTATTAGTGTTGGGGTATGTAAACCCATAGAAACAGGAGTAGAAACAGAACCTCTCGATGCACAAGCACTACTCGAAACCGTAAAAAAGTACAATCCTAACTTTAAAAACCTAAGCCCTAAAGATATCACAGCTTACACTTTTGAACTTCCAGCAGCCCCTTTTTCTGCTGATACTGAGCAAATTATTAAAATCCAAACCATAAAAGATAAGATAGCTGAACTCCAAGAACTCTGTGAGCTACTTATTATAGAAGGTGCTGGTGGACTGATGGTTCCCATCACCAAAGAGTACAAGATGATTGACTTAGCCAAAGAGCTAAATCTGAAAACCCTTTTAGTAACACCTTCTAAATTAGGGTGTATAAATGATACACTATTGAGCATGGATGCACTAAAAAGTCATAATATTTCTTTTGATTGGTGTATAAATTTATTTGAAGATAAGAATGAGTTTCATAAAGTAACAAAGCCTTATTATGATGCCGTCTTTCCACACTGGTGGTACTTAGACGAGGGATTAGAAGACTTTAAATTAAGTATTATTGATAAAAATACCCCACGCTAAGGTTATAAAATACACAGTTCAAGATTTCATAAGCGTTTATTGATATAATTTTTTCAAACCTATCAATATAAAGGAGTATTAATAATATGGCAGATGAAGACCAAACACGTTTACTAGAACTACAAATGGCAGATCTTAAAGCCTCTTACGGCATAGCAAAAGATGCACCTAAAAGTACCACTAACAACGATCGTAGTGAAAACAGTAGAAAGATTGCAGCACTTTATGAAGATGCTGCTGAGTATGAAGAAGAGTTAGAAACTTTTGAAAAAGAGTTAGAAATTGTACGAAACAATGAATTTAAAGATATTGTTAATAGCCTAATAGAAACCTTTCCTAACTATGAAGGTGACTACTCAAAAGAGGTAAAAGCACTACTTGAAGCCTACTGGACACAATTTGTAGAAGTTGACAAAACACACCCAGAAGAAGAATTACAACAGATTAAAAAGTTAGAACTTTCTGAATATAGTGATGAATTAAGTACTAAAGTAAAAAATGCTTTAATCAAAAGATGGGAAATGCTAGTGAACATTAAAAAAGAACACGTTGCAGAAGAACGAGCAGAAATGAAACTACGAGGGATGAAACCAGATCATATTAGAAAGGTTTATAGAAAGTATCATGGCTTAGAAGTCTAAATCATATATACCATTATATAATATCATCTATCTCTTTAGCTTTTAGCTCAAGAGATACCAATAAATTACTTTTTTCATAAATATTTAAAAACTAATATACACATCATCTAAACATAACCATACTATAATAATCTTTATGGAGAAAATAGATGAAAATATTATTACTAGAAGATGACCCCCTACTCTCAAAAATACTAACAAAACATCTTTCTTTAACTTATGAAGTAACTTCCGTCTATGATGGAGATACAGCATTAGAAACCGTAGAAAATGAAAAGTTTAATCTACTTATTTTAGATTCTAATGTACCTGGTCTCACAGGTCTTGAACTCATTAAAGAATTACGCTCTTACAGTGACACTACCCCAATTATTATGATAACTGCTTATCAAGATACCCTACATCTTAAAAAAGCTTTTACTAATGGATGTAATGACTATATAAAAAAACCTTTTGAACTCGATGAACTTGACATGCGTATTGACAATATTACACGTACTTTTAACATAGAACAAAATCAACTTATCGATGTCGGTCACCAAGTTTTATTTGATGCACTTAACAACCAGATCACTACAGAAAATAAAACATTCTCACTGGCTAAAAAAGAGTCTGAGCTTTTAAATTACCTAGCTACCAATAGAACACGTACAGTCTCAAAAGAAGAACTAACACAGAATTTATGGACCTATGAGACCATGCCAAGTGATGCGACTCTTCGCGTTTACATTAGAAATTTAAGAGCTTTAATTGGGAAAGACAGTATTGAAACCATACGTGGAATGGGGTATCGTCTTGTATCATGATGAACGTCGTGCCTTAATTAGCTTCTTGCTTATCTATGTCTCATCCTCCATACTTATGTTAGGAAGTGCTGGTTTCTTTTACTATAAAGAAAAAATTGCTACTATTGACAGAATGTGTGGTGTCACAATGGAACATATGGCAATGCAAGTAAAAGTACATATTATGAAAAATCATGACATTTCTTCTCTTTTTAATGAGAGTGATCTTACTAAAATAGGTCTTTATGATAAAAATAAAAAAATTATTAAATCCAATCTAACTACTGATAATATTAACTTTAATCAAATTAACTATACCAACCATACCTCTGCTTTTTTCGTAACACAACTTCTAAAACCTATTAATAATATTGAATATATCATCATAGAAGATGCTAATGTTTCAAAAGAGATGCACAATCTAAAAGGAATAATTGCTTTTAAACTCTTCTTGGCTTCTTTATTTATGGCTTTTGTCGGTTACTTCTTATCTCGCTTACTTCTAAAACCTGTCAAAGAAAACTTTGCAATTTTAAGTCGTTTTATGAAAGATTCAGCCCATGAATTAAACACACCAGTTACTGCCCTTATGATGTCAGCTAACTATCTTAAAAAAGAATATGACCAAGAAATGGTAGAGCATATGTTACTCTCTTCTAAAATGATTTCAGAAACATATAACTCCATAGCCTACTTAGCTTTTAACGATTTAGATGTAGAAGTAAACGAAGAGTTTGACTTAGCCGAACACATCTATGCCTCTATAAAATACTTTCAAGAAATAGCTGCGAGCAAAAACATCACTATTAATGCAGAGCTTAATACATACATAATTAATATGGATAAAAATAGTATACGAAAACTTATTAATAACCTCATTTCAAATGCTATTAAATACTCATACAGTGACAAAAAGATAGATATTGTATTAGAGGAAAATATTTTAAAAATAAAAGATGAAGGTATAGGTATAAATAAAGAAGATCAAAAAAAGATTTTCAAACGCTATAAACGTGTTGATCAAAAAGGATCAGGTGGATTTGGAATAGGTCTGGATATTGTTATGGGAATTTGTAGAGCTAATAAAATTGAAATTTCATTGGAGTCTGAGCTTAAAAAAGGAAGTACTTTTAGTTTAGTGTTTCCATAAGAAAAAAACACCTTTGCCAAATAAATTTAGCAAAGTATAAAGATTATAAGTCTATTTATATCTAAAAGTAATACGACCTTTATCAAGGCTGTATGGTGTTAACTCAACTTTTACTTTATCCCCTGGTAAGATCTTAATGTAGTGCATTCTCATCTTTCCAGCAATATGACATAAAATATTATGTCCATTGTCAAGTTCTACTCTAAAAGTTGCATTTGGTAAAGCTTCAACTACTTTACCATCAATTTCAATTACGTCGTCTTTAGCCATTAATTCTCCTTTGAATCTGTACTGTTCGTTCTTATACTTGGATATTGTTTATAAATTGTGAGTTGGTTCAGCCTCTGTTAAAATAACAGCTCTACCATCCACAATTGCTACCGTATGCTCATAGTGAGAAGAACGAAGTCCATCTTCACTAACAACTGACCATTTATCATCTAAAATAACAGGCTTATCGCCTTTTTGACAAACCATCGGTTCTAAACAAAATACCATTCCATTTTTAATTTTTGGACCATTATTTGGTCTTCCATCAAGATAGTTTGGTATATTTGGTTCTTCATGAGGTTTTGTTCCAATTCCATGACCACAAAAGTCTCGTAAAGGAACATAACCACGCTCTCTAATAAATGTTTCTAAAATCAAAGATAACTCTTTAAATCTCATACCAACTCTTATGTTCTCTATCGCATGATAGAGAGAATCTTTAGCACAAGCAATTAAAGCTTCATCTTCTTTAGAAATTTTACCAATAGGCATAGTAATAGCTGCATCACCAAAGTAAGCATCAATTTTAGTACCTAAGTCCAAACCAAGTATATCACCCTCTTTAATCTTTTGATCCGTAGGTGTTCCATGTATACAAACTTCATTCAGTGAAGTACATACAGAACCTGTGAATCCATAAAGACCTTTAAATGATGGTTCTGCGCCATGCTTTCGAATAAAAGCTTCACCCATATCATCAATCTCTTTAAGTGTCATTCCAACAGTAACATTTTCTTGGAGGTATTTTAGTGTTTTACCCACGATTGACCCAGCTAATGCTAGCTTGGTCAATTCGTTAGGTTTACGAAGTGCAATTGCCATTATAGACCTACTGATCCTAATGTTTCGTATTTGTTCATATAGATTTGAGCTTCAATCTTTCTCATTGTATCAAGTGCAACTTGAACAATAATAAGTACAGCAACCCCACCAAAGAAGAATGCTGCACCAATTGAGTTAATCAATATAAACGGTACCGTAGAAATAATTGCCAGGTAAAATGCACCTGAACCTGTTAATCTACTAGCAACTTCATTAATGAATTCTTTAGTGTGTTCACCAGGACGCACACCAGGAATAAATCCACCTTGACGCTTTAAGTTATCTGCAATGTCTTTCGCATTAAATACAATAGATGCATAAAAATATGCAAAGAACACAACCAATATAAATGTTGCAGCATTAAATGCCATACCACCAGGAGCTAAGGCATCTGCAATGGCTTTAGCATACTCATTATCTGAGCTACCCAACATCGTTAGAGGAAACATTAAAACAGCTGAAGCAAAAATTGGAGGAATAACACCTGCAAGGTTTACCTTAATTGGAATATAGTTCATAACTCGTTTATCTTGATTTTGCATAATTGTTTTTCTTGAGTAAGAAATAGGAATTCTACGCTCACCAAGTTCAATATAGATAATAACAAAAATCGTTAAGAAAATAATTACTACCATTGCCAATACTGCTAAGAACGATAATGCACCTGTATTTACAGAAGTCATTGTATTTGAAATAGCCGAAGGAATTCCAGAAACAATACCAGCAAAAATAATCAATGAAATACCATTACCAATACCACTTTGAGTAATACGCTCACCAATCCACATCAATAACATGGTACCAGTTAACATAGAAACAACAGTAATAATAGTAAATGTCATTGGATCAATAAGTACAGCACCATTCATATTTTGTAATCCAACAGAAATACCAAATGCTTGAACAATTGTAATTACAATGGTTGCATAACGAATAATTTGCATATACTTTTGCATACCATCACGTTCTTTTTTCATTTGACCAATAGCTGGAAAAGTCGCAGCCATAAGCTCCATTACAATTGAAGCAGTAATATAAGGCATGATTCCAAGTGCAATAATAGAGAAACGCTCAATAGCACCACCAGAGAACATGTTAATCATGTCCCCTACACCTTGACCATTAAAAAATGAGGCAATAACAGTAGTGTCAACACCTGGAACTGGTACGTATGCTAAAACTCTGTAGGCAAATAGAAATCCAAAAGTAATCAGTATTTTCTGAGTTAAAGCATTACTCATGGTTAGTTACCACTCGTTGTAACAGCTTCATCTTTGATTTTAGCTACTAAATCTTTAGCACCTGCACCAATAAGCTTTACTTTTTTTACAGTTTTTTGAAGTTTATATACAGACCCAATTGTCTCCATAGTAATTTCAGCAAGTTCTGCAACTGCTTTGTTTTTATCAACATTAATTGAATGAGGTTTAATTACTCTAGAAGTAAAACCAACTTTTGGTAGTCTTCTGTAAAGTGGCATTTGCCCACCTTCAAAACCTCTTTTAGCTGAATAACCTGTTCTTGACTTCTGACCTTTATTACCACGTCCTGAAGTTTTACCTGTTCCCGAACCTGCACCACGACCTACACGTTTTCTATTACGTGTAGAACCTGCTGCTGGTTGTAAATTATGTAATGCCATATCTACTTCCTTATTTCTTAACTTTTACAAGAGCATCGATTGTTGCTCTTACTAGGTTGTTAGGATTGTTAGAACCTAAAGACTTTGCAATAACATCTTTAATCCCTGCAAGCTCAAGTACTGGTCTCATCGCACCACCGGCGATAGTTCCTGTACCTTCAGATGCTGGTCTTAAGATAATACGGCTTGCACCAGTTTTTTGTTGAACATCATGAGCAATAGTTGTACCCTTAATATTAACTTGAACAAGAGATTTGAAAGCGTCATCAACTGCTTTTTTAATAGCATCTGGAACTTCTTTCGCTTTACCTGTACCATAACCAATTGTACCATTTTTGTCACCAATAACCACAAGTGCAGTAAATCTAAAACGTCTACCACCCTTTACAACTTTAGTAACACGACCAATGTTTACGATTTTCTCTTCAAATTTTTCTCTATCGATATTTTCTGCTAACATTCATCTTCTCCTTAAAACTTAATTCCAGCTTCTCTCATAGCATCTGCAAAAGCTGCAACAACACCATGGTAAAGATAACCGTTTCTATCGAAAACAACTGTTTCAATATTTTTAGCTTTAAGAGCATCTGCCATTGCAGCACCTACTTTTTTAGCATCTTCTTGATTCGCTTTTAAACCCATCTTCTTACCATCAGCAGAAGCAAGTGTTACACCAGCAACATCATCAATCGCTTGAGCATAGAAGTGTTTGTTTGATTTAAAAACAGATACTCTTGGAAGTGCTTCTGAACCAGAAATCTTTCCTCTTACTCTTCTTTTACGTTGAATTCTAAGTTTGTTTTTTCTTTTTTGAATACTTTTTAACATCTTATGCTCCTATTAACTTGCTGATTTTCCAGCTTTTCTGACAATAACTTCATCAGTATACTTAACACCTTTACCCTTGTAAGGCTCTGGTGGTCTAAAGCTTCTAATCTCAGCAGCAACTTGACCAATAGTCTGTTTGTCTGTACCAGAAAGGTGAATAAGATTCTTCTCAACTTTTACTTCAATTCCTTCTGGAATAGCATAATCAATTGGATGAGAGAAACCAAGTTGTAAGTTAAGAGTTTGACCTTGAACAGCAGCTCTATAACCAACACCGTTGATTTCTAAAGATTTTTTAAAACCTTTATCTAAACCTTCAATAATATTTGCAAATAAAGCTCTGTAAGTTCCCCAGAAAGCTGCGCTCTCTTTTGACTCACCAACTTTTCCAAATGTTACTTCAGTACCATCAATAGAAATCTCAACTCTACCGTGAGTTTCTAATCTTTTCTCATCTTTACCTTTTTTGGCAACGATTGCAGTACCTTCAACAGATACATCAATACCGTTAGCAACGGTTACAGGTTTTTTTCCTACTCTTGACATATCTACTCCTTACCAAATACTACAAAGAACTTCACCACCAACAGAAAGCTTGTATGCTTCGTCGTTCGCGATTACACCTTTGTTAGTAGATACAATTAATGTTCCGTATCCATTTTTGAAAAATCTAACTTCTGCTGCACTTTGGTAAACACGTCTACCAGGCTTAGAAATTTTCTTAACTTCATTAATAACGCTATGACCATTTTCGTCGTATTTAATTACAACTTTAATTGTCTTTTTATTACCATCTTCTTTTACTTTAAAACTCTCAAGGTATCCCTTGTCTACTAAAATAGAAACTGTAGCCTCAATTGTTTTTGAGTGAAGTAGCGTAGTTACGTCTAATCTTCTTTGTGCAGCATTTCTTATTCGAGTAAGAGAGTCTGCAATTATATCTGTCATCATCTTTTACTTTTCCTTACCAGCTTGATTTTTTCATACCAGGGATTAAACCCTCGTTTGCCATTTTTCTTAAACAAATTCTGCAAAGACCGAAATCTTTGTATACAGAATGTGGTCTACCACAAATGTTACATCTTGTATATGCTTGTGTACTAAACTTAGCAGGTTTCTGCTGTTTAGCTATCATTGATTTCTTAGCCATTAGTTCTTTCCTTTAGCGAAAGGCATTCCGAGTTTCTCTAAAAGAACAAATGCCTCTTTATCGTTTTCAGTACTTGTTACAACTGTAATGTTCATACCGTGAGTTTTAATGATACTGTCAAATTCTACTTCTGGGAACATAAGTTGTTCTTGAAGACCGAAGTTGTAGTTACCACGTCCGTCAAAACCTTTTCTAGGTGTACCACGGAAATCTTTTACTCTTGGTAATGCAATAGAAACCAATTTATCAAAGAAGTTATACATGTTTTCACCACGTAAAGTTACTCTGATTCCTGATGGTGCACCTTCTCTTGCTTTAAAACCAGCAACTGATTTTTTAGCATTTACAACAACTGCTTTTTGACCAGCAATTAAAGAGATAGTATCAGTCATGTTTGCGATAAGCTTATTGTCCTTACCTTCTTCACCAGCACCAACAGAGATAATAATTTTCTCAAGCTTAGGTGTCTGCATTACATTTTTAATCCCACACTCTTCACGAAGTGCAGGTGTAATGTCATTGTACTTTTGCTTCATTCTATTCATAGTATTAAGCCTCTACTTTTTTTACATTAGAAATATGGATTGGCATCTCTATATTTTGGAAACCACCATCTTTATTTTCTTCACTTGGTTTAACAGCTTTCTTAGCAAGTTTACAACCCTCAACAATTACAGCGTCTTGTTTTGTAAGAACTTTAAGAACAGTAGCTGTTGTCCCTTTGTCATCACCAGCGATAACCAAAACTTGGTCACCTTTTTTGATATTAAATTTTTTATTTGCCATTACCATACCTCTGGAGCAAGTGATACAATTTTCATGAATCCAGCGTATCTAGCTTCTCTAGCTACAGGACCAAAAATACGTGTACCAATTGGTTGTTTTTTGTCATCAATAATTACAGCAGCATTGTCGTCGAATCTGATTAAAGAACCATTTTCTCTTTGAATCTCTTTATGAGTTCTAACAACAACAGCTTTAACTACCTTACCTTTTTTAACTTTTCCAGTTGGAAGAGCTTTTTTAACAGAAGCAACAATAACGTCACCTACTGAAGCATATCTTCTTTTAGAACCACCAAGAACTTTGATACACATAATTTCTTTTGCACCAGAGTTATCAGCAACTGTCAATCTTGTAAAACCCTGGATCATTATTCTTCTCCCTGTTTTACGATTTCAAGTAGTCTAAAAGTTTTTCTTTTTGACAATGGTCTACACTCAATAGCAGAGATAGTATCTCCAACTTTTGCTGTAGCTTTTTCATCATGAATAAGATACTTTTTAAATCTTTTTACAGTTTTGTGGTATCTTGGGTGAATAACTTTTCTCTCTACAACAATAGTAGCTGTTTTTTCACCTGCAATTTTAATCACAGTACCTGTTATTTGTCTTTTTGCTCATAACCCTCTTTATATTCCTTTATAAAAGCATTGTATAGATCTTCTTTTATGGCTGTTATTTCATAGCTTA
>CACVAP010000012.1 GCA_902727895.1 uncultured Sulfurovum sp.
ATGAAGTTTATTTTCAATCTGTGAATAATCCCAACTCAAAAGGAGAGTATAAGTTACCAAAGGTATCGTACTGAGGTGATATTAAATAATCTTCTTTACTGGTATGAAAAAAAGGGAGCATTATAGTCTATCTCCCTCCTGCTGTTAAAGAGGAATTGTCTCAAAAGAATGATGGAGTTAAAGAAGCGATAGAGAGAACAGAGTTTATAAAGATACGAGAGGTTCGTAATCAAACTATATTAGATGACATGAAATCAGCCAAGCTTGATAGAGGAGAAATAGAAGCTATTTCTTTAGCATTAGAGACAAGCTTAGATTTAATTATAGATGAGCGACTAGGTAGACGATATGCTCAATCTAAAAATATTAATATTATGGGGTTACTTGGTATTTTGAAGATTAATTTGATTAATGGTTTTATTTCGTATGTAGAACTTCTTTATATACTTGAAGAGTTTAAAGAGGTAGGTTTTCGGATAAATCCACGGCTTGAAAAGAGTTTTTTAGAAAGTATTATCGAATTAAAAAAGTAGGACAAGGTATTATCTTGTCCAAAGTTAAAATAATTTAAGCAATCTGAGCCTCAGCAAAAATTTGTTTAGCCTTCTGAACATGAAACTTCAAACTAATCTCACTTTCAGTACAACCAAGTGCAAGAGCAAGCATTTGTGCATGTGTAACACAGGTAAAGCAATGTCTCTTCCTACTACATTTCCTACGCTGTCTTGGTAAGTGTCCATTTTAAGGTGACAAAGTGGACATGGTATTAACCATCATGTCTGCGTTGTTGTCTATGGCATCTATCATGGCATTACCAGCCAACACTTCAGAAGTATGGTTCGCTTGTAACTCAACATAGAAACCACAACACTTTTTCTCAATATTCTTATTATAAGTTTCTATAATAATCTAAACTTCTAGCTCACTTAATCTACTATAATAAATAACAATAGAAAGGATACTCATGAGTGATTTACAATATATGCCATTGTTGAATATAGAGTACTTTAAACAGTTTAGTAATTCTGATGTTGAAACTAAAAATGCTATTAAAATTTCCTTGATGATGGTTAAGGGATTTAGAGAAATTTTAGATGAACTAAATTTTAATGAAGGAAAACTCAGAACACTGCAATTTAATCTTGATGATAATTATGAAGTAGTAGAAGATATTTTTAAAATGATGGAAGATAGTGAAACTAAAAAAAATCTAGATACTCTTTTAACTCAAATGGCAAAGTTAGAGATGGAAATTGGAGATTTAATCTTAGAGCATCGCTATGCCTCTTGAGTTTTATAATGCTCCCTAAAAATTAGACCAGTAAAAAGAAAATTGCTAAAAAGATTGGCTTAGAGAATATAGAGAAGACGGAAGAGCTTTTTCAAGAGAATATATCTGATAGTAAATTAAACCTAAAAAATATAGTTTGTCGTAGAGATAAACAAAAATAATCTATTAGAGTGCTTGGCAATGATGGGTATAGAATCTTACTTAGTACAAAAGATGAAACGATTTATTTTCAGGATATCATGAATCATGACAAATATGATATATTGACTAAAGATTGCTAAAACCTCCCCACAAATTAAAATAGTTTGTAATGAATTAAAAAAATAAATATATGTGGTTTTAAGTTAAGGAAAGAGGAATAGTTTTCGTAGGCTGAAGCCTACCCTACAGATTTTAAACTTTTTGGTATGCACATAAGGAAGTATGGAAAGATTAATCTTTTTTTATATGGACTGAGGCCAACCCTACAAGCAGGTTTAAGTGCATTTCGAGGAGGGAGGAGTTCAATGTAGGGTTGGCTTCAGTCCACATAATTAGATTAAAAAAGTTTAACAGAGTCTAGGCAGGCTGAGCCTCAGTAAAAATCTGTTTAGCCTTCTGCACATGAAACTTCAAACCAATCTCAGATTCAGTACAACCAAGTGCAAGCGCGACCATTTGTGGCATATGTAGAACAGGTAAAGCAATATCTCTTCCTACTACATTTCCTACGCTGTCTTGGTAAGTGTCCATTTTAAGGTGACAAAGTGGACATGGTGTTACCATCATGTCTGCGTTGTTATCTATGGCATCTAC
Source organism: uncultured Sulfurovum sp. (assembly GCA_902727895.1). GTDB lineage: Bacteria > Campylobacterota > Campylobacteria > Campylobacterales > Sulfurovaceae > UBA1140. The sequence continues at coordinate 2,087 of CACVAP010000012.1, forward strand.
CATGGCATTACCAGCTAATACTTCTGACGTATGATTTGCTTGAAGTTCAACATGGAAACCACAACATTTGTTTTTATGTGAGTAATTTACAGGGTTACCTTCAAGAGCTACAATTAAGTTGTCAAGTGAAGTAGGGTTGTATGAATTTTCATTCCCATTAGATTTTCCATGTAACTCAGTTGGTCTAATGTTGTGACATCCGTAGAAAGGAGCAATGTTAAAAGCAGAAAGTGGGGTAGTTACTTTTTCTTTTACATTGTCTAAACCATACTCATCTATAATCGCATACAAAAAGTGTTTAATTTCAGAAGTACCTTTGTACTCTAAACCAACTTCTCCAAGTTTTTCGTTAACACGTGCTTTTAGTTCTGGATCTTTGTCTAGCGCATGTTTTGTCATGGCAGAGTTTAGTTGGCATGTATTACAAATGGTAATCATGGTTAAGCCTAATTTCTCAGCATAACAGATGTTACGTGCATTGAGAACATGGGCTAAAAATTCATCAAAATCTTGTAAGTGAGACGCTCCACAACATGAAGCCTCTTCTAAAATAGTGATTTTAATTCCTAATTTATTGGCTACGGCAAGTGTAGATGACAGTAGTTCTGGTGTTGATTGTTTGGCTGTACACCCAGTAAAGAGTGCATAGTGTAATTGTTCGCTCATCTTGTTCTCCTTACAGTTTGTTTGTTTGTGAAATTTCAATTAGTTTTTGAAGTTCACTTAAGTTTTTAATCTCTGGAATAGACTTAATAAATGGAATACCTGAATGCCAGTGAATTTTCCCTGACTTCATCATTTTCATGGCTGTACCAACATGTTTGTACATACCTAAGTACCCCTCAGAATAAGTAACAATGTCTGCTTCATCTAAGAAACCAGTCTTTTTGATTCCTCTTAAGAAACCTTCTGCATGACGTGTTGCTACGTTTGAGACTGCAATGCCTTGTTCGAATTGCATGTTGTGAAGCTTACCAATTTTTTCGATTGGGTTAATGTCTTTTGGACAAGCATCAGCACATTCAAAACATTTTACACAATCCCAAACACCAGCAGCAGATTCAAAAGTAGTTTGAAGTCTTTCTTTTCCAGCTTCATCACGAGGATCAACAGTAAATCGGTACGCAGCAGCAAAAGCAGCAGGTCCAAGGAAGGCATCGTTTACTTCAAGAGCAGGGCAAGAGTAGTGACAAGCACCACACTGAATACAAAGATCAGAATCTAAAAAGTTGTTAAATTCAGCAACACTTTGTTTACTTTCACCCTCGGGACGTGGGTCAACATCTGTAACCACATAAGGTTTAACAGCTTCGTGTTTTTCCCAAAAGTCTGACTTGTCAATAATCATGTCTTTAATAGCACGTTTAGTAGAACTTGGCTCTAAAGTAATCTCATTGTCAAAAAGGTCAAGAAGTTCAATGGCATTTTGTTTACATGCTAGAGTAGCTTTACCATTTACTTTAATGGCACAAGCTCCACAAATACCATGACGACAAGAACGACGGTAAGAGAATGAACCATCATGCTCCCACTTAATTCTGTTCATAAGATCTAAAATAAGTTCGTCTTTTCCTACTTCCATAGTATAGTGCTTATAGGTTGGAAGATAATCAGTCTCAGCATTAAATCTAAATGCTTTGATGGTTACTTTTCTGGTGGTAGCACCAGCAATATTTTCACTCATTATTAGCTCCTTAATATTTTCTTTCTACTGGTTCAAATTTACCTTGGACTACTTCACCCCATTCAGAACGCATTTTAAAGTCTTTGTCCATATACGCATAAGTATGTTTCATGAACTTTTCATCATTTCTACTTGTAAAGTCTTCACGGTAGTGACCACCACGACTTTCTTCACGATTTAATGCACCATCTACAATGAACTTTGAAAACTCTAACATGTGACCAAGCTCTGTAGCTTCTTGAAGGTCTGTGTTAAATGTTTTTGATTTGTCATCAATTCTAATGCCTTTAAAACGACCAAGCAATTCGTTAATAAGTACCAGTTGTTCTTCTAAAGAATCTTTAGATCTAAAGACTCCAGCATTTTTAGTCATACCAGCTTGAAGTTCTTCTCTTAAGGCTGGAACTCTTTCCATACCATTAGAAGTAAGAATAGTACGCATTTCATTAATACAAGCATCAGCATCAGATGCTTTAGCAGGACGCAGTTCAATACCTGCATCAATAGCCTTAACCATGTTCTCACCTGCATGACGACCAAAAAACATTGCTTCAAGTAGTGAGTTTGCACCCAGTCTATTTGCACCATGTACAGAAACACAAGAACACTCACCAGCTGCGTAGAAACCTTCTACCAGTTCTTTGGCAGCATTTTTTTCTACTTGACAGTTAATGTTGGTTGGAATTCCACCCATTGCGTAGTGTGCTGTTGCTGAAATATGAATGGCTTCTTTAACCATGTCTTGCCCTTGGAATGCAATGGCAAGTTCACGCAGTTCTGGTAACTTAGTGTAAATAATTTCAGGATCAAGGTGGGTAAGGTCAAGGTTCATTGACTGACCATCTTTACCAACACCACGTCCTTGACGTACTTCTTCCATAATGGCACGACTTACGACATCACGTGATGCAAGTTCCATGGCATTTGGTGCATACTTAGACATAAAACGTTCACCTTCGCTGTTATAAAGACGACCACCTTCTCCACGTGCAGCTTCTGAAATAAGCACACCCGAACCACCAAGACCAGATGGGTGAAATTGTACAAACTCCATGTCTTCTAAAGGAAGACCTTTACGTGCGACAATAGAAAGTGAATCACCTGTATTTGCATGGGCATTAGAGTTAAATCTATAAGCTCTTCCGTGTCCACCTGTTGCAAACATGGTTACCTTTGCATTGAAAATAGCAGGTTCAGAAGTTTTGATATCGTAAGCAACAACACCCGATACTTTTCCATCTTCGTAGATAAGGTCTGAACAATACCACTCATCAAACACTTCGATTCCAGCTCTGTTTGCTTGTTCATAAATAGTTTGAAGAAGTGTTAAACCCGTTCGGTCTTTTGCAAAACAAGCACGAGGTTTACTCTGTCCACCAAAAGGACGAATAGCAATATTTCCTTCTTCGTTACGTGAAAAAACAGCACCCATTCTCTCAGCCCAACGAATGGTTTCAGGTGCTTTGGTACACATAAGTTCAACACAGTCTTGGTCTGCTAAATAATCAGAACCTTTTACCGTGTCAAACTCATGAAGCTCTGTAGAATCATCTGGGCTAAGTGCAGCGTTAATTCCACCTTGAGCAGCTCCCGAGTGAGATCTTAGTGGATGTAGTTTTGTAATTACAGCTGTTTTTTTTCCTGCTTCTGTTAGCTCTTTTGCTGCTGCTAGACCAGCGAGTCCTGAACCAACAATAACTGCATCATACTCATGTATCTTAATGCTCATATTGCTATTTCCTTTTCTTTAGGTTTCAGTAGTAAAACCTTATAAATATCATTTGGATGGATTATATCTTATGCTAGTTTAATTTCTCTAAATAGCTTTACTATAGCATGGCTAGTATAGAGGCTGTGTTACAATTCTTCCATATCTAATGCATAGTAGGGGTAAAACTGTTACAAATCTTCCATATTTATTCATGAAATATGTTTTAAATTAATTTTATTTAGGACTCAAGAGCTAAAAGTGTTTTACTACTTAGGAACCTTTTTATTTATTTCTAACAAAACCCTATTTTTAGGTACTTTACTAAAGATTTTTTTGCTAGAATCCCATTCTGTTCGTATGAACAACAAATAACTATAATTAGGAAATAAAATGGGATTTTTTGACAAATTTTCGTCAACAGTAGAATTGACACCAGCAATAGCTTTAGCAACAAGTATGATTTATATGATGTCGTCAGATGGGGAGATTGCTGATGCTGAAATGAATTACCTTTATGTGAATCTTGCAAGTATTGGTGATCCAAGAGGGTTAGTTGAATCAGCGTCTAAGTACTCTAAGAAACAAGATTTAGAAGCATTTCAAAAAGAAGCGAATGAGCTTTTGAATGATGATCAAAAAATGACAATCTTAGCAAATCTTATAGATTTACTATTGGCTGATGGTGATGCAGATGAAAGTGAACAAGATTTGTTTTTCTCTTTTTCAAATGCATTTGGTGTGAGTGAAGAAGAGATTACTCCTTACATTGACATTATCTCTGTAAAGAATGATTTGGCTAACTTGTTATAAGTTTAAAGACTTATGATTCATAAGGTGCTGTTTTAATGCACCTTTGAATTTTTACCAATGTCGAAACCTAGCATAACCCCAAGCACCCAAGCTCAACAATCCATAAAGTCCAGCAATAAATAGTAACTGTTCAGGATTAGTATGAAACTCATAGTACAAAATCAAGAGCGTTCCCATAAGTAAACCCACAATAGACATAACAGTAATCAATAGCGAACTTTGTGTTTCTTTACGTATTTTAAAATTGGCAATGGACATGAGTAAAGAGACTAAAAGAAAAGTAATACTTCCAAATTCTAAAATAAGACGTAACCCACCCACTAAAATGAGTAAACTGGCTACCAAGCTCATGGCTATAATGGCATACTTGGGAATGTTGTTTTCTCTGATTGAAATAATCTTAGGTAGAAACCCATCATCGGCTATTCGTGCCATTTGTCTTGATGCACCAAATAACGTACCGTTTATGGCTGAGCTAGTAGCCAAAATAGCACCAAAAATTACTAGGTTTTGTCCAAAAGAACCCATGATATTTCCTGCACCTGTTGCTAAGGCAGACTCTTTATTTTGAATTAAATCTTCGGTCGGAATAGCCAAGACAGCACTAAGTGCTATAATAAAATAGATGAGTGCGACAATTACAATAGCAGAATAGATGGTTCGTGGAATATTTTTGTCAGGATCTTCCATTTCATTTACGGCATTAATGACCAGTTGAAAACCTTCATAAGCCACAAAGGTTATGGATGCAACAAGTAGTATGCTTAAAAGAGGTGTACTTTCAAAGTCGTTTTGAATGACAGTAGTAAAATTATGAAAGTCTGTCTTTGCTGTATAGATGAACATAAATGAGATAAATAAAAGAATGATTAGTTTACTATAGACTAAAATATCTTCAAGTTTACCCATACCCTTAACACTCCAAATATTGATAACGGTAAAAAGCATAATAATAGCAATGGCTAAGAGTTTACGAATGATTTCATTTTCATAAAATTCAAATCCACTAACGGCATAGGAGGAGAAAGTATAGGCATAGAGGGCTAGGGTACTAATGTATCCAAAAATAGTATACCAACCAATAAAAGAGGCAGCCATGTCTGAGTTGGGGTAGGTACGTTTGAAAAAGCTATAGGTTGCTCCTTCATCTTTGTAATAGACTCCGAGTTTAACGTAAGAGTAAGCAGCAAAAGAAGCGACTACTGCACCCAAAGCAATGGCAAAGGGAGCCAATGCCCCAACCATAGCAACAGAAATTCCTAGAATGGTGAAAATACCTCCACCAACCATACCACCTATGGCAATGGCTAGAAGTTCTTTAAATCCTAAATTCTTTTTTATTTTAGTTTCTATGACCAAACCACCCGAAACCCAACATCAACATAACAAAAGTCCAAAGCATACTTATGACGAGCAGTTGAGGAGGCATTTTCTTTTGAGTCAAACCATGAACCACCACGAAGTAATTTTCTGTCATCATTGGTATTTGTAAAGGCTTCAACTGTTACATTTTCATCATAGCTTTCACTCCATGTGTCTTGACACCATTCCCATACATTTCCATGCATGTCATAGAGTCCCCATGGATTTGGTTTTTTAGTTCCTACCTCATGTGCTTCACCAAATGCATTTTCAAAATACCAAGCATGTTCCTGTACTTCATCTTCATCACAACTAAAAGGGGTACTTGTAGCTGCTTTACAAGCGTATTGCCACTCGGCTTCTGTGGGGAGTCTATAGTTTTTAGATTCTTTATCACTAAGCCAAACACAATAAGCCTGAGCATCTTCCCAAGAAATCCCTACAAGAGGAGCATTGTCTTCAAAGTTTACTTCTTCATACAAGTCATCAGAACCTGTTTCAAGATTACAGTTATGGTTTTCTTGCATCCACTCTGGGTAATGGCTGTTTGTTTCTTTGGCAAAAGCCAAATACTCTTGCATGGTAACTTGATATTTAGAAATATGAAAGTCAAATTGCTCTGACTTTATGGGTATAAAATTATTCGTAGTCGTCATCATCATCCAGTTCTAAGTCTTTTATAAATCTTGTAGAGAGTGCTTTTGCTTTACCATGAAACTTTCTAACATTAGAAGGTGTATAAATCTCTTCCAGTGTTTCTCTAAATACTTTTAACCATTGGTCAAAAATCTCAGGTGTTAGTCCAGCTAAAAATACATGAGGTAAAAGAGGGTCACCCATGTACTTTCCTTCTTCTAACATCATTCCTAACCAAAAGTTGTCAAGGGTGATGAGGTGTTCATACCATTTGTCATTTCTCATGTCATCACCTAAGGCATTGATGAAGAAAGGAGCTAAAACATTGTCTTCTAGTACTTTGGCATAAAAGCTACGTACCAGTTTTTCTATGGAACCTCTGTCTATGTTTTCTACTAAGGTTTGAGACATCTTGGTTTCCTTGTAATTTTTAGTTTATTATATATCAAACTAGCTAGATGAGGAGTAAAATTTAAAATATTGTTTATTATGAAAATAATAGAGAGGAAGACTTTTCTTAAAAGGATTTGCTAAATTTATATGTATATGGTACTATATGTATATATTTAGACATATAAAGGAGAGCCTATGACTGTACGTAAAAACTTTAATTTTGATGAAGAGACAGCAAATAAGATTGAACAAATAGCTATTGAAGAGGGTATGAGTCAAACAGAAATGGTGAAAAAGTCTATTGAGTTCTTTACTAAAGAGAAAAAAAAACAAAAGCGTTTGAAAGCATTAAAAGCATTATCAGGTAGTGTTCCAGTAGGAAGCTTGGTAGATGTAGATGTAAAACAAATACGCATTGAGAAGGCTGTAAGACGTGCTAAGTAATATATATGTGGATACAAATATTATTATTGATATTTGTGATTTAAAAAGACCTAGTCATATGTCAAGTTTAAAGATTATTCGTGACTATGCAGAAGATGGCTGTGAACTCTATATTAATAGTGATAGTTTGGCTACTCTTTTTTATATATTACGGAATCAAGCAAAACTTTCTTTTGAAGAAGCTATAGAAAAAATGTATTTTGTTCGTGATATTTTTACTTTAATTTCTATTGATGATTCTATTTTTTATGAAGCATTGGCATTGTGTGAAAATAATATTTGTACTGACTATGAAGATGCTACACAATATATTTGTGCTAAGAAAGTAGAGGCAGATATAATTGTAACAAATGATAAAGGGTTTATTTCTGAGGATATTGAACTTTTTTCTACTATGAGTTAGGGAGAGTATAAAAGTAGACAATAACGTAGCCTGACCCATAGAGTAATAGTCTATAGTGAACCATCACCTTTAAGAATTAGTAGATATTCAACGACTCGTATAATACAAATGTAGCAATTAGCTATCATACAAAAGAGAGTTTTGTTAAGAGTAATATATCGGTTTCAACGTCAAAGCAAGAGCTTTAGAAATAAAGAGATTAGCTTGAGGGTC
>CACVAP010000013.1 GCA_902727895.1 uncultured Sulfurovum sp.
CTTTTGACTATGACAGACATTCATACTACAATAATGATGGTTATTACTATGGTTACTATGATACTACTGGATACTTTTTTAACAATATTTTCTTCTCTTATAACCGTAACTACAGCTATAATGACCGACATTACCGACGTGGTTTTTTCAGACATGGTCACCGTCATCATAGACAATACAGACACCATGCCTTTAACAATTGGAACCGTATCCACTCTTATCGTAGCCCAAATGTTATAGTACGTGGTCACTATTATGATCGTTCTTATTATCCTCGTGCCTACCATAATAACTATCGTTCAAATCATTCAAGATCTCATTATAATACCAGACAACATACAAATCAACAATACAACAATCATCGTACTCCAGCAAGAATGAATGTTACGAGAATGAATGGTCAAAATAGGTCAGAAAATATTAATCATAATTCTACAAGAGTGAATACACGAGCTAATACTCGAATCAATTCTAGTAATAATAATTATAGAAATAATAATAACTATAGAAACAATACACAACGTCAAATTAGAAGAGATACTACGAGAAGAAACCAAACTAGAATGAATACAAGAAATTCATCTAATGGTCATAAGGGTGGTAGACATATGGGCTCATCTAGATAAGAGTTCATGTAAATATTAAGTGACTATAAAGTCACTTAATACAATTTTATAGTTTAGATTTTAAAGTATCTAAACGAACATTTGAAGCTTCAATATCATTTAAATTAATTTCACCACTTTTGATTAATGTTTTAATATTATTAACCAAAGTACTTGTCTTAACCATACTCTTAACAGAAAGTTGATTTCCAAAAAGTAAGATGTCATTTCCAGCATTAATTGCTAACTTTAAAGTATTTTTTAAACCATATTTCTTATTAATAGCACCCATTTGTAAGTCATCAGTAATCACCACACCATTAAAACCAAACTCACTTCTTAATTTACCATTAATAATTTTATTAGAGAGTGTCGCTGGGTATTTAGCATCTAACTTCTTGTTAAAGACATGGGCTACCATAACCGTATCTATGGTTTGAGTTTGTGCTAAAAGTCTGTAAGGTTCTAACTCTACCTCTTTCCAAAGGTTTGTCACATCTACAAAACCTTTATGTGTGTCACCCAAAGATGAACCATGTCCCGGAAAGTGTTTAAGTGAGGTCAAAACACCATTATCATGCATAGCATCCATAAAGATAGACGCATATTTAACTACTTGCTTCGGATCTGAACCAAAAGAACGCCCTAGTTTATAGATAACATGGTTTCTTTTATTAATTGCTAAATCAACATCAGGTGCTAAATTATAGTTAATTCCTACAGAAGCCAATTCAGCTCCCATCTGCTCATAATGTTGTTTAACACGTGCATCACTTAGTTTAATAACATCTGAAGCTTTTGGAAACTTTCCATAAAAACCATATTTACTTTTAAGTCGTTGAACTTTACCACCTTCTTGGTCTACAGAGATAAGTAGTTTCCCGTCTTTAGAACAAGCTTGTAACTCTTGTGTTAACTTTGTAAGTTGCCATTTACCTGAAATATTTTTGGCTTGTTTATGATTGACTGGATTCATATCAAAAAGAATAACCCCTGCTAAATCATACTTTGCAATGTCTCTACAGATTTGAGAATTTTTGGGAGCTGAAGTTCCCATAAAACCTACCATAAGCATAGAACCTATTTTTTCATCTAATGTTCGGCTAGCTTCAAACGAAACTTCTTCAATTTGTTGTTCAACTATGGGGTACTTCACCTCTTTATCATCCACAGCATTTAAAGAGCATCCTGCTAAAAAAAAGAGCGTTAAAAGGCTAAAATGTTTCATTTTCATATGTTAATCCTATATAGATAAGTGTAATAAATACTATCTATCTTTATTTATTTATTTTTGATATAATCTTTGAAGCATTAGTATATCAAACATCTCTTATTTTTAGGGCAGTAGTTTCGCTTAAAAGCACTAACTACCATAAGCATTTAAGAGGTTCATATTTAATATGATTGTTGATGACAGCTATAAAAATTGGGTTAAATACACACTGACTTATGAACTTAAAGTAATGTTAATTACTATGTTACACAAGCACTTATTTTCTCCTACAAACTTACCATAAAAAAGGATACATATGACATTTAAAGAATTTAACTTTAAAGACACCCTAAACCAAGCCATAGATGATATTGGATTTAAAGAACCAAGTCCCGTTCAAGCCGATGTAATTCCTCATATATTAGCAGGTAAAGATTTAATTGCGCAAGTACATATAGGTACAGGAAAAACAGCTGCCTTTGGTTTACCAGTTATTCAACAAATGGTAGGAGGTAAAGGAATTGAAGCATTAATTCTAGCTCCTACTATTGAACTTGCTGTGCAAGTTTCTGACGAACTTTTCCATTTTGGTGAACCTGCTGGTCTTACAACAACTACTGTTTACGGTGGTACACCTTACGACGAACAAGTAGAGAGAATTAACCAAGCTAATATTATTGTAGCAACCCCTGGAAGACTGCAAGACTTACTTCAATCTAAACAAATTACCATTAATCCTGCATTCGTTATTTTAGATGATGCAGATCAAATGCTTGAGATGGGTTTAGAGGAACAAATTAAAAACATATTTAAATTCCTTCCAGCAGAACGTCAAACACTCATTTTTTCAGCTACCATGCCAGAAGAAGTGAAAACTCTTGGAGAAGAAGTTCTTAATAACCCTGTTTCTGTTGACTGTAGTCAAAGAGAAAACATCTAATCAAACAGACCTTATAATTGACGAAAGTGTTTCGTCTTTATAAGGATTTCCTATATTAAATATAAATATCTGCACTTAACACTATCTATTTTAGTTTAATTTCGCTATAATTCGCAAAATTTCTGCAAGAGTATATCAATCATCTCTTATTTTTAGGACATATCTACCTTGTCTCTAAATATGAATAAGCATTCAAGCCATCCACTTTCAACAGTGCGATTATTTGGTATTAGCTGCAAAAATTGGGGTCGACGATCGCCATTTATGGACTAAAGCAATACTAATTAATTACTGTTTCTGTTTTAAATAAGCACATACATTTACCCTACAAAATTCACCATAAAGAAGTACACATATGACATTTCAAGATTTTAATTTTAAAGATACACTAAACCAAGCCATTAATGAAGCTGGATTTAAAGAACCAAGCCCTGTTCAAGCTGATGCAATTCCTCTTATATTAGAAGGTCACGATTTAATTGGTCAAGCACAAACAGGTACAGGTAAAACAGCTGCATTTGGTCTACCAGTTATCCAACAAATGGTTGGGAACAAAGGTGTTGAAGCATTAGTAATCGTTCCTACTCGTGAGCTTGCTATGCAAGTTTCTGACGAACTTTTCCGTTTTGGTAAAACAGCTGGACTTAAAACAGCAACAGTTTACGGTGGTACACCTTACAACAAACAAATAGAAAGAATTAACCAAGCAAGTATTATTGTTGCAACTCCGGGTAGACTTCAAGACTTACTTCAATCTAAAAGAGTAACTATCAACCCATCATTTGTTATTTTAGATGAAGCTGATGAAATGCTTGATATGGGATTCTTAGACGAAATTAAAAATATTTTTACTTTCCTTCCAGCAGAACGTCAAACACTTATGTTTTCAGCAACTATGCCAAAACAAATTAAAGTTCTTGCAGAAAAAATTCTTAAAACACCAAAGTCTGTAACCATTACAAAGAGTGAAAGAACCAACACTGATATTAAACAATTATTTTATGTAGTTGCTGACTATGAAAGAGATGATGCTCTTTTAAGACTTATTGATTATAAAAACCCAAATAAATGTATTATTTTCTGTAGAATGAAAAAAGAAGTAGACAGACTTTCTTCTTACATGACAGCACAAGGGTTTAAAGTTGCATCACTTCATGGTGACATGGAGCAAAAGCAAAGAGAACATACAATCCGTTCTTTCAAACAAGGTTTAGTTGAAATTTTTATTGCAACTGATGTTGCTGCACGTGGTCTTGATGTTAATGATGTTTCTCACGTATTTAACTACCATATTCCTTTTGATTCAGAGTCTTATGTACACAGAATTGGTCGTACAGGTCGTGCTGGTAACAAAGGTGAGGCTATTACTTTAGTTTCTCCAAATGAGCTTAGAACCATTAAAAGAATTGAAAAAGATGTTGGAACCGTTATGGTTTCAGAAGTTATTCCAACACGTCAAGAAGTTCAAGTACGTAAAGATGGTGACTTATTAGCCAAAATTGCTAATACAGAAATAAAAGCATCTGGTAAAGAAATGGTAAAAACGCTACAACATGATATGGATATTGTAACCATCGCTCATCTTTTAGCTACCATTGTGCAACAAGAAGTAGATGTTAAAGGTAAAGATATCATTGGTCTTGGAACTGAAGAGGTTAGCGCACTTATAGAAAGAGCTAAAAACTTCAAGGGTGGAGACAGAAATGGTGGTGGCCGTGGAAGAAACAGAAGTCGTAGCCGTAGTGGTGGTGGAGACAGAAACGGTGGTGGCCGTGCTGGAGACAGAGGTGGAAATCGTGGTGGAAGCCGTGGTGGTGAGAGTAGAGGTGGTGGAAACAGAGATAGCCGTAATGGTGGTGGAAACCGTGGAAGCCGTAATGGTGGTGGAAATAGAGACTAAGCACCTAAAAAGAGGGATTTAAAATCCTTCTTTTCTAAAACTTAAGTCCTATTTACACAATAAATACATGTTTTCTTGGTTATAATATTCCATAAAATATATTTAATATTTCAAAGGATTTAAATGAAGAAACTACTATTAACACTCATATTTACTTTTACAACACTCTTATATGCTACAGAGACTCCCTCTTTTACATTAACAACTATTGATGATAAAAACATTACTGTTAGCCAATTACAAATCTCAAAAACAGAATCTGGTTTAGACTTTCATGAATTTAGAGGGAAAGCTGTACTGCTTTCCCTATTCGGATATAGATGTCCTCCATGTATTAAAGAAATTCCAGAATTTATTAAATTAACCAATAAACATAAAAATACAAATGACTTAGAAATTATAACGATTGAATCACAACAATATCCTACTGATAAACTAAAAGACTTTGTCGCTAAGCATGAAATGAACTACAATGTCATTGCTGGTATTGAGCATAATGACTTTATTGACTATATAGCAACAATGGCTGGGTATGGTAGGGGTATACCACTTCCTCTTTTAGTTGCTATTAACAAAGATGGGGAAGTAGAACAAGTACGTGCAGGACTTATTAGAGAAGATGAACTGGAAATGTTAATCGACGACTTAAACGACTAATAAAGTAAAATAAAAAAGGGAATTTATCATGAAAATAACAACTAGAGGGTTAACACAACTATCAATTTTGACAGCTGCTTTGTTTTTGAATACAGCTTGTTTTGGACTTTTTGGCAATGGGGCAGAACCAAAAAGTACAAGCAATAGTGCTGTTATGCCTACTTCAACCGTAGCTAATCCATCATTAATGCAGATTGCACCAGAGTGTTCGGATGACTTAAATGCTAATAGTGCATGTCAAAAGAATCCGATAAAAGCAAAAGAGTTAAAACCAAAAAAACTTATTACTAAAGCAGGTGGAGAAGTACACAATCTAAAAAGTATTCAAGGACAGACAATCACAGTTGTTGAACGCTCTAATGGTTATGTTTTTCCAGAGTTAAAAAATAAGATTGTCATTTTGGAAATGTTTGGTAAAAACTGTTCTCATTGTATAAAAGAAATGCCTATTATGAATAAATTACATCGACAATACCGTAATAAGCTAGAAATAATAGCACTACAAGTAGAAGGTAAAATGTCTAGTATGCAAGCCAATGCACTAATTAGAAGACACAAAATAACCTACCCTGTAGTTCCTGGTCATACAGCGACAAACTTACAATATCATGTACAAAGTACTTATGGATGGACAGGTATCTTACCATTTATTATGGTTATTAAAAATGGTGTTACTGAGTTTACCTATAGAGGTCAAGTAACATACGATGAAATAAATAATGACATTCGTTCAATATTATAAGTAGTACATTAACATAGGTTCAATTTAGTAAATAAATAGAACCTACTTAAACTTTTCTTAGCTCTTTTTTCCCTTTCCTTCGCTATAATTATTTCGATTAAAATATACTATAAAATTAAGGATATCACTATGTCATTTTTAACAAAAACCAATAAAACAAAAAAAGGTAAAAGCGAAAGTCATTTACGTTGGTGGGTAACCCTTCTACTCTCTTTAGCCCTTGCTATTGGAACATGGAACCCATTAGAACACCACTTTGTACATTATATTTCACAACAAGATATCTTAACAGGATTCACTCCTTTTGCTATTTTAATTATGATAGGACTTTGGATTTTAGCTGCTAAATCTATTTTACAATCTATTGGGATTAGTGGAACGATTGCAACTATTTTCATTATTTTAGCATTCCTTTGGGGACTGAACCAATATGGTCTATTAGACTTCTCAAACACAACACAAATGGGATGGACAGGTACAATTTCAGTAGGTCTCATAATTTGGATTGGTATTAATGCTTCTATTATTTGGAAAACCATTACTGGTGTTTATGCAACTGATACTGTAGAATCAGAATAAAATACCAATGAAACGAAGATATAAAGCACTTATTGCCATTTTAGTACCTGTATTAATTATGGTAATACTCTCTTATATCCACCCAATCTCATACAACTACATTATGGGATACATGATTGCTGTTGTACTGGTCTTTAAGTCATCTATTCTCTCACTCTGGTTTGTCTCAAAACTAAAGCTTTTACATTTTATAAAAGGATTAACCCTTTTTCAAGCTATTCTACTGGGTATGAAAAGATGGCTTATTGACAACATTGTTTCTCAATGGTTAGACAAACACATTATCAGTCACTTCAAAAAACCTTTTCAAGAACTTTTTCAATACTATAAAGCACTTAGTTTCAAAACCAAGATTAAAAATTTCGTAGTTGTTGCCCTACCTCTTGGAGTTGGTGTTTGGGTTATGTACCTAGCAGACATCTTAACACATTTAGCAGTCTTCGTTGAGTTAAAAGTACTTGTTATTGGCTTTTTTAAAGCACTATGGCTTGTGATTTCTAAAATAGCTATTTGGCTTACCTCTTCATGGTTTGCCCCGATATTTGAGGTATTTGCACTCTCTTATTTACTCACACTACTTGAGAAATTCTTAGGAAAAAACAATCCAATTAGTAGATTTTTCAATTATGTAGGTGATAAACTAAACGATTTACTCGCATTTCTAGGAGTACTCAATGAAAAACATATTGAACCCATACTTAACAAAAATATTTCTAATCATAGTAAAACATTTGGTGGTCGTATTTCGACAATGATACGTAATAAGAAAATTAAAGATGAATATCTTTACTTTGACAACTTTCAAAACCTCATATTAAAAGGTCATATTAATGCCTACCATTCATTTAAAGGGATGGAGGATATGGAAGATAAAAAAGAACTTTACAATATTATTAATAAAAAAACCGATGACAATATTGATATTATTGCCTATGTCTCAAGAAATGGAAAAGGTGATTTACTCGAAGAAAAAGTTCTAGATGACTATTATCACGATATTTTTTTACTAAAAGGTATCGCTAGTAATCGAAATCACGGTGTAAGAATACAAAATGACAAAGAGATAGACTACACAGACTTTTGGATTTTAAATACAAGTAAATACCCTGTTTGGGTCAAAAGTAATTCAAATACAATTGAAAATCAAGAATTACAAGCAAATGAAATGCAACTTATAAAAACAAAAAATCATGTTAATTTAGCTAATGATGATTTATATTTCGAATATAATGGAGTACAAGTAAGTCCAACTTCTCTTTAAACGAGTCTTACTAGCCCATTTTCTATATAAATCAAACCTTCTAATTCTGCCTCATAAACCCTATCATTAAATTTAGAAACAGCATCATCAAAAGTTGGTGATGTCTGACAAAAATAGAAGAAGTCATCTCTAGGTATTTCTTCATTTTTCGGAACCACTCCATATTTATTTGAAAAAGCATCAATATCGTAAATTGCTTTAGCTAAACCTTCTTCTAAAAGTTTATTTGTTCCATTACTCTCATCCAACTGCTGAGGTAAAACATAAATCTCTTTACCCATTTTTAAAGCAAACTCTACAGAACGCATTGAACCAGAATTTTCATCTGCTTGGGTCACAATTAAAATATCTCCCAAGGCAACTACCAACTCGTTACGCACAACAAAAGACCAAGGAGCTGCTTTACTTGTTTGAGGAAACTGGCTTAAAACTAATCCCTCTTTTTCAATACCTTCTATAATATGACGATTAACAGAAGGGTAACGTATGTCTAAGGAGTTAGCAACTACAGCAATAGTATTTGGAAATCCAGCTCCTTGATGAACAAGTGCATCAACGCCCATGGCAGCACCAGAAACTAAACAAACACCCCTTTTAGCTAAAGAAGTAGCTAATTTCTTCGTTTGATGTTGCGTGTATAAAGAAGGTCTCCTAGTACCAACAATAGAAACTTTTGACCTTTGTAGTAAAGAAACATCACCTAAAGCATATAATTCTTTAGGATATTTTTTCATATCCTCCAGTGCTGGTATATGTTCCGTATATTTAATAATCACTAACTTACTTTTTCATAAGCTAAATCACTTGAAGAGTAAACCTCTTCCGTCTCAATACAATAAGCAGATAATAAACCATAGCCTTTAGCTTCTTTCATATAGCACCCTGTATCAATATTCACATAATGCTTATTAATATCTGTAGAATATTTTTGTGGCGTATGCCCAAAAATATTAAATATTGGTTCAGTATCCATGGGTTTTACACGTCCCCAAAGTACAATATCTGTAAATTTTTTAATTTTTTCATCATCATTGCTATCTTTTAAGTTCCATACTGGAGCTATAGCTGAATGTGATACAATAACTTTACGTCCAGAAGGGTGATAGGTATCTAACTCTAGATATAAAGGTAATTTTTTCATCCATTCTATATCATCTTCAAATTGAAAAATAAACTCTTGAATAAAAGGATGTACGACCATTTCCCCATTATTAATTGAAACTAAGCCATAAGAGAGTAGTGTTTCCCTCCCTCCATTCTTTAACCATATATTATCTTGCTCAATTACATTATTGTTCTTTATATCTTTTACAAATTGAGAACCATGTTCAATCATCATAACTTCATGATTTCCTAGAACACAAGGTAATTCATGTGTTCGCACAAACCTAACAACATGAGCACTTTGACTTCCTCTATCCACCAAATCACCAACAAAAATAAGTTGAGAATACTCAGGTGTTTTTGCCACTAAATTTATAAGAGATTTATATTCACCATGCACATCTCCGACAACACAATTGTTCATCTTCATACCTTTCTGTTAGATTTCTTAAAATTAATATATTATAACAAAATAAAATAAAATAACTCTATATATTAAGCCTGATTATTTATGGTATAATAAATTTTAAACAAAATATAAGGATTACATATGAGTAAACGTGATGAAAAAATTGAAGCAATGATTGCTGAAGCAAAAAAACTAAACTTATCTATTTCTAATGATTTAATTTC
>CACVAP010000014.1 GCA_902727895.1 uncultured Sulfurovum sp.
CTCTATATTTCGGATGATTCTTTTTTATATCGTTTAAATTAGCTTCTTCTAACTTATTTATTTTCTCTACTCTTTTCATTCTGATATTTTATCTTATTTTGAATTTAATTTTAGGTAGGTACTTATTCAACAGTTCCCACCATTCATCTAGGTTTAGAGGGTAACGAATCTCATTTGTTTGTATCTCAAATCGTGTTATATTTGCTTCTGAACATAGCCGTTCTATGTCTGCTTCATGTTTTAGGTTTTCCCATTTATTCATCTCATATTCTTTGGCTGACTGCGAACCATACTTTTCTAAAAGTGGCAACAATAAATTCACCGTAGGATTAAAGGCTTTGTCTAAAAAACTTGTAAAAATAAGTGTTCCACCGTGATTCAAATGTAACATAAGAGATTTCAATACATTCACAGCATCAGGTAAAAAGAAAAGTGCGTAAGAACAAGTAATGACATCATATTTTCGCTCTAAAGAGAGTTTTGTAATGTCTTGAAGAGCAAAACAGATATTATCAATTCCTTGTTGTTGGGCATTTTCTTTAGCCACAGCCAACATACCATCCGAAATATCCATGGCTTCAAACTGAGCATTTTCTAAACAAGAAGTATAATGCACCCCAAAAACTAGACCAGTAAAAAAAGATTTTTTATATTAAGAAGATAGAATAAAGATTAAGAAATTAAGGAATGAGAAATGAGTAAAAAAAGAAAAGTGTATAGTGCAGAGTTCAAGGCTAAATTAGTGTTGGAAGTTTTAGAAGGAATAGATACAGTAAATCAAATAGCAAGTAAATATGAAGTTCAACCATTAAATCTAAGAAATTGGAAAAAGCAGTTTTTGGAGAATATGTCATTGGCATTTGATAAAAGTACCGTAGTAAAAGAGTACAAAGAAGAAATTGAAATACTTAAGAAAGACAAAGATGAGTTAGCAAAGAAAGTTGGGAACTTAACGATTGAAAAGGATTTTTTAGAGGGAAAGCTCGTAAGCTTGGTATCCTCTAAAGAGCGTAAAACTCTATTGGATACCAAGCTAAGAATATCACTAAATAAGCAATGTGAGTTGTTAAAAGTAAACAAGTCATCTTTGTACTATAAAGCTAAAAATCCATTCAGTACAAGTAAAGAGATAAGTTTACTTGATACCATCAATAACATCTATTCAAGTTTTCCAAGTTATGGCTATAGGCGAATAACAAAGCAGTTACAAAGAGATGGTTATAATGTAGGGAAGAAGCTAGTAAAGAAAGCAATGCGATATATGGGTATCAAAGCTTTATATCCAAAGCCTAAAACGACTATTGGGAATAAAGAACATTACAAATATCCCTATCTTCTAAAAGAGTTTAGAAATGATGCAGGGCAAGTAATTATTGATAAAGTCAATAAAGTATGGTCAACTGATATTACCTACATAAAACTTGACACAGGATTTGTTTATTTGGCTGCTATTATTGATTGGCATTCTAAAAAAATACTTTCATGGAAACTTTCAAATACGATGGATAATTCCTTGGTTACGACTGTACTAAAAGAAGCATTAACTCTTCACCCTAAACCTGAGATATTTAATACAGACCAAGGAAGTCAATATACTTCTAAGGCTCATGTAAATATTTTAAAGAATTACAATATTAAAATCTCTATGGATGAAAAAGGTAGAGCTACTGATAATATTTGTATTGAACGTTTTTGGAGAAGTATAAAGTATGAAGAAATTTATCTCAATGAGTACAGAAACTTAAAAATACTGAAAAAGTCTATTGAAAAATATATGGATAATTACAATCAAAAGAGATTGCATTCAGCCATTCACTATCAAACTCCTAATGAAGTTTATTTTCAAGCTGTCAATAATTCTAACGTTGAAGGAGAAAATAAGTTACCAAAAGTGTCGGCGTGAGGTGATATTAAAATGTCTTCTTTACTAGTATGAAAAATGGGGAGCATTATAAAGCACAAACCAACACAACATTACCCGTACCACAAGCAACATCTAAAATCTTTAAATTCTCTTTTGTCTGTTTCGCTTTAACAATCTCAGCCACATGTCTAGCAGAGATTTTAAAAAATTCTATTTCATCATATTTTATGGCTACTTTTTGAAAAATATCTTTTACCTGTTCTTGTTTCTTTTGCATCATTAGCTCCTATAAACGTCTTAACTTCTGCAAGACTTTAACATACATCCTCTAACAAGCCATCAACATTTAGCTACAATGCGAAAATTCAATGAGTAATCAAAAACCAAAGGAAACCCATGACCAAAGAACGAGAAGGTGAACTCCTCATGATAGGACTAACCGTTTTAGAAGCATGGTTTCCCATACTCTCTATTGTTGCTATGTCCTACGTTGGGGCATTACATACTTATATGTATAGTCTTATGATTGCACTTGTTTTTTATGTGGCTATTATGTATAAACGTAAACGATTTGTCGAACTGAAGAACAAAGCAGCCTATAAAGATTTACTCTTAACTACCTTTTTGATAACTACTATTTTTACGCTTGTTTTTATTGGTATGCGTTATACCACAGCTGGAAATATGGCTGTTATCGTTTTCTTACAAGTCCTATTTTCTTATTTGTATTTTAACGTTTTAGGTAAAGAAAAAATGCATAAAACACACCTTGTAGGAGCATTCGTAATGGGAGTTGGTGCGTTAATCATACTTATTCCTGAGAACTTCATACTTAACAAAGGTGACTGGCTTATTTTGATTTCAACTGCCTTAGCACCCATTCTTAACTTGTATCAAAAACGTGCGCGTCAATACTGTTCAGCTGAAACTATTTTAGGCTTTAGAACCATTGTCGGTCTACCTTTTGTTGCCCTTTTAGCCTATCTATTTGAACCTGCTGTTACCCTTGATAATTTTATGTTAGCATTACCTTATATATTTATCATTGCTACTGCTGTATTTGTAGCTTCTAAAATTATGTGGATAGAAGCACTCAATCGTATTAGCATTACAAAACTCTCTGCCATGTTGGCTGTTCTTCCTGTTATGACGCTATTTTTTGCTTATTTATATTTAGATGAAGTACCCACAACAGCTCAAATGATAGGGATTGTTCCTGTCATCATAGGTGGCTACCTCATCACCAAACCCATAAAAGAAGCAAAGAAAGATGTCATCTAATATAACAAGTAAAATAGCTTTTGGTGGTGGCTGTCACTGGTGTACGGAAGCTGTGTTTGATGTGTTTAAAGGAGTATATTTAGTAGAACAAGGTTGGATAAGTTCAGATAGTGATGATGCTAGCACACCGAGCGAAGCTGTCATTGTGCATTATGATGAGAAAGCCATTGAGCTAGACACGCTTATAGAAGTTCATCTCTTAACCCATAATGCTACCTCAAACCATACTTTTAGGAAGAAGTATCGTTCAGCCATTTATACTTTTTCTGAGTCCCAACAAGATGAAGCCCAAAGAATTTTAACAAAGAAACAAGCACTTTTTGAAAAACCACTCATAACAAAAGTCTACCCTTTTCAGAGTTTTAAACTCAATGAAGAGAAGTTTCTCAATTATTATAAACAAGACCCTTCTAAACCTTTTTGTAAAAGTTACATTGAGCCTAAATTACAAATGTTGATGAAGAAGTATTCAAAGTTTGTTAAACTAGTACTTTAACTTCTCCAATCTTGCTATTCTCTGTTCTGTACTTGGGTGCGTACTAAACAGTTGTTTCATCGAAAAATCTTTACCCGTAAAAGGATTGATAATAAACATATGT
Organism: uncultured Sulfurovum sp.; assembly: GCA_902727895.1. Classification (GTDB taxonomy): domain Bacteria; phylum Campylobacterota; class Campylobacteria; order Campylobacterales; family Sulfurovaceae; genus UBA1140. Next base: position 3,745 of record CACVAP010000014.1, read on the forward strand.
GCTGTCTGTGGATCTGCATCATGCATGACCATACCTCGTGCATAATGGTCAAGCTTACTTAAGGCACTCTGTAACCATTCAGGATGTCCTGTCATTTTTGCTGCGCCCTCATCTGCCATAAACTCACGGCTTCTACTCACCGTCATTTGAACAACTGTCGCAGCCATAGGCATAATGAACATCAAGGCTATCATCACAATGGGATTAGGTCGTTCATTATTATTTCCACCAAAAAACATACCAAAGTTTGCCAACATGGCAATGGCACCTGAAATGGTTGCTGTAATGGTTCCCACTAGCATATCATAGTGTTTGATATGGCTCAACTCATGAGCAATAACAGCTTCTACTTCTTGTTCATCTAAAAGTTCAAGTAATCCTTCTGTTACAGCAACAACAGCATGTTCATAGTCACGTCCTGTGGCAAAAGCATTGGGAACGTTGTCAGGGATAATATAGAGCGTAGGCATGGGTAAGTTTGCTTTAGCTACTAATCTGTCCATAATCTCATATAAACCTTGTGCAGAATGTCTACTGACAGGAACAGCATTATAATGTTTTAGTACCTGATGATGACTATAATAATAAGCATAAAAATTCATTCCAACTGCTGCTAAGAATGCAATTATCATCCCTATCTGACCAGCAATCATCCCACCAAACCAAATAAAAAGAAGGGTCAATCCAGTCATTAATGCATAAGTTTTAAATTGTTCCATCTATCATCTCCTAAATTAATATTTTATTCTACTCTATTACTTCTTTACTTAATCTCAATCTTTTTACTTGAAATATCTACTTTTAACTTTGGTATACTGATTTCTAAAATACCATTTTCAAATCCAGCTTCAATGTTTTCTATATCTACCTTTTCGGGCAAAGTAAATGAACGTGAGAAAAGACCATAACGACTCTCAATTTTCTGATAGTCCTCAGCTTTAACTTCTGCTCTTACTTTTCTTTCTCCAGAGATACTTAACACATTTCCATCGACATTAATGTCCACATCTTCTTTTTTTACACCCGAAAGTTCTACTTCTAAGTAATAACTTTTTTCTGTTTCTCGAGTATTAACCTTTGGCGTAAAATCAGAATGTTCTTCTGATTTACTTTCTTCATTGATGGTGTTAATAATACTATTAACAAGGTCAAAACTTTTTCTTATATCATTAAATGGTTCATATCTTTTTGCTGACATTTTTATTCCTTAAAAATTATTTTTTAAACCAACTGGCTTAAATATAGAATGAGTATAGGGGATGAAAGGAAAAAAATAATGCCACTTTAGTCGCATTTGAAAAATTTTACGAAGATTTTTTATTTTAAGAAAAGCTGTTCAGAATTTTCAAGCAGTTTTTTAACATCTTTCACATAAATATTTTTACGTTGATTTTCAATAATTTGGTCAGATTCTAGCTCTTTTAAATGTCGCTCCACAACATTACGCACGGTACCTAGAAGTTTAGCAATTTCTGTTTTAGAAAGGTTTTGAAGCAATTGGTAATGATGGTCATCATCTGGATTCATATTTTGTAGTAATAATTTAGAGAGTCGTTCAGCAGTAGAATGTAGAGCTAAATCACTGGCTAACTCTTCGGTATGACGCATTTGAGAAGCGATGTAAGGGAAAAAGTGTTGATTAAACTGTTCATTTGTTTTTAACCATTCTCGCACTTTTTCAATGGGAAGTTCTAGTACCTCACTGCTTTCTATAACTTCATATAAAACATCATGAACTTTCCCATCTAGTAAAATCAAAGTGTCAAACATATCACCAGCACGATAGACAAACAATGTTTGTTCTTTCGCGTTGACTAAGTTCATTTGAAAACTTTTGATCTTACCTTTTAAGACAATGTAAAAGAACTTAGAAAGTTCACCATTGAGAAAAAGAGTCTCCTTTTTTTTAAACGAGACAATTTTCCCATATTTTAAAAACTGTTGTTCAAAACTTTGATCTAAGTCTTTAAATAGTTCAATACCATAGTCTTCCATTTCTTTTATTTGCCCATCTCTTTCAAGTATTTTTTGTATTCAACTTTTTTTAATTTTTTTACTTTTTTCTCTACTTCTTTTTTGATTTTACTTTTATACTCTCTAATTTTTCCTCGAAGATCAGCATCAGAAGCGCCAATAATTTGAGCTGATAAAATTCCTGCATTTTTCGCACCGTTAATAGCTACTGTAGCTACGGGAACACCACCAGGCATTTGAACAATGGATAAAAGTGAATCCATACCATCTAAAGCAGAACTTCTTACAGGCACTCCAATTACAGGTAATACTGTCAATGAAGCCACCATACCCGGTAAGTGTGCAGCACCACCAGCTCCAGCAATAATCACTTTTAAACCTCGTTCTTCAGCACTCATAGAATACTCAACCAATCTCTCAGGTGTTCTATGTGCAGATACAATGTCAACTTCATACGCTATACCAAACTCTTCACACATCTCAACAGCAGCGCTCATAACTGGTAGGTCTGAGTCACTCCCCATAATAATTCCAACTAATGCTTTACTCATATTCTTTTACTTCCTTTAATTTTTAACATATCTTTTGCTTGTGTTGCTTTCTCTAAGGCTTTATCAATGTCATCATCTAACACAGTAATATGCCCCATTTTTCTAAATGGTTTTGTATAGGTTTTTCCATAAAAATGAAAAGACAATTCTGGAATAGCTAATGCCTCATGAATACCTTCAATAAATGGTTCTCCTTGATAGCCTTCTTCACCCAAAAGGTTAATCATCACGGCTGGAGAAATTAGCTTAGTAGAACCCAACGGTAAGTTTGTAACAGCACGAATAATCTGTTCAAACTGTGAAGTTGCACAAGCTTCTTCTGTATAATGTCCAGAATTATGAGGTCTAGGTGCAATCTCATTTACTAAAAGTTCACCACTTTTTGTCAAGAATAACTCAACACCAAATATACCCACCCCTTTAAGCACTTGAATTGATTTTTCACATATTTCTAAGGCTTTTTCTTCAATCTCTTTAGAAATTTTAGCTGGTGCCATTACAGAGTCACAAATGTTAACTCTATCATCAAATAACATTTCAACCACAGGGTAAGATTTTACTTCCCCTTCTCTGTTTCTTGCCACAATAACAGCTAATTCTTTGTCAATATCAATCAACTCTTCAATAAAAGATTCAGTTTTAATGGCATCAGGAATATCTTCTGCTGTTTTAAGCATTAATACTCCTTTCCCATCATAACCATCTCTTTTTGTTTTTTGAATAACAGGAAACCCAAAGCTGGCTAAATCTTCATCTGATTCAACATCCTTATACGCAGGAACAGGAATACCATTTTCATCTAAAAGCTTTTTTTGCTCATATTTATTTTGAATTAACTCAATAACATAAGGAGAAGGATGAATCCTATGCCCAGCATCATACAGTTCTTTTAAAATAGAAGTATCAACATGTTCAAGTTCAAAAGTTGTTACATCTGTTTCTTGTACCAATTGTTCGAGTTTCACACTGTCATGAAAGCCTCCAATAATGTGTTTATCTGAAACTTGTGCTGCTGGACAATTAAAAGTTGGGTCCAATATGGTCACATGAAAGCCCATTTTCTTAGCTTTTTGAGACATTATCTTACCTAACTGTCCCCCACCAATGATTCCTAGTTTTAAACTAGAGTAATTAAAATTTTTATCCATTATGCTCTCTTTAAAAATTTATACTCCATATTGAAAAAAAGTATTAGGAAATTTTAACCTATCTATGCGTAATAAGTGCTAAGTAACCTAAAATTTAAGTTAAAACTTATTGTCGCTCTTTCAACCAACTATAGGTATCTCTACCATTCATTGGTCTAGAAAATAAAAATCCTTGTGCATATTTACACCCTTTCTCAACCAAATATTCACGCTGTTCCATAGTTTCAATTCCTTCAGCCAAAGTATCTAAACCAAGACTGTCTGCCATGTTTATAATGGCATTTACAATAGAACATGCATCATTTTCATTGGGTATGTCTTGAATAAAACTTCGGTCAATCTTAAGAGTATCAGCAGGAAGACGTCTCAAACAACTTAAAGAAGAATAACCTGTTCCAAAGTCATCAATACTGATGGCAACACCTATACGTTTAATCTCTTCAAGTATGCTAATCCATCGCTCAGGATTTTTCATAACCATGGACTCAGTTACCTCTATTTCTATCATTGAGGGATCTACTTCATAATGCGTTAAACAATACTTCAAAATCTCAGCGAATTCAGAATGTTCAAGTTGCACCCCTGATACATTTACAGCAATACGTCCATCACATAGACCTTCATCATGCCACTTCTTAATGTCTTTGCAGGCTTGTTTTAAAACAAACTCACCAATGGCAAGGATCATTTTTGTATCTTCAGCAATGGGAATAAAACGATTTGGAGAGACAACTCCCAAGGTTGGATGATGCCATCGCACTAAGGCTTCAAAACCAATAATTTCATTATTAGACAAATCTTCTTGTGGTTGATAATAAACTTCAAACTCATGATTATTAATACCTGACTTTAACGCATTTTCAACGACAACCCGTTCAAAAGAAATGGCACTCATTTTTTTATTATAAAATTTAAAGGTGCTTTTACCATCGCCTTTTGCCTCATACATGGCTGTATCTGCATTTTTTATCAAAATCTCTGGCGTAATCCCATCATCAGGTGCAATACTTATTCCCATACTTAAGGTAATCCAAAATTCTTTCTCTTCAACAATAAAAGACTCTTCAAATAAATTCATAATTATCTGTACAAAGTGAACGACGTGTTCTGGAGATTTAAAGTGATTCATCGCAATTATAAATTCATCGCCCCCTAGTCTTGCTAAAGTATCATCTTCTCTCATTATGTTATTTATACGCTTCGCAACAGCCACTAAAATTTTATCTCCCAAGCTGTGTCCATAACTGTCATTTATATTTTTAAAATTATCAATGTCCATATACATTACAGCTGTTAAAGTTTTATTTCTCTTTGCCGTACTAATGGTATGTTCAAGTCTCGCTTTGAGTAAAGTACGGTTTGGAAGCTCTGTTAAATGGTCATGATACGCCAAAAAGTCAAGTTTTTCTGCTGTCTCTTTCAATGAGGTTATGTCTGAAAAAACTGAAATGAAACCTTCAATATTACCCAGCTCATTTTTAACACTACTAATATTCAGCCATTCTGGAAAAATTTCACCATTTTTACGACGATTCCAAATTTCACCTTGCCATGAACCTTTATCTTCAATGCTCTTCCACATTAGTTCATAGAAATCATTATGATGTCTACCAGATTGTAAAATTGATGGGTTTTTCCCAATGACTTCACTACGCTGAAGCCCAGTAATATCACTAAAAGCATCATTAATATCTATAATCGTAGCATTAGCATCTGTAATCATTACCCCTTCTGTAGTATTTTCAAATACAGTTGCAGATTGTCGAAGTTGTCTTTCATTCTCTTTTATCTGACTAATGTCAAGACATGAAGCCAAATAAAATACATTATCATCATGATCAATGATTTTTTTAATAGCCATTAAAACATCAAAAAGCGTTCCATCTTTTCGTTTCCCACGAAATTCTATGGTCGCCTCACCCTCTTTCTCAACGGTTGCTATAACAGTTGTAGGCAAAGTAACATCAGCACAATGTAAGTACCTACCTAAAATTAAATTCAAAATAAGATAAAATATCAGAATGAAAAGAGTAGAGAAAATAAATAAGTTAGAAGAAGCTAATTTAAACGATATAAAAAAGAATCATCCGAAATATAGAGAG
>CACVAP010000015.1 GCA_902727895.1 uncultured Sulfurovum sp.
CTCTATATTTCGGATGATTCTTTTTTATATCGTTTAAATTAGCTTCTTCTAACTTATTTATTTTCTCTACTCTTTTCATTCTGATATTTTATCTTATTTTGAATTTAATTTTAGGTAGGTACTTATAACCTAGCTGTGCTGCTGTTCTACGTAATATGAAGTCCACCGACTAGCAATGAAAATTTATAGTTTTCAGAGTGCTGTTCTCTTAGCTCTTTTATAATAGGGTGAAAACCCCAACACCATGAACACATTGGGTCGATTACGAAGATTAGGTGGGGCATGATGGTTTTCCTTTAATGTAATTATAAAAGGGAGTATATCAAAAATGCTAAAGTAAACTTTAACATTTTTAGTTTTAGATATTATTCATTCAAAGGCAAAAGCTATTTTATAGAACAGTTTTCTTTCATAGCATCTCTAAAGATACTAAAAAAACTATACATTGGTCCATCTTTTTGAAAACAATTTAGTTCACTAAGACAGTTACCATCTTCACAGGTCTCTCCCGATTCGGTTTTAATCTCTGAGAGATTCCAACTAGATTTAGGGGTATCATTTGTAGTGTCAGGATTGATTGTACTCGAATCAGCATAAGCGATACCGAATAAAAATAGACTTAGAAATAAGATTTTTTTCATCATTTAAGACTCCATATTTTTGATTCTATAATATATGAATATCGAAGAATAAAATAGAGTGATTTTGTTTATTGATAGTATTTAAATGTTAATATGATGTGCTAATTTAAATTTATACAACTAGTATCAAGAAGGATAAGTTAAAATAGAAGTATGAAAAATATAATTTAGTATTGTTTGAGAGCTTTACTTTTCAGCTTATGCTTTGGGTGAGGAAGAGATAAGAGTGGTAGAGGGAAAGTAATACTCTAACAAGCTTTTAGACTATAGGAATGTTGAATAAATTCATCAAGAATTAACATTTAAAGAGTTGAAATAATTTTACTCGTTAAAGTGTAATTATTATAAGCCATGAAAAATAATCCAAAAGATGTACGATTTGAAGACTTGAAAAAGTTACTAGTCTCTCATGGGTATGAACCCAATAATACAGGTGGTAGCCATTGGGTTTTTAGAAAAGATGGCTGTAGTGATGAAGTAGTACCATATAAAAAACCTGTCAAGGCATATTATGTCATTCGGGCATTAAAATCTTTAGGAGTTTACGATGAAGAATAAAGCTTATTATTTAAATTTAGAGTATGGTATAGCGACTCGAAATCTTTCAGAAGAGGAAGGTGGAGGTATTTTGGCATATTATACAGATTTACCATTTGTAGCAGGAGATGGAGAGAATATTGAGGAAGCAATTACTGATGCAAAATCTGCGTTTGCTTGTTATGTAGAGGTGGCACTAGAGAAGGGTGATGTTATAAAGGAGCCTTCGCATCTTATGAAAAGTAAAAGAATCAACATAACCGTACCTCTTTATGCCCTTGAACAAATCGACAAGTATGCGAAACATCATAACATGAATAGAAGTACTTTTTTAGTAGAAAGTGCGTTACAGAGGGTTGGGATATAGGTTAAACTATACTTTAACAAATTCCAAATATATACAAAACTATACTTTTGGAATTTTCTAGAATAGAACGATTAAAATCCACCAAAATCCATAGCCTGATAATTCGGATCCATATAACCCAATTGTGAGGCAGTCATTCGTAACATATTAATATCCATCTTTGGGTCAATATCTTGTGGACATACGGCTGTACACTCTCCACATAAAGTACAATCCCAAATACCATTTGACTGAACATTTGCAATGGTTGTAGCTATGTCTGATTCTCTAGCATCTGCTGTGTAACGGTAAACACGGGTTAAAGCAAAAGGTCCCATGAAGTCTGGGTTAACAGCTAAGACGGGACAAGCAGAGTAACAGGCATCACAAAGTATGCAGTCTGTTTGTTTCTCTATTGCAGAGACATTTTCTTGCGTTATGGCTACTTCTTGTGATGCTTGTAACCATGCTGTTGAAGCTTTGAGTGTTTCTTTTGCTTTTTCTTTGTTTACTTTTAAGTCGCGTTGTACTTCATGGTAGTTTAGAGGCTCTATAAGGTCGCCATCTTGTACTTTGTAAGAACAAGCTAGGACTTCTTTTCCATTTACTCTCATGGCACACGTTCCACAAACACCTGAACGACAATTTGAGGAGAAAGTTAAAGAGTTGTCAATGTTGTTTTTGATGTGGAAGAGGGACTTTAGTAAGGTACTGTTTTCTGATGGGATTTCAAATTCTTCTGTTTCATTGGTTCTTTTGATTCTTATTTGCATTCGTTTATTACCTTTACCAATTTGTTTTGTAAAACGTTCTCTTCTATCCAGTAGACTGAATGGGCTTTGTAAAGCTTGTCATCTTTGCTTGGAAAGGCTGTTTTAAAGTGTGCTCCACGGCTTTCGTCTCTAACTAGGGCTGCGTCTAAAACTACTTCACCGATTTCTAACATGTTTTGAAACTGTAAAAACTCTACTAGATTTGTGTTGTTTTCTTTGTTCTTGTCACCTATGCCCATGTTGTCTAGGTCTGCTTTTATGACTCTTAGTTCATTGAGTAGGTTGTTTAGTTGGGTGTTGTCTCGGACTATTCCAGCGTGTTGGTAGAATTTTTTACCCAGTTCATCTTGGATTTGATAGAAGTTCTGTTCCCATGGGTATTCTTCGAGTAATCCTTGGATGTATTCTTGGTTGTTGGTTAGTTGGTTTTGGTTTTCAATGTCGGTGCGATGGCAATCGCACCCTACGGCGTTGGTTCCTGCTTTTCTTCCTAGGCTTACAATTTCTAAGAGAGAGTTTCCTCCTAGTCTGTTGGCTCCGTGAACTTTGGCATTTGAGCATTCACCCACAGCGTAACAGTTTTTTAAACCTGTTACTTCTAGGTTTTCATTGACATCTATCCCACCCATACTGTAATGGGCTACAGGTTTTATGGGAACTAGTTCTTTAGCTGGATCTACATTTTCATGAAGTTTACAGAGTCGGACTTCTTGTGGCATGAGTTTTAAGAGTTTTTCTTCACCTAAGTGTCTTAAGTCTAAAAATACTTCTTCGCCATTTGTTATTTGTTCTGCAATGGCTCTGGCTACTACATCTCTAGGTAGAAGTTCATCTATGAAGCGTTCTTCTTTAGCGTTTACTAAGTATCCACCTTCACCTCTGGCACTTTCACTTATAAGGGTAGAAGAACCTTTTAGGGCTGTTGGGTGGAACTGTACAAACTCCATGTCGCTTAGGCTTCCACCAGCACGGAGTACAGCAGCTATGCCATCTCCTGTTGCTCCTTCAGAGTTGGTGGTGTAGTTCTTGTAAAGACTTGCGTAACCACCTGTGGCGATGATGGTGGCTTTTGCTCTTATCTCTTTCACTTCTCCTGTGACAATGTCTAAGAAAATTGCACCGAGTACAGTTTTTTCTTCTACGATGAGGTTAAGAAGAAAATATTCTTCTCTCATTTCAATGCCTTCTTTTAAACAGTTGTCATAAAGGGTGTGGAGTATTTTAAGTCCTGTGTAGTCTTGGGCATAACACGCACGTTTTGAAGAAGCACCACCCAGTTGTCTTTGGGCTACTTTAGATTCTTCTGTTCTGTCAAAAGAAACTCCCAACTTGTCTAACCATGCAATACTTTTGGGTGCGTCTTCACAAAGTTGTTTTACCATGTTTTGGTTAGAGAGTGAATGAGCAGATTTAAGAGTGTCTTCCATGTGGGCTTGTGTTGAGTCGGGAGTTACATTTCCAAGAGCAGCATTCATACCACCTTGTGCCATGCTGGTTTGTGAAGCTGTAGGGTAGCTTTTACCTACTACTAAGAGGTTTGCACCTTCTTGTTTGGCAGAAAGGGCAGCAGAGAGTCCTGCACCACCTGAGCCAATGATTAATATATCTAACATAAATTCTCCAAAAGAGGTTTTAGGTAAAATATCTTATATGTGCTTTGATTTTGGTTGAGGGGATGAGATGTTCAAGCTTTTAATCATAAAAGGAGGGAGGGATGAAAAAAAATGTTTGTTACTATGGCTTGAACACCTCAACAGAATATAAATATTTAGTTATTTATCAAAAGGAGTCTGTATTTAAAGTTATATCCTGTTAAGAAAATTATAGCACATAAAATTAAAATAAATACTAGTTTTAGATAAAAAATTTAAGTTTATTTTAATATTATAGTATTATAAAATACAGTGTATTTATTATTGTTAACTTAAAAATCATATCTGTTCTATTCTATTTTTTATGGCTAATTATCTTCTAAATATGACTCAATGTTTTGAATAATCCCCTCTAAAAGTCTCTGTCTTGCCTCTAAACTTGCCCAAGCCAAATGAGGAGTAATGAGTAAGTGGTCAAGGTTATCTATGGCTAATAAAGGATTGTTTTCTTCTATAGGCTCTTTAGTCAGTACATCTAGTCCAGCATAAAGAGGACGTTTGTTAAGTTCAGCAGCTAAGTCATCTTCGTTAATGATTCCACCTCTACCAAGGTTTAGTAAAATACTATTGTCTTTTAAGTATGCTAGATTAGAGGCATTGAGGAGGTTGTTAGTTTGTTCATTAAGTGGACAATGAATAGAAATAATGTCACAAGTAGCCAATAGGTCATCAAGTTCGCAGTGGTGGTAGTCATTGATGAGGTTCTTTCCTGAAGTCGAATGGTAGTGAACCTTTACGCCAAAGTTTTCAGCCATTTTGGCAACTTCTTTACCAATGGTTCCAAGACCAATAATCCCCCATGTTTTAGTTGAGAGTTCAGAGAAAGGCTGAGAAACATCCGTAAATAGACCAGATTCAGACCAAGCTTTACTTTTAACCTGTCGGTTGTAGTACTCTAGTTTCTCAAGTAGATAAAACATCATGGAAAAGGTATGTTGGACTACAGAAGGTGTTGAGTATCCTGTAACATTTTTTACAGGGATATTTAATGCTTTAGCAGCTTCTAAATCTACATTGTTCATACCTGTAGCTGCAATACAAATGAGTTTTAAGTTAGCTGATTGTTCCATCATCTCTTTTGTAATCACAACTTTGTTGGTGATGATGACTTGAGCATCTTGTATACGTTCTAAAGTTTCGTCTTTACTCGTAGTAGGAAAGCTTGTTACTTCTCCAAAGTTAGACAAAGCACTTAAGTCTATGTCATCTCCCAATGTTTTTTGGTCTAGTAGTACAATGTTCATTTTAAATTTACCCCTTATGGTTTTAATAATATTTGGCTTGAGAAATCAGTAATGTTTCCTTCAGGTGAAAGAATAAGTCGCTGAAAGAGTATTTTGATGTTTGTGTGGTTGTTGTCAACATTTTCATAAGTTAAAGTACTTTGATCTATGTTGGTTAAAGATTTTTTGCTTTTTATGAGCATTTTTACATAGTCAGTTAAGTCATAAGTTTTCATGTTTTGCTCATCTTGTTTGAGTGTTAGTTTGTTTTGTTTAAATGAAATGCTTAGATTTAAGTCATTAGCTTCAGTCTGTTCATCTCTGAAGGGAGGGTGTTTCCTCATGTGTTGATTGTAGTCATAGTTAATAAGACGTTCATAGCCTTTTATATCTATGCTGTTTACTTTTCTCTCAGTATAGAAGTGATGATCTTCTTCTAAAGGTAGCCCCTTGTTACTTTGGAAACTTTTCCAGTCCCATTTATTGATGAATTTAAAGCCTAGCTCTTTGGTTGCAAAGTATGAAAAGTTGTAATGAAGATAAGGATTAGCTTTCATATTGTCTTCTGTTTTCATCTTTTTATACTTTTTTAAAATATCAGGAATAATGTTTTCAAAAGTATCTAGACTATAATGTTTTTCAATGTATTCTAAGCCATCAGAGATTTCATACTTGTGTTTCATGTCAAGTTCTTCTGAACGTGGGTCAGCAGTTTCTATGAGTTTAATTAGTCGTGCTGTTTGGCTTTGTTTTGTAATAGTATGTGCTGAGTATGGACCAAACTGAGAGAAAAGAATGAAAAGTGATGCAAAAAAGAAGAGCCACTTTTGTTGTGCTTTTCCAAAGAGCATAAAGTAAAGTGACATTAACGCTAACCAAAGTCCAAAGAGGGCAAGTAGATAACGGTTATAAGTAATGCCATACTCTTCAACACGCATCCAAAGTGCCATACCTAACATAATAGTTTGTAAGAAAATTGCTAACCAAATTAGACGCTGTGTTAGTGTAGACTTTTTAAGATAGGGTGTTAAAAATAAAAAACTAACAATGGCAACAAATGAAAAAGCCACAATAATCCAAGAAAGCGTTCCTGTCGGCCAAGTCATGTTTATCAAAATTTTAGCTGTGTAGGTAAAAAGAATAACAAAATAAACAATGGCAATGGGTGCTAAGATATTTTTAGAAAATAACCTTTTGAATTTTGAATAAGGACGAACTTCTAAAAAGAGTGGGTATTTTGGAATTTGAGAAAGAAAAAAGTTAACACCAAAAATACCAAAAACAATGATTGCTAATTGTTCATAGCGTATAGATTGAACATTGATATGGAAAAGTTTTTCTATGGCATAAAGGGCAGCAGCTAAACCTCCATGAACAATGATGGAAAAGAAAATGGCTGTTAAGAGTCCAAATATAACGCTTTGTGCGTACTGCCAAAAGGTGTCATTGTCACTTTTTCTAAAGATAAAAGGTGCCCAGAGAATCATACAAAAGAGCGCTGTACCTAAGAGAACATGTCTTATGCTAATGATTAGATCTGTGTTATGTAGGTCTTGGGGTAAGATGTAGTAGTAAATCCCTAGTAAAATAAAAGCAGCTATAGGAAAGACAATAGAACGCCCTATAAGTTGGAATGCTGGAAATAAAAGCACCCCTAATGTAGCTACAAATGCAATCTTAGAAGCCATAATAGCATTTGGATTACGGTAGTCATGGTAGTCAACTAAAACGAGCATGATAATGGTGATAAGAAATGCTGAAAAACTGGCTAAAGGAAAGCGTTTCAGGGTGCTTAAAAAAGTTTCAAGTCGGTTGTCAATTTTTTCATAAATACTACTCATGCTCTTTTTCCTTTTTTCTAATGTTTTTTATTCTTATATATGATACAAAAAATAATTAAAAATCATACTATATATTAGATATTAATTTGTAGACTTTTTAGAAAAGCTAAGTTATTAGGTCTGAAAAGGCTTTTCGCTATAATCTTTTATGAAAATTCTAAAAATTTACCCAACTTCCAGAGCCATTCGTAATGAGCGTTTAAAACAAAAAGAACATGACACCTTATTGCCAACACTTATGCGTGTGGATGAGTTTGAAAAACGGGCTATTATTTTACCTGAGCTTGCTATGGTTGATCCACTTCAAAGAACATTGTTTTTACAAGAAGCATCGCAGTTTGATTCTTTTGCGTCTTTGAAAATTAACCGTGAGCTGATTCGATTTTTTACTAAGAGTGATGCGATTTTTAAGTTTTTTGAGGAGCTTAGCCATGAAGACGTAAGTTTTGATGCTTTGGTTGATGGAGATGCTTATGTTGAGTTTACTGAACATATTGAAGTTTTGGAACAGTTACTTTTAAACTACAAACAGCTTTTAGCTTCAAAAGGTTTAACTGACCGAGCTTTTGTTCCTAGTTCCTATAGGTTAAACAGAGGATTTGTTGAGAGTTATGATGGTTTTGAATTTTTCTTAGAGGGGTATTTGAGTTATTTTGAGCTTAGACTAATGGAACAGATAGCAGAACATAAATCTTTTGTGATTCACATGCATACCTCAAAGTTTAACTTAAAAGCACAGGAGCGTTTTGTAGAGCTTGGTATTGAGTTAGAAAATGATGCCTATGTAGTGTTTGACTTACAAAGTAAAACGGTTTTAAGGTCTGTCAAAAATGAACAAGTTATTAAAGCCGAAGTTTTAGCAGTAGAAGAGCGTTTAGCACAAGTACCACTTTTATTAGAAGCTGTACAAAAGATGGTAAATTCTGGAATCTCAGCAGATGACATAGTGGTTATTCTTCCTGATGAGAGTTTTAAAGAGACGGTAAAACTCTATGACAAACTTAACAACTTCAACTTTGCGATGGGTTCAGATTTTAATAAAATGAAAGCTTATAAACAGTTAGAGAGTATTTATAAACATTGGCAAGTTTTTTCTGATGAGTCTCAGTTCTTGTTGAAGAAATATGAAATAAATGTAGAAGATGTTAATAAAATAAACTTGACTGAAAAGCAGAATGTCGAACAATTTTTTCAAATTTTAGAGACATTGAAATTAGCGAAAAAACGTCCTGAAGTTGTAGAAAACATGGCACAGTTCAAACAAGTGTTTTCTACAGACTACATGACTATGAAATCATGGATGTTTCTCTGGCTTAAAAAGCTTTCAAAACTAACGCTTGATGATGTTAGAGGGGGTAAAGTAACGGTTATGGGAGCATTGGAGACTAGGGGAGTAAGCTTTAAAGGTGTTGTGGTTGTAGATTTTAACGATGGTATTGTTCCAAGTATTCCAGCCAAAGATAACTTCTTGAACTCTGGACTTAGAAAGTTTGCAAAACTACCTACTAAAAATGACCGTGAAGCTTTACAAAAACAGCTTTATAAACGTATTTTAGAACAGGCTGAAACTTCTACCATTATCTATTCAAAGTCAAATAACAAAGCACCAGCTTCCTACTTATACGAGCTAGGACTTGGTTTAGGAAAAGATGCTGTAGCGAACATGGAACTACTTTATAATGAACCCAATATGGTGGTAGAGATAGAAGATCCTGTTATGAAAAACTTTGATGCCTCAGCCATTACGTGGTCAGCTACAAGACTAAAGACATTTCTGACTTGTAAAAGAAAATACTACTATAACTACATTTTAAATTTAAAGCCTAAAGAGGAAGATGAGTTAAATGAAGGACGCTTTTTACATAAGCTTCTAGAACACCTCTTTAAAGAGAAAACGTTCTTTGAGAGTAGAGAACAAATGAAAAGTGACATCGACCGATTGTTAGACCAGTTACTAGAAACTAATAGTCCTAAAATTGCTTATAGTAAACTACTGTGGAAAGCCAAATTAGAAAAATTTATTGATGCACAGCTTTATCATTTTAAAGCAGGGTGGCGAGTGGCTGCTAGGGAAGAGCAGATTATTGGTGCTATTGGGGGTATTAACTTCAAAGGGGTAGTAGACCGAATAGACCAAGACAGTACAGGAACATTTGTTCTTGACTATAAAAGTGGCTCTCTTACCGAAGCGAATAGAACAAAAAACTTAGAGAAGCTAACAGATTTTCAAATGAGCATTTATTCTGAAATACTGAAAGAGAAATTTCAAAACCTAAACTTGGCTTTTGTGGAGATATTTACAGGAAAAATTGTAGAAGTAACTGTTTTAGAAGAAAAGACAGCGTTGTTACATGAAATCATTGCTGAGTTGAAAAGTACACGAGAAGTTGTGGCTGAGCGTTGTGATGATGTTTCTAAGTGTCAGTATTGTCACTATACTTTGCTTTGTGGACGTGGGGTTTATTTGTAAAGTTCAATGCCAACCTTTATGTAGTTTATTTTTAATCTTCACAAAAGGTTAGCAAGTAACGACAAAGGAACCCAATGGCTTTTTGAAAGAGCAGGGTTACACACAATACTCTAAAAGTATCGCTTTATCTACATATTTTGTCGTTAGATTTGAAGTGGCTTCGGCGATGATTTTAGGGGCACAACCAGCATCATAAGCTTCTTTCCATCTTAAGGCACAGAGACACCATTTGTTACCTTCTTTTAGACCAGGAAAATTAAAGTGTGGGGCAGGGGTGATGAGGTTGTTTCCTTGACTTTTAGAATACTCTAAAAACTTTGTGCTCACAATGGCACAGACGGTATGTGTTCCTGTATCTTCTTCAGACGTTCTACAAACACCATCTCTGTAATATCCTGTCATGGGGTTGGTACAACAGGTTTCTAAGTTTGTTCCCAATATATTCGTTTGCATAGCGATCCTTTTTTAGAGGATAATACTCTTTTAAGCTTTAAGAGACAAATTTACCCTACTAAATTTTTGGAATCTTGTTTATAGTACTTCTTTAAAAATCACCTAAGGAGGCATTGTGAAAAAAGGTTGGAAGCAAACATGGAAAAACCTTCTCTTTCAACATTTTGAGATAGAAGAGATGACAGCTTTAGCAAAGTATCTTCCGAAAAATTGTACCTTTGATAGTTTTGAGGGGAAGTATTACTTGGGGTTGGTCTCTATGAGTATGACCAATGTCAAGCATAAAGCAACAGGCAATATTCGGTGGTTTGAACACTACGATGAGCTAAACGTAAGAACCTATATTTTACATGGTAATCGACCAGGAATACTCTTTTTAAGTTTAGACGTAGACAGTTTAATCTCCATCTTAGGGGCAAGGATACTTTATGGCTTACCTTATAGAGTGAGCAATTATGAAAGCAGAGCAAATGAAGTGACCTCTTGGAGAAAAGGTAAAATCCAATTTCAAACCGAGTATCAAGTCACCTCTGAACCAAAAGTATACGATGAAAAGAGTTTTGCTTTTTGGTCGACACAGCGATATTTTTTTGCGAATAACTATTTAGGTATTAGTTTTAAAGGTGAAATATCCCATAAGCCTTGGGAACTCTCTACGGCAAGTGTCAAAAACAAAAATCTATCGGTATTGGATCAGTATGCGATATTAAGACAGCACCCTGATATTTTCTTTTGTCAGGAGATTCAGGTGGAGACGAATCCATTGAGTAGGATTTGAGTTTTGTAGCACTATCTCTTTTTAATTTCGATACCTAGTTAGTACTTTAACTTAAATGTTCCAAGATATGTCAGCACGGCTAAACTTGAATCAATCATTGATTTAGATAAGGTACATATTGAATTAAGTAATCTTGATGATGATAAAAGTTTTTAGGGATGAAGAATCGTGTGACAAACACAAAGTAATTTATAACTCCTTATCTCATAACCCTAAAATCTCATTTAAGCCCTCAATAACTTTAACAATTTCATTATTTGTTACTTCAGAAATTTTATCACCAATGCGTTTTGTAGAGAGTGTACGTATTTGAGAAATCTTAACCCAAGACTCTTTTGGTAAATTTTTAGAATCTAATTTCAAAGTCAATGGAAATTCGGCTTTCTGTTTTTGGCTAGTGAGTGCAACAGCTATAATCGTTCCTGAATATTTATTGAATGTATTATCACTAAGGATTAAAACAGGTCTTAGCCCTCGTTGTTCACGACCAACTGTGGGGTTCAGTTCTGCCCATCTTACTTCTCCCCTTAATATTTGTCCCATTCTCTAAAGTCCTCCTCTATCCCTATATCTGCAAGTTCTCTTTCATCTTCCATTACTAGTTTTTGACACTCTAACTCAAGTCTCGTTTTTTGAATACGCGATAGTTTTTCTTTTAACGCAGCATTAATGGCTTGACTTCTATTGTTAAAAGTTTTATTTTGAACTAAACTATCTAGTAATTCAAGTAACACTTGATCTATGGTTATTGCTATTTTTGCTCTTGTCATGATGAACTCCTTATAAGTAGATAGTATGATTATACATCATACTTTTAAAGAAGTCAAGAACTTTTTAGTAGGAGTATTACGAATAATGATACCGACACTGAGCAACCAGCAAGTTATCATCAACAACTTTATAAACAAGTCGATGTTCAATGGTAATTCGTCTTGACCAATAACCCGACCAATTATATTTTAAAGGTTCGGGTTCACCTATGCCTTCAAAAGGTTCTTTTTGAATCTCTTTTATGAGTCTGTTGATTTTTTTTAAAATCTTTTTATCTTGTTGTTGCCAGTAGAGATAGTCATCCCATGCATCATCTGCAAAAGTTAATATCATTCTTCTATTAGTTTTTTCTTTGCTATTAAAAAACAAAAAAAGTTGAAAAGAGTTTTGAAAACTTTAATTTTTTAAGAAATGAGTTACAAAGATTAGAATTAATGATATATTTTTTATATTTTTTTAAAATTTTCTTATTTTTTTGATATAGTTTTTAAGTAAAACTATAATCAAGGAATAAAAATGTCAAAAATTAAAAGAATACTAGCTGTTATATTTGAAAAAAAAGAGGTAATGGTTAAGTCAATAGATGAGAGCCATAAAAGTAAAGAAGAAGTGATACCTAATAAAAAGAATAAAGAAAACTATTTAACAGTTACCGAATTGTCAAAATACTTTCACCTAACACCTAATGAGTTAAATAATATATTTCAAAAATTAAACTGGTCAAATAAAGAAAATAGATGGCTCTTGATGACAAGGTTAGGTGAATACTATGGTGCAAAAGAATGTTATGATAATAGAACTAAAACGAAATATCTCAAATGGCATAAATCAGTTAAAAATAGTACGCAACTACTAAAGGCTATAGAAGAATTCAAAAAAACAAAACTTGAAGAACGTGAAGTTACTATGGCAGAGTATTAGGAAAATAGCTTATACTTACTCATAATTAACGCATAAAAATGAGAAGTACATGAGAAAAAGATACCTAATCCCCATAATATTTACCATACTCTTTAGCTATTGGTGGACGCATCGTTGGAAATACATTGTCATTCATCATTCTGCTGGAGGGTATGGAAATATTGAGTTTTTACAGAAGGTTCATAGAGAGCGTCAGGGGAAAGACCCTATTGATGCTATTCCTTATCATTACATTGTAGGCAATGGGAATGGTTTGGGTATTGGGGTTGTGAAGAGTGACTTTCGGCAGGGCTGGAACCTTTGGGGTATGCATGTTTCAAAAAACAATGTTGACCGTAACTTTCGAGGTTTAGGTATTTGTCTTATTGGGAACTTTGAACAAAAACATATTGCTGAAAAACAGTATGTAGCTTTGGTGAAACTGACCAAAGAACTTATGAAAAAACACAACATTCCTGTAGCCAATGTGTCTGGACATGGTTATACTAAGGGTGAGTCTACAAAATGTCCAGGAAAACATTTCCCTATGCAGAGGTTTTTACAAGACATTAGATAAAATGTTTTCAAGAAAACTAGGAAATATAAATGCAATCTATTAAAAAAATGTTTAGTCTACTACTTTTGAGTACCATACTCCTTTTTCCTCAAAATAATTATGAAAACTACGAAGCTCAAAAGTTTTTTTCTCCCAATGATATTGATGCTTTTTTTAGCTCTGAAAAAGGGGTAATGTTAAAAAAGTTGCTTGTTGATGGGAAAGAATATTTCATGCAAGAAGATGGAGATTTATTTGAAGAAGATGTTGCGACGATTGATGATGTGATTTTTGGTGCAAAAGGGGATCTCTTTTCTTTTGGAAAATCTAAACGTCTTTTAGCTACTAAAGTTTACCCTTCTCATCAAAAAGCTTTTTATTCTAATTGTGACTATGTAGTAAAAGAAAAAAAACTTATTCCTATTCATAAAACATGTGGATTTAAATACCGTAAGAACAAAAACCGTTCAGAGCGTATAGAGTGGGAGCATGTGGTTCCTGCTTGGCATTTTGGGCATCAGTTACGTTGTTGGCAAAATGGTGGGCGTATGACCTGTCGACAAACCAATACCAAGTTCAAACAGATGGAAGCTGACATGCACAACCTTGTGCCAGCCATTGGTGAAATCAATGGAGACAGAAGTAACTTTAAATATGCCATGATAGAGGGTGAAGCGCGTCTTTATGGAAAAGTTGATGTAGAGATTTTATTTTCAGGGAAAAAGGCTGAACCTCAAAAAAATATTTATGGGGATATTGCGCGAACGTACTTCTATATGCGAGACCGTTATGGTTTACGAATTTCAAAAACACAAGAAAAGATGTTGATAGCATGGAATAACCTTGATCCTGTGTCAAGATGGGAAAAGAAAAGAAATAAACTCATTGCTGAATTACAAGGTGATGACAATAAATATGTTTCTGAGTATAAGAAGATAGAACAACTTGGAAAAATGACTAAAGACATCACCACAGATTTTGATGAGGTTAAAGAGGAACTTTCTAGTGAGTATGCTGATATTTTAGCGAAGTTCTCTCCTGTTGTAGGAGGTATTGTTCTACTCATAATGACACTTTTTACTGTTTACAAAAGAAAACGACAAAAAGATGAAGTTAAAGAAGAGGCTAAAGCAGAAGTGACAAAAAGTAAAAGTTTTATGTTTGTTTCAAAACTTGGTGATGTTGCCATTAGTCATAATGATAAAGATGAAGTGACTATTGAAAAATCAGATGAAAAAAACACTAGGCAACTATGGATATTGACAAAAGCAAATCAGAAAAAAGAGTACTTCTTTATAGAGAACGTTGCTTCTGGAAAAGTAATAGAGATTAAAGATGCAGATAGCAATGATGGTGCGAAGATTATTTTGAATAAAAAGAAAAAAAGTAAAAATGATCATCAAGAATGGAAGTTTGAAAGTTCAAAAGAGAAAGGTTATGTTTTTGTTTTTAGTAAATGGTCTTTGAATGTTTTAGATGTAAAATATAAGAAGACGACAGATGGGACAAAATTACAAAGCTTTCATAAAAAAGTACGTGGGACTGAGAACCAAGAGTGGGAAGTGAAAAAGATTTAATTACTCGCTTTTCACTGTCAGTTTGGGTTATAATACTTATATACCTAAAACTTAAGAAAAGGGATTCTCATGAATAATAAATCACTCATAGCACTTTCTACGCTAATACTTTTTACAGCTTGTGGCTCTAAAAATACTTTAGGACAAAGAGAGGGGGATGTTTCTCCTGTTACTGTATTTGAACAGGAAGCAATGTCAATGCCTAGTCCAGTACTTGCACCAGTAATAGTGGGTATGCCTCCTCCTATGCCTGTACCCATGCCTCAGATGGAAATGCCTAATACTGAAGAGTACAACAGTATTAAAGAGAATAAATTTAAAGAAGTTGCCTCTTCTCCTCTTTCCACATTTAGTACGGATGTTGATACAGCTTCTTACGCTAATGTACGGCGTTATCTAAACGATAGAAGTGCTGCCTTACCTCCTAAAAATGCTGTGAGAATTGAAGAGCTGATTAACTATTTTTCTTATGACTATAAAGAACCTCAAACAGAAGATCCTTTTTACATTAACACCCGTGTGGGTAATACTATCTGGAACAATGAGACAAAAATAATGGAGATAGCACTTCAGACTAAAAAGCCAAATATTGAAAAATTACCTGCAAGTAACTTGGTCTTTTTGTTAGATGTTTCAGGTTCAATGGGCAATCCAAATAAGTTGCCATTACTCAAAAAGTCGTTGAAACTTTTGGTGAAACAGTTAAGAGCTAAAGACAGTGTTTCCATAGTCGTTTATGCTGGTAACTCTGGATTGGTACTGGACAAAGCCAGAGGAGATGAAGAAGAGGAAATTGTTGAAGCCTTAGACAAGCTCAATGCTGGAGGAAGTACAGCAGGGGGTGCTGGTATTAAACTGGCTTATAAAGTGGCTGAGGAAGCGTTTATAGAAGGTGGAAACAACCGAGTCATTTTAGCCACAGATGGCGACTTTAATGTGGGGCAAAGTAGCCAAGATGAGTTGGTGAAACTTATCGAAGAAAAACGAGAAAATGGTGTTTTCTTAACTGTGCTAGGTTTTGGTATGGGGAACTATAAAGATGGACGTATGGAGCAATTGGCTGATAAAGGAAATGGAAACTATGCTTATATTGACAATCTTTTAGAAGCTAAGAAAGTCTTGGTGACACAAATGAGTGGAACGCTTTATACCGTGGCAAAAGATGTGAAAGTACAAGTTGAATTTAACCCAAATAGGGTGCATTCTTACCGATTGATTGGGTATGAGAATCGAGCCTTGGCAGATAGAGATTTTAACGATGACACAAAAGATGCAGCAGAGATTGGCATGGGGCATTCGGTGACAGCCCTTTATGAAGTGATGCTGGCTTCTGATAAAGTTAAATCACAAGTGGATGATTTGAAATATCAACGCAGTGTTGGAAGTTCCAATGAGTTGGCAACGGTCAAGATTCGTTATAAAAAACCTGATGGAGATGTTTCGACGAAGATGAGTAAAGTTATTATGGATGTAGATGCTGACATTAGCCAAACGGATTTTGACTTTACTCAAACGGTTGCTGGTTTTGGAATGTTGTTACGTGACTCTGAATATAAAAAGTCTTTAACCTTTAATCAACTTATTGAGCTAGTAAAGAATTCAAAAGGTGAAGATAGAGAAGGATATAGAGCTGAATTTATCAAGATGATGGAAAAAGCTGAGTTGTTATAATAGTGCAACTTATTAAACAACTATTACTTATCACAATATTATCGTTGACGAGCCTTTTGGCTTGTGGACCAGGAAATTACTATTCCAGTTTTTCAAAAGAGAATTATTATAACTTTTTAGATGCTTCTTTAGTAGGTATTGAAGAGGAAAATCCTTTGTATGCTTTGACTTCTTCGGGAAAGATTTATACTTATGATAAACGGGTTGAGTATTACAAAGAGGTAAAGCAACAACTCAATATTGAGGAGTGGCATACTTATTTAGACGGTAAATTGAGTCAGAAAGAGTTAGCTGAACTTCTATACAGTGACAAAGGTTCACTGATGGAGCGTTATAAGAAGTATGAAAAAAGTGTTGGGAGTGATGCTTTTAAAAACTATTTGGCTTTTATTGGTAAATATGATGTAGATGTTATGGAAAAAGAGCAAGATGAATTTTTAAAACTTCGTTACCTTTTTTTAAACATGAGAAAGCAACATTACGCTGGAAAATATAAAGAAGCATTGGCATTGTATGCGAAATATCAGGCTTCTGTGTCAGGAGTAGAAAGTATTGTCCATGAGTGGATAGATGCTTTAAGAGCAGGGGCATTGCAACACTTGGGACAAGATGTGGAGTCCAACCTTTTGTATGGAAAAGTTTTAGAAAACAAAACGAATGCTCATTTGGGTTATTATGATTTTAAAATAGAAAATGATGCACAGTGGAATGCATTGTTGGCGAAAACAACGACTGATGAGGTGAAAGCCAAGTTCTATTTTTTACGTGCTTTAAAATGGGAAGGGTCACCTCTTTTAGAACATGAATCTATGGCAAAGATAGCCCCAAACTCAGTTTGGTTTGAGCGTTTAACTTACATGCTTATGCAAGACTTTCAAGAAGAGGCATACTCTTATGAAGTAGCAGGAAATAAGAATGATAAATATCTAAAAAAAGCTCGAAAAATTTATTTGTTAAAAGAGAAACGATTTTTACAGACGTTAGCATCTTTACAAAATCCTAGTTTCTTTTCACTTTATGCTCAAACTTATTTGACGTTTTTACGAGAGGGTGAGCTTGATAAAAAGAAGATGAGTAGCTTAAGTAAAATAGCCAATAAAAAAGAGAAAAAGTTTATAGATATTTTGAACTATCTTGAAAAAAGCATTCATGTTAATAAAAGTAAACAAAAAGCTTTACATGCTTCTTTAGAAGAGCTTTCAAAAGAAGTCTCTCCTGCATTAAAAGCTTCATTATTTAATTACACAGCACTGCATAATGTAGATCTTTATCCTAGTATGTCGGCAAAGCGTGTTTACTCTAAAATCTTTACGGATAATAGTTATTATAGTCAAGTGATGATTAGTAGAGATGCTATTTCGGCTGATTCATTTGAAGCTTATGTAGAAGAAAAAAATAGAAATTTTTATGAACAAAAACTTTTCAAAAAAAGTATGAGTGTTTTACACAAGGATGCTGTGGCAGAGACTTTGGCTATTTTAAACATAAAAGATGGGAACTTTAAAAAGGCTCAAAAGTACTTAGAGCAAGTACCTAAGTTAAATAGAAGAACAGAGTTTAACCCTTTTAACGTTTCTTTTTCTGGAAACAACCGAAAGAAAAAAGGAAAAGGATACGACCAGCGTAAGTTTGTTAAAACCATGCTCAAACTAGAAGAAGCTTTAGAGAAGAATCCAACGTCAGCGATCGATCATTTTCTTTATGCAACAGGACGTTACAATACTTCTTGGTTTGGTAACTTTACCGAAAGTGCTTCTATTTATCGTACGCTAAATGGCTTTGATGAAGAAGAGGCTACTCATATATTACATAATTATAAAGCCATTGAAAAAGAGTATGAATTGGCATTAAAGTATGCAAAAAAAGAGGAGTTTAAAGCAAAAATTTCCTATCAACTTCTCAAAATAAAGTTGAATAAAGAAGCACTTGTCCCTAGTTTGGGCTCTCCTTGGATTTCCTTTGGTAGTGATGGATGGAATGGTGAAAATTTAAAAAACAAAGTACGTAACTCACAAGTTTTAAAAGAGGCTTATGGAGAGTATAAGAAGGAATATGAAGATACAGCTTACGGTAGAGAGATTATTACTCAGTGCCTTACCTTTTCATATTTTCATTAGGCTAGATGGCTATGTCATGGATTGAGCTGTTAAAAGACCCGTATTCCTTTTTTATGCTCTTAAGTTTGATAAATATAGGTTTTTATCTGCTTAATTATCTTTTTTCTTCATACTGGGGATCTTCTCGTAAACAGACTTTGAAAAGAAAAACATTGTTTGATTTTGGGATATCACTTGTGATTTTAATGAGCAATATTCTTGTGGCAATTCCAGGGTATTGGTTGTTTTATTATGATTATATTAGCTTCGATATGACAAGTAACTTTTTTATTAGTATTTTACATTTATGCATACTTGTACTGCTTGTTGATTTTATCATGTATATGGGGCATAAGATGTCTCATTACCTTGAACCTTTCAAGTCATTTCATGACAAATATCATACACATAAAGAGTTTAATGAACTTAGTCTGTATGTCATGCATCCAGCTGAAGTTCTTGGATTGGGCATGATTTTTACCTTAGTATTTTATGGTTATAGTTTTAGTTTTTATGCTGTGGTACTCTTTTTGATTATTAACTGGTTTTGGGGTGTCATAGCACATTTTAATGTAGATAAAATCTCTGTTCCTTTTTTCTTTAGTAATAATCTTTTTCATGCAATTCATCATAGGGATGGCAGGTACAATTTGGGGTTTTATACAGTGTTTTGGGATAAAGTTTTTGGGACATTTAGTAGTATTTTGATTGATGAGAAATAAGAGAGGTAGCGAATAAGAATTTTATTAAAAGTAAGACTTTTCGCTGTTGTTACTGACTGTTTACTCTATTTACGTACAATATGTTTATGATTAAAATACTAATGATAGAAGATGACAGAGAAATGGCAGAGTTGATTTCTGAGTTTTTAGCACGACATAATATTTCTGTTAAAAACTACGAGAATCCAGAGTTAGGTCTCTCAGAGCTTAACATAAAGATGTATGATTTACTTATTTTAGACCTGTCTTTACCCAATATAGATGGTTTGGAAGTATGTCGTTTGGTACGTGAGAAATGGGATATTCCTATTATTATTTCTTCTGCACGGTCTGATATTGCTGATAAAACAGCTTGTTTTTATATGGGTGCTGATGATTATTTACCTAAACCTTATGAGCCACAAGAACTTTTACTTCGTATTCATTCAGTGCTTCGCCGTACTAATAAAGCGTCTGTTGAAGAAGAGGTGAAGGGTGTTTTTACGCAAGATGAAAATCGTCATGAAATTAAGAAAAATGGGGAACTTATTTATTTTACGAATGCTGAGTTTGAGATTATGGCATATTTTATTAAGAAACAGAGTTTTGTAATAAGTAGGGAAGAACTTTTGACCAATGTAGGGTCAATTAACTATGAGAGTTCTCTAAAAAGTATTGATGTGATGATAGGACGCTTACGTGCAAAAATAGAGGAGAATCCTAAACAGCCTAGATATATTATTTCGGTTAGAGGATTGGGATATAAATTAATCAATGAATAGACACTCGCTTATTTTTCATATTTCACTCTTTTTTGTTTTTTTAATGCTTATTATTAATACTTTGTTTTATTTACAATATGAGTTAGAGCGTCAGCAGAAGAAAGAAGAGGTGGTTGAAAGATTTTATAATGTTGAACGTCTGTTACATAGGGAACATAGAGATCATGTACCTCCACATGAAATAGATAAAAAGATTTCAAGACTTTTTCAACTGGATGTTTTACATGACTTAGAGAACATAGAAGCTATGAAACTTATTTATGAAAAAGATGCTTTGAGTATTTATAAAGAAAAAGATTATATATATTATGTTGATGAAAAGAGGGAACATGGTCACGAACTTGTTTTACGTTATAAACTAGAGAAAGAAGAAGGTGTAAGCCCTTTAGTTTTTATTTTTTTAATCAATGTGTTGTTGTTGAGTTTTTATCTTTATATTTTTAAAAAAATACAACCTTTACAAAAATTAAAAAAGCAAATTGTTCGTTTTTCAGATGGTGAACTTGAAGTTTCTTCAGCATTGAAAGGGAAAGATGAAATTAGTGAAGTTTCCAATGAATTTAACAATGCCATTGCTAAAATAAAAACCTTAGAAGAGTCGCGAAACCTTTTTTTACGAAACATTATGCATGAACTTAAAACACCAATTGCTAAGGGGAAATTGATTAGTGATTTAATTGATGACAGAAAAAATCAAGAACGGTTACAACGTATCTTTTCTCGTTTTGAATACCTTTTAGGAGAATTTACGAAGATTGAACAGGTGACTTCTAATTCAATGATATTAGATAAAAAAACTTTTAGAGTAGTTGATATTTTAGACAATGCTTTCGATATTTTACTTATGGAAAGTAGTGATGTTGAGATTGAAATTAATGCCAACTTAGAAATGTTAGCAGATTATGAACTGATGTCTACGGCTTTTAAAAACTTAATAGATAATGCCTTAAAATATGGTTCTAAAGAGGTGAAAATTATTATTGATGAAAGTAGCGTAAGTATTGACTCTTATGGGGATGTTTTAGAAAATACTTCATTTGAGACAGCGTTTAATCGTGCTTTTGAAGACAGTTCTAAGGGTTTAGGACTTGGACTGTACATTACCCATCATATTGTTAAGAAGCATGGTTATAACTTGGAGTATGAGCATGTTAAGGGTATTAATAAATTTATCATTCATAGATAAGCTTATTACGCATAAAATGGACAATGGTCAAGAGGAAATTAATTTTCTTTTAAAGTTCCCAGTTTATCATTGATTTATTATGATTTTTTAAATACTCATTAGCTTTAGAAAAAGGTTTAGAACCCCAGAATCCACGATAGGCTGAAAGAGGTGAGGGGTGTGGGTCTTTGATGATGAGATGTTTTGAGTCATCTATAAACTTAGCCTTTTTTTGAGCATAAGCACCCCAAAGTATGAAGACTACATTGTCACAGTTATCATTGACTAAGTGTATTATTTTGTCTGTGAACTTTTCCCAACCTTTGTTTTTATGAGCATTGGCTTTTCCTTCTTCGACTGTTAATACAGCATTTAAGAGTAAAACACCTTGCTCTGCCCATGGTTGTAAGTTGGCTGTATCTTGGTTGTCTATATTGAGATCGGACTTTAGTTCTTTATAGATGTTTTGTAATGATTTTGGTAAAGGATGTATGGGATCAAGAGCAGAAAATGAAAGACCATATGCATGACCTAAAGTAGGGTAGGGATCTTGTCCTAAAATGACAACTTTTACTTGTGTTAAAGGAGTAGAATTTAGTGCATTGAACCATAGAGACTCTTGGGGTAAAATATTTTTACCTAAGGCTTTTTCTTCTGCTAAAAATGTTTCTAGGGTTTTTAGATAGCTTTGGTTAAATTCATTTTTTAAAGCTGATTTCCAAGAGCTTTCTTTAATAGTATTATACATTTTAAAAGTATATCGTATAACTTGAAAAATTCTCTTTTAGCTGTCCACTCTCTTTAAACTAGTATATTAAAACTATCTATCAAGGAGGTAACGTGTACAATGTTTATCTATGTCAAAATATGTCATGAACGTTAAGGTGCATACACTAGCAAAATGACTAATGGACAGTTAAAAAAGAATAAAAATCTAAGTCTCTATATCTTGTGTAAAATTGTCTTTCAAAGTTAATTCTAAATGATTTCTTTTAAGTATAGCTATACATTTAAAAACTATATCGTATAATTTAGAAATTCTCTTTCAGCTGCCCACTTTATTTAAACTAGTCTATTAAAACTATCTATCAAGGAGATTAAAGTGTACAAAGTCTATCTATGTCGGAATATTCCATGAACACTGTGGTGCATACACTAGCAAAATTACTAATGGACAGTTGAAAAAGAATAGCTAAGTTAAGATTTTTTGAGAGTCTAATGACTCTCAAAAAGATATTAACAAACTATCCGTTAACGATATTTTCTATCGTACCTACGATACTTGGGTCTTCTAATGTTGAAGTATCTTGAGTGATTTTCTCACCTTTTACAATACTTCTTAGAATTCTTCTCATAATTTTACCTGAACGTGTTTTTGGTAAATCAGGAACAAATGACATTGCATCACAAAGAGCAATGGCACCAATTTCCTTTTTAATGATTTTATTAATTTCTATTTTCAGTTCTTCACTTGCTTGACTAGCATCTTTTAATACTAGATAAGCAAAGATTCCTTCACCTTTAATTTCGTGAGGTTTACCAACAACAGCTACAGAAGCTACATTATCATGCTTTTTAATTGCAGCTTCTACTTCTGCTGTACCCATTCTGTGACCTGAAACGTTAATAACATCATCAGTTCTTCCAGTAATGGTAATGTACCCATCTTCGTCAATCATTGCCCCATCACCTGAGAAGTAGACTGGTTGTCCATCTTTTTTACAGTCACCAAAGTATGATTTTTTGAATCTTTCTGGGTCACCCCAAACAGTTCTAATCATAGATGGCCAAGGTTTAGTAATACACATAAAACCTTTTTCACCTACTGGTGTTGGTGTTCCATCTTCTTCCATAACTTCTGCAATAATTCCAGGTAAAGGGAAGGTTGCACAAGCTGGTTTAATTGGTGTTGCTGCTGGTAGTGGAGAAATAACATGTCCACCTGTTTCTGTTTGCCAGTAAGTATCAACAATTGAACAGTTAGAATTACCTACTTGCTCGTAATACCATTTCCATGCTGGAGGATCAATAGGTTCACCAACCGTTCCAAGAACTCTTAATGAAGATAAGTCATATTTACTTGGCTCATCTTCACCCATTTTGTGAAGTAGTCTAATAGCTGTTGGCGCTGTATAGAATTGGTTAATTTTATAATCTTCAACCATTTTCCAACATCGACCTGCATCGGGGAAGGTTGGTACACCTTCGAACATTACCGTAGTAGCTCCTGCTGCAAGTGGTCCGTAAACAATGTAAGTATGTCCTGTAATCCAACCAATATCAGCAGTACACCAGTAAGTGTCACTGTCTTTAATGTCAAATACCCATTCCATAGTCATTTGAGCCCAAAGAATGTAACCAGCAGATGAGTGTTGTACTCCTTTTGGTTTTCCTGTTGAACCTGATGTGTAAAGTAAGAATAATGGGTCTTCTGATTCCATTGCTTCAGCTTCACAAGTAGTTGATTGATTTTGAATCAATTCATTATACTTGTGATCTCTTCCTTCTTCCCAGTGAATTTCTTGATTATTTCTTTGAACAACACAAACATTTTTAACACATTCACAACCTTCTTCTAAAGCTGTGTCAACCACTGGCTTTAACATGTAAGGTTTACCTTTTCTAAAGGCTCCATCAGCTGTAACTACAAGTTTAGCTTCTGCATCTCTAATTCTATCTCTTAGTGCATCTGCTGAAAATCCACCAAACACAATAGAGTGAATAGCACCAATTTTTGCACAAGCTAACATGGTTACGGCAGCTTCAAGAATCATTGGCATGTAGACAACAACTCTGTCACCTTTTTTTATACCAAAGTCATTTTTAAACATGTTAGCTGTTTTATTTACTTCTTCAGCTAACTGACCATATGTTAATGTTTTTTTATCTCCATTGTCACCTTCAAAGATAATAGCTACTTTATCTTTTTTAGTTTCTAAATGTCTATCAACACATTGATGAGCAACATTCATTTCTCCACCCGAGAACCATTTATAGAATGGTGCATCGCTTTCATCTAAGACATTGTCATAAGATTTAAACCAATCAATTTTTTCATCAGCAAATTTTGCCCAAGTACCCTCATAGTCTTTGTCAAACTCATTTACAAGTGTTCGATAAGTCTCCATATCTGGAATTGGTGAGTTCTGAAATTGCTCTTCTTTTGGGTGAAAAATATTGTTCATATTTGCTGCTCCTTCTTTTTCTTATTTTTATTATGAAACATAAATATAGCATTGGCGTAGCATCAATACTTTAGCTTAAGAGATACGGATTAAAAAGTTAGAATTGTGTGTTTTTGTAACATTAAATTATAATAAATGAGAAGATTTTTTTATAATTGAAGGAATTATAGCCTTATTTGATGGTCAAATTTTAAATATTCTTATTAAGAAGTAGCATGATTTAATGGGATTA
Organism: uncultured Sulfurovum sp.; assembly: GCA_902727895.1. Taxonomy (GTDB): domain Bacteria; phylum Campylobacterota; class Campylobacteria; order Campylobacterales; family Sulfurovaceae; genus UBA1140. Next base: position 24,351 of record CACVAP010000015.1, read on the forward strand.
ATATCTCTCTTCATTTCTTTATAAAAAATGAAGAGAGATAGAGGGGGTGAAATAATAAACCTAGACTTTAGTCACTAAGACAAGTATCCAAATTTACATTGTTTCAAAAACTTGAGCAGTTTTATACAAGGCAAGTGCATTAAAGAAATAAGTCACACTGATAAATGTTCCCAGTAAGAATACCATGTGATGTGGTAAAAATGCCAATACAAAGATACCTATAAGTAAGGCTACTAGGGCAGCTATTAACCAATATTTACTAGCATCATGTTTAATATGTTTAGAGAGCTGAGTATTGATAATAGCTTCACCAAAGAAGTAAATTCCTAATAATGCACCTAATGTCAGAATACCTATAAGTCCAGAAAGATTCATCATAAATGCGAGGAGTATTAATAGAATACTTTTACGAATAACTACGACATCTTTACTTTTTGTAATATAGGTAAAGTAACCTAATGCCAATCCACTGGCTAAAAATAATAAAGACAAAAATGTTATTGTTAGTTTACCCATCATTAGTGGGTAAGCAATTCCAATGATTCCTATACCTACTTGGAACATTGCTGCTTTCTTAGCATTTTTAGCATACACACCTAAACGGCTCTTATCTTCGGGAATAGTCCACATAGTTTTCCTTAAAAATTTATGCTTGTAGTGTATCATAATTTAAAAGAAAATATAGGAATGGCGATAAATTCTTTTTAAGTTATATCATTTACTATAACGGGGATACTCAAAACGATTTATTAGCTATATGCACCTTTATATTCAGGCATATTTTTAAGCTTTAAGTACATCATAGCCGACATGACGGCATCATTTACTGCATCATGTTGTCCTAGTTGTGGTAAGTCTAATTTTTCCATTATTGTATTGAATTTCAAATCGACAAATTCATGTGATGATTTTTTATGATGACGCTTATAATACATACTTGAAAGTTCTATACTCTTATTAGGAATGGTGGTTCCTATAAGTGCTTTAGCATATTTGTTTATCATCGCAATATCAAATTTAATGTAATAACCAATTAGTGTACGATTTCCAATAAAGTGTAAGAATTCTTCTATGGCTATTTTTGTTTCTACAGTATTTTCAAGGTCGCAAGGTCGAATATAATGAATCTTAATAGTCTCTTCCGGGATCTCTTGTATGCTCTTAAGAAAACGTTCAAATGAGTTATTGAGTTCTATTTTATTGTCTTTTATCTTAACAGCACCAATGGAGAGTATTTCATCTTTTTTGGGATTGAGTCCTGTTGTTTCACAATCAAAAGAGACAAATTCTTCCTCTTGATCTTCATCAAATAGAAATGAAAATTCATCACGTTTTAATTGTGATTTTTTATAATTCTTTTTTAACTTTTCAAGCATTAGTTAAGTCCATCTAAGTGAAAATGATGCGATATAAACTTCTTAAACTTGTTCACAATAATAAAACTGTCCTTAAGCATATCTCTTTCTATTTTACTGAGACTCGATACATCCACAAGGTTATCAATTGGCTTATCTTCTTTTAATCTATTAATATGTGTTTGTAAACGTAGACGAGAAAGTACCCCACAAACTTCTACAAGTTCACATGCTAATTCTTCTTCTATGACATTTAATTTCTTCAATGCCTTAATCCGATCCATCGTTCTATTTTCTTGAATATTGTTTTCTAAAGCCAATGATCGGACACCTTGAACAATGGCAAAAATACCACCTTTTTTAATGTCAATAATATCTTCTAAAGAGGAGAAAATACCAATAGGTGTTTTAAATGCCAATGTTGCCTTTGCGAAAAAGGCGAGAAATACATCTCTTTGTCCAACTGTTTCAAAAAGCTTATTTTCAACCTTTGTAAATAAACTACAGTCACCAGCAACACATTTAGCATCAAAGAAGATGGCTAAATTCATATAGTCTTCCATATTAGAACCAGCTGACCATTTTTCAACTTGTTGCTCAAATTCTTTTTCTGTTTTACACCAGTAAGGGTTACTTACCATAATGTTTCCCTCACATCTTGGAAAACCAAATGAAATGAGTTTCTCAGTAAAAATTTCTGCATAAGGGTAGAATGTCGCTGGATCTTCAGTATTAGAAATAATAAGCGCGTTATCTTGATCGGTTTTAATTATTTGCTCATCTCTACCTTCACTTCCCATAACTAAGAGTGCACACTTATCTTGTAACTCTTTAGGGAAAACAAAGTCAAATAGTTTGGTATAGATTTTTGAATTTAATTCAGCTACCATTTGTGCGATATACTCTGTTTTTAAACTTTTAGAGTAAAGTAGTTTAATGGTTTTATTCATGTCTTTACTGGCATGCATTAACTCTTCTATGGTTGTGGCTCTGGCTATTTTCATTGCTACAATATGTGAATGGTTAGAAAAATAACTTAAGATATCTGCTTGTTTTAATAAACCAATGATTTCACCATTTTCCATAACACCAACACGTTTGATGTTATGTTTTACAATGGTTAATAAAACGGAAAAGAGAAAATCATCTTTTTTGACAGAGATAAATGGAAATTTAGCAATTTCAAGAATTGGAAGATCTAATCTTTTTTTAGAAAGGAGTAGCTCTTTCTTTAAAATAGTATCCGTTACAACACCATACTCGTCGCCATTCTTCACGATAATTGTAGAGGTAGTGTCTTCCATACTTTTTCTAACAGCATCTTCTATACTGGTTGTTGGCTCAACGATACAAGGTTTATGTATATAAAGGTCACTTACTTTTGCAAACATAAAAGAAGATATGTCTGAACCATATTCTTTATTTTTTAAAGTTTGTAAGCGTTCAGATAGAGTTTTTAAAAAGAATTTTCCAAAAGCTTTATTTTCTTTCATTAATTGTAAAAAAATTTCTTTCTTTAATTCATAACAAATTAGGTCTTCAGTCACTTCAAATCTACTTTTTGTCTTATGATAAATTAATGAATCAGCATCAAATGTATCTTGCTTGTGATAAGTAAAGGTCAACTCATCGTTGTTATATTCGTTAACTTCACCTTTAATTATCATGAAAAATGAATCACTAATTTTTGTTTCAGATATCAGAATAGATTCTTTAGGATAGTAAGCAATGGCTATATTTTTAATTACGCTATTTAGCTCATTTTTTGTAAGTTTATCAAATGGATGGATTTCTTTTATGAAAGCTTCTTGAGAATGAAGGCTCATTTTGTGTTACCTCTTAAGTAGTTTTAACTACTCTCCTAAAGGAGATTCTAAAAAAGAGTAGTTAATTAAAATTTTAATCAAAGTCTTCTTCCTTCCAAGAGGAAGGAAGAAAGAATTTTTGTTCTTAGTGATCTACAGCGTCACCTGCACCTGAAGGAATACGGATACTTTCTACTAGATCCTGAATCTCTTGTGGTGGTGGTGGTGTAGCACGTGATACAAAGTAAGCCACAACAAAGTGAATAATCATACCAATTGTACCAATACCTGTTGGCGCAATACCGAAGAGGTAATCTTCTTTTGCTCCACCCATGAATACAAAGTATACAATGTATACGAATGTAAATGTAAGACCAACTGACATACCTGCAATTGCACCTTCTTTGTTCATACGCTTATCAAATACACCCAAGATAATAACTGGGAAGAATGATGCTGCTGCTAAACCAAATGCAAATGCAACAACCTGAGCAACAAAACCTGGAGGGTTTATTCCTAGATAACCGGCTACAAGGATGGCTACAACAGCTGCCCCTCTCGCTAATCTCAATTCTGATTTCTCAGTAAGTGTTGATTTACCAGTTGCTTTATCTTTAAAGATTACTTGACCAAATAAGTCATGTGAAATTGATGCTGAAATAACAAGTAATAATCCTGCTGCTGTTGAAAGTGCTGCTGCAAGTCCACCGGCTGCCATAAGAGCAATTACCCAGTTAGGTAAGTTAGCAATTTCAGGGTTAGCAAGTACCATAATATCTCTATCAACGTAAATCTCATTTGCTATACCATTGTTAGCTTTAAGTTCTGCCTCTGTTGGAGCACCTGCACCATTTGTAGTAAGTCTATGTCCATCTTCAGCTGTTTTAGTACCATCAAATGCTGGTTTACCTGCAAATGCTGCACCGTTAGCATATTGGATTTTACCATCGCCATTTCTATCATTCCAAGCAAGAAGTCCACCTTGTTCCCAAGTTTTGAACCAGTTACCATCATTAGTTGTACCATCTGCTTTTTTAAGCTCACCGTTAACAAATTGCTTATAATCAACGTTTTGAACGTTAGCAATAAGGTTTACTCTTGAGAATGCTGCTACTGATGCAATAGTTGTATACATAATTGCAATAAATACTAGAGCCCAACCAGCAGAGATTCTTGCATCTTTAACAGTTGGAACTGTAAAGAATCTAACAATAACGTGTGGAAGACCAGCTGTACCAGCCATAAGTACGATAGTTAACATGAACATGTTAAATACTGAACCTGGTTCTGTATAGTTGTTGAAACCTAAATCATTAACCGATTGATCAAGTGCATGTAATAAGAATGTACCTTTCTCTATGGTCTGGACCCCATTACTAAACTCGAAGGCCGTTTGTCCAAACATACCTACTTGTGGTAAGAATGTATCAGTTACTTGTAATGAAAGGAAAATAGCTGGAACAGTAAATGCAAAAATCATAACTACATACTGAGCAACTTGAGTATAAGTAATACCCTTCATACCACCAAGTACAGAGTAAATAAATACGATACCCATACCAAGCATAACACCTGTGTTTACATCAACTTGTAAGAAACGTGAGAATACAATACCAACACCACGCATTTGACCAGCAACATATGTAAATGAAATAAAGATTACACAAACAACAGCAATAGTACGTGCTACGTCTGAGTAATATCTATCACCAACAAAGTCAGGAACTGTAAACTTACCAAACTTTCTCAAGTAAGGAGCAAGTAACATAGCTAGTAGTACATAACCACCAGTCCAACCCATAAGGTAAGCACCACCATCACTACCTTTAAAGGCAATAATACCAGCAAGTGAAATAAATGAAGCTGCTGACATCCAGTCAGCTGCTGTTGCCATACCGTTTGCTACTGGTGGAACACCACCACCTGCTACGTAAAACTCTTTCGTTGAACCTGCTCTAGCCCATACTGCAATAGCAATATATATACTAAAAGAAATTCCTACAAATATATAAATTAATGCTTGTAATTCCATATCGACTCCCTATTCGCTAACGCCGTATTTTTCGTCAATTTTTCCCATTTTATATACATATACAAAGATAAGTACTACAAATGCGTAAATTGAACCCTGTTGAGCAAACCAAAAACCTAGTTTAACTCCTGAAATCTCGATAGCATTGAGTTGATTAATAAATAATACCCCTGCTCCTAAAGAAACAATAAACCATACTACCAATAATGATAATATAGTTCTAATGTTTTCTTTCCAATATGCCTGTGCTTTTTCTTCAGTCATTTTAACTCTCCTTTTTAAAAGTTGTAATTTGCGATTATACGATACTCATCCCAATCTAATCCTGGAACAAAATCTCTTGGATAATTAGCTCTAAGTCTTAGATTTAGATTTTTAACGCCTGCTGGGTTATATTGAATGTCAAAACCAGATTCTGTTGCTGTACTATTTGCACCAACAGTTGAGCCTGAACCAACATCAAAAGATGCATAGTATCCAGTTGCTTTTACATCAGCTCCAGTGTTTTTAAAGTTGTACGTTGCAGCTACTTTTGTAGTGTCTGTATCAGCAAAGAACATGTGACGTGTTACCATTCCTTGTGTAAATGCTGGAATTCCACCCCATGCAGCTACAATACCACCATTTGTACTAAGTCTAGTACCTGTCGGAGTACCATCTCTCGTGTCATCTGAACCCTTATGAGTACCTGTTTGAGAGTAAGCTACATATCCACTTAAGGCTCCTGAACTAGCTCCTAGTTTTGCAGCAACATATTTACTGTCAACCTTACCAAGCAGCTTATCACCCATGTCATTTTGCTTAATTCCCTGTGCAGATACTTTCATTTTAACACTTCCTGCATCAAAACCATAGTCACCTTGAAGGTAAATGGTGTTTAAAATGTCATGTGCTACATAGTCCCATGCTTGTAGTTTAAGACCAGGTATACCTGTATAGGTTGCTGATATGATAGATACACCAGCTGTATCATCACTATCTGCAGTAAGGTTTCCAATATTTATAAACTTATTACTAGTATTGTTTAAACCATAACCTCCTTGAATCCCTAATTGACTAGTTGAACCATAAGCGTTAGAGAATGTACCATATGCCATTTTTGTTACGTGACCGGCAAAAAGTTTTGTGTTTGCAATATCACCATTGGTTACAACTAGTGCTTCAGAAAGGTTTGGAAGCATTCTTGCATCGTCTGTTCCAAGGAACGGAGTGTTTAGCTTTTGACGACCAATTTTAGCAGATGATTTTCCTTCCTTATATTGTAGGTAAGCTTCACCTAAAATACTATATCCTTGTGAACCCTCACCGAATAATGTAGGATTTCTCTCACTACTTTCACTAGAACGATTTAGTCCTAAGATACCATTTGTTGTATATAGAGCTGTACCAAGGCTAAAACCATTAATATCTGCTGTTTCAAACTTAAGATGTCCACCAGCTGCTAATGCTTTTCTATGAAGAGTACTACTAGAATGAGTACCAGCTCTTTCTCTATCAATGTAGAACGATCTAATCTGTCCAGATGTTTTACCATCTTTAAAGGCGTCAGCCAATGTATCTGCTGCTACTGCACTGCTCGATAATAAAGCGATGGTTAGCATACTGTATGTTACTTGTTTCATTATTTCTCCTTATATATAACGACTCATTCTAATTATGTAAGAATAGAATAGCATTAACGTAGCATTAACTATTTTGTTACATATTTGTAAAATAAAGAGTTTAATGTGAGTGATTTGGTTACTATTTAAAAGTGTTGGAGGAGGGTAGAAAAAAATATTTACTTTTTCCTACTTTTTTCTATGTAGAATATACCCAATCCCCTTTATATTCTCAATTAGGTCTTCTTTGAGTATTTGACGAACACGATGCATTTCAGCTCTAATAGTGGCATTATCTACATGGCTATCTGCCCAAACATAGTGTCGAAGCATTTTAAAATCAACAACTTTATCTATGTTTACAATCAATAGGTTGATAATCTGTGCTTGCTTTAACGTTAAGATTTGTTCTTCATTGTCAAAGAGTAGTCGTCTCTTTTTTAGATTATAGGTATATATTTTACTGATTTTTACAATTTCTTTAGATTGGATGTCACCCATTTTTAATAACCTATCTATATGAAGGGTTAACTCTTTTAAGTGAAATGGTTTTTTAAGATAATCATAACAGCCCAATTCATATGCTTTAGAAATCTGTTCAATCTGTGTAATAGCTGATATAAATATAGTAGGTACAAAAACTTTGTTTTTTTGTAATTTTTCTAATAATGACAGTCCATCAATACTTGGTGTATTGATATCAAATATAAAAAGGTCATAAGAATTTTCAAGACTAGCATTGTACGCCTCTTCTCCATCCTCATAAGCATCTACAATATAATCCATATCTACTAAATATTCAGCAATAGCACTTTGTAACATCATCTCATCTTCAAGCAATAATATTCTCATTGTTCTCTCCTTTTATAAATAAATAAGAAAATACAGTAAATTCTTCATTTGACTGAACCTCTATTTTTACGTCATGTTTACTACAAATAGAACCAACTATTTCTAGTCCTAATCCAAAACCACCTTTTAAATCCTCTTCTTGATGAAAAGCTTCAAAAATACGCTTAGTATCTTCTATCTTTGTAGAGTATGTTTTAAACTGTAGTTTTGTTTGATTTGACTCTTTACTAACCTCTACCATTATTTCGGTACCTTTTTTCGCATATTTGATGGCATTGGAGAGGTTATTGTCTATAATTCTTTGTAATTCTATCTTATTAAAATAACAGATCATATTATGATCCATCTTAGATACTATTGTATGTTTATTTCCTAAGGCAATTTCTTCAAAGAAAGAAATGCGACTTTCTAGGAACTCACTAAAATCTATGGTCTCTTTTTCATAAACGAAACGGTCTCTTTTAACCATATAAGAAAGATCATCATAAATATTGGCAATCATTTTTGTTCCTGCTTCTATTTTAGAAAGGTATCGGTTGTCACCAAACTTCATTTTAAAAATGTCTAGGTGGGTTATGATAACAGCTAAGGGTGTATTTATCTCATGGATAGAATGTTTAATAAAACTGTCTTGCTTTTCAAGTAAGTGATTTAAGTCTTCTGTTTTTTGTTCAACTTTTTTTTCTAATAAAAGATTCATCTCTTCGAGCTTATCTTTTCTATTATGTATTTCTTCTACCATACTATTGATATAAGTAACCATTTCTTTAAATCTTTGAAGATAAATTTCATTGTCATTAATAAGTACATAACTTTTTGATGCTTTTTGAAAAAACTTACTAAAGACATTAAGTTCTCGCGAAATAATACGGTTAATTACTATTATACCTATTAAGCTAATACCAAAAAGTATGATACTTAATGAAAGAATCTCCATAATATGTTTACTAAGACGTTTTTGTAAAGTCTCTTGATCTTCATCAATGAATTTTTCAACTTCATCAAGATAGATACCTGTTCCAATCATCCATTTCCATGGTTTAAATGCTTTTGCATGTGAAACTTTTAAACTATCGTAGGCACTTCCTGGTTTTCTCCAAGTGTATTCAACAAAGTTGTCATCATTTGTTTTGGCTACTGTAATTAACTCTTTAATAACTTGAACGCCATTGACATCTGTTAAGTCATATAAGTTTTTTCCCACATCATAAGGCCAAATGGGGTCTGAAATTTTAACACCAGAAAAATCATAAATAAAAATGTAACCTGTACCATCTTCTCTACCATAAAGGTTTTCTATGGTTTCTATAATGGTACGTTTTAAAGTCTCTTCATCTATACTTAGATCTCGATTTTCATATTTATGTTTAATAAAATTTAAAACACGATTAGTATCAAAGCTAACCGTCTTTTTTTGCTTTTTTATATAAAACTCTCTCAACAAAGAAGCTTCTCTGTCAAATTCATTATATTCTTCGTAAATAACATAAGTTATAAAACTAAGTACAGAAATAAGCATAATGGACATTACCACAGTATGAATATACGTAATTGTTTTGTTCTGGAAGAGCTTCATCATCTTTATTTCCTTAATTGTCATACATTTTAAAAGTATATCGTATAATTTTGTATGAAAAAAATTCTCTTTATTTTGTTATTTATTTTAGTACTTTTAAAAACCATTATTCTTGTTAATCAAGAACGTATTATGCATCCTGAAAAACGACCATTACAAGCTTATCATTATGAATGGTTAAATCATCCTTTAGAACATGGAGTAAAAATTGAAAAATATATAAGTGAGAAGAAAACACCTTATTTAATTGTTCGTCAAGAGATGAGTAAAGGACTTTCTAAACGGCAAAAACTTTTAACTAAACAGTTGGGTGAGTATAAAGTAAAAAAAGATGCTGGCGTATTGGTGCTACTCCATGGTAAGAACGGTCGGAAAGAAGACCTTTTGCCTGTAGCTGAACGTTATGTTGCCTTGGGTTTTACTTGTTTGTTGCTTGATTTGCCTCATCATGGAGAGAGTGAACGTAAGCATTTGTACTATACAAATAAAGTGTATGAGAAGTTTTATGTGGATGAAGTGTTAGAGGATTTTTCAAAACATATAAGCATAGAAGATAAAGCTCTCTATATGTGGGGGATGTCTTTAGGTGGTGCTTTTGCCATTAGTAATGTTTTAAATTCTAAACATACATTTAAAGGTATGGTTTTAGTTTCTACATTTGATCGCTTTGATAGGGTTTTAAAAAGAAAGTCTCAAGCAATTTTTGGAGATGTATTTGGAACACTTCTATACAAAGGTTTAGAAAAAAGTTTAACACTCTTTTATGATTTTAATCCCAGTTTAGTAAATCCTGCCAAATTAGCCAAAGAATTAAAGTTGCCACTCTATATGATACATGGTAAAAAAGATGAATTGATTGCATATACACAAGGTGAAAAGCTTTTTAATAGTTTTGCTTCAACGCAGAAGAAGCTTTATTTAGATGAAGAGGGTGACCACCATAATATTTTAGTGACGAAACATAAGTTTTATAAAGAAAGTGGGCTGTTTTTGTTGGGAGCGAGAGAATAAAAAGACTCTTGGTATATAATATTAGTTAGAAAGGATAAATCATGACACTCATAAGCCTAGAAGAAGATAAAAAAACCATTGCGAGCCGTTTTCGAAAAGCTACTAATTTTGCTTTTTTAGATGAAGGACAGATTTTTATAAAAGAGAATCCTCATAAAACATCAAAGTCAAAAGAATTTTTTGAATATTTTAATACTTTAAATATAAAGACAATTTATTTAAAAGAATTAGGATATAAGACATTTTTAAAATTAGAATCTTTAGGTGTAGAGGTTTACTTTGTACAAGAAGCAACGCGCTATAATAAAATCAAGCCCAATGAGTTACTCCGTATTGATGCTTCAAATGCTGAAGAATTTTGCTCTTTGGGACATCATAAAAAGTAGAAAAATTATATTTTAATAGTTTAAGACTGTAACAACAGGAAGGTGGTCAGACCCTAATTCTTTGTCTACAAATATATTTTTGACTTGAAACTCTTTAGAAACTAAAATATGGTCAATGGCGAGTTTGAAATTTGGGATGAAAGGTACTTGCTTTTTTAGGCTAATTGTCCATCTTAACCCGTCGATAACTTTTGTATCTGAATGCTTCTCAATTTCCTTTACTGTATGACTCCATGAAGCAGCATTAAAGTCTCCAGAAATAATCATTGGAGAGCTTATATGTTTAAAAATGGGTTTAATATATTGTATTTGTTCTGCTTGTGCATAAGGGTAAGGCCAATGAGTATGTATGGAGACGATATTAACGGGTTCTTTTTTAACAAATATTTGTGACCACTGGAGTCCTTCTCCTTGTAGGCAGACAGATTTCTCATCATTAAATGGATGCTTAGAAAGTATAGCCACAGCACCTACTATAGAGTGAAACTCACAATAGGCTTGGTAAGGGTAAGCGCCTTCTTTCCATGAGAGGTAAGGAAATTCTCCTTGTAACTCTACTGAGTATAACTCCCTAGTAAGTTCTTCAAGTCTTTCTCGATGCTCCTCCGTTACTTCTTGTAAAGTAATCACATCAGCTTGACTTTCTTTAAAATAGTTTATGACCTTGTCCATTTTAGAGTTACTAAAAAGTAAATTAAATTGTATATGCTTAATGGTGTTATTTTTATCTTGGTCTATCAGTTGAGGTTTAAATGGTTGATTTAAATAGTAAAGATAGAGAGAAGCTAACAGAACCAGTAGCAGATAAATAAGTAGATTTTTAATTTCGTGAAAAAATGCTAACAACAGCATGGTTGGAATGAGCAGTAACAGTAGGTGTATACGAAAATGACTGTATGAGTCAAAAAGGGGATGTAAAAAGTTTAAAAAACTTAATAGAAAAGGAACAGCTATGGAGATAAAAACGACATAGATTAGTTGTTTTATGATATTTTTAGGATGTTGGCTCATGGTTTTATTTTTTCTGAATTATAACGAGTTAATTAAAAAGTGTTATAATAGTAACTAATAAAATTAAAGAGAATAGAGAATGAAAAACCATGGCATTTATAACTAGTTTACGTATTAAAAACTTTTTTTCCATAAAAGATGAAGTGACTATTGATTTTAAAGCTTCACCTTACAATATTGAAAATAATCCAGATAGGTTATTTGAGTTTAATGGTGAGTTTTATAATAAAATTATTTCGCTTTATGGAGCTAATGCTTCGGGGAAGACTACAGTTTTGAAAGCAATTAGTACATTGTCAAAAGTTATTTTTAATGAGCAAAGTGATTATTTTTATTCTTCTTTTAAAAATAAATTTTCTAATTTAGAAGTGGCTAGTGAATTGGAAGTGTCTTTTGTTTTAAACATTGAAAATAAATTAGAAGAGTTTAATTATAAACTTGTTTTTAAATCTAAAAAATATGAAAATATAGGAATTGAGAATGAAGAGTTAACTCATATAAAAGAAGACAAGAATGAAGTTTTGTTTAATAGAGAAAAAGAGCAAGTGGTTAATGTAGACGGTAATATTATTGAGAGTATATTTAAAAAATTAAGTGAGAAAAAATCTTTAATTCAAGATTTTTTTATTTTTGAAAAAACAAAAAAACTAGAAGGAATTAGAAGTTTATTTTTAATGATAAATGTATCTTCTAATATAGACCCTTTAAGTACAAGATTAAGTGCAACAATCACTGATGAGCAAAATATAGCAGATATGTTAGATAAAAGGTATTCAGAGTTTGAGAACTATGAATTAGAAAAATTTTTTGTATCTTTTTTTAATTCTATAGGACATGATATTGTTCAAATAAAATCTAATTTTAAAGAAGAAGATGGGAAAGAGAGAGAGTTTTTAGGTATTGAATTATATCATGACATTAACCAGCAAGTACCTTTAGAATTTTCTTTTGAGTCTGATGGCACACAAATGTTAATGAAAATACTACTTGATATCTTTTTATCTAAAATGATGAAAGCCCCCTTAATTATAGATGAATTAGATTCAATTATTCACCCAATGTTAGTACCTATAATTATTAACTTATTAATAGAAAATGACATACAAATAATTTACTCAACTCATAATATTTATAATATGCAATTTTTACAAAATGATGAAATATTTTTAATAGAAAAAAATAGTGAACATGAAACTAAGATTGAGTCGGTAAAAGATAATCCAAATATTAAGGGTTATGAAAATCTTTTAACTCATTATGAAAATGGTGATTTAGGTGGAATACCCAAAGTAGAAGATTTAATTACAAAGATATTTTAGTGCTAACCCAATTAAATGATTTAAAACCGAATAGACCTAAAGCAACGAGTAAAGCTAAAAAAAGAATTTTATGTATTTTAGAGGGAAGTTTAGAGCTTGAGTATGTGGTGAAAGTATTTAAACTTTTTGGCTATGGTGAAGATTGTTTTGAGCTGACAGAAGAATATATTCGCGTTGCATGGGGAAAGAAATTAGCTAAACATCAAAATATTGTTAAGCAAACAAAAAAAGGCTGTACTTTTGAAGGAGGGAGTCATAAAGGAAGTAAAGTTCCTTTTCCTGCCATTAGTGCTTTTGAGCTTTATAATAGAGACATAGAATTTTTTGATTCTGTAATTATATTTTTTGATGCTGATAAAGATATAGATAATGAAGTAGAAAATTATTTTAAAGAAAAGCTTGAAAGTTTAGAGATAGAAAATACTCTTTTAGTTTCACTACCTTGTTTTGAAAGTACTTTAATTGACTTTTGTACATGTGGTAACTGTAGAGAAGAAGTGGAAAAACTAGATAACACACAATACCCTTGTGATAAATACAAAAATAATTTTTCTTCTTTAACATGTTTTACTGGTAGCAAACATTTGATTGTAAATTTAAAGCAAGAATCTATCACTAATTTAAAAACTTCTAAATTAGTACAAGTTAATAAAATAATTCAAAACTATATGAGTAAACAATGACTTTTCAAAACCAATTAGCCTATTCAGCATCAGCAGGTTCAGGTAAAACATTTGCCCTTTCAGTTCGTTACCTTTCTTTACTTTTTATGGGCGAAGAACCTTCTAACATATTGGCTGCAACCTTTACAAACAAGGCAGCTGCTGAAATGAAACAGAGGGTTATTTCATTGTTGATTAACCTTGAAGAGAAAACAGCAGAGTTGGGAAAGATTTCTGAAGAGACTGGGTTTACTACAGAAGAACTTTTATCTAAACAGCCTGCTGTTCTTGAAAACTTCTTGTCTTCTTCTAACTTTATTGTCACCCTTGACAGCTTTTTTACTTCCATTTTACGTTCAGCTTCACTTTACATTGACATAGAACCAGACTTTGTGACCAAAGAGATAGATGCTACGACTAAAGAAGAGAATTTTCTTGAAGAAGTACAAGCCAATTCACTCTTACATCAGTTGGTAAAGCTTGCTATGAACATTGAAGATAAACGCTTTTTAAAAATGTTTGAGTTGATGCAGAACTTTTATAAGATTGACCCTTTACTTCCTGCTGTGGAGTATGAGTTAAATTCTACTGTTGAACTTGAAGTGAAGATAGATGCTAAAAGGGAATCACTACATAAATTGGTTGTTGAGTCAGGTGCTTCTAAAACAGCTGTGAAGAACTTTGAGCCTATGGAAGTAAAAGCATTGTTTAAAAAGTCTGTATTTGAAAAAGTTTCTTTACTTGACCATAGAAACTATAAAAAGTATGTTGAAGCAAATCCAGCCATAGAAGCGTTGTTCTTAGAACTTAAAACACTTTTAGCACAATGGGCTAGGGTAAAAGAGCAAGTTGTGTTACATAATTTGTTTCAAGTTTATGACTACTATAAAAATGCGAATATCTCTACAGCACGCCAATTAGGAGTTTTGAGTTTTGATGACCTTACTTACTTTACCCATCGACTTTTACATGAGAGTATTAACAAAGAGTTTTTGTACTTTAAAATAGATAGCCGATTTAGACATATATTACTCGATGAGTTTCAAGATACTTCGACTTTACAGTTTTTACTACTTAAGCCTCTTATTGATGAGGTAACAGCAGGGCATGGAACAGCTGAGTTTAGAAGTTTTTTTTATGTAGGAGATACCAAGCAGTCACTGTATCGTTTTAGAGGAGGAGTGGAAGAACTTTTTGATGCTGTGGCTGCTTCTTATGAGATTGAGATTTCTAATATGGATACGAACTACCGTAGTTCTAGGGCTGTGGTAGAGCAGGTAAATTTTTGGTTTGAACCTTATATGAAAGATTATGTTCCTCAAAAAAGTAAAGATGCTGCGAGTGAAGGTTTTGTGGCTGTTGTTGAGGCTGAAGAGTTAGTAGATGAAGCTTTGGTTCAGTTAGAATTTTTATTGAGTAATCAGATTGCTTTACGTGATATAGCTATTTTAGTAGCAACTAATAAAGATGGAGCAACCATTCAAGAGGCTTGTTATACTAAAGGATATGCTACTTCACTTAAGACATCGAGTTCATTAAAGCACACAGCTAAAGTTGCTGCTGTGGTAGTAATGGTTCAATATTTGTTTACAGGTATAAAGCTAGATGCTAAAGCCATGTTTCAAGCTGTAGAAAAAGATTTAGAAGAGTTAGACTTATCTTGGTTTCATCCTTCAATGGAACCTTTGGCTGTAGTCCATAATCTCATTTCTATTTTTGGATACTTTGAGGAAGACATGAACTTGTTAAAACTCTTAGAATTTTCTTCAGGTTTTTCAGATATTCCAACATTTTTAGAAGAGTTTGCATTGTCACAGATAGAAGTGGCAGGTTCAGCTAAAAATGGTGTACAGATTATGACCATACATGGTTCAAAAGGTTTGGAGTTTGAGCATGTGATTGTACTTGACCGTTTAAAAGGTGCTGCTCCTGACCGTTCAACGCTTTTATATGAGTATGATGAACATTTACATATAGAGCAACTCTTCTACAAAATGTCTGGACGTGATAATTTTGATGAGCACTATGCGAATTTGTTAGCCAAACAAAAAGTGCTGAGTCAAAAAGACAAAATGAATGTTCTTTATGTAGCCCTGACAAGAGCTGTAGAGAGTATGATTGTAATTAGAAAAGAAAAAGCTTCTATCTTTGATGCGTTGGGAATGCGACCGATGTCAGTAGGAAGGTTAGAAACTGTAGGGTTGGCTTTAGCCGACGAAAAAGCAAAAGAAACCCCTTTAACCATTACCCATTATGGAACACAAGAAGTCAACAAAGAAGATGAGGAAGACGAAAAAGATTATGATGCCATACTATTTGGTACAGCATTACACTACACCTTGGAAATGATTTCGTCTTTTTCTCTTATGGGCATGGCAGAAGCAATGGCTGCGACTAAGAACCGTTATGGTTTACTTTTAACTGAACAGAAATTAGAAGAGATTAAAAAACGTGTTTTAGAATTAGTAACAAATGCACACTTCCAAAAGCTACTAGAGGGTGCTACTGTAAACAGTGAACAGTCACTTTCTTTTGAAGATGAATTAAAACAAGTGGACTTACTTTTAACGTATGAAGAGAAGTGTGTGGTCATTGACTATAAGAGTTCTAAGAAGTATCATTTGAAACATGTTAGTCAAGTTAAACATTATAAAAGAGCTATTCAGAGCATTATAAAGAAGCCTACTACAGGGATTATTCTTTACCTTTTGGAGGATGGGGTTGAGTTTGTTGGAGTTTAATCTTAAGTTAAACTTAATTTAAATAAATTTTAAGGTTAAGTGGTTATACTTCGCGCACTAAAGTTCATAGCGTAAGTTATGGAGCTTATTTTAAACAAGGATATTACATGAAATTAACATCTGTAATGAAGCCTCATGAAGTTCAAAGAGATTGGATTTTAATTGATGCTGAGGGAAAAACATTCGGTCGTATTTTAACAGAAGTAGCTACTTTTTTAAGAGGTAAACACAAACCTTCATTTACTCCAAATGTTGACTGTGGAGATTACGTTGTAATTATTAATGCTGAAAAAGCAAAATTTACAGGTAACAAACTTCAAGCTAAAGAATACTTTACTCACTCAGGTTACTTTGGTTCTACTAAAAGTAAAAAACTTGGTGAAATGTTAGATGATAACACTGAAAAACTTTATAGACTTGCTGTAAGAGGTATGC
The DNA here is from genome assembly GCA_902727895.1 of uncultured Sulfurovum sp. Taxonomy (GTDB): domain Bacteria; phylum Campylobacterota; class Campylobacteria; order Campylobacterales; family Sulfurovaceae; genus UBA1140. The sequence continues at coordinate 41,137 of CACVAP010000015.1, forward strand.
TTCCTAAGACTACTCTTGGTAGAGCAATGTTGAAAAAACTTAAAGTATATGTAGGTGCTGAGCATCCTCATACTGCACAAATTAACAAGGACGCGTAATTATGGCAACTATCTATGCAACAGGAAAAAGAAAAGCAGCAATCGCTAAAGTTTGGTTAACTCCAGGTAAAGGTGAGATGACTATTAATGGTAAAACATTAGATGAGTGGTTAGGTGGACATGAGACACTTAAAATGAAAGTTAGACTTCCTTTAGAAGCAACTAAACAATTAGAATCTATGGATATTAAAGCAACTACACTTGGTGGTGGTTATTCAGCTCAAGCTGATGCTCTTAAACATGGTATTACAAAAGCACTTGTAGCTTACGAAGAGTCTTTCAGAACTATTCTTAAGCCTATGGGACTTATGACTCGTGACTCTAGAGTTGTTGAGCGTAAAAAGCCAGGTAAGAAAAAAGCGAGAAGATCTCCACAATTCTCAAAAAGATAGTCAGTACTATTTTTTACTTCTTTTACAAGAGATTTTTTCTCTTGTAAAACTTTCCCCCCCCTTTTCTTTATCTTTATTCTTAATTGTTTCAACACTAATTTTTCCCAAAGTTAATATTTAAATTAATCATTTTACGCTTTAAAACCCCACAGGTTCACAATCTTATCACTTTTCATATTTATTTTTATAAACTTATTTAAAATTTCTATAAATTATAAAATAACATATTGTAATTAACTATTTAAACTAAATATATATAATATAATTTTAAGTTTAAATAGTTTCTCCTCCGTTATTATCATATCATATAAATAAACTATTGAAAAAGCTAAACCCATTGTGAAGTGGGGACAGAAAGCAAAGGGTCTTTTTTTTAAGATAGCCTAGTTACCAATAAGTAATAGATTGTACTTGTTTTTCATGATATTTATTTTATGCGTGTACTTTAAATAGATAATAGGATGTTTCATGAAAATTAAGAGTTTTAGAGATGTAGGGGTGAATACGTCTAAAGGTTTTTCCTTAATGGAGATAGATAATAGTAAAAAAGGCTCTAATATAATTGAACACTTTTTACGCATGATGCTTGTACTAATGTTTATGGTTTTTATACCAGCACAGGTCTTAGCAATTGATACAGATAATGATAATGTTATTGATTCTCTTGACCTTGATGATGATAATGATGGAATTCTAGATACAGTTGAATGTTCCGTTGCACCTGTACAAAGTGGAGCATGGACAATACCAAATACAACAGGCGATACTGCAAGTACTGATCTAGGAAATGGTATCACTGTAGTTTGGGAAGTGACAAATGCAGGTTCAAGTATTTCGGAATTACCACTTAATACTGTGGGAGATGATGTAGCATCAGAGCAATTTTGGTCAAATGGAAGTCTTGCAGGTGCAAACAGTCTGTCATATGAATATGACTTTGGCACGGTAGTAAAGATTTCTTTTATTGATACAGTTACAAGTAATCCAATTTCTGTATATAATCCAATAATGCATGTAGATAAATTAGGAGGAGAAGTTTCTGGAGACCCATTATCAGCAACCATGACACTCTTAGATGCAGGACTGACATGGACTAAATTAGCAGGAACACTTGATTTTAACACTACATCAACAACAGCTATTGATGCATCATTACCTTTAGGAGCAAATGGCATCAACAATGGCTTTGAATCTAATTGGGGAATTGATGCTGGAACAGCTTCAGGGTCTTTAAGAATTGATGGGTTTGTATCAGAGTTTTCATTTAGTATGTCAAATGTTGGAAATGATGTGGGTGCATTAGCCGATGCAATCAAATTAGCATTTTCGGCAGCAATATGTAATGATGATGATAGTGACACTATTCCTAATAATCTAGACTTAGACAGTGACAACGATGGTATTCCAGATAATGTAGAGGCACAAAAGACATTAGGATATATTGCTCCAAATGGTGTTGTAGATGCTAACGGTACAGATACAGCGTATGTTGGTGGTTTGATACTAGAAGATACAGATGACGATAATATTTCAGATTATATTGATGCCGATTCAGATAATGATGGGATGAGTGATGCAAGTGAAAGTGGTCTAGTACTTACAAATGTTGATGCAAATAGTGATGGTATTGATGATGGGGTAAATGCTTCTTATGCTGATGTTAATGGTGATGTAAATAATCCCTTAGTAAATTTAAAAGAGTTAGATGGTTCAACTGTAGATGTTGATTATCGATCTTTAAGAGATACCGATGGTGATGGTGTTATTGATGCTATTGACCTTGATGATGATAACGATGGGATTTTGGATACGGATGAAGGTTATCTTTGTGAAGCGTTAACATTTGTGAAACCTACTTATGCCAATGTAACACAAGTAGCAGGTACAGGTACTAAAGATGATATGGATGTGAATGATATTTATGTTTGGTCAAATTCATTTCAGAGTGTTACTCAAAATTATGATTTGGTATTTCAACTAAAAAGTATGAGCCAAGTTGGAAAGGCTTATTTTAAGCAACCAGCTACAGTCACAGACTCAACTGGATTACAGTTAGATGATTTTATTGCGCTAAATGACCCATATGTGTCTTTCAAAATTTGGGCAGTTCAAAGTAATTCTGCAACAGTTGCAAATCCCCAAGGTATTCCTGTAACAATAAAAAATGTTGATGCAATTATTAAAGATTTAGATTCTCAAAATGATGTTACACGAGACTACACTGACATAGGAGGTATATCTCAAGATGTTAGTACTTCTATGCAAGGTACAATACTTTATGGAAGTGCATTGAGTAATGAAGGTTTTATGAATGGTGGAGGTTTAGGAAACTATGCTTATGCAAGGATGGCAGATGAAGCTGCTTTCCCTAATCATAGTCAAAGTGATGCCGATGTAGATTATTGGATGACTGCACATTATGGTGAGTTTAAGGAAGAAGAATTTATATTTGGTGTAACTAGACCAGATGGAGCTAATAATTCCAATAGAGAAGGTAAGTTTGAATTTTCTTCATCAATGGCTTGTTTCTCAATAGATACAGATAGTGATGGAATCCCTGACCACTTAGACTTAGACAGTGATAATGACGGAATTCCTGATAATGTTGAAGCACAAACAACAAATGGATATATAGTATCAGCAGCAGATAGGAATGCAATGTATATTATAAATAATGGAGTAAACTCTGCTTACTTGGGTGGACTTAGTTCCGTAGACACAGATGAAGACAATGTAACAGATATGTTAGATAGTGATTCTGATAATGATGGGGAGACAGATTGTGCAGAAAATAATGATGTCATTGCGTTTTGTCCAGTAAACAATGCTAATGTAGGAATTAATGGTTTAGTTGATTGGGCAGAGTTGGTAGATGACTATAATGATACCAATGGAAAAGCTTATGAAGGAAATGTATTTACGTTAGATGATACAGATAATGATACAGCTTCTAATGGCTCAGATGCGAATGCGACAACTAAAAATTTAGATTATAGAGATAATACAACACCTTCTAACATTCCACCAGTTGCTACGGATGTAACCCGTACGATTGATACAGGAAGTACAACAATCATTGATTTACTTTCTTTAGTGAGTGATAGTGATGTAGGAGATACTTTAAGCATTACAAGAATTAATGGTGTAGTACTTACAGGGAGTGAACAAAATGTTACTGTTCCTAATGGTGTGGTACAAGTAGCAATTGACGGTAATGTGACCTTTGTGCCAAATAGTGGTTATATAGGAGCTAGTACATTTGCGTATGAGGCAACCGATGGAACTGAAACTGTAAGTGCTAATGTAAATATTGTAGTTACTCCTACACCATTTACATGTAATGATACTTTTTACTTTTCAAATAGAGATAGTAATGATGATGTTATCTTTCAACGTATTAATCGTGATGTGATTCCGTATCCAAATGTAGCTATTGGTACACCATCTACGATTAAATATAATGCAATGGGTTATAACGTACAAGATAACTTTATCTATGCAGTTGCGATGAATGAGTTAATTCAGATTGATAAAAATGGAAATGTTAGTAACCTTGGCGTTATTGGAGGAGGATATCCTAACAAACAAATTTATGCAGGTGAGTTTGATAGAAATGGAACGTATTATGTTTATGATGATGGTACAAACTTATTACATGGAATTGATGTTGCTAATAAAACACAAGTTTCAGTTGTTACTTTAAGTGAAACCATAACCTTTTGGGATATGGCGATTGATACAACGGGAAATTATTTTTATGCAATGTCTGCTGAAGCAAATGCACCATGGACTAATTTAGGTCTTATTAAAATAGAAATAGCAACAGGTACGGTGACCCATATTGGTAGTGAAACACATGATGATAAAGGTGCTACAGGTTCTACTTATTTAGCCTTTTCAGATGCAGATGGAAAAATCTATATGCAAGATGCTACGAATGGAATTTTTGAAGTTGATATAACAACAGGAACTTTAACCTTGGTATCTTCATCTAGTGACTTAGGTACTTTTAATGATGGTACGGTTTGTCCTAATAGTAAGATTACGCTCATTCCTGATACTGATGGGGATAATGTTCGTGATGATATTGACCTTGATGATGATAATGATGGAGTTTTGGATACATTAGAAATGAATCTTGATGCAACAACATTTAGTTTTGAGACAGATACGGAAGGTTGGGAATCAGATAATGATAATGGAAATTCTCCACTTCCTTCTGTATCCAATTCAATAACAACAGTAGCACAAGCACCGAGTAGTTGTTCTATTTTACCAGAGCTTCTTAATGCTGCTCCAAGTGGGAATTTTATAACCATGACAGATGATAGTATAGGATTGATTTATTTAGAAAAATCACTAGCTACTCCACTTGATTTAAGTTCTAAAGTATCTAATGGGCAATTGAGTTTCTATTGGGCAAATGGAAAGTATGATGACCTTAGCAGTTCACAAGGTTCAACAAGTTTACAAATTGTTTTAACAAATAGTGCTGGAACTGTTGTTAGTGGAGAAATTAATGTAAGTAATGAACATGATGGTCAATGGAGATTAAAAACAATTAATCTTGATGATGCCAGTTGGTCTTCAGATTTAAGTAGATTAACAACAGTCTTAAGTACTTTAGCTAAGATTGAAATACAAGTAGAGACTATTTCAGCTTTTGATTATAATGTAGGTGCAGGATATGACTGTACTAATTCAGAATATTTTGCAATTGATGAGATTTCTTTTGCTGACTTCCCAGAAGACACAGATAACGATGGCATTCCAAATCACTTAGACTTAGACAGTGATAACGACGGAATCCCAGACAACGTAGAAGCACAAAAAACAGCAGCATACATAGCCCCAAGTGGAGCTGTGGATGGAAACGGTACTTATAGTGCTATTTATGGTTTAACAGGAATTACACCAGTAAATACTGATGGAAATGATACAGCTGATTATATTGATACTGATTCAGATAATGATGGAATTTTTGATATTGTAGAGTCAGGTCAAGGGCTTAACGCAGATGTTAATGGTTCAACTACTCGTATAATACAAATGTAGCAATTAGCTATCATACAAAAGAGAGTTTTGTTAAGAGTAATATATCGGTTTCAACGTCAAAGCAAGAGCTTTAGAAATAAAGAGATTAGCTTGAGGGTCAGTCAGA
>CACVAP010000016.1 GCA_902727895.1 uncultured Sulfurovum sp.
GGTGGAGACATTTTAGACCTTACACTTGAAGTTGTTGCTAAAGTATCAAGTTCAAGCACAACGGTACTCAAAGAAGCAGAAGCTGGAGAGAGTGAGTCTAAGAATCTGATTTTAGAGTTGGAACGTGTTCCAGATAGTTCATGGTATGATCCAATTGTAGAGATGTTTTTACCAAGTGTAGAGGTCAATATTATTGAAGAAGATGGGAGAGTTAGTTCAAAGTCTACGATATTAACATTCCATGACCCATATAAAATTACCACAGGAACATCAAAGACCCAAGGTACTTATTATGTAACTATTAATGGTGTTCAGAGTAATGCTATTAAGTTTAATAGAGGTTCTCCTACAGGTGATACAAAAGTACAATTTAAAGAGGCGATTGCAGAACTTTTAGATACAAGTACTTCTAATATTGCAATGTACTTTCATAGTGATGTGAGTGGTGTTTATGAGTATAGAGTTGTATTTAAAAGTACCATAGCTAATGATGTTAATGAGATATCAGTAAGTAATGATTTCAATACTGGAAATGTTACCTTCGGAACATTAGAGTATGGCAGTTCTAGTAATAATGAAACACAAAACGTAACGATAGAAACGCAAGAGAATGTTACAGGAGAATATACTTTAAGTTTCAAATACGATGGAACAAGTTATACAACAGAGAGACTTGATTTTACAGCAAGTATTACAGAGATTGAAACAGCATTAAATGAAGCGATTACTATAGCTGGGGCAGAGTTTGAAGTTACAGGAAGTTCAGAAGACTTTAGTGTAGAGTTTAAAGGAACATTAGCCAAGATAAATGTAAGTAAGTTATCAGTATCAACTTATCCCGTACCAACAGAGGCTAGTGGAGGAAGCTTTGAGCTTACTTTAGATGGTGAGAGTGTTAATGTTGCATATGATGAAGATGCGACTCAACAAGCACAGAATATAGAAACAGCGATTGCTTCTTTATCTGTTGTGGGAGAAAATAACGTAACCGTTATTGTAGATTCAACAAAGAATGACCTCACAACATTTAAAATCGTGTTTAAAGAAGGAAAAACTGAAACTGACATTTCACTATTTAAATTTAATACAAGTAATTTAGTAAATGTTTCCATGTCAATGCAGACATTAAATAATGGTAAAGAGGCAGAATCAGAGGAACAGTTAGTATCTTTTAATAGTACAGCGAAATCAGGAACATTTACACTTTCTTGGAGTCATGATGGAACAGACTATAGTAGTGAAGCGATTTCACTTAATGCGACTAAGAGCGAAGTACAGAGTGCAATAGACACAATGATTACAAGCTTAAGTGAGGCAAGCATTGTTGTTGGGAACTGGACAAATAGTGAGTTGGAGTTAAGCTTTGAGGGGAACCTTAGAGGAATAGATGTTGCTAATGTAGCAGGAAGTGTAACAGCTAAATTAAATCCATCAACCGTAAATAAGACAGTAGTAGGAACATCAGTTACTGAGGTTATTACTGAGAAAAAAGAGTTGGTAATTGACCATAAGGCTAAGAACTATGAACTGTTAACGGGTACAGATAAATATCTTACCCTTACAGTTGATGGACAACGTGGTGAAGTGACTGAGTTATCAGGAGACATCAATCTAAACGTATCAGGATTTTTCCAAGTAAGTGGTAGCTTAAGTCTTATAAAAGAAGACAGTACGGTTATCTTAGATGATGGAAGTAATGTTGACGTAGATTTATTACGAATAGCAGGGA
>CACVAP010000017.1 GCA_902727895.1 uncultured Sulfurovum sp.
TAACGAGATATTGTCGAAGTCTCCACCAGCTGAGGTAAAGAGGGTAATTCCTAATAACTCATTGTCTGGTTCAAGAATTCTAAGTTTCTCTTCAATATTTATTTTATAGTGTACAAAAGAACCATCTTTAGTATCTAAGTAGTAGTCAGTTGGCCCAGGGTGGTTATGAAGATAACCATCTAGCGTCATTGGATCTGTAGGAACTGCATTACCACTAAAATCATTACGACCATTAGTCATGTGATTCATGTAAGAAGAAAAGATAATTCTTCGATTACCATTGGCAGTTTTTAGTTTTACCCCAAAGTTACCAACATGTGAGGCTGTTCCAATTCTTGTATCTAGTACTAAGTATCTCAATTTTTTATCAGGGTTATTAAAGGAAAAGTAAGAGAAGTCTCCCCTTTGAGCGCGCACTGAATGTGCACTTCCTTCTGCGCCGACATTAATGAGGGAAACAGGTGTACCATTATGGAACCATTCCTGCTGGAAACCATTTTCAGGGTTTTCAGCATTTTCATAGTGAATAGTAGTCGCTTCTACATCTTGTACCGTAAAGTTAATGGTTTTTCTATAAGATGTTGCAAAGTAAGCACGAATTTCATAATTACCAGGAAGTAGCCCATCAAAGTTGAGTGTACCAGATACAGAACTTTGTGCATATTTCCATTGAATTGCATCTTCATGCTCATGACCTGAGCCTGCTGTAAAGACACCAATCCAGTCACTACCTGTTCCACGCATTTTATCAAAGTCAACATGTATTAATTCTTGTGGATCATAAACTTCTTTATGACTCGTTAAAACAACTTCTGTATTTTCAACAGAAAAAGCATGACTGGCTTCTATGTTGTATGAATTGTTAAAGAATGCACGTACTTCATAATCTCCTTCAGGCAAAGCTTCAAATGTTTGGCTTCCAGATACGTTACTATTTGCCCATTCCCATTGAATTACATTAGCCCAATTACTCACACTTCCTGCTGGATAAATAGCTATCCAATCTTCTTCATTTCCTGACATATCATCAAATACAGTAACAATCTGTTCATCGTGTGAATAGGTGTCTTTGGTTGTTTCAATAGTTGCTACAACATTGTTAGCTGTAACAGAAAAAGGTTGGCTGGCTTCCATTATAAGTGAATTGTTAAAGAAAACTCTTGCTTCATAGTCACCCACGGGTAAACCTTGAAATGTTTGTGTTCCATTTATTTCAGCAGCTATCCATTCCCATTTAACCATGTTTTGCCATGCTGTAGTACTTCCAGCAGGATAGATTCCTATCCAGTCATTGGCATTACCTGCCATATTGGCAAAGCTTGTCGTAACTAGCTCATTGAGTAAATATGTTTCTTTATCTGTTGTGACTGTTGCTGCAACAAGATTTGGCTCAACAGTAAACTTTTTACTGGCTTCTAAAACAAATGAGTTATTATAGTAAGCTCTTATTTCATAGTCTCCTGCAGGCAAGGCATTAAAGGTAACAGTACCTGCTGCTATGTCATCTGTCCAATCCCACTGAATCATGTTAGCCCAAGTATTCTCACTACCTTCTGCGTAAATTCCAATCCAGTCATCATTTAGTGATTCTAAGTCGCTGAAAGTTACAGTAATCTTCTGATTAGGGGTATAAGTATCTTTATTTGTTTCTACTGTAGCTGCATGAAGCATACTTATACAGAACAGTAAAAATATAGTTATAAATCTGCGTGTCATCTGTCATCCTTGTATTTTTATATGTTTTATAATATTATTTAACATGTAATTATATTATATTTTATTTAAAAAATCCTAAAGATACACTTACTTTAAGATTAATAAATTTATTTAGGGTAAAGAATCTTGTTAATATTGAAGTGATAAACTATTTTAATAATTATAGAAGTGATTATGAGAACTAGTAAAAATTTCACTATGCCTTCGGTAAAAGTTGTCCACTCATAAAAAAGGTTTAATGCTTGAATAATAAAAGGATGAATGGTAAAAATAGCCAAAGAATATTTTCCAAACTTTGTAAAGAAGTTTATGTTTTTACTCCATGAAATAAGGGTAAAAAAGCTTAGAATCATAATAATGTCTTGTAAAATAAAATTAAAAGGATTGTCCCAAATATTAGGAAAAATAGCAGATGCTAAAGAGAAGTCTGAACCGTAGGAAAGGTAAAGGCTTAAAAGAAAAAGACTACTTACAAGCCAACTAGGATATTTTGTATAATTCACATTTTTATAGATATATTGAACAACAACACCAATAACAAATAGATAAATAGAGATATAGGAGCTTAATGGAAAATAGAAGAGATAGGCTTTAGGTATAAATGGAATAAGTATATGTCCTAGAAACATGAGTGAAAAAAAGATAATTTTGATTTTTTTAGATAGGGTATTAAAAAGCATAATTAATAAAACGGTAAACATTAATGCAGGGAAAAACCATAAGATTCTAAAACCTGTATCTATTTTAAGTAGAGCTGAACTTCCTATAGCCCAAGAGCTTAGGGCTGAAATAGGATTAAATTGTTGTTCTAAAATACTATAGGCTAATAAGGCAATGAGAAAAAATATGGTGTATGGTATGTAGATACGTTTTAGATTCTTTTTAATAGTTTTGTAGTTTAAAGTATCGTTATTAAATAAAAATGGAAGTAGTAAAAATGAAACAACATGAAAAGAATAAAGGGTGGAATGAAGAGAACCAACCTGTTCTAGAAGTTGTGAAATATGTCCAAAAACTATGAGTAGAATAAGCAGACCTTTGAATCGGTCTGTTTCTTGAAAGGTGAGAGTATTAGAGCTCAATCTCGTGCCATGCTTGGGTATTGCACTCTCTAAAGGAAGTGAGTGCTTGGTCAATTTCATAAGACCAATGAAGAACAATAGGGTGAATAGTTGCAGTGGTATGAGTTTGACTATAGATGTCTACCCCTAAACGTACTCTTTGGTATTCATGAAACTGTTCTGAAAATGAGACAAATAGTACATTGGTGTCTGATTTCTGATGTAGTCTATCGTTAGCAAATTTAGCAACCATGTCTAAAAAAGAAGTTAAAATTAATCCACAACGTGGGATAATTTTTCCATCATCATTGACAAATCCTGCTGCTAAATCGTGTTTATACTCATCATCTTTTAGAAAAGCTTTACCATCAATATTAATAAAGCTGTCAGCAAGCTTTTCATTTTTTTTGAGGGCTTTGAAGGCTCTGTTTTTTAGATTACGTTCAGAAACTAAACGAATAGACTCTGAGCGAATGTATTTTTGTCCTTCAACCATTTCATCAATGAACTCTTCAGCAGTAACCATGGCATCTTCATCTAAGTTATTGAGTAAAATAGTTGGAATAATTTTAAATTTATGTTGATGCTCTTGGATTATTTCTCGACAAAGTTCATTCGCAAAACTCATATTTCTTTTTGCCCATACTTTATTTTCTTCTTCTATAGGTAAAGAAAAATGTGCAATTTCAAGAACAATAACCATAGGTTCTTGTCTTTGTTGAAGTTGTTTATTAATGAGATTTTTTAGAGCAGCAAGTTTAGTACTTAACCACTCCTCATAGCTTACGGTTGGAGCCGAATAGTTTTTTTCATTAGTGGGTGTGAGACAGACTTCTATAATTTATCCTTTAGATTTTTTTGAGGTAAAATGTTCATACCAAAGTTGGAAAATAAATATTCTCCATAGTTTATATTTATAGGCATCATTGCCAGCATAAAATTGATTTCGAATGTTGAGTATAGAGGCAGTATAAAAGATATTATCTTTATCTAACCTTTCTTTATTAATTTGTGAATATAAAATTTCTTTAAGTTCATTTTTCATCCATGAGCCAAAAGGAATATTAAATCCACATTTTGGACGTTCTATAAGTTCTTTTGGAATATATTGATAGGCAATTTCCTTGAGTAGATATTTTTTAGTTCCGTTCTTAATTTTAATACTAGAAGGTACTTTTGCCATGTAATCTACAAGTTCTGTGTTTAGATAAGGAGTTGAAAGTTTTATGTTTTGATGGTTCATTGAGGCATAACTTTTAATCAATTCTCCATCAACCATAGTGGTTTTAAAATAAGTCCCAATGATTTCATCAACCGACTCTGCTGAACCTTGAAAATTGATTTTATCAAAACTTGTTAAGATAGGTTTATTATAATCTTTTATATGTAAGTGTAGCTCTTTTTCTAAAAATAGTGTATTTCGTGCTTGTATCATTTGTGGAATATTTTTAGCCAAAAGAATTTTCATTAACTTATTGTACTTGTTGGGAAAGTTGTTGTGGTTTTTTAAATAAGGAATTTTATCTATAGGAACTTTTTTTAAAGGCTGGGCGATAAACTGCTTAAGTAAGTAAGGAACTTTTTTGAGTCGCTCAAAGGTATGCACATCTGCAGCTGTTGCAAATACCTCATCCCCACCATCTCCTGCTATAAGATTGTCAATATTATTTTTTTTAAGAAGTTGAGCTGTTAGCATGGTAGGAGAAGAAGCATGATCTGCAAATGGTTCATCATATACTTCACATATTTTAGGAATAAGCTCTAACGCATCTTTAGCTGTAAAATAATGTTCATTATGATTGGTACCTAAATGTTTAGCAACCTCTTTAGCATAGGGAGCTTCATTCATCTCATTATGATGAAACCCAATGGTAAAAGTATTGATTTTTGTATTACTTTGTGCTTGTGCAATGGCGACAAGGGTAGAACTATCATATCCTCCACTAAGTGCAACTCCATACTGAGTATTGCGAGTATTTTGTGCAATACTACTTTTTAAAAGCTCATGGGCAGTATAAAGGGTTTCTTTCTCATTACTTATATGCTTTTCTTGATTGTAACAGGACTCTAATTTCCAATAATTATGAGAGGAGTAGCTAGTTGTATTTATATCACATAGAATATATTCTCCTGACTGAACCTTGTAACAGTCCTTGAAAATAGTGTTAGGTTGAAGCACAAATCCAAACTGTAAATAGTTTGCCAAAGAATTAGGATTAATCGTTAATTGAATCTCTTCTGTGTTGTCAAAATCTTGCAGATGCGTACCAAAAACAAAACTTTCATGACCCTGAGAATAGTAAAGAGGTTGTATCCCAATTTTATCTTTAGCAATAAAGAGTTGTTTTTTTTCTTTGTCATAAATAATTAAAGAGAAGCTTCCCTCTAATTCTTGTAAAAAGGTTATTCCTTTTTCTTCATAGGCTTTAGCCAATAGTTCAATTTTATTTATACTATTAAATAAAGTCCCATTAAAGAGTAAGTAAAATTTTTCATTATCTATAATATTGATATTTTTTGACTTATTTAGTAGTAAAAGTTCTTGAGTTTTATAATTAATAGTTGCTAAGAATGTTTGCATTTAATTATCTCTTTTTATATATTTATTTTTATTATACCAAGTACTAATTAGATAAAGTCGTTGAATTAGTATACGACTTTTTTTGTTACTATGACTGTCTTTAAATAGTTTGGTTAACAATTTATTTATAGTATTTTCATTCCAAAGTCTACTATGAATTATTTCATCAGTTACTTCTTCTTTCATCACTTCTAAAATGGAAAAAAAGTCAAAAGAAAATGCTTTTTTACCAAGTTTATCAGAGTCTAATCCAATTTTATCTTTAAGAATTTTTCGTAAAATAAGTTTGTTTTTTAACTTGCGCCTATCAAAAAGATATTTTTCTGGTACTTTAGTAAAGTAGGCTGCAACTTCAGTATCACACCATGGTAGTATAAGGTTTGCATTGTTAAGCGAAGCAAGATTTCGTACTTTTCTAATAACCCTATCTGACTCTACAAAGGATCCCCACGTATCAGCTCTAATATCAAGGTAGTCCCAATCTTTTCGTTCTTGCGTAGATGCTTTCCAATGGGGGTAGACACTGGAAGCTTTTGAAAACAATTTTTTACTATCAGAGAAAGAGAAACCACTTAGTCCAGCCCATTCACTTTTAGTAAGCGTAATATTTCGTAATTTATTGGTTGAACTTAAGGTATCGGTAATCTTTCTAAATTGATGTAAATTAGAGAAGAACTTTTGATGACGATATTCTGCTTGGCTTGGGATATGTCCTATATAGACATCATTGCCACTTCCATCTATAATATTACTATGCTTAAATTCAATTTGCGTTTCATAGATTGGATAAGCAAGGGTGACATTATCAATGGAAGGAAGAGGTATATTTTCAAAATAGCTGTGAATACTTTGAATATGTTGGGGTAGGATTTTTTTTGGAATATAAAGCTTTTGATGTTTAAAGCCTAATTTCTTAGCTATTTTTTCTGAAATTTCACTTTCATCATTCTCATTATTACTTTGATGGGTAATACAAGTAATATTGTTTTGATAACCAGCTTCTGCTAAAGCCAGTGCTATCATGTTACTGTCTTTCCCTGCACTGTGAAAAAGATAGGAGTCTTGTTGAATATCGAGTGTAGAGAGTGTTGCCTTTGTTAATAACCCTAGGATATATTTTTCATCAATATCCATTTCTTTTTTACGTTCCTCATTTTTAAAAGGGAACTTATGAGAGAAGCTCAGTTCAATAGTATTATTTTTACTTTCTACTTTTGCTATATCTCCTATACCTACAATAAAAATATTTTCATAAACAGTATGAGGTAAAGGTACTATTCCTGACTGTAGAAGAAAAGAGATACTTTCATCTCTTACTTGTAAAGGGGTGATTACTTCTGGATGTTCTAATAATACTTTAATAGATGTACCGTATAAAAGGTGTTTCTTATCGCTTGATAGATAAATATAGACAGGAAACTGAGCTGCTAAATCAGAACGAATGGTTATACTGGGATTATTTAAACTATATTTGCTAATCATTTTTAATCTTTACTTTTTTATTTTTTTCTTCTTGAATTGCTTGGTTTACGTAGTACCATAAAAACAGAGTATGAACAAATATTATAATTAAAAAAGAGATAACTAAGCCCGTTTCTTTAAAAAAATAAATACTAAGTGGAACAATGAGTAAGTCAACTAAAACAGTATAGTTCATTACTCTAATAAATTCTTGTTTACGGTGCATAATAATAAGTGAATTTGAGAGTAAAGCCCCAAAAGGTAATATCAATATACGTAATAAAAAGATGCTTAATAAAAAAGATATTTGTGCGTTATATTCACCATGTACTAGCTGAATTATCTCTTCAATAAAGTATTGAGAAAAGAGGAGAAAGACTGAGGCTAATGCTATGAAAATAAGTGATACTTTTTTAAGAAAATCAACATAAATCTCAAAATTATCTTTAAATTTTCTGGCTAAATAAGGATAAATAGTTTGGTTTATGGGATTGAAAACTCCTCCAATAGCCAACACAATCTTTTCTACAATAGAGTAATATCCAACGGCTACATTATTTGTCATTACTCCTAACAATACGATATTTGTAGTGGTATACATAGAAACATAAAATCTTGACAAGAAGACATGCCAGCCATCAATAAGGTAATGGGTAATGGTTGCCCAATTTTGAAATTTAAAAGAGAGGTTAAATTGTTGTTTTATTAGAACGAGAGAAGCAATTCCTGCAATGATAGAACCTACTGAGAAAAATAGAGGTACAAGGTACGCATCATTTTGTTCTTGAACAAAAACAAAAATCGCAATGGTAAATATAAGTTTTGATAAAAAGTTTAGATAAGTAATGTATTTCATTCTTTCCATACCTTGAAAAAACCAAACTGGAAATAAAAACTGCCCAATAACTGACCCAAAGGTTAAGAGATAGATTTCCCAGTGGGCTGAAAGTTTGTTAAAGCTAAATACAATAGCTGTTAAAAGAAAAAGACTTATGAGTAATAATAGAAACTTGATGCTCATAACTGAAGAGAATATTTCAGTGATTTTAAGATGATTTTTTCTGTGTATGGAAATCTCTTTTGTGGCTGTTAAATTAAATCCATAATCCGTTAAAATTCCAAAATAGGCAATGGTAGCTGTAGCAAATGCTAAAAGACCAAAATATTCGATACCTAGTACTTTTACCAAGTAAGGTAAAGTAAGAAGTGGTAGAATATAATTTCCAGCCTGTAATAAAGATAAAGATACAAAATTAGATTTCATTGTACTGTATTCTTTTTTTGTTGATTGACTCATTTCTTAACTAATCCTAATTACATCATTTAATTTCTTTATAATATTAACACAAAATAATATAAAGTAATATAAAAAAAAGCTTAAATATGTCATAATTCATCTTTAACTTAAGAAAAAATAAAGAGGTAATTATGAGAGAAACACATACTAATGCAGATATGTCACACCAAAATGGAATTTTATATAAAATAAGTGTTTTTTTTACATCATTAAAAAATAATGGCGTACTTCCTACTATTCGTAAAATTTCGCAGCGTATTGAATATAAACGAAAAGGCATCGACTTTTCAACACAAAATATTTATGATTTAACGCGAACTGGAGAGTATCAAGAGCATGGTACAGCTTTGGTTTCTACCTCAATTGATTTTTTAACACAATTGTTAAATGATTTAGAAAAAGCTGTGGGAAAGCCAATAAATAAAGATGTTTTTGTGGATTATGGAAGTGGTAAAGGTGCTGCTATTATTCATGCTAAGCAACTGGGGTTTGAAAAAAGTATTGGCGTAGAGTTTGCTAAAGAATTGCATGACCAAGCTGAGCAAAATATAAAGAAGTTAAATTTAGAAAATGTTCACTCTTTATATGCTGATGCGACTACTTATGTATTACCTAATGATATTTCTGTCATTTATTTATTTAACCCTTTTGATGAGGTGGTTATGACTAAGGTAATTGAAAACATACAAAAACAACAAGAAAGCTTTGAAAGTGACGTTTATGTCATTTATGGTAATGCCTCTTGTACCGTACTTAGAGAAACATTTGAATTATTAGATGAACAAGTTTACCCCAGTGGTGCAAAAGCAGAATTTTATAAGATATAGGGGAAGAAGTTAATGTGTGGAATAGTAGGTTTTTGTGATTTTACAAAGAAGAGTAGGGCTGTTGAATTAGCAGCAATGACAGAGGTTATTGAACATCGTGGACCAGATGCGAAGGGAGAGCTTTTTCATGACTTGGCAGGGGTAAATATAGGTTTAGGACATAGACGACTTTCTATCTTAGATCTTTCATCTGAGGGTGTGCAACCGATGGTTTATGAGAACTTAGAGATTATATATAATGGAGAGGTATATAATTTTAAAGAAGTAAGAAATGAACTTAAAACAGAAGGCTATGACTTTAATTCACAAAGTGATACAGAAGTTATACTCAAAGCTTATCATTGTTGGGGATTGGATGCTCTTGAAAAATTTAATGGTATGTTTGCCATAGCGATTCTTGATACAAAAAATGAAAGCTTAACCCTTATACGTGACAGAGCAGGAGTAAAACCTCTTTATTGGTATTTTAAAGAAGGATTATTTCTTTTTGCTTCTGAGTTAAAGAGTTTTCATGAACATCCAAATTTTCAGAAAGTTATTAACAAAGATGTTTTAGCTCAATACTTACAACATGGTTATGTTTTACAGCCTTATTCTATTTTTGAAGATACAGAGCAACTAGATGCTGGATATTCTTTGCTCTTAGATTTAAAAACTCAAGACATTGAGAAAAAACAATATTGGTCTGTTTCAGAGTTTTATGAAAAGCCAAAACTAATTTTAAATGATGATGAGGCAGTTTCTCAGACAGAAGAGATTTTAAAAAAATCCTTTGATTATCGAATGGTGTCAGATGTTCCCGTAGGTACATTTTTAAGTGGTGGATATGACAGTTCTTTGGTCACAGCATTACTTCAAGCTGACCGTGAAGAGAAGATAAATACCTTTACCATTGGATTTAAAGAAAAAGGTTATGATGAAGCCCCACATGCAAGAGCTGTGGCAAAACATTTGGGTACTAATCATACGGAGTATTATTGTACACACAAAGATGCTTTGGAAGTTATTCCTAAGTTAGCAGAAATTTATGATGAACCTTTTGGGGATGCTTCTGCCATTCCTACAGTTTTGGTTAGTCAGTTAGCACGTGAAAAAGTAAGTGTTTCATTAAGTGCTGATGGTGGAGATGAAATATTTGCAGGTTACTCAGCCTATGATAACCTTACAAATATCGAAAATAAATTTCAAAAAATTCCTTATACTTTAAGACGTACTGCTGTGGGCATTTTAAATATGGTTAATCCAGCACATGTTCCATTTACAGATAATCAGTACAACTTTGAAATACGTTATGAAAAGATTAAGAAAATGTTATTGGCAGAGAATGCTGCTGAGCTTTTAGAACAGAGTTATGAGCAGTATTCACAAAATGAGTTGGATAAGCTTTTAATTAAAAAAATAAGTAAAATAAAAACAGGGTTTGATACAGACGTTTCTAAAATAACAAATAGTTTAGATCAAATGTTAATGATTGATTATAAAACGTATATGGCAGATGATATCTTAACCAAAGTAGACCGAGCAACCATGTCCGTTGGTCTAGAAGGAAGAGAACCATTTTTAGATACCAGTATTATTGAGTTTGCAGCACAGTTACCCAATGAAATGAAGTACCGTAATGGCGAAAAAAAGTGGGTGCTTAAAGAGATTACGCATAAGCATATACCCAAGGTAATGATGGATCGCCCTAAGATGGGTTTTTCTCCTCCTATTGCTGAATGGTTTAGAGATGAGTTAAAGTCTTACTTCTTAACTTATTTGAGTTATGAACGTTTGGAAAAAGAAGGTTTGTTTAATCCTGATGAGGTTATTCGTTTACGTGATCAATACCTTGATGGAAAGAATGTTTCAGTACATAGGCTTTGGTTTATCTTGATGTTTGAAATGTGGTATGAACGATGGATGTAAAATGCAATTAGACAAACCAAAACGACTGGTAGGACTCATTCATGCTTTAGATGTTGGTGGAGCAGAGCGTATGATGATAACCATTTTGAATTATTTTCTAAGTGAAAACTTTGAAGTGCATTTAATTATTTTTGATAATAGAGGGGCTTTAAAAGATGATTTAAATGAAAACATAATTGTTCATGATTTACTCACTCCTTCTGTGATGAAAGGTATGCCTAAATGTTTACAGCAATTAAAAATCATAAAAGCAGACATTATTTTTACAGGTATTGGACATTTAAATATTGCGTTGGCACCATTTGTTTCATTGATGAGACTGTTTTTACCTCAGTCAAAATGGATTGCAAGAGAGACGAACATTGTAAGTTTACAAAATCAAAGTTCTAAGTATCCAAAGGTTTTTGACTTTCTTTATAAACATACCTATAGTAATTATGATGTAATCATTGCCCAATCAGAAGACATGAAAGAAGACCTAGCAGAAAACTATTCTATTGTTGAAAAAGTTTTTGTTATTAATAACCCTATAGACCATGAGCGTGTTACTGAACTTTCTAAGAGTGTAACTCCCTTTTCTTTTGATAAGAATAAAGTAAACCTTTTAACCGTAGCCAGACTCCGTGAAGAAAAGAGACATGATTTAATGTTGAAAGCCTTAGCCCTATTGTCAGATAAATATCATCTGACGATTGTCGGTGCTGGAGAAAAAGAAGCCTCTTTAAAAGAATTAAGTAAAAGTTTAAACCTAGAGAAACGGGTTACTTTTGAGGGGCAACAGTCTAACCCCTATACTTATATAAAAGAGGCAGACTTATTTTTATTGACTTCTCAAAGGGAAGGGTTTCCGAATGTATTACTTGAAGCAAATGTGTTAGGATTACCCATTGTTGCTTTTGCTTGTAAGGGAGGCATAACAGAAATCATTGAAGAAGGGGTCAATGGACGTTATTGTGATTTTGAAGATATTGAATGCTTAGCGAAAAAAATAGACGAAGCAAGTATGGACAATAGTTTTAATGAAGAAGTAATCATTAAGAGAACAATAGAAAAATATAGTAAAGATAGCATTTTAAATAGCTATAAAAACATATTTTATAATAGTCAATTGACTAAAGGTTAACTTGTGAATTTTAAACTACTCCTCAATAATATATTGACTTTTTTTATACTTTTAATTTTACTAATGCTCATTCAATCAATGTTTAATCCCTTATCTGTAACAAAAGAGTCACTATTTCATTTTGAACTTTTTGATTTAAGAGGTTTAGCAAAGGGAGGCATCTATGTATTCACTTATCTTTTAGCTGTTATTCCTTTATTTATACTGGTTAAACTCAAATCATTGAAGACTTTTTTAGCACTTTTATGTGTAGTTTTCATTTTTTTATCCATAGATTTTTTTATACAACTCTTAGGTGTTTCTCATGGTTTTTCTTACGATGAATATACCTTAGCCATGAATGAAGCTGGTAATTATAAATATTTAATTACTTATCTTGATAGTATTGGAAAAACCCTAGTATTGGCAATGATTACGGTTCTAATTGTATATTTTATCAGACAAAAGATTAGCCACAATAATTTAACAAATCGGTTTTTGTTTTTAGCTTTAGTGCCTATGTTTATTATTTATGTTGCTTGTTATAAAATCAATACTTTTAAATTAAGCTCTTATCCTGCCATGTTGAAAATTCCTAATATTGCTGTGGCTTATTTTCAGTTTTCAAAACCCATTACAAAACGTATTTTAGAAAAAGACATAGAAGTAAAAAATGAAAGTAAATTTAGAAACATAGTATGGATAATAGATGAATCGGTTACAGGCACATATTTGTCAGTAAATGGTTATGATAAAAAGACAACACCTTATTTGGAAAGACTAGATACGACAAGTTCTGATTTTGTTAATTTTGGAACGGTTAATTCTATTTCTAACTGTTCAGCAAATTCAAATCTTTTTTTACGAATTGGTATGAATCCAAAGAAACATGAATTAGAAAATATCACTTCACTTCCAACGATCTTTCAATATGCCAAACGGGCAGGGTATAAAACGTGGTTATTTGATTCTCAAACGAGAAAAGACCACCTACAAAACCATTTAACCATTTATGACAAAGACAGTATTGATAACTTTGAAACCTTAGGTTCTGAAGTAGAGAGGGTACAGCGTGATGAAAGTTTTTTAAATAGAATGTTGAGTTTAGTTAATGATGGAACCTCTACGGATAAAAACTTTATAGTACTGGTTAAGTATGGGGCTCACTTTCCTTATTTATTAACTTATGATCAAAAATTTACTTCATTTAAACCTGTATTGGAGAACTCTTATGGAGGGATGAATTTTGAGAATCGTGAGAAACAGCTCAATACTTATTTGAATTCACTCTATTTTAATGTGGATTTATATTTGAAAAAAATGTTAGAGAAAATTGATTTAAAAGAGAGTGCTATTTTTTATACCTCTGATCATGGACAAAATATTTTAGAAAGTGAAGGTTTATCCCGTCCTCATTGTAATAATGAAAATGTGGTTAAAAATGAAGTAAGCGTACCTCTTTTTTTATTTTCTAATAAAGCTAAAGAACTGTTTCCTAATAAAGAAAATAAATTTTATTCGCAAATTCAAATGTTTCCCACAACACTCTCTTTTTTAGGTTATTCAAGTGAAATAGTCAATGCCTATGGAAAAACTTTAAATGAAGGTTTTACTACAAGTACTGAGCGACAATACATACTCTCCTCATCAAAAGAGTCAAAGGTTTATGAATGAAATATTGGATTTTTTTAGTTTTTATTGTATTTTTTATTTTTGAGAATATATTTATTGAAGATATTTATATGAGAATGAACCATCTATTTAATAGTAAAGGTATCTATATCTCAGCCTATTATATTTTTGTAACTTTTGTAGGTTTTTTGAGTATAGCATTTTTATTTTTTATTAGAGAGAAGTTTTATTTCTTCTTAGCCATGACCCTACTGTTACTAAGTTATACTATTACACTGGTCTATAAACAGATTAATGGTACAGGGTTTACTTTAAATGATTTAGCCATTGTTTTGAATGAAGCAGATGCCTTTGCCTTAGATGCCTTGATTACTTATGGTTCTTCTATTAAAGAAGCATTACTTATACTTGTATTTGTTTTAGTGTTTATATTTGTATTACGTAACGTTATTGTGAAAAACAAGATGTTTATTGGGATTAAGTATGTGATTGTGTCCTTTGTTGTGGCATTACTCTTGGCTTATTCTGTTTTTTATAAAACAACAGGGGGTACACAGACTCGACCAAACCTTATAAAAGTTTTGAATACAAGTATTTATTATGCTTTAAATAAACTTTATTATGGGGAGAGAGAAGTGTTAGAAGAAAAAGCTCTTTTAGCATCAAAATATCAAAATATTATTTTAGTTGTTGACGAAAGTATAGGGGGAAAGTATCTTTCTATTAATAGTTATGAAAAAGAGACGACTCCGTATTTAAAAAGTATTGAAAATCATTTTATTAACCTTGGATTAGCTTCTTCAGGGGCGAACTGTTCAGCTACGAGTAATCTTATTTTAATGAGTGGTATACAGTTAGAAGCCTTGCCTGATAAAGAGAATAGAACATTAAAAAAAGCAACAATTTTTCAATATGCAAAAAATTCAGGTTATAAAACACACTATATCTCGGGACAGGGATTAGGGTTAAAGTTTCAGAATCATATGAGTAAATATGATTTAAAATACATTGATAACTTCTCACAATTAAAAGAGCCGTATCATCATAAAAGTATGCCCGAAGAAGATATTATCTTAGAGACTCAAAAAGTGTTAGCGAATTCAGAAAAAAACTTTATTTTTATTGTTAAGCATGGTTCTCATTTTGAATGGGAAGATAGCTATCCGAAAGAAGAAAGATTTTTCTTACCTACACTAGAAGCTTCTGATGCTTTATCTTTAGAGAAAAGAGAAGAAGCTTTGAATTCTTATTTAAATTCTATTAGATATAACGTTGATCTATTTTTTAAATATTTTTTGAAAGAGATTAACTTTTTTGATAGAGAAGATACGCTTATTATTTACACAGCAGATCATGGACAATCAATTTTAGAAGATGGACGAACTTCTACCCATTGTGACAGTACAAACCCTCCTTTATCACAAGGGATTGTTCCCTTGTTGTTGTTTACAAGTAAAGAGGATAAAGTATTTCGAGCAGTAGATTTTCAAATAAACAGTTATAACCATTACCAATTATTTCCAACCATTCAAAAACTAATGGGTTATGAGGGGATTAAAGCACAAACACTTTTTGATAAAGTAACAGAGTCGCCTAGTCAAGTTTTTGTTTCAGGTGATATTTTTGGACGTGTCTCACTTCAAAGAAATGACATACAGTTTGAGAATTAAAAGTTTAATGTTATTCTAAACTAAATACTATGATTCGACACATAGTATTTTTTTGTACTTGTTAATGATTTTTTCCAATGTATATTCGTTACTTTTTTCAAGACCATTATTTTTATAGAGTGTTTGTCTTTCTTTATCATCGAGCAGTGTTGTAATGGCTTTGATCAAACTCTCTTGATTATCCACAGGATATAAAAGACCATTCTCAGCCAATTCAATGTCAGATTTTAATTGAAAGTTAATGTCTGTGTTTGGTGCTAAAATCTCTCGTGGTCCAGAGATACAATCTGTAGAAATTACAGGGGTAGAACAAATCATCGCTTCAACAATGACATTAGGGAAACCTTCCCCCTTGGATGTTAAAACAAATAAATCTGAATGTTTCATATACTTAAATGGGTTTTCTTTTCTTCCTAAGAAATGAACACGTTCTCCAAGTTTGTTTGCATAGGTATACTCTTTTAAGTTAGCTTCTTCACTACCTTCACCAATTAAAATAAGTTCGATGTTAGAATCTAAACTCTCTAATGCTTTAATAAGTGTTATGTGCCGTTTTTCAAAGGTGAAACGACCCACGGTTACAATGTACTGCTTTTCTTCCTTAAAGTTAAAGTCTTCAACTATTTGATTAGAGGCTAATTGAATTTTTTCAATGTCATAGGGATTATTAATAACTGTATAGTTCTTAATTAGTGGAATACTTTTAAGAAACTCTTCTTTCATACGTTCTGCTTTAAAGACAATTAAGTCAGCTTTAGTATAGAGTAATTGTATAAGCATGAAGTTAATCTTTTTTGAGAATGAACCATCTTTTAGATTGTTAATACTGGTTACTTCAACAACTTGTACTTCATGTTTTGAACCAAATATTTTGGCTAAAATATTGGTGAAATTAGCTCTATAGATATGGCTTTGTATACGCGTTATTTGATGTTCCTTGGTATACTTTTTGAGTTTTAGTGCTAGGTAGGGTAGATAGAGTAGTTTTTTTAGACTAGAGTCATGTTTTGTTAAATTAGATAGATAGGTTATTTTTACTTCTTTGGGTAAGACATAGGCATGATCTTTTTCTATACAAAGTAAATTTACTTCTATATTTTGTTTAACCAGCTCGGTAGCAAGAATAGAAAGTACCCGTTCTGCTCCACCTAAAGTTAATGAATTTATAAATAGTGTGACTTTTTTCATTAAGACTCCTTTGGAGTAATTATAGCCTATATGTTATTTTATGTTAATTACTATCTTAGTTGTGATGGAACTTGTCTTTGTACTGATGGATCATTACTCATAGAAGAAGCCATAAGTAACTCATGTTTATCCTCTTTCTTTTCTTTAATGATAGATTTTAGAACAAGACCCATATTCTTTAAGTTCTTTTCATAAATGATTTTATCAAGCTCTACTAGGGTTGATTTTTTTGAAACCTTTTCTCTTAGTACAATGAGATTCATGGTTGTAAATTGCATGAGGTATAATGTCTCTTCTGCTGTATCATAGGGACCTGTATCAATGAAGATATAATCATATTTCTTTTTTAAAATCTCAAAAAGTTCAGGTAAACGATTTGACAGTACTAGTTCGTAGGGGTTAGGAGGAACTGGTCCAGCTGAGATAATATCTAGATTATTGTAATTGGTTGAGAAAATGATATTACCAATATTATCTCTTTGACTTAGATAGGTACTCATTCCTGAATATTGCTGTTCTATTCCAAAGTGACCATGTAATGCTGGTTCTCTCATATTTAAATCAATAACAATGGTTTTGTATTCAGAGTTCTGAAAGACACCAGCTAGGTTAACTGTGGTGGTTGTTTTACCTTCACCTTGTTTTTGTGAAGAGAGTAAAATAATACTTCCAACATTTTCTTTTTTTGAAAATTGCAAGTTCGTTGCTAACTTATGATATGCCTCTTTCAGTTTAGAAGTTGAAAATAGGTGATCCTTATAAATGGGAATAACACCATAAACAGGAAGCTTTGTCATAACTTTAATGTCTTTATGCGCAGCAATTTTATCTACAAATAAGGCACGTAATAATGAAATTAATAGTGCTAGAAAAAAACCAATTATAGTAGCTATAATAAGTGCTATAAAACGTTTTGGTTTAATTGGTGATAATGGAGTATAAGCTTTATCAATAATCTCATAGTTTGAAACAGAAGCTACCTTGATTAATTCATTTTCAGATTTTTTTTGTAAAAGATAGGTATACATTTTTGAGTTCACTTCGTAGTCTCTTTGAAAATGAACCAACTTTTTTTCTTTTTTAGGAAGTTCTTTTAAAATACGCTCATATTTGCTTTTTTGTTTTTCTAAACTTTCACGTTTTGCAACAAGGGTAGACTTTAGGTTTTTGATATTCAGCATGATTTTGGTCTTAATCTTCCTGATTCTTTTCTTTAGACTAATTAGTTTTGGATATTGGTCTGTAAATTCAAGTTTTAGTTCATCTTCTTCTTGTTGTAGTTCTTCAAGTCTATCGATAAATTTAATGGTCGCTTGATCATTAAACTCTAAAAGTGTAGGACCAATGGCATCTAGGTTTCTATTGTTTCTTACAAAAGAAACAAGGTTTTTAGCCAGTTTCTCTTTGAGTGTTAGTTCCGATAAGTCTAGGTCAATAGCACTTAATTTTTCAAAAGAATCTTTTGATTTTACAGTTGGCTCAACGCTGTTAAGTGTTTTATAGCTCTCTAATTCATTTTCAGATTTTTCTAGTTTTCCTTTAATCGTTTGTAATTGGGTATCTAAGAAATTTAATACCTTACTATTCGTATCATCTTTCTTTTGAAGGTTTTGACTTAGGTAAATATTGACTAAAGCATCAATATAACTGTTTGCACGTGCAGGAACAGTATCTTGAAATGAGATTTTAATTAAATTAGCATTTAAATCTATTTGGCTAACTGATAACCTACTGCGAATAATACTTTGATAAATATTACGGGCATTTCCATTAAATTTAAGATAAACAGGTTCAGTAAATTGTTGCTCTATACTAACAATACCTGTAAAGTAAGGAGTCTCTACCTCTGTATTAAATGCATAAAGATCAGATACTTTATTCTCTTTAGTTGTAATCGTAAAGCCTTCACCTTTTGGAGTCAAGACTGTTTCAGGATGAATATTATGCAGGTTTACTTCTTTTGTTAATTCTATATGTATTGGAGAATCTTTATAAAGTTCAAGCATTTTATATTTATGCTTTTGAAAGTATTGAACGGAAAAATCAACTTCTTTTAATGCTTCTCTATTTGTTTTAAAAGTCTGTAAACCAAGCATTTCTTGCTTAATTCCAATGGTACTAGCACTGTTAAGACTGTCACGTACAAGGTCTCTTGTCTGTGCTGAATTATGGTCAGTTTTTACTTTAATAATTGAAGATGATTGATAAGTTGAGGGTATAAAATAGAGGTATAGGAAGGTTAATGAAGTAGTCAATAGGGTAATAAATATAATTGACCACTTATAAGGTAGAATTGTTTTAAACAATTCAATAATATAGTTTTCATTTGATATAGAGTCTTTTTGAGTCGTTTGCATAATATATTAGGTCGCTTTATAGGATAAATAGATAATAACCATTTATAACTTTGGTTTTACTTTTATAATTAATCTAAAATTAAAGTAAATATATTCTATAAGATTAAACCTAAATTTTAGGTTTAATCTTATAATTTTGATTTAGATATAATTTACTCAAAAAGAAATAATATGAATTTAAAACCTGACTGTCTTTCCTGTTTATTAAATCAATCCCTTCGTGTTGCTAAAAATCTTAACTTAGATGATGAAACATCAAAGAAAATGATGCAAATTGCTTCAACTTCTATAGGCACTTATGGAGAGGTTTCTCCTCCTGTTGCAGCAGCTGACCTATATCCTAAGCTAGCATCATTTACCGATAGTGATGATGTCTATAAAGAATTAAAAGCATTGTCTACCAAAGAAGCATTAAAACTTTTGCCTTCGGTAGAGCGTAAAGTAAACTCACTATCTACTGCTATTAAAGCAGCTGTAGCAGGTAATGTAATTGATTTTGCTACACCTCATCATTTTGACTTAAATACTGAATTTGAAAAAGTTTTTGAAACAGATTTTGCCATTGATGATGAAGAAGTTTTTTTAGAACGTCTTCAAAGGGCAAAATCTCTTATGATTATAGGTGACAATGTGGGTGAGCATGTTTTTGATAAATTACTTTTAAAAACCATATCAGAAGCTTACCCGAATGTAAAGCGCTATTATGCTGTAAGAGGAAGACCTATTATAAATGATGTAACACTCCTAGAAGCCAAAGAATTAGGTATGGAAGAAGTAGCTACTGTTGTAGACTCAGGAGTACCAACACCAGGTTTAGATTATGATTATGCCAGTAAAGAGTTTATGAAACTTTATAAGAGCATGGATTTAATTATTGCTAAAGGTATGGGTAATTATGAGTGTTTAGAAGGAGTAAAAGATGAAAGAATATTTCATCTTTTTAAAGTGAAGTGTAATGTTGTTTCCAACGATGTTGGAGAAATACTTGGTTCACTTATCTTTATGCAAAACAAGGTTTAGCTTTTAGAAAACATTGAGTGACTTCATTGTTTCAATAGAAAGTTTTAGGGTAAGGGCTAGACCTTTTTCTTTTTGGTAAGCTCTTGTTGCTGATTTAGAGTTTAAATCCCAGAGTCCAGTAAGTTCACCGTTGTAGAACCCTTGAGTTTTGAGTGCTTGTTGTACTTTTCGTATTATCTTTGGTGTTAATTGCTCTTCACAAATCATAGGCATCCATTTTGAATATCCTTTGGTTCTTTCTCTTTCTGTAACTACGGTTATATATTCAGAAGGGATACTTACTTTTTTAAATGAAGCTTCTTTTAGAATTTTTTTAACTTTGACTGTAGTATATTTTGGAGGTGTTGTAACTTTTTTACTTTGTGCAGGTGTTACAACGACTTGCTTAGAAATGGTTTTGTATTTTGCTGGTGTATCTATTAAACAAATCTTATTACATTGACTACGAAGACGTGTTGACGCATGTTTTCCTAAACTATTTGTCCAAAAATACTTTTCATCTTCTACTTTATTATTTTGTTGAATTGTTTTATATTTAGCTGGGATAGTAATAATCTTTTGACTTGCTGGCACCGTCATTTCTTGAACTTGTACAGTTTTATAAGTAGGCGTTACAGATACTTTTTTTTGAACTGCTGCTTGTAAAACAATTTTTTTGGTTACTTCTTTATAGACTGTAGGTCTCTCAACTAAACAAACTACTTCTGCTTGATTACAGCCTTTGTTATTCTCACAGATCGTTTTTTCCCATTCTGTTCTCGCTGGTTCTACCACAACTTTATCTTTAATATTTTTATAAACAGCTTTTGAAGGTATCAATTTTGCACTCGTACTGTCCGTAAGAATTTTTTGTGTAACGGTCTTGTATTGTGCTGGAATCACCTCTATTCTTTGACTACTTTCTGACGCTAGTATCTTTGAAGTTGTAGTACGATACTTTTCTGGTTGATAATGTTCATAGTAGCAAGTACCTACTTGTGCATTTTGAGTGTCCATTCCCATCTTAGAAGCACTTTCTACACATGAGCCAAATGACTTCTTAGCTTTTGGATTTAATTCTCTTCTCCAAGACTTTTTTGCTGGTTCTACTAAAATACGTTCAGTGACAGTTTTATAAACAGCAGGAGTAGTAATAATCTTTTCAGTTCCATCTGAGATTTTAACTTTTTGATTATGAATAGAATATTTTGCTGGAATTACGTCATATCTGATACTTTCATCAGTTAATAAAACACGTTTTTTAGATTTTATTCTTGTTGTTTTTGTGTATTGTGGTGGATAAAATGATTTTGTAAAACATTGTCCTGGTTTGGCTTTTATAGGCATATGTTCTTTTGTATTTGCTGGTTCAGCATGGCTAACGGTTAGTAGTGTGAGTAATGTTATTATGGTTTTGTTCATTATTTATTCCTATGTGCTATATCGTTTATTTATTTTTTTGAAACTGAATTTTTAAGATTCCATCTTTAAAACTCTCTTCCATTGTTTCTGGATTTACATCATTAGGTAAGTAGAGGGATGTAGTGGATTGACTGGTTGTAGTTTCGTAACTACTTCCATGTTTATCGACAGTTTTTTCTTTTGTCTCTTTAGTTGTTGAAATGGTTAGAATTTCATTTTTTACAGTAAGCTCTATTTTGGTGTTATTACTATCATGGATTTTACGTTCCAATCTATATCCATTTTGAGTTTCTTCAAAGTCTTCTATTTTGATTCTAGTTTCATCTTCATTATATTCTATGCCATTATGTTGGGCAATTAGTCGATTCATTTTTTCATCAAATGCCATCATTTCTTCAGCTGCAGAATAAACATTCTCTTCTAAATTTACTTCTGCTATAAGTCCTACTGTACTTAAAGAAGAAACAATTATGAAATATTTTATTTTTTGTTTTAACATTAAAACTACCTTTATTAATTTGAAAAATAATTAATATAAAATAATATTTTATATTAATTTATATTATTTATTATTATATATAAAAAAATATGTTAAGTTACTGAAATATATATCTAAAGGAATTCAATTGAAAAACACCCTAGTACTATTGTTATTAAGTTCTATCTACTTAGTAGCAAGTAATTCATCTATCAACATGGAGGATACAATTTCTAAAGAGAAGCAAATGGCAATTCATTTGCAAAAAATCTTAAAAAATGTCAAAACTTATAAAAATAATAATATTAATAAAACTAAAAAACTTTTAGATGAATTAGACATGATGAAAAAAGAGTTGTTAGAAGTTAATAGGCAATTAGAGCTTAAAGACCAAAAACTTTCAAAGACACAAAAAGAATTGCTAAAAGTTCAAAATAAAGTTAATAAAAAATTAAAGCTTAAAGATCAAAAACTTGCTAAGACACAAAAAGAATTGCTGAAAATTCAAAAAAATATTACGAGGAAAGAAGTACAACATAAACAAGAATTAGAAAGTGTAAAAGCTCTACAAAAGATAAAAAAAGTAGAAATACCTCAGGAAGTCCTTATTCATAAAGTAATTAACGTTCAAAAAGAATTGCCAAGGGTTCCATGGGTAGAAGTTACTGTTGAAAATGATATTAATATTTATGATCTTGCCTTAAAGTACTATGGTGATTCTCAACAATATGAAAAAATTTATACAGCTAATCAAAATATGATTAGTCAAGATTATCAAATTTCTAACGGAATGTCTTTAATTATACCTATTACTGATACTTTTGAAGAACAACCTATGTTCATTAATAAGCACTAAAGTTTCGTCTTATCCCCATAATCTTTTAAGTAAGCAATTAGCAAATGTGATATTTGTATTTAATTGTTTTTTAGCCTAATATAAATTTACATAAATAAGAGTAATTATAATTTCTTATCATTTTTATAATAACTTTTAGTTATATTAAGTATAAATTAAGCTAATGAGCTATAAAATTTTCTCATCAATTTAAAATTCACAAATATGATTGTATACGAAGGATAATAATGAAGAAAATATTACAAATACTACTTGGGTTTTTACTCATTTTAGTGTTGGCATATTTTAGTTTTTTAGAGATTTCTGGCAAGATTAAAGATGATTTACTCTCAAAAACAAAAAACAAACTTATAGACAAAGGCATAGTGGGAATTAATGCTGAGGTAGAAGGTGAAGGTTTAGCGCTAAGAAGAACAGTGGTTTTGACTGGTACAGTAGGTTCAGAAAAAGAGAAAAGTAAGATTGTTTCTTTTATGGAAGAGCTTGAAGGTGTGGGTAGTGTGAACAATAAAATTCTAGTAGAAGCACGTGTTTATGGTATTCCTAATGTTGTAGAAGTACCTGTTGTAAAAAAAGTAAAAGCTGTTGTTCCTGTTGCTAAAGTAGCTGTGAAATCAGTGGTCTTAGCAGAGAAGAACGAAGTAAATGCTACTAAAACGGCAGAGGTTCTACCTAGCGTACCAGCTGTGAAAGCAGTTACAGAGCCTATATCCGTAATTGAAGTTAAGAGACAAGAAACAGTGCCTAGTCAAGTTGTTGTAAAAGTTCCAACTGTTCCTGTTGTTGCTGAAAACATTATAGAAGTACCAAAAGTTATTGAAGTAATAACGGTACCTATACCTGTAGAAGCAGAAAAAGCAATCGTTCATGAAGAAGTAAAGAAAAACATAAAAACGCAAGGAGTTGAATAATGGTTTATTTATTAGCAGAAATAGTATTATATTTAGTGGGAGCAGGTCTAATTGGATTTGTTGTGGGTTGGTTTGTAAGAGGTGAGTTTATAAATAAAACAGCAGTAGTACCTACAGAGAATGTAGAAAAAAAAGTACCAGTGACAGAAACTAAAGAAGTCACTAAAGATGAGCCTGTAAAAGAAGCAGTAGTTGAAGTAACGACTCCAGAAAAAGTGTTAGAAACTACAGAAATTATGAAGGAAGAGCTTATTGAAGAAGCTGTGACTGAAGTAAAAAAAGAAGAAAAAGTTGAAGTGGCTACTCCAGCAGAAGTATTAGAAACTACAGAAGTTATTAAAGAAGAACTTACAGAAGAAACGGTAACTGAACCTTCTTCTGAAGAGACAAATAAACCAATGCTTTTTACTGAAGCACCAGCAACAGGAAAAGATACACTTTCTGCTCTTAAAGGACTTGGTCCTGCATTGGAAAAGAAATTAAATAAATTAGGTATTTATACTTTTGAGCAGATAGCATCTTGGAATTCTGAGCAAGAATTATGGATTGGAACTCAAATAGCATTTCCAAACAAAGTTACTAAAGAAGAATGGGTTAAACAAGCTAAAGAACTTTTAGAAAATAAGTAAAAATTCTTAGCCTTTGGAGTAAGACTATAGCAGTCTTACTTCTCCCCCTTTCTCTCGTAAAAAATTCCTCTTCCCTTACTATTTTAAGTATAATCTTGAAAATCTAAAAGGACAGTTATGTCACAAATAGAATTCACAAAAGATGAAAAAGAACGACTCGTTCAAAAATTAAAACACTATTTTACAAATGAACTAGACCAAGACATAGGACAGTTTGATGCAGAGTTTCTTTTAGAGTTTTTCTCTAAAGAGATAGGTGTGTATCATTATAATAAAGGCTTACAAGATGCTCAAGATATTTTTAAAAGTCGAGTAGATTCTATGACCGATGCTATCTATGAACTTGAACTTCCTACAGAGTTTTCAGGTAAGTAGGGCTTTGAAATGCAGTATGATATAGACCTAAAAGGAGAATTCTCCGATATCTTCAAACACATACGAAAAATTTTCCTCTCTTATCTACAAATCAAAGAACTAAAAAATGCCCATCAAACTTCTTAGAATCATTTATTGTTTATTATGAGATAGTATTTAAAAAATTAGCTGTTATTTTTTTAAATAGCAAGTTTTATGTATAATCAATAATAAAAAATAAAATAGGGAAACTCAAATGACGATAGAAACAATAAAAAATCAAAAAAAAGAGAATTTTAAAAATGGTTTAATTGGTTTTTTAGAAGAGTATCAATCAGCTAAAAATAACCCAAGTAGTTTCAATAGACATAGTGATAATTGTGGAAATCAAGCACGAAAAGTTGCAGAAGCTTTTTGTCGATATATTATTTTAAACTCAGATAAACCAGATGGACAAAAGCTAAATGAAATTGAGGGAACATTAGGAACTCTTCATGAAAAAGTAACACGAAGTTCTAATGTATATATTGATGAAAGTAGAGAAAGAGAAGTTTTAAAAACTCGTTTGAACCGTATCTTAGATATTGGAAATGAAGCTTCTCATGATAATAATATTCTTACAACGCAATATGATTTAGATGAAATTAAAAATAATCTTTTATATTTTTCTGAGTATTTATTTGGTCAAGATTATATAGACAACATAACTTCTAATAATGTAAATAACGCTTCTACAAGTACATTAGATAATAGTCTTGAAGATATTGAAGAATCTAAAATTACAATTAAACTAGGAGAAGATACTACTTTCAAAGATAGTGTTAAAAAGATTAAAAACTCAACAATAAGGATTGGCTAATGGATATTAACGATAGTTTTAATAATATTATTGACTCTACAGTTACAGTTCATTTAGCTGAACATAAAACACCAAGGCAACTAACCTCAAAACTAGGTAAAGATACCATTATAGGTAGAGCGAAAGAGTTAGAAGACATAGACACTCTATTAAAAGAATCAAGCTCTTTACTTCTTATAAATGGTATTGGAGGTATTGGTAAATCAACCATTGCAAGTTATTATTTGCATAGTCAAAAAGAAAATCTTGATTATTATGGTTTTTTTGAGGGATTAGAAAGTTTTACTTCTGAACTTCGTGAGCCTTTGGCTTTGAAACAAGAAAAAGAAAGTGATGCTTTTCTAGAATCTCTTACAAATCTTAGAAACTTAAAGGGCAACAAGCTTTTAGTTTTTGATGATGTTAAGGATATAGATGAAAACCAAGAGAAAATAGAAAAAATCTTAGCTTTAAAAAATCGTGGTTATAAAATTCTTTTTACTTCTCGTGAAGAGATTGAAGATATAGAACCGTATTATTTAGATGTTCTATTATTAGAAGATGCTAAAAAGCTGTTTAATTCTATTTATAAAGTAGAAGATGAGGAATTACTTGAAGATATTTTAGGTTATTTAGATTGTCATGCTTTTTTTGTAGAGATGACGGCAAAAACTTTGAAATGTAAAAGTACTTTAACTCCTGAAATAATCAAAGAGAAATTTGAAAATGGAGAGTTCTCAACCATTAAACGAAAGAGAAAAGAGAGTTTTAATAATTATTTGAATGAGCTTTTTTCTTTTGATGAGTTAGATGACGAAGAGATTCTGATGTTGAAACAGCTTTCTGTTTTACCTTCTATTGAGATAGAGTTTGAGTTTTTACAAGAGATATTTGATAAAAAAGATGATGAAGAGTTTGAGGAGATTTTGAATTATCTTTGTGAGAAGGGCTGGTTAGGTTATTCAAAGGGAAGTTATAAACTTCATCAGGTGATTAAAGAGTTTATACTTTTTAATCATACTATAGTTTTTGAAGAGTTGGAGATAATAATAGATTGTTTTTCTAACTTAATAAAAAGAAGTG
Source organism: uncultured Sulfurovum sp. (assembly GCA_902727895.1). GTDB lineage: Bacteria > Campylobacterota > Campylobacteria > Campylobacterales > Sulfurovaceae > UBA1140. The sequence goes on from CACVAP010000017.1 coordinate 26,371, forward strand.
ATGATATACAAGTGGCTGTGGATAATCGAAATAATATTATTTACTTTGATGCGTTAGTTAATGTATTTGATATATTAAAGATAAAAAATGCAAAAATAGGATTTTTCTTCCTTACTTTAGGGAATATAACACGTTCTTTGAATATATATAGTAAGGCAGAAATACTATATTATAAAGCTTTGAGTATACACAAAAAGATATTAGGAGAAGAACATCTTTATACAGTAAGTACATATAATAATTTAGCAACACTCTATTATTCAATGGAGATTTATGAAAAAGCAGAAGCTTTTTATCTTAAAGCATTAAATATATGGGAAAGGACATTAGGAGAAGAGCATCCAAATACTGCTGATTTATATAATAATTTAGCATCACTTTATAATATACAAAGATTTTATAAAAAAGCTATACCTTTTTACTTTAAATCATTAGAAATCAAAGAAAAAGTATGGGGAGAAGAACATACTAATACAGCTGATTCATATAATAATCTAGCTTTGTTATGTCAATCAATAGGGGATTATAAAAATACTGAACTTTTCTTGATTAAAGCATTAAAAATAAGAGAAAAAGTATTGGGTGTAGAACATCCAGTTACAGCAGGTTCATATAATAATTTAGCAGAATATTATAGACTTGTAGAGTCATATAATAAAGCAAAACCACTCTACTTTAAAGCTTTAAATACATATGAAGAAGTACTTGGAGAAGAACATTCTTTAACTGCAAATATTTATAATAATTTAGCATTACTTTATAAGTCGATGGGAATTAATGATAAAGTAGAATATTTTTATATTAAAGCTTTAAAGATATATACGAAAGTATTTGGAGAAGAACATTCTAAGACAGGAAATTCATATAATAATTTAGGGGCTTTTTATTATACTCAAAAGGATTTTGAAAAGGCTAATAGACACATGAAAAAAGCTGTTGCTATATGGACAAAAACTTTACCTGAAAATCATCCTCATCTAATAGGTTCTAAAACATGGTTAGATATGATTGAAAAAGACATATTAAAAAGAACTCCTCTCAAATTATCTAAAAAAATAGCAAGAAACGACCCATGCCCCTGTAACAGTGGAAAAAAATACAAAAAATGTTGTGGAAAAAGTAATTAAATTTTATAAAAAAGAAACTATATGATATAATTTTCCTTATGAAAAAGAAAATAAAACAAATAATTAGAGATTTTCACTTACAAAAGCCTTTTGAAGTTCATAGTCGAGAGCTACAACTTCCCATAAATACTCAAAAAATTATAACCCTTATGGGTGTTCGTCGTTGTGGTAAAACTTCTATTTTATATGAGACCATTAACCGACTGACAGAAACCATTGATAAAAAAAGAATCTTATTTTTTAATTTTGAAGATGAACGTTTTGAGTTAAATCAAGAGAGTTTAGACCTCATACTTCAAGCCTATATGGAACTGTACCCAGAAATAGAGATGAAAGATACTTATTTGTTTTTTGATGAGATTCAAAATGTGGATGGTTGGGAGAAGTTTGTTCGACGTGTTTATGATGGAGTGAGTAAAAATATCTTTATTACAGGTTCTAATTCTAAACTCTTAAGCCGAGACATTGCTACCTCTTTACGTGGTCGAACTATTACCTATGAAGTCTTTCCCCTTTCATTTTCTGAATACTTAGCCTTTGAAAACATAGAAGTTGACCTCTACAGTACTAAAAGTTTAGCACTTATAAACAACCGTTTAGAGAAGTTTTTACAAAATGGAGCATTTCCTGAAACTGTTTTGTTTGATGAAAAGCTTAGAGAGAAGATTTTACAAGATTACTTTAATGTCATGATTTATAAAGATTTGATTGAACGTTTTTCAATTAAAAACATAGAAGCATTGAAGTTTTTCTTGAAGCGTATTTTAGCTTCTTCGACAAAGTTGGTTTCTGTTAATAAAATTTATAATGACCTAAAGTCAAGTGGTTTTAAAATTGGTAAAAATAGTCTGTATGAGTATTTAGGTTATGTAGAAGACATCTATTTGAGTTTAACACTTGATAGATACAGTCATAAAATTAGCATCCAAACAGACAAAAAAGTTTACAGCATAGATATTGGTTTTAATAATACACTACTTTATAAGTTCTCAGATAACATTGGGAAGTCTATGGAAAATGCTGTCTTTTTAGAACTCCGACGACGAGAAAAAGAGATATATTATCATACTGATAGAACCTCAGAATGTGATTTTGTAGTTGTTGAAAAAGGAACTGTCGTACAAGCTATCCAAGTAACTTATGAAATGGATAGTGAAAAGACAAGAGATAGAGAATTTAAAGGCTTGGTTAATGCTTGTAAAGAATACAATCTTGATAGAGGTTTAATTATAGCCTATGAAGAAGAAGGTATTTTTGAACAAGATGGTGTAAGTATTGAAGTTATATCTTTGGTATCTTTTCTTTTGGATGATAAACTGAGAAATCACTAAAGGACAATCACATGAACTTCAAACAACTAGATGACTATCTCCTCTCTAAAAAAGGCACAACTTTCGACTACCCCTTTGATGAGAAAGTAAGGGTTTATCGTATTGGTGAAAAAATATTTGCATTAACTTCAGAAGAAAAACCTTTACGTGTTAACCTAAAATGTAATCCTATCTATGCTTTAGAATTGCGTAGTATTTATGAGGGAATTATTGGAGGTTATCACATGAATAAAAAGCATTGGAATACCGTTTATGTGGAAGATTCAGATGTGGATGATGAGAGTCTTGAAGAGCTTATTGACCATTCTTATGATTTGGTTTATGCTAGTTTAACTAAGAAAAAGCGTGCAGAGTTAGGGTAAGTTTTAAATTAGTGATTTTTAGAAAAAGCATGACAATCTGACACTTTTCAACTTTTCTTTTTAAAACTCTTGTAAAATAAAGAAAAAAAGAAGAGCTGATGCCTAAAAAAACTTATCCTAAACATCCCAAAAAAAGGGAAGAAGTGTGTTTATTGGGTAGTGAATTAGTCGAATATATGTTTAGGTAGAAGGATAATAAATGGCAGAAAAATTTTCATTAAAAGATGAACTCTTTAACGCTAAGAAAGTGAATCAAATAGCTTCTGAAATTAAAATGGCTTATAGTCTTTTTGAGCAAGAAAAATTTGAAGAAGAAGTTCTTGGTAAGTTTGATGAGCTTGAACTCAAAGAGAGAATTGCACACATACGTGATATGTTTGCAAAGTATCTACCTGATGATTATGTAGAGGCAACAAGCATTTTACTTAAGGCACTTCCTCCAGAGCTTGACCCTAGTAAAAAAGATGATGATTTTGGAGAATTTATTTATGCTCCGTACAGTGATTTTGTGGTTACTTTTGGGTGTACAGAAGAACATTTAGACTTTTCACTTGAAGCACTACGAGAGATGACAAAACGATTTTCTGTTGAGTACGCTATTCGTGACTTTATAAACTTTTTTCCTGAACAGACATTTGAGATGCTAAAGGCTTGTTCTTTGTCCGAAAATTATCATGAACGGCGTTTGGCTTCTGAAGGATGTAGACCTAAACTACCTTGGGGGAAAAAGCTTATTACTTCTTATTTAAGACCTATAGCGTTACTAGATAATTTGTACAGTGATAAAACACGTTTTGTGACACGTTCTGTAGCGAATCATTTGAATGACATCGCCAAACTAGATGCTTCTTTGGTTGTTAGTACGCTCAAACATTGGCAAGAATCTAAAAAACAAAATGAAAAAGAAATGGATTTTATTGTTTCTCATTCACTTAGGACGCTAGTAAAAGATGGAAATGTAGAAGCGTTAGTACTTTTAGGTTATGGGGCTAATCCTGCTATTAATGTTCAAGGTTTTAAAGTAGATAATTTAAAAGTTAGCGTAGGGGAAGCGTTAGAATTTTCTTTTGAGATAGAAGCGAAAGAGGATGAATCATTAATGGTGGATTATGTACTTTACTTTCAAACAAAAGCTGGGAAGCTAACGCCTAAAGTTCATAAGATTAAAAAGTTAAATGTTAACAAAGAGAAGTTAGTAAGTATTTCTAAAAAACATTTCTTTAAAGCAAACATGACAACGCGAAAACTATACGCTGGTGAACATAAGTTGGCTTTACAGATTAATGGAAAGATTTATGAGGAAGTTACTTTTAATTTGAATATTACATAGGAGTCTGGTGAAGACTCCTAATTTTTTATGAATCTTTTTCTGAGCCTAGCCATTTCCAAAGAACACCAGCAATAATAGCTCCTACAATAGGTGCTAGCCAAAAGAGCCAAAGTTGACTCATGGCTGCTGTGTCAGCGAAAAATGCTACGGCAGTACTTCTTGCAGGATTTACAGAAGTATTGGTTACAGGGATTGAGATTAAGTGAATAAGTGTTAATCCAAGTCCAATAGCGATGGGTGCAAAACCTGCTGGAGCTTTGTCTGAAGTTGAACCTAGAATTATAAATAAAAACATAAATGTAAGAACAAGCTCAATGAGTAGTGCAGAAGTCATGCTAAATCCATCAGGAGATAATGCACCATAACCATTAGAGGCAAAACCACCTACTTCAAAACCAGCTTTACCTGTGGCTATAAGATAAAGAACAAATGCACCAACTGTACCACCAATAACTTGGGATGCAATATAGGGTAAAAGCTCTTTTGTTTCAAATTTACCAGCTGTCCATAAACCTATGCTTACAGCAGGATTCAAGTGACAACCTGAAATATGACCAATGGCATATGCCATGGTTAATACAGTTAAACCAAAGGCTAAAGAAACCCCTACAAAGCCTATGCCTAGTTCTGGAAAACCAGCTGCTAAAACAGCTGAACCACAACCTCCAAAGACCAACCAAAATGTTCCAATGAACTCTGCTACTAATTTTTTACTTAATGACATATATATTCCTTTTTATTTTAAAATATTGAAATATATTATATCTTGATTATTCTTTTAGAAGCCTCTTTAAATCTTAGAAAAAAGAGGCTTTATAACACTATAGGATTGAGTTTTTAACGAATATTGAAATGTAGGACAACGGAAACATCTGAAATAGGAAGCTCAGCTCTTACTTCACTAGGAATACTCATAGGAAAGGTTCTTTCTAACGTTTTTCTGATACTTTTATGAAAGACACTTTTACCATTAATAAAACGAATATTAGAAACAGTTCCTTGTCTTGTAATATCAAAACGTACTTTCACAGAACCTTCAATGTGTCTTCTTTTGGCTATTTTTGGATACTTTTTATTGGCAATAATATTAGAGCGAACATTACGTAGAAAAGCTTTTTTATGATGATCATTATTAACAACTGGCTGAGGTGCAACAGGAGCTGGTTTAGGAACAGCTTTTATTACAGGCTGAGGCGCTACATAGACAGGAGGAGCCACATAAGTAGGAGGAGCTATAGGGGGAGGAACATATCTTTCTATCGGTTCAGGCTCTCTTTTTACTGGTTTTGGAATAACCTTTTTTGGGATTACTTTAGGTTGTACTTTTTTAACAATTTTCTTTTTAATAACTTTTTTCTTGACTACTTTTTTAATTATTTTCTTCTTGATGACTTTTTTCTTTATAATCTTTTTTTCGACTATTTTCTTCTTAATAATTTTCTTAGGCTCTTTTTTTTCTATTTTTTTGACAACAGGCATAGGTATAATAACTGGAGGAGTAGGAACTACAGGAGGTTTGACTATGGGCTTAGGAATCTCTTTAATTGGCGTAATAAGTGAAACCTTAATGACTTTTGAGGGTGCTGGTTGTAATTTCTTTTCTATTTGAGCCAAAGAGAGTGCAGCAAAGTAGAGTCCTAAAAAAGTTAAAGCGCTTAATAGAAAAGCATTAAGGTATCGTGATTGAATCATTTTTTAGTAATAATCCCTAAATTTTCATATTCATGTTTTTTCAAAATATCTAATATAAAGACAAAGTTGTCGAACTTAGCATTTTTATCTGAGTAAAGGTGAATAGGGTTCTTTTTGTCATGTGTTAAAAGATGTTTTTCAACAGCATCTTGTGCTACTTTATCTTGGTCAAAATAGATATCACCATTTTCTTTAATAGAAATTTTGAGTTCTTTTTTGGGTTGTTCTTCTATTTTAGAAGACCCAGTAGGCAAGTCTAGTTTAATAAGACCCGTCTGTATAAATGAAGCTGTTGTTAACACAATAACCAAAAGAACCAACATAATATCAATGAATGGTACAACATTGATGTTGTCAAACTTTGCAGAACGTCGCATTAGTTTTCCTTTTGGTGAATAATCCACTTATTAATAAGTACTTCAACTTTTCTATTTAAATGATTATAAAAGAAAATTGCAGGAATAGCTACAACTAAACCCATAGCTGTTGCTTTTAGTGCAAGTGCAAGAGAAGTCATAATATTTTGAACATCCATTTGTGCAGTTTGTCCCATGGTATGAAAAGTAATAATAATTCCCAGAACAGTTCCTAGGAGTCCAATATAAGGTGCATTTGCACCAAAACTAGAGATGATAGAAAGGTTATTTGTTACATCTATTTCTAGTTCTTCGACTGTCTTGTATTTTTTAACATCTACGCTTCTATAGAAGAAAAGACGTTCAAGCCAAAAGAAGAGCGTTAAAAAGCTCATAAAAGCAAGAAGTCCCAATACTCCGTAGTCAACTATCTCGCTCATTAATTCTATATTCATGATTTTCCCTCATTATTTTTACTAATAAGTATTATAATATAAAAAGATGAGAGGAAAATGAGTTTTATAGAAAAGGTAAAAGAAGAAGGGGATTCTTGTAAACTTTAGTAGAAAAACAAGCCTAAGATAAAGCTTATAATTGTTTTTTTTTATTTAAAATTATGTTTTTGTATTCAGTTTAAGTTAGAAGTTGATATAGTGTTTATATTAATCACAAAAGGAGCTAGTATGCTAAAATATTTAATCGTAAGCATGTTAATAGGAGTTAATACTATACATGCAACTAATGTTCAAAACCTAGATAAGTTAGAGGCAGAGAAGAAAGCTTTAGTTTTAAAATTAGAAGCTTATACCATTCAGAAGAAGATTATTGAAATGGAAAACTTTATTGAACAAGATAAAGTGGAAAAAGAAAAGGTGCGTGAACGCGAAAAAGCATTACTTCAGTTAAAAAGTGATTTAAGAGCCGATCGTAACAGAGCAAAACGTAGCCGTGTAGAATATATAGAGCTACGTTAAACTTATTCAAAAACCTTATGATGTATCTTTCATTTAAGTAGACCTTCAACAATAGAGGTTAAACTATAGTTGATAATTATAAAAGGAATTCTATGATGAAGAAAATAATTACTACAATGGCTACAGTAGCCCTATTGAGTACAGGAGCAGTAGCAGAGAGTGTCTCTACTTATTTAATTGGAGCAGCAGCATCTCTATCTGATGTTAAATCAAAATTACAAGCAAATGGATTTGAGGTATTAGCAACAACTGGTAATGTTGTGACCATTACAAATCCTGAACTTCAAGCAACGAACACTTACTTGGCAACACTCCAAGTTCATGCTAATTCTTCTGATGTACGGGTACAGAATCCAGCTTATTTTGGTGCTGCTTATCTTGATGATAAGTATAAAAAAGGTCAGTTTTCAGGAACAGTTGATTCCTTAACTAAAGCACTTGGAAATTTAAGTGCTTCTACTGAACAATTAGAATCTGATGATCTTGGTGGATATCACTTTATGATGGGTATGCCTTATTTTGATGAACCTATTATTGTTAGTACAGCAAGTAAGGTATATGAAAAAATAGCTGGAAATGACAATATTAGTTATAGTTTAAGGTTACCAAATGGTAGTATTTTGGTAGGTCATAAATTGAGTTCAGCTACTAGTGGATTTCTAAAGGTACTTAATCAAACAGCCAATGCACAAATTTTACCTTATGAAGCATTGGTATTTTCCAATCAAGTTAAAATGATGAATCCTAAATTCTATTTAGCACTTTCATTACCTCAGTTAAGTATGGGTCAGTTTATGAAAATTTCTGATATTCCAGGTAAGATTGAAGATGATGTTACAAATGCATATAAATAATTTGTAAGATTTTAACCCTAAGCTTTATAGCTTAGGTTCTGCAACACGACAGAAAAAAAGTAAGTTACAAGAACTATCACCTTGCCCTGCATTTACAAGTGCATAGGTAACTCCTTCTACAATCCAAACAGCAAGTTCTGTGTCACCATAAGTTAGGTTTCTAAGAAGTGGGGAAAGTGCATCATAGCCTCCTAATGTATCTGACACTTCTGTTTGAAGTATAGGTACAGTATTTAGAACTTTTAATGATATGGCTTTTTGTGCCTGTAAATATTTAATATGAAATTCTCGGTCTTTTTTTGCACTGTTTTTCATTTTCATACTAAAGTTTAGAAGTTTAATCTCTCCAAAGTTCGCATGTTTTTTTTGTTTTCTAGGTACAGCATAAGGATTAAACTCTTCAACATAGTCTTCTAGTAACAAATTTCCATCTTCAGTAAAAATATCTTCTCGTATAATATCAAAGTGCCTGTTTTTATTTATCATTTTGTCAACCTTTTACATTTTATATTCAATATTATATCAAATTAGAATTTAAAAAATATAAAATATTTCAAATTGTCATATTTATTTTTAAAAATAGACCTATTAACTAATCATTGTCTTTTGATTGTTTGTTGGTTGATGTTCTTATATTATAATACACTTATGAAAGATATGGAATCACGATTTACTCCTTTGAAGGATTCCATAATTGAGTTGAGGTAGCGTAATTTACAATCTCCTTTGTATAACCCCTTTTAAAAATATAACTTCAACTCAATCTTTCCTAATCTCATTTTTCATCTTCGAGTTTATAATTGATAATATAGTACATGGGTAATGATAAGTTATTCGAATATTAAAAAAGTAAGTAATTTAGAAAATAAGAAAAAGAGAGTTTAACCCCAAATAGGGATTAGTATAAAGAGACAATAGCTCTTTATACTGTAGTTATAATAATATTATTTTTTAGTTAAGTCTTCTGACTCGCTAACAACAGCATCTTTAGCTTCGTTAACATCATTTTTTATATCCATTGCAGAATTTTTAGCGTTGTCACCTAAATCAGAAGCATCATCTTGAACATCTGAAGCAGTTTCTTGAGCCTCAGATTTAACATCAGAAGCTTTGTCTTTGATGTCTGTTGCAGAATCTTTTACATCATTAGCAGCATCTGTAGCCGAATCTTTCATATCTGTTACAACATCAGTCATTTCTGTTTTCATTTCTTTTGCAGCATCAGTCATTTCTTTCATCATATCACCCATTGAGAACATACCCTCAGCAGAAGCAGTTGTAAGTGTAGTAGCAGTTAAAAGTGCAATTAGTGTAAGTTTTGTCATCGTAAATCCTTGTGTTATGTATTTTGAATAAAGTATTGTATACTAAAAATTTATAAAATAAGTTAAAATAAGATTATCTTAGATTATAATATATATAAATGTTACTTATCTATACAGTAAAAATTTTCAAAGTATTATTTTTAAAGCTGTAAATTTATTTGATTAAAAGTGACTATTTTATAAATTATTAGTCATGTCTAATGAAGGCATAGTAGTAGATATAAGTAGAGTATTTGTGGAATAGGTGAAGCGTTTTTTACTCCTCAAAAAGATTTTACATGAAGGGTGATTCTTGAATTGATGAATGCCAAGATGGTTAGTCTAGACTTTTTAGAATTCTTTCTACCTCTAATTTCTCTTTCATGGTATTGACAAAGGTATTAATGGTTTTTTCTTTATATGATTGAAATACTTCGTTTTCAAAGAGTGCATGTATAAAGGTTCCTTTTATATTTCCTTCGAAATAATAGAGAGGATACTTCTTACTTGTTCCATGATGAATCTCAAAACCTATAAGCTCTGTTCCCCATAGACAATACTCCCCCTTGTTTAAGATTTTATTTGTTCTATAAAAAATGTCATCATCAATATGCCCTAACGCTTTCATAGACTTAGGCTCTTCACTTTCTATGGCGTAATGGTCATGAATATTTTTAAATAACATTTGATAGCCACCACAAATACCGAAAATATCTTTTGTTCTTTTTTGAAGTTGTTCAAAAAGCCCTATCTCTTTTAGCCATGTTAAATCTTTCATGACCTGTTTAGAACCAGGTAAGATAACTAGCTCATAGTTTTCAAGTAAAACATTAGAGGTAACAAAATCAATATGCATCTTAGGATTAGCAATGAGAGGTTCTAGGTCATTGTAGTTTGACATACTAGGGTAGGCAAGAACAGCAATTTTTTTGGCATTACTTTCTGTCTCTTGTTGGTAGTTAAAAAGAGATTGAGAATCTTCAAAGCCTAAGTTAAAAGGGACATAGGGAAGAACACCTAAAACAGGAATATTAAATTCTTTTTCAATAATCTCTATGCCCTTGTCAAACAAACTAAGGTCACCTCTAAATTTATTAACAATAACACCGATGACATTTTCTTGTAGTTCTTTAGGTAAAAGGTTATAGACACCCCAAATAGAAGCAAAGACACCTCCTTTTTCAATGTCTGCGACTAAGATGATTTTGGTTTTGAACTTTGTTGCCATGTAAATGTTAGAGAGGTCTTTGTCCATAAGGTTTAGTTCAACAGGACTACCAGCACCTTCACAAATAACACAATCATAACGTTCATCTAAATAATTAAAAGCATGGTCAACAGCTGGTTTTAAGAGGTCAAGGTCTCGGTAGTATTCATGTACATCCTTATTTGCAATGGCTTTACCATTGACTATAAGTGAAGCAGAATTCTTTTTTCCAGACTTTAGTAATATAGGATTTAAGTGGTAAGAAGTGGGTACGCCTAACACTTCTGCTTGAAAGTATTGCGCAATCCCAATCTCAGAGTTGTCATCACAAACATGTGCGTTGTTAGAGACATTTTGTGCTTTAAATGGGGCTACACTATAGCCTGCTTCTTTAACAATACGCCCAATTACAAAAGTAAGGGTAGATTTTCCAGCATCAGAGGAAGTTCCAAAAATAGAGATATTATGCAAGCTTAACCTTTATGGTATTTTAAGACGTCAAGTTTAATGAAAATAGATTATAATCTTATGAATTATATACTATAAAGGAAATTCTTTGCAAGAGCCAAAAGAGTATCAAAATAATGTGGACAAACCACAAGATTATGAGCGTGAACTTTTTAACCAAAAAGTAGAAGTACATAAACAAGAAGTTAAGTCATTAAAGAAGCAAATCTTTGTTTCAAATTTAAAAGCATGGATTATTGGGCTTATTTTAATAGCACAAATTATTTTCATAGCTTCTTATTTTAAAAAGTCAGGTCTTTTTGGAGATGTTAGTACTTCGGTTAATAAAATAGCTGTTATTAATTATAACAGAGAAGTAACAGAAGCATACACCACAACAGTTATGGAAAAGATGGATGAGATACGTGAAGATGAGAACTTTAAGTCGGTTCTTTTTATTATGGGTTCACCTGGTGGATCTCCGACGGCAAGTGAAGAGCTTTCTGAATACTTAAAAGATTTTCAAACTGATATGAATGTAACAATGTATGTAGATTCCATTGCTGCCTCGGGGGGATATTATATTGCTTCAGCAGTGAAACCTCTTATTGCAAACAAGAATGCTATTGTTGGTTCTATTGGGGTGATTATGCCTCATTACAATCTTGGTGAATTAGCAAAAAAAATTGGGGTAGAAGAAGACTTTTTAGCAGCTGGAAAGTTTAAAAAACCTATTTCTATGTTTGCTAAGATTGATGATGAGAACAGAGAATATATGACAAAGAATTTACTTAAACCAACATATGACAACTTTGTACAATCTGTAGCCGACAATCGTGGTTTGAAAAAAGAAGATATTTTAGCTGTGGCAGAGGGTAGAATTTTTGTTGCTAATGTTCCTGAAATTCAAGGTATTTTAGTTGATGAAATTTCATCGTTATACAAAGTTAAAAAACAAATTCGTGCATCTTATAAAGATGAGGTTGACTTTGTCAAAGTAAGTTTAGATGGAAAAGAGTCGTTTTTCCCATCTGTTAAAGTAGATGTAGGTTTAGACACAGCCTTGTCAACGTTAACAAGACAATAGACTAAATTTTACCTTGTAACTTATAAAAAAGTATTCCTAAGTACTCATGCCAAGCACGTTCAGTATTTTTTAGTTGTTTACTTTGTAATACTGTTGCATAGCCTGTTTCTTCAGGTCGGTTAAAATCTGCTGGAGCAGCAATAGGGTTTAGCCCAGCTTTTTTAAAGAGCTTCATTGCACGAGGCATGTGGTAGGCAGCTGTTATTAAGATAAAAGGCTTTTCTCCTACACGTTCCTTCATGTGTTGTGCCTCTTCAAAAGTTGTTTTCGCCATTGCCTGCATAAGTACTCTTTCCTCTGGAATACCTGATTCAATAAGTTTTGTAGCTGTTTTCTCAGCATCTGAAATGGGGTCATGCAAAGAGTGTCCTGATGTAATGATTTTTACATTAGGGATTTTATGATAAAGTCTTAAAGCTTCCCATGCACGATTGTTTCTGTCTCCACCCAATAGTAAAATATATTCTATATTTTCTGGAATATTTTCCAATCTTTCATAACTACTTTCCAATGGTTTTAATGCCAAGTTCGCAAAGGGTGCCCAACTTATTAATATGACCCATAAGATAGAGATAGTTAGGTATTTTTTTGCTTTTTGAATCTTATGTCTATAGAGAAAGAAAAGAGCAAGTAGGGACAATAGGATAGCTATAGACCAAGGCATTAAGGCGACTGATAACATTTTTTTTAGCATGAAACTTAGTTCAACATTCATTCATTTACTCATTATTAATTTGTCTACAAGTATAACAAATATAAGAAAAAATTTACACTTTATTTACAGTTGCATTGTTATAATTCAATTATAATTATTAAAAAGAGAGTTTTTAATCTCTTTTATGAATAGAAGGATTTATTATGAATATTATTAAAACAGTAAGTATTGCTTTAGCCTTAATGACAAGTACAGCATTCGCAGACTTTACAATAAAAGATTTATTTATATCTGGTGGAACAGATAAACCTGTTAAGAGTAAAGATGCAGCCACGGGGCATGACTGTCAATAGTTAGTCTTTTTTACTCATCTTCTTCGTATAATTAAATAAATAAAAAATGGACCACCCAAAAAGGCAGTAATAATGCCTATGGGAAGGTCTGTGTTTACCCCTATATTTCGAGAAATCAAATCTGAAATCACTAGAAATACTCCTCCATAAAAAAAGATAGGTAAGATAAGCTGTTCAGCAGACTTTTTATAGATACTTTTAACAATGTGAGGAATAATCAAACCTACAAAACCAATGGGCCCAGTTAAACTAACACAAACACCTACAGCCACAGAAACAGCTACTAGTAATATGGTATTTACTTTTTTAACGTCTACACCTTTTAAGTAAGCATAGTTATTAGAAGTGAGTAGTAGTTTTAATTCTTTTTTATACAAGTGTGCAAGTAAGAGTAGGGCGATACTGCTAAAAAATATAGGTAATGTTTTCTCTAGTCCTACAACATCAACTGAACCCATAGTAAAACGAATAATCTCAAAACTTTGTGATTCATCACTAAGATAAAAAAGAATCATCAAAGCTGCATTGTAAAAAAATGCCAATGCAATTCCAACTAACAGTAATGCATTGGTTTCATATGATTTTAGTTTTACTGTTAAAGTAAAAAGAACGATGACGGTGAATAATGCTCCAAAAAATCCAAAGAGAGATACCATAGAGGGAAAGCCAAAGACAATGGCAAAGGCAACACCGAGGGTACTACCACTTGCTACACCTAACGTATAGGGTGTTCCCATAGGGTTTTTGAAGAGTGACTGAAAAAGCAAACCCCCAAGGGCTAGAATAGCTCCTGCAAAAAATGCCACAATCACCCGAGGTAAACGAATGTCCCAAAAGAGTTTATAGTCTACGGTTTCTGGATTGCTAAGGTTGTTAAAGTCTATGGGTACTTGACCGAAGAATGGGGCTGAGATTATAATGACTAAAGCCAATAAAAAAGTGAAGTATCTCATAAGTTCACCATAATTTCATCTTCAATCTTCTTGACGGATAAGCCAAAAAAGTCATTTAAATTTGACTCAGTAAAGAACTTTTCAGAAGTATCAAAAAATACTATTTTCCCTTCATCTATATAAAGTACTTTATACCCTAAACGGTAAGCTAAATTTAGGTCATGGGTGATAATGATTTTAGATTGAAAAATATTACTTTTAAGTAAGAAGTAGACATCACGACTTTTTTTTGGATCAAGGTTTGCTGTGGGTTCATCAAATATAGTAATTTTTGCATTATGTAGGACAGCTGTGCCCAACATGGTGAGTTGTTGTTCTCCTGAGCTTAGTTGCTGGCAAGGCTTCTCTTTTAGTTTATGGATGTCTAAAAGCTTTAACATGTTCTTTGGCTCTAGTAAACTATGTAGACGACTTAGGTTTAAGTACTCATCTAAGCTAATGTATTCATCAAATATCTCTAATTTTGCAGGTATGTAGTTAATGAGTTTCGTACGTTCTTTGTTAGTAAATTTATTTAGGTTTATGCCATTGATACTTACTTCATTTGAAGGAGTGATACCACAGAGTACTTTGGCTAAGGTAGATTTTCCAGCACCATTGGAACCTAAGATAATAAGGTTTTCATTCTCTTCTAGCCCAAAGGATATATGTTTTAAAATAGGGTTATTATAGTTTTTAATTTTTAGCATTGTTCTGGGAACTTTTTATTTTATAATCTTCTAAAACATTACGAAAATCTTTTAAAAACAAGACAAGTCGGTCACTTGGTAAGCCAGCATAAATATTATCATTAATATAAATGGCTTTAGTCTTCGCAGCTGAGATAGGTAACTTTAACCAAGGTTCAATAAGCCCTTCATTGGTGATACCATCATTTTGATAACGGGCTAAGAGTAACACAATGTCAGGGTTACAAGCAATAATGTTTTCCATATTTAAAATGGGTTGACCTTTTCTTGTGGATTGTAGGGCATTGGTATTGTTACTTTCGTTGATTATCTCATCAAAATAGAGGTTTTGTCCTGCTACAAAAACATTTTTAGCGAGTTCTTTGTTTCTTCCAAATACGATTAGAATTTTTTTCTCATCGATAATATTCTGTAACTCTCTTAATCCACTATTAATATTTTCCACTATTTTTTTAGCTTCTTCTTTTTTGTCCACGATTGTACCAATTTGGGTGATGGCATCTTTAATATTAGCAAGTGTATCTATTTTTATGATTTTTGTTTTAATACCCAGTCGTTCAAGTTTGAGGCTAAGCTTATGGTTGTTCTCTTGCATAATAACTAAGCTTGGTTTGAGTACGACAATTTTTTCTAAAGAGGGTGAAAAATAACCACCCACCTTTGGAAGCTTAACTGACTCGGGAGGATAGAGAGAATATTCTGTATTGGCAATGACTTTATCACCAGCATCTAGGGCAAAGATTATTTCATTGATGGAAGGGCTTAATGCAATGATTCGTTCATTAGCATTGGCAAGAACTGTTGTTAAAAGTAGTAAAATTAATTGTTTCATTATAAATCTTAATAGAGGTCTTTAAAGACCTCTATTATAACAAAAAATGTTGACTTAGTAGGTCAATTTTATTCCAGCATAAACAGCTCTAGGGCTAGCAGCATATCCATAAACAGTTTGATATTCTTTATCTGTAATGTTATCTACTTTTCCATAAACGCTCATGTGTTTGTCCACTTCATAGTTAGCTGTAAAGTTAGCTACCGTGTATTTTCCTGTTTCTACTGTTGCATAAGTTGCAAAATCAGTGTCTTCTCTTTCTCCGATGTACTGACCATTTATCCCAAGGTGTAAGTCATCTGTTGCATAGTAGTCAAGTGCAAATTTTACAGATTCATTTATGCGTCTTTGTAAGTCATTACCATTGTGGTCTTTTGCATCTATTTTGCTGTAGCCCAGTGTAAGACCTACCGTATCAGCAATGGTTGTACTGTACTCTGCTTCAAAACCTTTTAGTTTAGATTTTTCTTGAACGTTTGCATATTTCTTAGTGGAAAAATCATAATCTATAATATCTTCTATTTCATTGTTAAAGTACGTAAGAGAGAGATCTTTATAGGCAATATTTACGTCATATCCTTTAGTAATTTCTGGTTTCATATCAGGGTTACCATAAAAAGAATAGAGTTGAAAAGATGAGGGAACATTGTAGGCTGTTCCATAGTTTAGCGCTGTTGAAAAGCCTTTCAGGTAGTTAGGTGAGTATTTTAATCCTATTTTTCCTGTGGTTTCATTGTCAAACTCATCATACATGTCATGTCTTAGTGATTCGGTGATAATGGCATCTCCTCCTAGGACATTATTAAACTTATTGTAGTTGGTAACAAAAACGGCTTTGTTTGTAAATGACTTATTAATACTTCCTTTGTCTTCAAACTTTTTATAGTCTCCACCCCATAAAACAAAACTCTCTTTGAGATAAGGTATTTTAGATTTTAATCCATATTCTTTGACTTCACCTTCATAGAGTGAAGTGAACTCTTGAGGGTTATTTCTTTTAAAATCAGATTTTTTTGCATAAACATCAACTTCATTAAAACTGTCTATGTGATTAAAATTGATAGAAGATAGAGTCGCTTTATTATGTGAAACAGCCTGACTGTTTGCTGATGCTGTTCTGTTTAAAGTTGAGTTTGGAAAGATACCCTCATAAACACTTTGGTCATAAGATTTTTGTGAATCTATCACGGTATGTGAAATGTCTATTTTATTAGTAGGAGTGATGTTGAACCCAGCTTTTAGATTTGAGGTTTTATTGTTGTATCCATCATCTTCAAACTTATCTAGCTCTTCACCTTCTGGAGCTTGTGAGGTAAATGAATCACTGTCTACAACATTATGTGAGGCTTTGATATAAAAGTTATCATTTTTGTAGGAACCTCCAACATTAGTACTTAAACTTTTAAAGCTACCAAACTCTTGAGTGGCATGAAAGTTTAATCCTTCTTTTGCACCTTTAGTAATAACATTAATAACACCAGCAGCAGCATCTGCACCCCATACACCAGATTGTGCACCTTTAAGAACTTCAATACTCTCTATATCAGATGCCATAAGATGCCCAAAAGTTGCTCCAGCACTGCTAGAAATGTCATTGTAACGAATACCGTCAACAATTACGAGTACTTTACTGTTGTCAAAACCTCTTATCTTTATACTAGAAGTAGCACCTAATCCACCATTAGAGGTAAAAGAAACTCCTGCTAAAGCGTTTAGTGCTTCATTCACTGTTGTGTAATGTCTCTCTTCAATTTCTTGTGCTGTAATTACATTTATATTTGAAGTTACATCAGAGAGTTTTTGAGATGTTTTGGTAGCCGAAGTAACAGTAATCTCATCAAGTGTTTCTCCTGCGATGAGGTGAGTGTTAAGTAGTAGCGTAGTTAATAGACTGAGTTTTATTGTTGTATGCATTTGTATCCTTTGAAATTCTTAAGAATATGGACTTGATTTTTAATCAAAGAGCCAATGAAATCTAATTGTGTTAAAATATGTTATAGTAAATAAAAGGCATACAAGTAGGGTGGAGAAGTCTTATACTCTTGATATTCAAAAGT
>CACVAP010000018.1 GCA_902727895.1 uncultured Sulfurovum sp.
ATAGTTTGGATTGTTAGGTAATTTAATGGGATGTGGATGTTGTTCCATATAGTTTAAGAGGTTCATTGTGCGTATATGATATCGAGTTTAGATTATTATTTTCTTTCGCTATAATCCAAACAATATATAAATAGGAAAATAAATGCAATTTCAAGAATTTAAAATAGATAACTTAGAACAGTTTCCAAAAGATTTGGAAGCTATGTTGGCTTCTCAGTTGGAGCGAATTGATAGTATTACTAAGAGTGACGAGATGAGTTATGAACTTGTTATGAAACCTTTACAAGATTTAGATGAAGAGTTGGGAAACTTTTTTACGCCACTTTCACACTTGAATTCGGTAGAAAACTCAGAAGCGACACAAAAGGCTTATGAAGATTCTTTACCTCAACTCTCAAAGTTTTCTAGTACCGTTGCTCAAAATGAAGCGTTATTTGAGAAGATAAAGAAAATAAAAACTAATGATGCACAAGCTACTAGAGTAGTTGAACATGATATTCGTGGTTTTGTACTCTCAGGAGCTGACTTACCATTGGAGCAGAAAAAAGAGTTGGAAGCCATAGAGTTAAAACTTTCAGAACTTGGTAATAACTTTTCTCAAAACCTACTCAATGCAACCAACGCTTTTGAGATGATAATAGAAGATGAAAAAGCTGTAGCAGAGATTCCAGAGAGTGACTTGGCTTTGGCTAGAACAGAAGTTGAGGGTAAAACGGTTTATAAATTTACTTTACAGATACCTTCTTACTTAGCCTACATGACTTATGGAACTTCGCGTGAGCATCGTCAAGAAATGGCAAAAGCTTATGCGTCAAGAGCACCTGAAAATTCAGAAGTAATTGACCAACTTCTTGATTTACGTCAGAAAAAAGCGAAGTTACTTGGTTTTGAGAGTTTTTCAGCGTATTCATTAGCGACGAAAGATGCTGATAACACCGAAGATGTAACTGAGTTTTTAGAAGAGTTGGCTGTTAAAGCATTGCCACAAGCCAAAGAAGAATTGGAAGAGTTAAAAGTATTTGCTTTTAAGACAGGTGGCATTGAAGACTTACAAGGTTTTGATGTGGCTTACTATTCTGAGAAATTAAAAAAAGAGAAGTTTGATTTTGATGACTCGATGACTAAGCCTTATTTTGAGCAGTCAAAAGTACTTAGAGGAATGTTAGCTGTAGTGTCTGAACTTTTCTCGGTTGAGTTTAAAGCCTCAGATGCCACAACATGGAATGAAAAAGTAAAACCTTTTGACATTTATAAAGCAGGCAGAGATGGGAGTAATAAGTTAGCAGGTAGAATTTACTTTGACCTTGAAGCACGACAAACAAAAAGAGGTGGTGCATGGATGCACGATTGGGAGACACATTATGTAGACAGTACTGGAGTGCAACATTTACCGACAGCGTTTATTGTTTGTAATTTCTCGCCATCTACAGAAGAAAACCCTTCTTTGTTAAGACATGATGATGTGGTAACGCTGTTTCATGAAATGGGTCATGGGATTCACCACCTTTTTGGTACGTGTAAAGAGCGTTCAGTTTCAGGTATAAATGGAGTTGCATGGGATGTAGTAGAGTTTCCTTCACAGTTTTTAGAAGCATTCTCTTATGAAAAACCTATTTTAAAACGTTTTGCATTTCACCATGAAACGGGTGAGCCAATGAGCAATGAACTCTTAGACAAGATTAAAGATACAAAGAACTATCAAGCTGCTTTAGGAATTTTACGTCAAGTTGAGTTTTCACTTTTTGACTTTAACCTTCATAAAGAACTTTACCAAGGGGATGAGGTACAAGCTTTATTGAACGGTATTCGTGAAACAACAGCCTTACTTGAAGTTCCAGAGTACAACAAGTTTCAAAATGGTTTTGCCCACATCTTCGCTGGGGGTTATGCTGCTGGATACTATTCATACAAATGGGCAAAAGTTTTAAGTGCTGATGCTTTTTATGAATGTTTAGATGTAGAAGCTGGGTTCAATCAAGAAAAAGCAGATGGTTATTTACATTACATCTTAAATAAAGGTGGTTCAGAAGATATGTCTAGCCTTTATAAACAGTGGTTAGGTAGAGAGCCTAAGGTTGAGAGTTTGTTGAAGCTTTATGGAATAGAGGCTTAGACTTTATGGAAATTAAATCTTAAAGATATGCTACAATAAAATAAAAGGAACTAAGAATGCAAATTACACTTAATATTCCAAATGAACAACTTTTTGAAAAAATATTATGGTTTTTAGATCGTTTTAAGAATGATGGTGTGGAGATAATAACTAATATACAAAATACAACATCAGCAGAGAAAAGCCCACGTTTGAAAGAGTTTGAAAGTCTTATCAATACTAAAAGTAAAAATAGTATCCAAGTTGATAACAGTACAATTTTAAAGCCTCACAATGAGTTAACTAATGATATATCTTGATACGAATGTTTTACTCTATGCTACACTCTCAAAGGTTGATACCCAAAGTCAACAAGATAGAGCCATAGAAATACTGAAAGATCTTATTGATAATGAGACTTTGTTACTCTCAAATTTGAATCTTTTAGAATATGCTTTTGTAATGAAAAAAGCCAGAGAAGATAGTGAAAAGATAGAGAATGCTTTACAATTATTTCAATCCTTTGTTCAAGATGAGCAAGATGGATTTAAGAATGAGTTAGTAGAAGTGTTAAATAATGACTATGCCTATAAAAATTCTTTTGATTTATATCATGTTACTTTTGCAAATAGTTATAAGTGTCAAAAACTGTTAACTTTTGATAAAGGATTTAAGAAGTTTGTAGGTATTTGTGATGTGGATATTGAAATTTTATAAAACATTGTTTTGTCTACTTATTATGCTTGATAAAGTGGATGGTTATATGATTCTGAACTTTAAAAGGCAACTTATTAAATACAAGCTATAATACGCGAAATATTTAGATAGATATAAAAGAAGGTAAATCCATAATGTTTGAAACCGTCATTGGTCTTGAAGTCCACGTTCAACTTAATACTAAAACAAAACTATTTTGTGCTTGTCCAACAAGCTTTGCAGAACATCAAAACACTAACACTTGTCCTACATGTTTAGCGCTTCCAGGAGCGTTGCCTGTGGTAAACAAAACAGCAGCTATCAAAGCAATGAGACTTGGTTATGCGATTAATGCTGATGTTATACATAGCTCAAATTTTGATAGAAAGTCTTACTTTTATCCAGACAGTCCTTCTGCTTATCAGATTACGCAGTTGACCAATGCCATTGTGCAAAATGGTGAAGTGTTTATTGATCTTAAAGATGGGACTCAAAAACGTATTGGTATGACACAAGCACACCTTGAAGCTGATGCTGGTAAAAACATTCATGATGGAAGCCATTCAAAAGTTGACCTTAACCGTGCTGGTACGCCTCTACTTGAGATTGTTTCTAACCCAGACATGAGAAGTTCAGACGAAGCCATTGCTTTTTTGAAAAAGCTTCATTCAACGGTACGTTACTTGGACATTTCAGATGCAAACATGCAAGAAGGTTCATTTAGATGTGATGTTAACGTTTCTATTCGTCCAAAAGGACAAGAAGAATTTGGAACGAGAGTTGAGATTAAAAACATTAACTCATTTCGTTTTGTAGAAGCTGCGATTGCTTATGAAGTACAAAGACAAAGCGAAGCGTATGAAGACGGTGTTTATGAGCAAGAAGTGAACCAAGAAACACGTTTATGGAATGTAGATGAAGGTGTAACTAAGTCTATGAGAGGGAAAGAAGAAGCTGCTGATTATCGTTATTTTCCTGAGCCTGATTTACGTCCATTAATTGTAACCCAAGAGATGATTGATGAAGCACTTGAAATGCCTGAACTTCCAGATGCGAAGATAAAGCGTTATACGGAAGCGTTAAATGTTAAAAGATACGATGCTTTGGTTATTTGTGCAGAGAAAGAGTTAGCGTACTATTTTGAAGATATGCTAGAAACGGGTGCATCGCCTAAAAATTCTGTAAATTGGTTAACAACAGAGTTACTTGGACGTTTAAAAAAGACAGAGTTTGACATTACAACGTCACCTGTATCTGCTGCTAAATTGGGTGAGTTGGTTTCTAAGATTGACGATGGAACCATAAGTGGAAAAGGTGCTAAAGACATTTTAGATGTACTGATAGAAAAAGATGAAGACATTAATGGTCTTATAGACTCTATGGGTCTTGCACAGGTTTCTGATGATGGTGCTATTTTAGAGATTATCGACGGAATTATTGCTGCAAATCCTGAAAAAGTTGAGCAGTTCAAAGGTGGTAAAGAAAAACTATTTGGTTTCTTTGTTGGTCAGACGATGAAAGCTTCTAAAGGAGCTGCGAATCCTCAGAAGGTAAATGAACTTTTAAAAGAGCGTCTTTCGTAAATCTTATTAGGGTGAAGCTCTTTCACCCTTTTCACATAAACTATTATATTTCATTGCTTCAAACATCTCTAAACTCCTATACTTAAGAGATTAAACCTTTTTACTTTCATATCTTTCTCTCTTTAATATTATTTTATATTTATTCATATATGATTGATATTAGTAAATATTAGGGAAGTATATGGGGATAAGAGAAGAGTTAGCTGCTAAGTGGGATACGGACTATTTTAATCAAAAGCTAGAGAGCATTAGTTTTAATGAAGTAGGACTAAGAGGGGTTAAAAATAGTACCATAAAGTTTGACTATCCTATTACAGCCATAGCTGGAACAAATGGTATTGGGAAGACGACGATTTTACAGCTTATTGCTTGTCTTTATCATAATACCGATGCTCAGCATAAACCTTATAGATTTTCAAATGCCAAAAATGCCAAATCGTATTATACCTTTAGTGATTTCTTTATTCATTTTAAAGGTGAAGAAAAATCTGAGAACACAGCCATTACTTACAAGTTTTTTCAGAAGCCCGAAGGCAAAAAAGCCAAAGGAAAAGTCAAAACTCATACCCTAAAAAAAGGTAAAAAGTGGAACGACTACCGTTTAAGACCCAACCGTTATACTGACTTTTACGGTGTGTCACGTGTGCTACCTGCCAATGAGTTTAACACTTTTAAAAATACCTTTTCATCCTCAACAGCTTCATTTTCCCAAGTTTCGCTTTCTCCTGAGAGTACAGAGATGATAAAGAACATTCTTGGAAAACCTTTAGCCTCTGTAGATGTCAACAGTTCCCCTAAGATTCAAAACTTCCAACTTAACAGAATAAACCTTGACAATGGTCTGTGTTACAGTAACTTCAACATGGGAGCAGGTGAAGAGGTGATTATATCGCTGATTAGTCGTATAAGTAGCTTACCTAACGCGAGCATTGTTCTCATAGAAGAGTTAGAACTTGGGCTACATCCAAAAGCACAAAAACTGCTCATGGAAAAACTCTTTCAAATCGTTTATGCTAAACGCTTACAACTCATCTTTACCACACATTCCCCTTTTCTTTTCGATGCCATGCCTAAAGAGGGTCGAATACTGTTACGAAAACCAAGTGATGAGCTAGAGGTGATGTACAAGCCAAGTAGTGAGTTGGCGTTTACCGAGTTAACAGGTGAATGTGTGAAAGAACTTACGGTCTATGTAGAAGACAAAGTTGCCAAAAGCATTTTAGAGACATTGTTAAGCAGTTCGGTGCGTAAACGCATTGACATTGCCGATGTAGGAAGTAAAGAAAATGTGGTTCGTATGGTAGGAGCGCATTATCGTAATGTTTCTCTAGGAAAAGCCATCGCCGTTGCTGATGGAGATTTAACCGACAAAGAGTTAACGAACTGGTATAAAAAATACGTTCTAAAAGAGGGAGAAAGTTTTGATGAGGTTTTCCCTATTAACGCTCCAAAGATGTTCAGTAAATTCCCTGGAGACAACGCCCCTGAAAAGTTCATACTTGCCAAGCTAAAGAGTAGTGATGAGTTTGTACGCTCTGTTGATGACAGTGACGAGTTTTGTTCATTTATAGTAAATGAGATTTCTTTAGGTGACCATCATAATTTGTTTAGGGTTATTGCTAGTGAGATAGGACTTAGTGAGGAGTTGGCTAAGATGAGGGTTATTGATGGGTTGGTTAGGTTTTTTGGTGGAGAGTTTGAGGGGATAATAAGGTTTGTTAGGGAGGGGTTAGAATGACTAAGTTCGATTATATAAAAAAGAAATTTATAAAAATTTATTCGCAAGTAAAAATGGATAACACTTTAAAACTTTATGATGTTAATATAAGAGCAGAATATATCTTTATGCCTATATTGAATGATATTTATGGTTATCAACTAGTCAATGCGAATAAAATAAAAGCTAATTTCCCCTGTATTGATTTAGTTGATGAAGTAGAAGAAGTAGTGATACAGGTAACTTCATCTCTTGGTACAGAAAAGATAAATCATACTCTTAATTGTTTCAAAGAAAGTAAAGATTTTAAAAAATATGTTGATTATGAACGTTTATTTTTTTATATTGTAGAAGATAAAGAAATACGAAGTAAAAGTTATCTTGAAAAAAACAATTTAAAGGAGAGTAACTTTTTAGATATTACAGATCTTTTAAAAGAGATAGAAGATGATATTTTTGTAACAAATAAGCTGTATGAAACTATGAAGACAATTTTTACAGAAGAAAATATACTAAAACTTTCAAAAGATACAAAACCCTCATATCAAAAAAATAAACTATGGAATAAGATAGAGCAAGGAATTGATAATACTAAACAAAATAAAATTGAACTCTTATTAAAAAATATCATTTCTTTATCAAACAAACAATCATTTCAAATACTAGAAAACATGGAAATACTTTTAGGTAATAATCTCAAGGAACTTTCTATCCTTGAATCAGTTATTTTACTGATATCTACATATTTGTATCAATTACCATATGATCGTGATAAAGATATAGATTATTATTTATATGAAATAGATTTAATATTAGATGAAAGTACTAAGACATTTGATATTCTAGGAGTTGATATTATAGATATTTGCTCTAAAGTAATTTTATCTCAAAAGGCTACAGCAGATAAACTATATGAGTATAAAAATTTAAATTCAAATGATACTGAAAATGATTTCTTATTTTGTTCTATTCTTCTAAAACTATCAGACTTATTGAATTTAAAAAGTTTTACTGAAGAAATTACATATAGCTACAAAAATAATATTTTATATTTCAAATGTAATCCTAGTAATCCAAATAATGAATATGAGATAAGAAATAGTCTCAATATTTTAGAATTAAAAATCAAAGAATATAACTATAGCTATAATGACCTATGCCATAAATGGCGAGATAATTTTAAATTTCCTTTTAAAATTGATCTGACTGGTATTAAATCAAGTAGTTATAAATTTGGTGATTATAAATTTTCATTTGATAATCATCAAGTATTAAATCTTCTTACAGGAAATAATATTTATTCTGATTCAACGATTTTTATCAGAGAGTTACTACAAAACTCTATAGATGCGTCACTCTATAGAGAAGAAATTGAAAAAAGTAAAGGAAACAGTTTTCAATGTAAAGCCATAAGAATAGATGATTGGTATGATGTAAAAGGAAATTATTGGATAGGTTTTGAGGATTATGGTATAGGGATGGATGAAAATATCCTACTTAACTATTTTACTAAAATTGGTAAATCATTTTATGAATCAAAAGATTTTGATAAGAGTATGGGTTTTACGGCAATTAGTAGATTTGGTATTGGTATACTATCATGCTTTATGGTGGCACATAGAGTAGAAGTTAGTACGAGAAGAGAGAATGAAAAAGCTATACGATTTAGTATTAATTCTTTAGATTCATATTTTTTTACCCAAATTGAAGATGAGCATAAAGTAGTTAAGCTATTTCCTACTAATAAAAATATATCACATAAATACCGTAAAGAAATTGGAACGTCTATTGCAATACAAGTTGATTTTAATAAAATTAAGAGATGGTTTGATCTAGAAAAAGAACTTACAAAACACATCTATTACTCTCCCCTCGAAATTCAGTATGATAATCAAAAAATAGGAACTACCATAAAGGATTTAAATATAAATCCTTGGATTGAAGAAGAGACAATTATTGAGCTTCATGACAATCATGATATGAAAATAAAATCATTGTTTAATTTAGAAGATATGAAGGAAAAATTTAAAGTCCAAATTACTCCTGTAAACTTATCTAATTATTCTCCTACACCAAAAATAAAAGCTCAAATGGTTTTAGTAGAAGTAATAACGCCTATTCCTAAAATTGATGATGGATATAGACGAAATTTTGAAATTGATAAAGAGTCTTTTGTTGGTGGGTTAATGGAACTAAAAGCCAATAAACAGCATATTGAAACTAGAAAAAGTACATATGAAAAGATAAATTTAAGTACTTACCTTGAATTTAAAAAATTTATTACTACAAATCTAGTTTCAAAAATAGGTCATAATGGTATTTTTGTAGGACAAGATTTTACAAATACATTTAATGGTAGATTATTAAATTTTACACACAATAATATATTTGCATTAGTGAATATCTCCCTTTATGATGAATATAGACCATATATGAGTTTGTCACGGTCAGATAATATATCCTTTGACTACCAAACACTTTCGGCATCAAACTTAATACTTTCACGATTTATTACACAAAATAATTTTACAAATAAAGCCTTTGATTGCTCTTTATTATATGATAGAGATAATTCAAGTTTTTCTGTGCAAGAAATAGTGAATGATTTATATTATAATGCTCCCTTTTTTTCATACCAGTAAAGAAGATTATTTAATATCACCTCAGTACGATACCTTTGGTAACTTATACTCTCCTTTTGAGTTGGGATTATTCACAGATTGAAAATAAACTTCAT
>CACVAP010000019.1 GCA_902727895.1 uncultured Sulfurovum sp.
GTAGATTCCGTGTTAAAGAAAGCTGAGAAAAAGAGCTTTTTATTCACAGAATTTTTATTTAAATTTTAACCAGTAAAGGATTAAAACTTTCCTTGCTTTTAAAGATAGAGAAAGCCATCAAGATAAGTTTTCTCATAGCAGCAATAACAGCTAATTTTTTAGTCTTAGCCCTAGAGGTAAGATTTGTGTAAAAGACTTTAATCAAGCGATTGTGCTGAATAGCACAAAGTGTGGGAAGGTAAAGAAGGTTTCGTAATTGTTCACCACCATGTTTGGAAATTCTCTGTTTACCTCTAAATAACCCTGAGTCTTTCATAACTGGGTCAAGACCAATAAGAGCAGTCATTTGTTTTGCATTAGCTGAAGGATACTTTAGAAAGAAAGCAGTTAAATATAAGGCACTTTTTTGAGCAATAGAGGGAATAGTACTGATAGCATCATAACTTTTTTTAGTTTCTGTATCTTGTAAAAGAAGTATTTCAATTTTATTAAAAAGTTTAGTTGCTTCGATATCTAAATCATTGATAAGTCTATTGAGAGTTCGAAGTAAACCTTTATCTGTTTTACTTGTAGATTCAAGCTGATTTTTAAATCTTTGTTTAGAGGCTTGTATTGCTTCATATACATTTAACATTTGTTGCGCTTTAATAGCATGATGATTGATTTTAGGGATTTTAACCATATTAGCTTCTACATGAGACTGATATTTATAAAGTACTTTTGCATCAATTTTATCTGTCTTTGAACGCACTTTTAAAGAACGAGCAAAGTCTCTTGATTCTTTTGGTCCAACCATTACTACAGATATGTTTTTCTTTGAACAAAACTCTGTTAAAGCATAAGAGTAGACTCCTGTAGGTTCAAAAATAAAAATGGTTTCCTTTATAGCTTCAACTAAAGAAACAACTGAGTTAAATCCAACCTCATTATTGTCAAACTTATAACTTTTCTTTCCGTCATAAACATCTATACTTGATTTACTAATATCAATTCCGATATACTTTTTCATGTGATACCTTGTACTTAAATTTTAAGGATTACATAGGGTTATTCTTAGTACGCTTTTCCTTGTACTACAAGCTAGATTTATTGAAATTACCTCTTAAAACAATTTCTTCTAATCTGCCTTTTATTCCGTTCAAGCTTTTTACTAAGGGTAATCTATCTACAGTACAAGCTATTAAAATATTCAAGCATATTTGCTTAATATTCTTTACTATTTTAATGCTTTAGGGTGCTTCGATTTACCCTTAAATCCTTTAGAAGTATTTTATCTCTTTTACCTCTATTTGGATTATACAAGGGTGTGATTGCTATCACACCATTAAAAATATCTACACAAAAAAAGGTTTTGTCTAAAAAACCGTAGGTCGGGCTACCCTCTGCCCGACAAAAATCTACACAAAATAAAACCCCCAACAAAACAAAAAGTGTTTTCATGAATAACATCAATTTAACAATAACATGTTTTTACCATATGAATATCATTTTATTTAAGATATAATATATTAGCTATTAATACACTATAAAATAAATAAGGGCTAATATGTTATCTTTTTTAAAAACACCCAATGATATAATGAAAGAGTTAAGCAAAAAATTTAAAGAACGAAGATTAACCATTGGTTATACCCAGCAGGCTTTGGCTGATAGGTCAGGGGTTAGTTTAGGGTCGTTGAAACGCTTTGAAAGTACTGGGCAGATTTCATTGGAGTCTCTTTTACAGTTGGCTCTTGTTTTGGAGTGTTTGGATGATTTCGGAAAGATTGCTAATCCTGTTGAAGTAAAACATACAAGTATGGAAGAGCTGTTAAAAGAGAAAAAAATAATTCCCAAAAGGGGACATAAAAAATGAGACAGATTCAAGTTTTTTTAAATCATACAAAGAAGCTAAAGGTAGGGATATTACTCTATAAAGAGCGAAAGGTTTTTTTTGAGTATGATAAAGATTTTCTTAAAAGCTCTTTTGAATTGTCACCCTATAAACTTCCTCTAAAAGAGGGACTCTTTGAGTGTAAAGATATGACCTTTGAAGGATTGTGGGGTGTTTTTAATGACTCATTACCCGATGGTTGGGGGCGATTACTTTTAGACAGACATTTGAGAAAACTTGGGATTAATCTTCATGAAGTAAGTGTACTTGAACGATTGGCTTATGTGGGTCAGTTTGGTATGGGTGCTTTGAGTTATGAACCTCAAAGTATAAGAGAAGAGATAGGCTTAGATAAGATAATCTTGGACGATTTGGCAGAGTTTTCGGAGGCTATACTAAAAGGCAAAAGTGAGGAACTTTTGGATGAGTTGTTGACTTTGGGTGGTTCATCAGGAGGGGCAAGACCAAAAGTTTTGATACAACTTGACAAGCAAAGAGAACAGATAATTCATGGCTCTAGGGTATTGCAAGAGGGTTTTTCACACTGGATGGTAAAGTTTGCCTCTTCTGTAGATGGAAAAGAGATAGGAGCCGTAGAATATGCTTATAGTCTAATGGCAAGAGACGCAGGGTTAGATATGCCTAAAACCACACTACTACATGATAAAAAAGGTGCATATTTTGCTTGTGAAAGATTTGATAGGATAGGCGAAAAACGAGTACATATGCAAACCGTTTCAGGGTTAATTCATAGTGACTTTAGGTATCCTTCTTTGGATTATGATGACCTTTTAACATTGAGTTTACATATCACTAAAAGTGTGTTGGAGCAAAAAAAAGTATTTAGATTGGCTTGTTTTAATCTTTTTTCTCACAATCGTGATGATCATGCTAAAAATTTCTCTTTTGTTATGAATGAGAAAGGTGTTTGGAGCTTTTCTCCTGTTTATGATATTACATTTTCTAGTGGACCTGGTGGAGAGCATAGTACTATGTATTTGGGTGAAGGGAAGAATCCAAGTAGCGAACAGCTTTTGAAGTTGGCAGAAAAACATCACATAAAAGATGGCTCTAAAATCATAATAGAGGTCAAAAGAAGTATTGAAAAATGGAAAGAATTTGCAAAAACAGCAGCTATTTCAAAAGGTCTAACATCATCTATTGATAAGGTTTTAAAAGGATTGTAAAATGTCGGGATGAGGGCAATTTAATCTACTATTGTGATGTGTTTGTGAAATAACTAACATTGTTTATTTTCTTATGTTTCTAATTTTTTATGTTATTGGGTTTTTGCTTATTTTTTCTCTTTAAAATCGATACTCTCTTCTTTCTTTTCATCAATACTATGAGATTTGATTATAATTGATATAAGACTAATAGTAAGGGGAAACTTAGTGGAACAACTTACAGACTTAAAAGCCATACTTCATTCAAAACGTGCCAATATCTACTACCTAGAGAAATGCAGAGTGATGCAAAAAGACGGAAGGGTTCTCTACTTAACCGAAGCCAAAAAAGAGTATCAATATTTTAATATTCCTATTGCTAATACCACTTGTTTACTTTTGGGGACAGGAACATCCATTACTCAAGCAGCCATGAGAATGTTAGCACAAGCTGGTGTTTTAGTTGGTTTTTCGGGAGGTGGAGCTACGCCACTTTTTATGGGGACTGAAATAGAGTGGATGACACCTCAAAGTGAATATAGACCTACAGAGTACATACAAGGTTGGATGCAGTTTTGGTTTGATGATATTAAACGTTTGGAGACAGCCAAACGTTTTCAGTTAGCACGAATAGCTTTTATAGAAAAGATTTGGTTTAAAGACAAAGATTTAAAAAGAGAAGGTTTTGAGGTAGATGATGAACTATCAGCTATGCTACATAAAACACTTGAACAGATACCCAATGCTTACAATGTGGGAAAGCTTCTACAACTTGAAGCAGATTTAACCAAAAGACTCTATAAATATTCGGCTAAAAGAACTAATCAAATAGGCTTTACACGAGAACATAATAATGCTGATGATGCGAATTCTTTTTTAAATCACGGAAATTATTTAGCTTATGGATTAGGAGCAACTACACTTTGGACGCTAGGCATTCCTCATGGTTTTGCTGTGATGCATGGAAAGACAAGAAGAGGGGCATTAGTCTTTGATATTGCTGACCTTATTAAAGATGCTATTGTATTACCATGGGCTTTTGTCTGTGCTAAAGAGGGAATGAGTGAACAAGAGTTTCGTTCCCAATGTCTGCAAAAGTTTGTGGAGCATAAGGCTTTGGATTTTATGTTTGATGAAGTAAAGAAGGCTTCACTTTATTATAAAGAACCAAAGTCATGATAGTAACTTTTGTTTCTCAATGTGAAAAGAATGCTCTTAAAAAAACAAGAAGGGTTTTGGATTCTTTTGCTAATAGAATTGGCGATAATACTTGGCAAACCATTATTACTATGGAAGGTCTAAAGGCTGTCAAAAAATTGCTTAGGCAAACGGCTTCTAAGAGTACGGCTGTGAGTTGTCATTGGATTCGTTCTTCTCGTCGTACAGAACTCATGTGGGTAGTGGGGAATAGAGATAGGTTTAATGAAGAGGGAATAGTTCCAGTTAATAGAACTCAAAAAACTATTTTAGACAACTATAAGGAGAGTGATTGGAAGTATCTTCCTTTGATACAATCATTAACGGCTCTTTCTGCTTTGTTACATGATTGGGGTAAGTCGACTAAACTATTTCAAGAGAAATTAAAATCTTCTACAAATAAGGGCGATCCTATTCGTCATGAGTGGATTTCTTGTGTATTACTTCATACTTTTATTATTCAAAACAATAAGAGTGAGGAGGGTTGGTTAAAATCTTTGGCTTTAGGTGAGATAGATGAAGAAGCTTTAAAGAAGAGCGTGAAAGGTGTAGATAAACATGTTTTACATAATCTTCCTAATTCAGCGAAACTTATTATGTGGTTAATTGTTTCTCATCATCGTTTACCAAGTGATTCAACTAGAAAAGATGAGCTTAGAGGAGAGTGGAATGGTGTGGAAGCTCATTCTCTTGATGATGTGTTAGAGTATATTACTCAATCTTGGGGATATGAAAATAGGTATGAAGAAGAGGAATATCAGAAGCGATTAGAACAATGCTTTGAGTTTCCTAATGGGCTATTGAGTAACTCTGTTAAATGGAAAAAAGAGCTTAAAAAATGGTCAAATCGTCTGCTTGGTTCTCTTTATTTATTGGAAGAGGCGATGGCTGATGGAAGTTATAGGGTTGTGTTGCATCATGCACGATTGGCTCTGATGTTGGGTGACCATTATTACTCTTCTCTTGATGCTGATATGGGTTGGAAAGATACAACAGGGCTTTTTGCTAACACTGACCAAAAAACCAAAGTCTTAAAACAGAAACTTGATGAACACTTATGTGGTGTAATGAAGAGTGCCTTAAAAACAGTGTACCTTTTACCTGCTTTTGAAAAAGAGCCACCTCTAGTTAAAGATAATAGAGTATTAAAAAAGAGAAGTCCAAAGGCTTTTGCTTGGCAGGATAAAGCCGTAAGTAAACTTAAACCCTTTATGGAAACAGATGAAAGGCAAGGATTTTTTGCTGTCAATATGGCAAGTACAGGTTGTGGTAAAACATTTGCAAATGCTAAAGTAATGCAATGTATCGCTGAAGAAAAAGATACTTTACGTTATGTGTTGGCTTTAGGGCTTAGAACATTGACGTCGCAAACAGGAGATGAGTATAGAGAACGCATTGGTTTAGATGAGAGTGAATTGGCTGTTCTTATAGGTTCTAAAGCAGTTTTGGAACTGCATAATAGAGTAAAAGAAGAAGCATCTGAATTGGTAGAGGATTATGGTTCAGAATCATCTGAATCGCTTCTTGATGAGTGGATAGATTTTGATTCGCCTATTCCTGAAGAGGGTTTGGCTACGGTGCTTAAAAAACCTAAAGACAAAGCGTTTTTATATGCTCCTGTATTGGTTTGTACTATTGACCATTTGATGGGTGCAACAGAGACAAAAAGAGGTGGAAAATATATTTTGCCTTCTTTACGTTTGATGAGTTCAGATTTGGTTATAGATGAGATAGACGACTTTACAGGTTCTGACCTTATTGCTATTGGTCGTTTGGTGCATTTAGCTGGAATGTTGGGGCGAAAAGTAATGATTTCTTCTGCGACCATCCCTCCTGATTTGGCAGAGGGGTATTTTAATGCTTATAAAAAAGGATGGCAACTTTTTTGTAAAACAAGAGAGGCTAAAAATGAAATAGTCTGTGCATGGATTGATGAGTTTAAAACAGAAGTTTCATTGGTTCATAGTTCAAAGAGTATGGAAGCCATTGAGAACTATAGAGAAGCACATACTAAGTTTGTACAAAAGCGTGTTTCTAATCTGAAATTAGAAATGGTTAAAAGAAAAGTTGAAATAGTTAAGTGTCAAGAAGAGATGGAAGATAGCGAATATGAAGAGGATGAAACAAAAGAGGAGTATTATTTTTCTAAAATAAAAAATACTATTATTCAAAATCATAAGCTTCATCATACAGTAGATAAAAGAACTGATATTCGTGTCTCATTTGGTGTGGTTCGTATGGCAAATATTCGACCTTGTGTTGCATTGGCAAAATTTTTAGTAAAAGAATCATATGAAGGTATTGAGTTAAAAGTAATGGCGTATCACTCTAACCAAGTTTTGCTTTTACGACAAGCACAAGAGCAGTATTTAGAAGGAGTGTTAAAACGAAAAGAGAAAGAAGGAGAAGAACCACAAGCCTTTGAAGATGAAGTTATTCGTAAGCATTTAGATAGCTGTGTAACTAAAGAGTTAATTTTTGTACTTGTGGCAACTCCTGTAGAGGAGGTAGGTCGAGATCATGATTTTGATTGGGCTGTGATAGAACCTTCTTCATATCGTTCTATTATTCAATTGGCAGGGCGTGTTAGACGACATAGACGTGGAGAAATCTTAAAACCAAATATTGCTGTGATGCAATACAATTATAAAGCTTTTAAAGAGAATGATGAAGAGGGAGAAGCTTATTTTAAATATCCTGGTTATGAAGTAGGGGTTACTTTAGATACACACAATATGAGTGAATTGGTAGAGGTAAAGGCACTTGAAGAG
Organism: uncultured Sulfurovum sp.; assembly: GCA_902727895.1. Taxonomy (GTDB): domain Bacteria; phylum Campylobacterota; class Campylobacteria; order Campylobacterales; family Sulfurovaceae; genus UBA1140. Next base: position 7,008 of record CACVAP010000019.1, read on the forward strand.
CGATTAGATGCAACGGCTAGAGTAATGAAGCCTAAAAAGTTAAAACAAAAATCTTCATTGAGTGATTTAGAACATTTTCAAACTCAAAGGGCTTTGACTTCTTATGCTAAAAAAGGAGCAACAGGTTTGCAAGGCTATTTAGATGAGAATTGGTTTTTGACAGCACATCCACAATATTTACATCCTTTTAGAGAGAGTGAGCCTACGGAAAAAGTCTTTTTGGTTTATGCTGAGAATAATAAAGCTTATTCATTTTGTGAGATAGAGGGTTATGACAATATTATAAAAAGAGAGGAGATTTTACAAATAAATAAGATAAAAATTGATGATACTATAAAAAAAGGATTGTGGTTAGAGAGAGACTATAATGCTTTGGTAGAGGGGTTTTCTAAATCTAAAAGAGCCATCTCTATAAAGTATGGGGAATTGAGTTTTACTTATTACGAAGGTAGTGAATATGAGTATAGTGACCAGTTTGGATTGGTTAGAATATAAAATTATAAAAGGAGACTTATTATGAACGAGATAATATCTAAGTTTTTCGATAATAGAAAAGAAGCTTGGATTAAAAAAAATCTTAAATCTTCAATGGAAGAGGATGAGGTTTTAGAATTGCATGAAAAGTGTGCGATTGAATTTTCACGGCAAGTGTGGTTGCCCAATGCTTCTAAAAGAGCAGGGCAGATTTCTATGGCGACACATCCATGTACTTTTTCACATCCGAGTGCAAGAAAAAACAAAAATGGGTATGTGACTTCTATTATTGCTAATGTAGAAAAAAGCAATGATGGATTTTTTCGAACAGGAAATGTAGAAGTTCAAAGAGATGCTTTGGGTAATGCAGCAGCATTGGATGTGCATAAATTTTTAACTTTGCTTATGCCTGATGGTAAACAGCTCATAGAACATATACAAGAAGAGAGTCAACTTGCTATTTCTCTTTTGACAATCAATACTAAAAGTTATGAGGAACTAAGAGATGAATTTTTGGCAATGGTTTCAACTTCTACAGAATCTGTCACAAGCTCCAAGATAAAACAGGTTTATTTTCCTGTGAAAGAGGGCTATCATCAACTCTCTATTTTGACCAATTCTGGTATGATTTTTGAGTTAAGAAAGCGACTTAATAAAATACGTTTTGGAGAAGATGAAGAAGAAAAAGAATTTTTAAAAATGTTACGAAACTCTAAGCGTAACAATGAGTTCTCAGAAGATGGGTATAGAGAGATTTATAATCTAACTACTATTGCTTATGGAGGTACTAAACCTCAAAATATTTCTGTATTAAACTCTCAAAATGGAGGAAAGGCACAGCTTCTCTATTCTATGCCACCAGTTTTAGACAAAAGAGAAATTTATTTTCCAAAAACAGACTTTTTTAAAAACTCCATGAGTATTTGGGACTTTAAAGAGACTTTTTTTGCTTTAGATAGGATTTATAAAACTGATTATAACAATATTAATATTCGTGAGGGTAGAGATTATCGTTATGGAGAGATAATAGATAAAATCATTGATAAAATGTGGGCAATACGCAATGTGTCTAAAGAGCAGTATTATGAAAAAAACTCTAAATTGAAACATCATCAAAAAATTTGGCTTCATGATAAATATGAAGAAGAGAGAGAAAAAAATGATGAATGGTTAGAGAAGATAATGAAAGAGATAAGTAGTAGCTAAGAATAAAACACAAATAAGATTTATGCTAGAATAGTCAAATTATGGGACAAATAAAAAGACTAAAAATAGATGAAGCGACAAGTGTAATTATCCGAGAGATCATGAAAGAAGAT
>CACVAP010000020.1 GCA_902727895.1 uncultured Sulfurovum sp.
CTGCTTCTAAAGTAAAAGCTGAAGCAGTAGCAGAAGCAAAAGAATTAGCAGGAGCATAAGCATGGCAAACTTTGGACCAAAAGACATTAAAAAACTAAGAGAGACTACTTCTGCTGGTATGATGGATTGTAAAAATGCATTAAAAGAAACAGATGGTGATTTTGACGCTGCTATTGCATGGTTAAGAGAAAAAGGTCTTGGTGCTGCTGCGAAAAAAGCTTCTAAAGTTGCTGCTGAGGGTGTTGTTTCTGTACAAGTTGCTGCTGATAAAGCTGTAATTGTTGAGATTAACTCTCAAACTGACTTTGTTGCTCAAAATGATGTTTTTAAAGCTGTTGTTTCTGAAATTACAGAACACGCTTTTAACAACAATCTTGCTGATGCAGATGCTATTAACGCTTCTGAAATCAGTGGTCAAGCATTTAGCGAATACCTTTCACTTAAAATTGCTTCTATTGGTGAAAACCTAGTAGTAAGAAGAGCTGGAATGGTAGTTGCAGAGAACGATACAGTAGCTGTTAATGGTTATGTTCATGCAAACTCACAAGTAGCTGTTTTATTATCAGCTGATTGTGAAGATGCCCAAACTGCTAAAAAAGTATCTGCTGAACTTAAAAATGTTGCTATGCATGCTGCTGCAATGAGTCCAAGTACACTTTCGTATAAAGACTTTGATGCTCAGTTTGTAGCTGACGAAACAGCTGGTAGAATTGAAAAAGTTAAAAAAGACAATGAAGAGCTAGTAAGACTAGGTAAACCTCTTAAAAATGTACCTGCGTATGTTTCTATGTCTCAACTTACAGAAGAAGTTTTAGCAACTGCAAAATCAGCGATTGAAGCTGAATTAGCTGCAGAAGGTAAACCAGAGCAAATTTGGGACAGAATTGTTCCTGGTAAACTTGAAAGATACATCTCTGACAACACTTTACTAGACCAAGAACTTGCTCTTCTTGATCAGAAATATGTTATGGATGATTCAGTAACTGTTGCTGAACATATTGCAAAAGTTTCTGGTGGTAAAGCTCAAATTACTAAACTAATTCGTCTTGAAGTTGGTGAAGGTATTGAAGTAGAAGAAGAAGATTTTGCAGCAGAAGTTGCGAAGCAAATGGCGTAGGTTTTATAACCTACCCTTTTTCTTAGAGACTGTAATATTTACAGTTTCTATCCTCTATTTATTTTATTCTTCTAACATTATCTTCATATCTGAGCATCAACACCAATTAACCAAACTGGGACAGAAATAACTTTAGCAAAATCTTCAATTATCTTTTTACTCTTGTCAAATGTAACAATACCATCACTTAACATACTTTCTAAATTTCCAGTTGGAACAATGTAAATTAAACAATCCACTGAGTTTTGTACATCAGCTTTTAAAACCTTGAAAAAGTCTCTATATGCTAAAGCCCAATTTCCAAATTGAATCTCTCCAACTATTAAAGGTATAACTTCATTAGAATCCAGATTGTTATCAATATTCTTTCCTTTGAGTTCTATATTCTTTAAACTAGTAGCAATATCTTGTAAATCTTGATTCTTCTCTAAGAATTTATTCCATCTCCGTTCACCATCAGCATATTGTAAACTTCCAAAACATAGATTTCTCAATGCAAGTAAATTCTTATAATGATTTAATATAGCAAAATCAAAACCTCCAATTGAACTATTTTCAGCACTAAAGTAAAAAACTCCATTCTCTTCATATACTTCAAACTTAATTTCTAAATCATAGATATTTTTTAGTAATATACGTATTTCTTCATTTAACTTCTTTGCTTCTATCCCAATAACTTTATTATTTTGTTTTTTTCTTATGCTAGGAGTAATTAAAATTTTAGAATTTAATGAAGCAACTACTTGTTCTTTTAATTCACTATATGCATTTAGTATTTCAAAAGCATGATGATGAAAATATTCATCTGATATAAATAAATCAATATCTTCTCGTTTTAACCATTCCTCCTTCTCTTCATCTGTTAATTTAGACTTCATCAATTAACCTTTGTCCAATTCTCTCAACAATCCCTACAACTAAAGCATTTCCCATCAAAAATGCTCGTTTACTATCCGTTACACCCTGAGTATGATTATCAGGAAACATATTAAGCCGTTCAAGCTCTATAGGAGTTAATCTTCTATGTCGTCCATTTACTTCAACTACATGTTTAAAACGAGATGCAGAGGCTCCACCTTCTCCTGTAATGATAGTTCTTGATGGTTTATCTAATGCATCAGGGAAACCCATTGAGCCTTCACTATAAGTATATTCATGCCCTGTAGCTTTATTAACACGTTCAATAGATTTTGCACCTTTTTGATACTGCCATTTTTTTAATTCTTCATCGTCAATATAAAACTCTTTTGGTACATATTTTTCATCTATCAAGAAATCACCTAAAACAGACTTCTCTCCATTATAATCAATCTCAATCCTAGAAGTATAATACTTCCCATCAACCATATAACCACTTTCCCAAAATGCATTCTTTTTAGGTGTTTTAGTATTAAAGTTTTCAGTAATCTCAACCAAATCACTATCTAACTTCTCAATTATAAGTGTTTTATTATCTATAGGTTTTACAGGAAAAGTTTTACTGAGTAGTAGCTCTTTATTTAATAATTCAGTAGTTGAAAAGTTTTCTAACTTATTATAAAGTTTTGTACCTTTTTTATAGGCTAAAATAAATACACGTCTTCTTCTTTGAGGCATACCATATTCAGACGCATTAATAACACGCCATTCAACAGCATAACCAAGGCTATTAAGTGAAGACAAGATAATAGCAAAATCACGTCCACGTTGCGAAGCAGGAGACTTTAAAAGTCGATCTACATTCTCAAGAAGTAAATACTTAGGTGCCTTTTCTTTTTTTTGAAATAAAATCTTATAAATAGACCACCAAAGTACCCCTTTTTTTCCAACAATTCCATGAGAATTTTTAAGCGTACTTGCTACAGAATAATCTTGACAGGGAAAACCACCTACTAATAAATCATGCTCAGGAATTTCATCAACATTTACTTCAGCTATATCTTCATTTGAATGTTTTTCAAATCCAAACCTCTCACAATAAATGTCTGAAGCATGTTGTGTCTTAGTAGAAGGTTCCCATTGATTACTCCAAGAGATTTCAAACTTATTTTCTTTAGAAGAAACTCTTTCTAACCCAATACGAAAACCACCTACACCAGCAAAAAGTTCAATAGTTCTAATAGTAATTTGATTGGGATTATTCATAGCAGTAGTCAAAGGCTCTCTTTGTAAAGTATTTTTTATATGAAATAAATTTGGAGTAATCATGGTAAATCCTATTCTAACAGTTTATGTTAAAATAGTATCATGATTTATAAATATAGTGAAGAAATATGACAAATTGTCATATTTCTACTTCTCAATCCTCATCATAGCAATATTACCATGAACACAATCAAGTTTTTTAAAGGCTAACATTGCTTCTTGAATTTTTGCTTCTTGACATTCATGTGTAGTAAAAAGAAGTTTTACATGTCCATCTTCAACATGAGGTTTTTGTAGCATCGACTCAATAGAAATCCCAAAACCATCAAAAGCATTGCTTACTTTAGCCAACACCCCTGGCTGGTCATCTACTTCCATTCTTAGGTAATAGTGAGTAACAATTTCTTCTTCAGGAAGAAGTTCTAAACCTCCACCTTCTAAACCTCTTTTATAACCTAACATTGGTCCTTGGTTTCCACGTACAATGTCTACAATATCTGCAATAACAGCAGAAGCAGTAGCATCCCCACCAGCTCCTGGTCCATAGTACATGGTTTCACCTACACGGTCACCTACTACAGAGACAGCATTCATAACACCATCTACTTTAGCAATCATAGAAGTTGCAGGAATCATGGTTGGGTGAACTCTAAGCTCCACACCAGCAGCTGTTTTTTTAGCAATACCTAACAACTTAATTTCATAACCAAATTCTTTAGCAAAATCTACATCCGTAGCTGTAATATTTTCAATACCTTCAATCAGAATATCTTCTGGTTTCGCATCAATGCCATACGCAATACTTGCTAAAATCAGTAATTTATGAGATGCATCAAAACCACCCACATCAAATGTAGGGTCAGCTTCTGCATAACCTAACTCTTGAGACTCTTTTAAAATATCATCATACAATGCACCCTCGTTAATCATCTTTGTTAACATGTAGTTTGTTGTACCATTCATAATACCTTGAATAGACTCAATATGATTCGCAGCTAACCCACTACGTAATGCACCAATAATAGGGATTCCACCAGCTGTACTAGCCTCATACATTAAAGGAACATCTCCAGCTATCTCTTGAAGTTCATAACGATGATAAGCCAACAATGCTTTGTTTGCTGTTACAACGGCTTTACCATTTTCTAATGCTTTTTTTACAAGTGCATAAGGCTCTTCAACCCCACCCATAAGTTCTACTACAATATCAATTTCAGGATCGTCAACCACATCATAGGGGTTATCAGAAAGTTTAATAGAAACACCTCTATCTTTTGAAAGATTTTGAACTACTCCAGACTTTACGACAATTTTTTTACCAGCTCTGGCTTCTAAAATATCAGCGTTCTCTTCTAAAATATTAGCAACACTTGCCCCTACTGTCCCTACACCAAGTATTCCTATTTTAACCATTTTCTTTCCCTTTTGATTCTGAGTTACTCTTTACATTATTTTCAGCTTCAACTGTTTTCAAAAACTTTTTAATATTTCTTGCTGCTTGGCGAATTCTATTTTCATTTTCGATGAGGGCAATACGTACATATTCATCACCATATTTACCAAAACCAATTCCTGGACTTACAGCAACATTCGCTTCAACTAATAATCTTTTTGCAAATTCAAGTGAACCCATAGCTCTACATGATTCTGGAATTTTCCCCCAAATAAACATAGACGCATTTGGTTTACCCATTTTCCAACCAGCATTATCAAATGCTTCTAACATCACATCTCTACGTTTTAAATAACGAGGGATAATCTCTTTATCTGGTACATCATGATGTTCATCAAGTGCTACTGTAGCTGCAACTTGAATGGGTGTAAACATTCCATAATCTAACCATGATTTAATGCTCTGTAAAGCACCAATAAGTTTTTTGTTACCTACCACGAAACCAACACGCCAACCAGCCATGTTATAAGACTTAGACATAGTATAAGCTTCAACAGCTACATCTTTAGCACCTTCAACTTCTAAAATAGAAGGTGTTTTATAGCCATCAAAAGTAATATCAGCATAAGCAATATCAGAAATAATATAAAATCTCTCTTCTTTTGCTAAAGCAACAATACGTTTGTAAAAATCAGGAGTTACTGTCGCTGTTGTTGGGTTATGAGGAAAGTTTAAAATCAAAAACTTTGCACGTGGTAAAGAGTTATTTAATGCTTCTTTCACATCAGCAATAAATTGATCTTCATCTACTTCAAAATTATCTTCATCAAACTTAAGTTCCATTTTCTCAACGTTTGCACCAGCTAAAATAAATGCTTGAGAATGAATAGGATAAGTAGGGTCAGGAACAATCGCAACATCACCTGGATTTGAAATGGCTTGTACCAAGTGTACATAACCTTCTTTACTTCCCATTGTTGCTACCACTTCTGTGTCTGGATCTAACATAACATTGTATTTACGTTTGTACCATTTACACATTGCAAGTCTTAACTTGTAAATACCTTTACTAGCCGAGTAACCATGTGTTTTGTCACGTTGCGCTGTTTCACAAAGTTTATCAATAATAGGTTGAGGAGTTCTGGCATCAGGGTTCCCCATAGAAAAGTCTATAATATCTTCACCTTCTCTTCTTGCTGCCATTTTCAGGTCATTTATCTCAGCAAAAATATACTTCGGCAATCTATTTATTTTCTCAAACTGAATCTCATCAAACATTCTTATCTTCTCCACTCATTATTTCAATCTTGTACCTTAACATTTTTTCCATTAACTTTATTTTTTATAGCTTAAGAAAATTTTAAAAATGTTAATTTTTTACCAACCTCTACGTCCATTAAGCTTTCTGAACTCTTTCTTGTCAATCTCTCTTAACTCTGTTCCATCAATGTAGAAGTAATGCTTCTTATTGTCTGAAAGATCTAAAGTCTTATCTCCAGCTACTACATCTAAGTACCCATGTCCTGTTACCAATAACCATCTAGCATTATCAATATTAAATGGTGTAGAAACTGTTTTCATAAATTCTCTACGTTTTTTTGTGTCGAGGTTAATAAATCCAAACCACAACATTCCTCTTGTAGGATTAATATTAACCGTAGTAATTGTTGCATTACTTAGAGCTTCTTCTGTATTCTCATTTATCTCATGAGAAATATTGTTTTCGTTAGCTAAAAATTCTTCAGTAACTTCTCTAACAACTGTTTCAACAGATTTAGGCATATCTACTGCTTCATTCTTAGGACTAAACTTTTCTATGTTAACTGCTCTATTAAGTGTATGATTAGTATCTTTTTTTACTGAACTCTCATCAGTTAATACAATAGTTTCCATTTTCGGTGCGATAGGAGTCTCAATGCTTATAGACTCCTCACTGGACTTTCCCACAACAACCTTTTCTGCATTTTCATCACTCACATTATTTTCTAAAGCTTTTTTATCATCAAAGAACTCTTGCTTTTCTTCAATATTTTGCATTAATGAATCAAATTTTCCCTGAGTATAAAGATAAAATCCTCCACCTAGTAATGTGAGTATAATAAAGAATTTGAAGAATGAAAAGTTACTTCCACCCTCTACTGAATCTTTAGCTACCATAACAACTTTTTCATCTGCTGGTTTATGCTCATCATAATACGCTTTAATTCTATCTCTAAGAGCTGAAACATCAATTTCAGTATATTCTCTCTCTAAAATCAACAAAAACCCTAATGCTTTGACTCTATTTAATTTTCCAAAATCTTCGTCAACCAAGTACCCTAAATTAATTGCTGAAATATTTGTTTTTGAAGCTACTCCGTCAATACCATGTGTGTCTATAATCTCGTTAAATAACATTTCTCATCCTATGAATTAATATTGCTGCTGCTGCACTTACATTTAGTGAATCAAACTCATGTACCATCTCAATAGACACTGTCTCATCAACTTTTGACTTTGCCTTCTTTGAAAGCCCTGCCCCTTCTGACCCTAAAACAAGTACTCTTTTTTCACTAAACACACATTTATCCAGTTCTTCCCCATCCATTGAAGCACCGTACACTTTAAAATCTACTTGTTTCAATTCATTTAAAACATCTAAAATATTTGGGATGATAACAAAAGGAATATCCAATAAAGCACCAGAACTTGTACGAACCATTGACGCTGTATTTAATGTTTTTACCCCTGTTGCAATAACACCATCAACACCTAAAGCATAGGCTGAACGAATAATCGCTCCAATATTTCCCGTATCGGTTAGACTATCAAGCACTAAAATAAAACGTTCTTTTTTTAAAGTGGCTAAATCGCTCTGTTCCAAAGGTTCCATCTCAAGTAAAACTCCTTGATGATTTCCTCCCTTACTCATGCTTTGCGCCCATTTCTCTTCTAGAAATTTAACTTTATCTCGGTTGGCATCAAAAAGTTTTTGAGGTAAAACCCCTTTTTTAGCAATATATATTGTTTTAATTCTTGCTTCATGCTCTTGTAAAGCATGTAAACAGACTTGTTTTCCGTAAATAATCATAAAAAATATTTTACCTTTTTTTGTTATAGGTATCACTTAGATAAACACTTTTTAATGAAAAGGAACTTTTCAAATGCCTATTTTTATAAGTCGATAAGCTCATTATACCATTCTTTGACAGACTTATCTGTCAGTTTAGCCAAAAGCTTTGCTTTAACTTTTGGCTGTAAATCAAATGCTAAAATATCATCCACATAAAGTGCATTGACCTTTTCTTTTTTAGCAGCAATCACAACAACCCATTCACCTCTATTATTAATAGAGCCACTCTCAAATTGTTCCAAAATCTCTTTTGCAGATCCTCTATAGTAATTTTGAAATTTTTTACTAAGTTCTTTAGAGAAAAAAACCTCACGTTCTTCATCAATATGTGCAATTTCAGTAATAAGTTTTTCAATCCTATGTGGAGCTTCATATAAAACAACATTGATTGAACGGTTCATCATCTCTATGAGTGATGAACTACGTTCTGAACCTTTTTGAGGAAGAAACGCAGAAAAGGTAAACTCACCTTCTTTAAAACCAGAAGCTGCATAAGCCGTTGTAACAGCTGTTCCACCTGGTAAAACATCATAAGAAATTTTATGTTCTTGACAGTGTTCTACTAAAAGCTGTCCTGGGTCAGAAATAACTGGCATACCAGCATCAGACACATAAACTACTGCTTCATCAGCTAAACGTGAAGCTACTTCACCTAGACGTTCAGCTCCATTATGTTCATGAAAAGATAAAAATTCTACTTCATCAGAGGGGTAAGCAAAGTCAAAACGCTCTTCTAAAATGCGTAATAATCTCTTAGTCTCTCGTGTATCTTCACATAAAAATAATGAAGCTTTTTCAAACTCTTTTAAAGCTCTAATCGTAATGTCTTGAGGGTTTCCAATCGGGGTGGGGATAAATGTTAGCATGAACTCTTTCTATGTGTTCCCTTCGACAAGCGTAGGGAACGAGGAAATAACCGATTAAAGGTTATATTTTTTCTTAAATTTATCAATTCTTCCAGCAGCATCAACGCTTCTTTCAGAACCTGTAAAGAATGGGTGACATTCATTACAAATATCAATTGTCATTTCTGCTTTGTTTGTTCTAATTTCGAACTCATTTCCACATGCACATTTAACAGCACATACTTTGTAATCTGGGTGAATATCTTTTCTCATAATAAGACCTTTTAAAGTAATTTTTTACAAAATCATGTTTTGTATGTCAGGTCACTAACCTGCTCTAGCATCTGCTCTTCTTCTAAAAGATAGAAGGTTATTCTCGTAATACTCTTGGTAATACGGGAAGTTTCGAGCGAATTATAGCTAAAGGCTCTTTATAAAAAGTTTTAAACTAGGGTATTTAAGATTAGATGTTTGTTTACCAAATATTAATAAAAGGTATATATACTGTTTTTACTCCAATGCTATACTAGCATTAAGCAAAACAGTTATAAGGAAAATAAAATGAGAAAATTATTATTAGTTCTAAGTCTTTTAAGTATTCAGTTTGTCAATGCCCAAGAGGTTAAACCATGGGCAGCTGCCTTAAAAGATCTTACGAAACAAGAACACGATGTTATTGTCAACAAAGGAACAGAACGTCCTTATACAGGTAAACACCTAAACAACAAAGAAAAAGGTGTTTATACTTGTAAAGTTTGTAACACGCCTCTTTATAAATCTGATGACAAATTCAATTCAAATTGTGGTTGGCCAAGTTTTGATGATGAAATTAAAGGTGCTATCAAACATAAAAAGGATGCAGATGGTCGTCGAACCGAAATTCTTTGTGCAAAATGTGATGCCCATTTAGGACATGTTTTCAAAGGCGAAGGCATGACAGCTAAAAACACAAGACACTGTGTCAACTCAATCTCTTTAAATTTTGAGAAAAATGAGACGAAAGAAAAAGTAAAAGAAGTAGCAAAAAAAGATAAGCTATCCCGTGCTTACTTTGCAGGTGGATGTTTCTGGGGTGTTGAATACCATTTAGAGGCTATCAAAGGCGTTGAAGATGCTATTTCAGGTTATATGGGTGGAAGTACGAAAAACCCTAGTTACTATGATGTTATTAGAAAAAATACAGGACATTTAGAAACAGTTGAAGTTGTTTATGACCCAAAAGTAGTAAGCTACGAAACCCTAGCCAAAGCTTTTTTTGAAATCCATGACCCAACCCAAACTAACGGACAAGGTCCAGACATTGGTTCACAATATCTTTCAGCTATTTTTGTAAAGAGTCCAGAAGAGAAAAAAACCATTCAAAAGCTTATTACTATTTTAGAAGACAAAGGTTTAAAGGTTGCAACTAAGATTATAGATGGAGATGTTTTCTACAAAGCAGAAGATAACCACCAAGACTATTATGAGAACAAAGGTTCTAAGCCTTATTGTCATGCTTATAGAAAGAGATTTTAAAATCTCTTCTACGTCGGCTAAAGCCGACCCTACAAACTACAAACAACCATTTAATTTCAAAAGCTGTAGGGTTGGCTTTAGCCAACCTCAATCTTAATGAACTTCGTTAGCCACTTCCTCATCAAAACTCTTTTTGTTTGTCATAATAATCGTAACCAAAACCGTCGCATAAACAAAAGTAGAAAGTAAAATAACGCCAATAACAATTGCATCAAACATCTCTTTATGCTCAAAACCTTTTGGAAGCATTTGAAGCATTACAATAGAAAGTCCACCTTTAATTCCAGCAAACAATAAAACTGACCACCAACGTACACCGATGTCTGTCATTTTCTTAGTTAAGTTTGAAACAATCCCAAATGTTCCCATCATAAATGCTCTAATTACGGTGGTAATTAAAAACATAAGAAGTATTTCTGTTTTATACTCTAGCAATGAACTAAACTCAACAATACTTGCCATAGACATAAACAAAAAGGTATTGGCAAGCAATGCCAATACAGCCACATAGTTCAAGTTTTGTTTATGTCTCTCAATGCTACTTACATCACTTGAAAGTCTCCGTGCAATTCCATTCATAAAACGTGTAGAGAAAATTTTCTTACTTTGATTGGCACGGTTTACAATATTTTTAGCTTTTTTAACTTGACGTTCTTTCGCATCAAAAGATTTTTGAGTAATGGTATTAAGTGTAATAATTGCTACAATTACAGCTAAAAGTCCTGCAAAATGAAAAATTTCTGCGATTTCAAATGCACCATAAGCTGTTAATAAAATAACTACTAATTCACTCATAGAGTCTGAAGTTAAACGCATAAGTACAATACCTGCATACCCAATAACAAGCCCAATAAGCACAGAGAAAAATATAACTTTCGCTGAGACAAGGGCAATATCCATGGCTCCTATTTGAACGCCATTTATCATAGGGATAGCAACAAACATAAAGATAATTAACGCCGTAGCATCATTAAAAAGTGATTCCCCCTCAGCTAAGATAGCCAGTTTATGAGGAACATTAAAAGATGAGAAAACAGAGACTACAGAAACAGGATCAGTAGCTAAAACCATTGCGAATAATGCTATGATAGCTCCTGTAGACAATGCATACTCTACAAAAAATGTATTAGCTGCAATAATCCCAAAGGTAATAGAAATGGCGACTGAAAAAGCAGCCACATAGATGAGACTCAAAGCATTTTTTCTTAAATCTTCAAGCTTTAACTGTAAGGCATCAGCAGCAATTAAAATAGGAATAAGAAATAATACCAAATCAGCAAATGTCTTTTCTGAAAAAAGAACCATCTGTGGGAACATATAGTAAAACCCATAACTCAATGCTATAAGGGAAATGGGCGAAGGAATCTTAAAATATTTTTGAAGTTCAATAGCGATAAATAGAATCGTTAACAAAGCTAAAAGTGTTAATATCATGACATAGTACCTTAAATTTAAATTAAAGAATTTTAGCGATTTGTCACTACGACTTAGGTTATTTGACTTTTAAAGCTTCTTCTTTTTTCTCATTTTTATCTTCTTCCTCTTCTAAATTATCTTCTAAATGCTCAACATTCATAAGTACAAATTTATAAGCTACCCATATAACCAAAGGCCACATTCCATACCAAAGCATTCCCGTCGTATAGTCAATTGTTTCCATATTCTCTCCTTCTAATAATGATGTGAATCAGCTTCTATCTCTTCACTGCTAATTTTTACTTTATCCATAGATCGCCACACCAAGAAAATGTAGGTCAAAACAAAAGGTACCATAAGCGATACATAACTCATGGTTGCTAAAGTATAATGACTACCTGAACTATTCACAATGGTCAAAGAGCTTTCTATGTCACTAAGTGATGGATAAATTACTGTATTGTTAAAGCCAAGAAGACTTAATAAAGTAGTAACGGTTAAAACCGTTCCTACACCATGAAACCAAATAGCATTGCTTTTATTTTTAAATAAAGCACTATAGATGGCAAAAATTACTAAAGCAACTCCTATTAAAAATGTTGTTAATAAAATAGGTGTTTCAATGAGATTAAAAAAGAACTTATGCTCTACGATTGTAAAACCCTCAGCATCATAACTCAATCCACTCATTAGAAAAAGCATTGTTATCATTAGAAGAAAAAAACCTAGAAAAAGTAATGCATTAATCTTTAGTTGTTCTTTTGCTCTGTTAACAATACTTTCTTCAGCTAAGTTATTCATAAAATACAAACTAGCTCCAACACGTGATAAGAAAAGTAGCACTAATCCAAATGATAAATTAAACGGATTTAACAAAGCTTCTAATCCATAGGTATCAAGTGTCCAATGTGAAAGATTCATTTCATTTTTAATAAAATTTCCACCTGTATAGAGTGTTCCTAAAGCTACCCCAATTAAAAAAATACCTAAAGAACCGTTGATGTATAAAAAGATTTCATAAATTTTTTGTCCAAAAAAGTTGTTGGCTTTCTTACGGTACTCATAGGAAACAGCTTGAATAATAAAACAAAATAATATTGCCATCCAAACATAATAAGCTCCTCCAAAACTTACAGCATAAAAAAGAGGAAAAGCAGCAAATAAAGCTCCTCCAAACATCACAAACGAAGTAAAACCAAGCTCCCATTTTCTTCCTAAAGAAGCAATAATAACATTTTTCTCTTTTTCTGTTTTTCCCAAATTATTGAGTAAGGTTTGACCTCCTTGAACAAATATCATAAAAGTAAAGAGACCTCCTAAAAGAGCAATAATAAACCACCAATATTGTTGCAAGTACAATAGCTCCATTTCTTCAAACATTAATGATTCTCCATTCCAAGTTTAATTTGTGTAAATATAATTTTTACCTCTGCAATAAGCAAACCTGTAAAAATAATCGCAAAAAGCCAAAAAGTTGTTTGCACAGCTGCAACACTAATACTTGATGTTGCCATTCCTGTGGGTAACATCCCTTGAATTGCCCATGGTTGTCGTCCAACTTCTGCCACTATCCAACCCATCTCACCAGCCACATATCCCAATGGTATGGAAATAACTGCCAAACGTAAAAGCATTTTTTTACCATCAAGTTTATTAAGCATAGCAAAATAAAGAATCAAGAAGAAAAGCATAAAGAACCATGTACCTAAGCCCACCATAATGTGAAAACTATAAAAGGTTAGAGCCACAGGAGGAATAATATCTTCAGGTTTTTTCAAATACCCATAACCAAAATATTTTTCGTTGGCTCTAAAGTCGGCTAAGGCAGTAGTTGCTACTAAAGTGTCACCCTCTTTTTTGGCTTTTTTATAACGCGTAAGTGCTTCTATGGCAATTTTCCCTTTTGCAATCTTACTCGCTGCTGATTCAATATTATGATGATCTTCATCACCATAAACAAGCTCATTAATTCCTGGTACAAAAGCATTCATATCATGAAAACCTAAAAATGAAAGGGCATAAGGAATCTCGATACTCCATATAAACTCATCTTGATTATCACCTATCTCTTTTTCAGAATTTAACTGACCAATTGCAACAATACCCACACGTTCATGCCCATCATAAAGACCTTCCATCGCTGCGAGTTTAGTAGGTTGATTCACTGCCACTTGATGTGCTGACTCATCTCCTGAAACAATGAGAAAAAGCGACGTAATTAGACCAAATGTAGCCCCAACTACAATACTTTTTTTAGCTTTAACAACATCTTTACCTTTGAGTAAATACCAAGCAGAAATCCCTACCACAAAAAGTGATCCCATAACGTAACCACTACCAATGGTATGTAAAAATTTAGAATAAGCATTGGGGTTAAAAAGTACATCCCAAAAACTTGACATTTCAAAACGGGCTGAATCAACATTAAATTCCATTCCCACAGGATGTTGCATCCAACCATTGGCTACTAAAATCCAAAGTGCTGAAAGGTTAGAACCAATGGCAACAAGCCATGTAGAAAGTAGGTGCATTTTCTTACTTACTTTATCCCAACCAAAGAACATAATGGCAAAAAAAGTAGACTCCATAAAAAATGCCATGATTCCCTCAATTGCAAGAGGTGCCCCAAAAATATCTCCTGCTATCCAAGAATAATTGGACCAGTTTGTACCAAATTCAAACTCCATAATGATTCCCGTTGCTAAGCCAATAGCAAAGTTAATCGCAAAAAGGGTCATCCAAAACTTGGTTATCTCTTTCCAAATCACATTCCCTGTTTTCACATAAATGGTCTCCATAATGGCGAGAATAAATGCTAATCCTAAAGTTAAAGGGACAAAAAGCCAATGATATAACGCTGTCAAAGCAAATTGTGCTCTTGACCAGTCTACTAACAATGCATCTTCCATTATTTATTTTCCTTTGTTAATTTTTCTAATATATGATTGGCTCTTTGTGTATCATTAGAAAAGTTTTCTTTTAAAAAGTTAGGGAAAAAGAAAATTTTCATAAGAATAAAAAAGAGCAAAAATTTAATGCCAATAATTCCCCACAAGGTCTTACCTAGTTTCATGTTTTTAAAGCCTTCTACATAAAAGTAGAAAACTTTTTTTAAAACACTAAAAACGTTAATGACTATGTTCACGATTTTTCCTTATGTTTTTTTATGAGCTAACATTCTATAATGTAAAGAATAGCTAAAAAGTTTATAATTATAACTTAAAGTAATTATTATTATAATTTAAAATAATATAATTTATCCCGATTAGACTTTAGCTATAATTTCATTTAAAAAGGAGGGATATTTAACATGGATACAAATAATCATTTATCAATGAATGACGTAATCGGTAAACACTACATTATTGTAGAAGTTTTAGCTAAAGACGCATTTGAAATTTTATATTTAGTTCGAGACAGTAACAGAGCTGGAAGTCTTTTTATATTGAAAGAGCTTTTCTTTGAGACTTTTTGTTCAAGAGAAGATAATATTGTTATCATTCAGTCCGAAGCTCAAAGTGTATTTTTCAAACAGAAAAAGGCGACTATAAATAAAGCTAATAAACTAAAAAATAATCATACATCAACTGAACTAAAAACCTTTGGTTACTTTGAAGAGAATAATACTGTTTATACTATAATGGAATATTCTGCTGATGCTAAAATGTCAGATTATCTTGAGTTTGAAACAGAACTCATCAAAAAAGAAAATCTTGAAAAAAATACTTTACCCACAAAGAATCTAAAATACATTCTCTTAGCTGCACTTCTTCTTTTACTCGGGTATTTAGGATTTATGGCTTATCAAAAAACTAATGAATCGACAATAGATGAAAAAAAATTAACACCAAAAATTGAGCTAAAAGACTATCCCGAAAATACTCAAGAAACAAATATTTCTGATAACAGCAATAAAAATAAAGTAAATACTAATACTAATACTAATACTATACGATCCTCGCAAGAACCTTTAGTTATTGAAAACAATACAACAGAAACTGAAATATTAATTCCTAAAAGTAATAGCAGTAAAGAAAGAAACAGTACAGAGGAACATAACCAAACTTCTCTAGCACAGAACATTACTAGTCTTATAGTAGATGAAAATCTCAGTATAGTAGAAAGTCAAACAACTACTATAAAACAAGAAACATCAATTGATAAATTCAGTAATATAGAAATTAAAAAGTTTTTAGATGCTTACATTGACTCCTCATCACAAGCTTCTGTTACTGAAGTTTTAGAGTTTTATGATGTAAAAGTTGAGAAATACTTCAAATTCAAAAATGTTTCGCATGAATTAATTAGAAAAGACAAATTAAAATACAATAAAAAATGGGCTCACAGAGAATTTAGTATCATAGATTTTAAAGTGTTAAAAAAATATACAAAGAAGCAACAAAATTATGTTAATGTCCAAACTACCACAAAATGGTTTATGTCCAACAATAAAGGTTCCACACTTAAAGGAACAAGTAGAGGATTCATGAAGTTAAAATCAACAGATGATGGCTTTAAAATTGTTTCTATTTATGGATTAAAGTAAAAAAGCTACAAAAGAACTTTTGTAGCCACAGCACAAACAGCTGATTCACTTTTTAAAATAAGAGAAGTATCTAAACCTCTAATCTTTTCAGGTTTAAATAAGGCTACTTCTTCAGCTGTAAACCCACCTTCACAACCTATAAGCATGGTAGAAATATCAGAGGAAGTATTTAAAGTTTCTTCTGAAAAGTTTAGCATATAAGTATCGGGATGCTCTTCTAAAAAAACTTCTAAAGAGTCTGCTAAAGCAAGTTGCATTAAGGAGGAACGTCCACACTGCTGAGAAGAGTTCAAAAGGATTTTTTCTAATCTTTTAAAGTCTACTTTAAAGCTTTTTTGAGAACGGAAACAATAGATAAAAGTAATGGCATCTACTCCCATTTCGTTTAAAGAAGGTAAAACCTTTTCCACACTTTTAGGGTCTATCACACACCATCCTAAATGCAGTTTTTTCTTTGCCTCAACAGCTAATATTTCTGATTTTTCTAAAGAAAGCATTGCCTCTTTTTTACTTAAAGAGTCAATGGTATAAAAATAAATAGTACTATCAACAAGGTTTCGTAGAGCAATCACTTCACCTTCACGATGACGACGAACTTTAAAAATGTAACGGTGTTCATCCCCTTGAAGTGTTAGCTGTTGCTCTCCTGCTTGTTCTAAAAAAAGATATTGCACTCAGTGTCCTTAAATGCCTTTAGATTGAACAATCATGAAAACAGTGAAACCTACAAGAATAATTAAATTTAATACACTTGCTTTTGTAAAGCTTGAACGTAACATGGCGAATGTTGCTTCGTCTTCAAGATTACCTTTTTTAATACTCTTATGTTTTGAAATCTCAATGGCTATCATCACAGCAAAAACAGCAATCATAATGATAATAGGGGTTGTAAAAGGCATATCATTTGATACTAAAGCCACAATACCTGAAAAAGCAATCATCGTAATAATAGCTTGAAAAACCATGGTGTATATAAAGCTTGCCTTTTTAAATCCTAAAGGTTTCTTTGCGATTATAGGTACTAAAAAACCTAAAACTATAAAAACTATAAAACTATAGTTTAATGTACTATGTGTCATTAACATCTCTTCTAACATGCTATGCTCCTAAATTTATTATGATTAAAAACGGATTATATCCAAATTAGTTATACTTTTGCCATACTATATAAAGGTCTAAAATGACTATATCTATTGAAGAAGCTTTAGAAACTATTTACACAAATGTGCAAGCTAAAAGTACCCATATATTAGCCATTGAAGAGGCACTGGGGTCTATAGTTGCTAAGGATTATGAAGCAACTTTTGACTTACCTCGTTTTGACAACTCAGCAATGGATGGTTATGCTGTTAAAGTTACTGATGCTAACAAGGAAGTACAGGTAAAAGAGATAACTTATGCTGGAGATATGGCAGAAGATGCTTTTTCTGAAGGTGAAGTAGTCAAAATTATGACAGGAGCTCCTACTCCTAATGGATGTGAAGCCATTGTTGCTATAGAAGATGTAGAAGTCACGGCTAAGGGTATCATCTTACCTTCAAACATCAAACAAAACAATTTCATTCGTTTTCAAGGTGAAGACATAAAAGCAGAAACTACTTTTTTAAAGGCACAAACTAAAGTAACAGCTTATACCTTAGCCCTACTCTCTTCTCAAGGTATTACACACATTGAAGTTTACCGAAAACCAAAGGTTGTCATCTTCTCTACAGGTGAAGAGCTCAAAGCACATTATGAAAAAATAGAAGGACACCAACTCTACAACTCAAATGCTCCTATGTTCTCAGCACGTGCTAAAGAACTTGGATGTGATGTTTCTTACATTTCATCAGCTGGAGACAGTATGGAGTCACTGAAAAATGCTATTAATAATGCTAAAGATGCAGACCTTATTTTAACTTCTGGTGGTGTTTCAGTGGGAGACAAAGACTTTACGAAGGAAGCCTTTATAGAATTAGGTATGAAAACCTACTTTTCAGGTATAGATATTAAACCAGGAAGACCTACGAACTTTGGAAAATTAGGTGACTGTTTTGTTATCAATCTTCCAGGAAATCCATTAGCAGCTATGGTGAACTTTGAAATGTTTGTTAGACCTAGTATCGCAAAACTTACAGGAACAAATAGTTTCTACCATGGTCTTATTACAACAAAAATAAAATCAGAACATAAATTCAAGGTAGGAAAGAATGCTGTTATGTTAGGTAAATGGGATGGAAGTACTTTTGAAGTTATAAAAGGTCAAAAACCAGGGATGGTTGCACCATTAGACAAAGCCGATGGAATGATAGTTACTACAAAAGAAATAAGTTCTCTAAAAGCAGAACAAGTAGTAAAAATGATTGCTATAAAGTTAGATTTTCAAAGTGAGAAGAAAGAAGATTTTTTTATAAGATAAGTATTTAACGTTTACAAAGTGTAGACCAAAAGGTCTACATAATACCAAGAATAAATCTTGATATTAAAAGGAGGACTACAGTCCAGCCATGTAAGCAGATACTGCTTTAATGTCTTCATCACTCATAGAAGCAACTTGACCTTTCATTAACATACCCATACCAACTGCATTAGTTGTACCAGCTTTGTAACCTGCAAGTTTAGTTTCTAAATCTGCTGCTGATTGACCAGCAACTGGTGCTGCTTTACCCATAGCTTTAGTTTTCCCGTCAATACCATGACAACCTGCACATTTAGCATAAAGTGCTTTACCAGCACCTGTATCTACTGCTGATGCTACTGCTGCTGTTGCTGTTGTAGCTGCTGCTTTAGCTGAATCTACTGCTGAAGTAGCTGTTTCTTTTACTGATTCTACTGCTGAAGTAGCTGTTTCTTTAACTTTATCAACTGCTGAAGTAGCTGTTTCTTTTACTGCATCAACTGCTGCTGTTGCTTTTTCTGTTGCTGCTTCTTTTACTTTGTCAGCTGCTGTAGAAACTGCTTCTTTTGCTTCTGTAGTTGCTGTAGAAACTGCTTCTTTTGTTTCTGTAGTTGCTGACTTTTTATCACCACCACATTTACCTTCACCACATTTACCATCTGCTGCACATTTAGCTGGTGCTGCTGTTTCTGTTTTTGCTTCAGTTGCTGCTTTAGCTTCTGCTCCAGTTGATGAGTCTCCACATGCTGTTAAAAGTAATGCTGCTGCGATCATTGATAAAACTGTAAGTTTTTTCATTATTTGTATCCTTTAGATTTTAGTATCCGTAATTATACTATACTTTTTTAGGATTTACAACTACCTCGCCATCTATTAATAAGTCCCACAATTTAGGGTTTTTCCACTCACTTTTGATCTGTTCTGAGAATTTAATATCTGTTAAACTTATACTGCCCATATTCTGGTTATAGGCATCCTCTTTAAAACCTTGGGCATAGCCTGTCTCTGTTTCATGTACAATAATACTATGAAGCTTGACTTCACGCTCTCCATTTATCATACCAGTACATGCTAAAACACGTTCAACTAGTAAGTATATTACTCTTGAAAACTGTTCAGCCGAAGGAGAGACTGGTAACTCTACCCAACGTGCTGAATGTTTTTTCATATCTGCTAAATAAGAAGTAGCATCACCTGACCAAAGTGTAATAGAATGATCAAAGGCTTCAATTAAATCTTTAATTGTCTCTTTCATTAATCCAAAATCATAAACCATCTGTCCATCATCCAAATAGTTTGACTCAAGGAGTACTTCTACTTTATAAGAATGTCCATGTACATTTTGAGAACATCTCTGTGTTGTACAACCTCTAACAATATGGGCATTTTCAAATTTAAATAGTTTTCTTATTATCATCAGCGTTTCCTAAAATACGATTTGTCCATCATCTTGTAAACGGTAAATAATGTCTTTAGCTTTTTGATGACCTTGGTAAGCTGCTTTTCTACACCATTCTAATGCTTTTTCTTGGTCTTCATCACAACCTAAACCTTGACCGTACATTGCACCTAGATTAAACTGCCCCTCTGGAGAAGCTTTGGTAGCAGACTGTTTAAAAAGTATATAAGCTTTTTTATTACTTTGTTCAACTCCTGTACCCTCTTTAAAAAGCACGCCTAAGTTATTAAATGCTTCTGCGTTCCCACGCTTAGCTGCTTCTTCATACCAAAATGCTGCTTCTGAATAATTTTTATCACAACCTTCACCTTCTTCAAACATAAGTGCCACATCAAATTGTGCTTGAGGCATACCTTTTACAGCTGCTTTTAAGTAGTATTCATGTGCTTTAACTGAATTTTTTTGAACCCCTAAACCTCTTAAATAAAGAAGTCCAAGATTGTAAGAAGAGGAGTGTTCTCCAGCATCTGAAGCCTTTTGATAATACTCAATGGCTTTAGCATAACTTTTTTCTACACCAAGCCCATTATGATAAAAGTAACCCACTGTAGAAAGTGAAGCGAGGTCACCTTGCCCTGCAATATATAAGTATAATTCTAAAGCTTTTTCATACTCTTTGGCATTAAAAAGTTCTAATGCTTCAGCTTTTAATTCTGTATTTGGCATCTGTTAAATCTCTCTTTTATCGATATTTTTGGATTATATACAGATAACCTTAAGGTAGTTTACTAGACTCCCTGCGTCGTATCAAAAACCCGTATGTGTAACCTATCACTATAGTTAAAACCATGCTTCATACAAAATTCAAAAACAGCCCTATCATTATGCCAAATATTAGCACGACTCTCTCCTACAGGCATACAATAAATATTTGGGTTTTCAAAAGTTTTAGTTATCTCTTTTATTTCTTCCAATGCTGTACTTTGTGTTAACTTCTTATCAATGGTAAACTTAAAAAAACTGTCGATTGAATGCTCTACCATATTTTTAATGGCTTGTGGTTTTATACGCTTAGAGAAAGGCTCACCAGAATTTGCTAACTTAATGGACAAAGCAAAAATAGTTTCTTGATAAATAGGATACATTTCAAAATCTATTTCCACCGTTCCATTGGTCTCAAAGGTCACCCTAATTCCTTGTTTTACAAGCCAAGAAATCACAGCATAAAAAACCTCATCTTTATGATACATTAAAGGTTCACCACCAGTTATAACCAATTGAGGTAAATAACCTATTTTCTCAAACTCTTGATCTAAATTATTTATAAGTACAGAAGCATCTTCGACTTTTTGCCATGAAGAAGAGAAGTGTCCATCCACAGCAAAATAAGTATCACAACCCATGCGTTCAACACCATTTACATCATAAGAGGCACCAAAGCCAGGACAAGACAAGTTACATCCCCCTGTTCTTAAAAAATATGAGGGTACACCAGCATATTTACCTTCTCCTTGAATGGAGAAAAATTGTTCGGTTAGGTAGAACATTATAATTCTTTCCTTTTTTATTTTAATGATGCTATTTTATCTCAATTATACTAATTGAAAAATACATATTAAAAACTATTCTTCTTTATGTTACAATTACATAAACTAAGGATTAGACTTTTTATGCACAGTTTCAAATATTTATTATCTTTTTTTATCTTAATAATCACTCCTTCTCTTTTATTTTCAACCATATATGAAAATGCTGAGAATAAAAAAACAACAAAATGGTCTCTAATTAACAATACTTCTGCTGGAACTATAAAAAACATTTATGATAAAAATAAAAAAAGTCGTGTTATCCAATTCTTAGGAGAACATACAAAGAGTGTATATATATTAAAACTATCAAATCAAAAAATAAATAAAACCTCTTTATTATCTTGGGAAATGAACTATTCTGAAGATTTTGTTATTATGGTTGAACTAAATACTAATAAGGGTAAACACACACTTATCTATACTCCAGGAAATGAAGATTCAAACTTACAATATGGATTAGGGAGAAATAGTACGTCTGGTCTATGGAAAACATATGAAAGAGATTTAGAAAAAGATTTAAACAACTTTATTGGCAATAGTAGCATTATTACCATCAATAATTTTGTTATTAAAGGAAGTGGTCTTATTGATAATATTCAACTGGTAGCCCCAAAAAAAATAGTTGAAAATATAAAAAATAAAACAGTAGTTAAAGAACAAGTAGTTAAAAAACCAGCTAAACCTACTACGACCACTAACCTGATGCCTGTCATTAATCTATATGGTAAAAATCCAGTACTTTTGCAAAAAGGTGAAGTCTATGTTGAAGCAGGAGCTTCAGCTATAGATAGTAGTGGAGCAGAACTTACTATAAATATTAGCCACCAAATTGATATCTTTAAAGAAGGAGAGTACTCTGTTATTTATATGACCACAAATAGCATGGGTAATTCTGTTATAGATAAACGAAGAGTTATTGTTGGAAAAGTTAGTGAGCAGAAAGAAATAAAGAAAAAAAATGAGCCTGACCCTGAAGAATCATTAAAACTCGAGCAACGTTCAGAAGAGCTATCTGCATGGGAAACAAAATTAAAAGCACGTGAAGAAGAACTTCTAGAACAAGAAGTTGTCAAAGACAAAACAATTAACAAAGTACCTCTAAACGATGCACCCGAAAACTATCCTCAACGTCCAGGACTTTAAAATAAGTTTTATAAAGTCCATTTCAAATCTATGCCTATAAATTTAAAAACTGATATTTAAAGCAGATACTAAAGCTGCAATAGAAGCGTACGAGATATTCTTTCCTTTTCCAGCACCATAATAAGTTTTATCTTCTACTTTGACAGCAAAATAAGCAACAGCCCCAGCATCTTTACCCACTGATAAAGAATGTTCATGATAATCAACTACTTTAAAATCGACGCCTAAAGATTCAAAAACAGAACTAACAGCATCAATAATTCCATTAGCTTTTTGCTTACAAACATTTTGTTCTGTACCTAGAAAAAACTCACCTTCTATGGTTGTCTCTTCTTTCTGTATGCTAATATCAATATTTTTAACGGCGTAATGCTCTTTTCTATTCATAAAGTGTTTTTCAAAATGTTTACCAATCATCTCTTCACTTACCACACCATCAAACTTATCACTTACCTCTTGAATCATTTTCCCAACATAAGGCTCCATGGCTTTTGGAATTTTATAACCAAAGACAGAATCTAAAATATATGCTACCCCACCCTTACCAGACTGTGAATTAATCTGAATAATAGACTCATAACTTCGTCCAACATCTTTAGGATCAATAGGTAAATAAGGTACATACCATAAAGCATCGTCTTCTTGTCTATTCATCCCTTTTTTAATGGCATCTTGGTGAGAACCTGAAAAAGCTGTGTATACCAACTCTCCTACATAAGGATGACGAATATGTGTTTTAATCTCATTAACTTCTTCAACTACTTGCACTATTTTGTCTACATTAGAGAAATCTAACTCAGGGTCAACACCTTGTGTGTACATGTTTAATCCAACGGTTATAATGTCTACATTCCCTGTTCGCTCTCCATTCCCTAACAATGTTCCCTCAACTCTATCTGCACCAGCCATCAAACCTAACTCAGTTGAAGCCACAGCACAACCACGATCATTATGAGCATGAACCGATATCAAAACATTTTCTCGTCTTACGATATTAGTAGACATGTACTCTATTTGATCAGCATAAATGTTTGGTGTAGCAGACTCTACTGTAGAAGGTAAGTTTAAAACCATCTTCTCATCACCTTCTGGGTTCCATGCTTCTATTACGGCATTTGAAATATTAACAGCATAGTCTAACTCTGTTTGCGTAAAACTTTCAGGAGAGTATTCAAATCGTACATTACCCTCAAATTCATCGAAATACTCTTTAATCCACTTCACTCCATTTAACGCTATGTTTATAATCTCATCTTGGCTTTTCTTGTAAACCACTTCTCTTTGCATCGTTGATGTTGGATTATATAAATGCACTATCACATTTTTAGCCCCACGTAAAGCTTCTGCACTTTTTTTAATTAAGTGTTCACGTGCCTGTGTTAAGACTTGGATGGTTACATCATCTGGTATTAAATTATTTTCTATTAAGTGACGTGTAAACTCATACTCAACTTCTGAGGCAGAGGGAAAGCCTATCTCTATCTCTTTAAAACCAACTTCTACTAATAAATTAAAAAAACGAATCTTTTTCTCTAAAGACATCGGTTTAATTAATGCTTGGTTTCCATCTCGTAAGTCTACAGAACACCAAACGGGTGCTTTTGTTATCTCATTATTGGGCCATGTTCTATTTGGCAAATCTATTTTGTTAAATTTTTGGTATTTCATTATCTATTCCTATGAGTACAAACAAGAACTGTCTGTTTTATGGTTTTAATTAAAAAATGTATGGGGTAAAAGTGCGTAATTACGCCGAGAGTAAGAGTAGAAGAAGTACCGTAAATCCAATAGTTTGATTTGTATATGTTGTAAGTGTTAACATAGGTGACTCCTTCTTTAAGTTTTATTAAAAGAAGTGTAACCTATTTTTATTTTTTTGTCAAATTTAGAAAATGTTATAATCCTAAAACAACTTTCAGGAACCCAACATGCTAAAAAAGATCTGTAGTAAATTTTGTAAAAAGCCACGTCAAGCACGAAATGATATTGTAATAGTCTTACCCTATGACGAAAAAACCAAAAAAATCCTGCTCATCAAAGAGTACCGTAAACAGTACAATAAGGAAATTTGGAAATTTGTCTCAGGTGGTATGGACAAGCCTCATCTTACTCCTCTGCAAACAGCCCAAGAAGAACTGGCAGAAGAGATAAAAAGAGAAGCAAAAGAATGGTCTTTATTTCACCAATTTGACAAACTCTTCTCTTCTGTCAATATCTACTACTATGTGGCTAAAAATCCTAATCTTATGGAGAACCCTATTCCTAATCCAGATGAAGACGATATCATCGTTGATGAGAAATGGGTAAACTTAGATGAATTATGGCAAATGATAGATGACAAAGAACTCATTTGGAAAGAGTCTGTTTTAGTGGCTATTAACTTTTTAAGAGCTAAAGAAAATCGCTAATAATCTTCATCCCGAAAACTCTTAGCAGTAGGATTACGTTCTTTTTTTAATTCCATATCAATATAATCAAAATCTTCTATCATCTTCATAGAAGCTACGGTAGAAGTTCTCATAAGTTTAGCACTGTGCGTAAAAATTAAAAAACCATTTTCATAAAGTCCCAAACGAATGGCTGCTGCTGTTGAATAGGTTGTAAGAATTGCATCTTCTTTAGATATATTAGTCATATCTGCAAAAAATTCTTTTGTCCAAAGTAAAGGGTTATGTGCTGGAGAAAAAGCATCTTGATAAATCACATCTATTTTTTCTTTTATTTTTGGCACTTCTACTCTTGCGTCACCTAATAAAACTTCTATTTTAAACTGTTCATCTTCATAACAAGCGTTTTGACTAATAGCAGTAATTATATGTATGATATCTTCAAATTCTGAAGGATACTTAAAAGTATGGAGTGAGCAAACGAGTTCTTCATCAAACTCTGGAGAGATAATATGAATTTTAGTTTTTAAATTATGCTTATGTACATAATAAATCGTGGCAAAAGTATTATACCCCAGACCAAAACAAATATCTAAAATAACTAAGTTCTTAGATTCTTTTTTTATGGCTAAAGCAGGTTTTACATGTTTCTCTAAAGATTCATGTAATGCCCCATCTTTAGTTGAATGATAAGGTTCATTAAACTCTTTAGAAAAAAGTGTGTTTGTACCATCTTCACAAAGTACTAACTCTTTTTCACTGCGTAGTACTTTGTTATACACTTAGGCTTCTTCTTCTAATTTTTTTAATTTTTTCTTTGAAAGCTTTAAATCGTCATTAGACATAATTCCAATATCCGTATCTACTATGTTCTGAGCTATTTCTTTTGCTTCATCCAGTGAATGCATTTCACATGTTCCACACTGATAAAGATTAAGTTCTGGAATATCACTTTGGTTAGCAACATCTAAAACATCTTTCATCGCTTTTTTCCATGCTTTAGCTACTTTCTTCTCTTTTGGAGCACCAAGTAATGACATGTAAAATCCTGTTCTACAACCCATTGGAGAGAGGTCAATAATCTCAACTTTTTTAGAGTTTAAGTGGTCACGCATAAAACCTGCGAAGAGGTGTTCTAAAGTATGAATTCCTCTTTCAGATAAAATTGCTTCATTGGGTGTACAAAAACGTAAGTCAAAAACAGTAATGTCATCCCCACTTGGTGTACTCATGCTTTTAGCAACTCTTACAGCTGGTGCTGGCATCTTTGTGTGGTCTACAGTAAAACTATCTAATAATGGCATATTAATTCCTTCAGTATTAATTTACGAAATATACAATAATAATGCTAAAATGCCACAATTTAAATATTTAGGATTTTTCATGGATAAGCAAGAAGAGTTTGAAGGTGCCGTTAGCAAAGTGTTAGAACTTTTAGGAGAAGATCCAAAAAGAGAAGGTTTACTTAAAACACCAAGCCGTGTGGCAAAAGCATGGGAGTTTTTGACAGAAGGCTATCATGAAGACCCAGAAGCCATTTTAAACAAAGCACTTTTTACATCATCTAATGATGAGATGGTGGTTGTACGTGATATTGAGTTTTATTCTACCTGTGAACATCATATGTTACCTATTATTGGTCGTGCGCATGTTGCTTACATACCAGATGGTAAAGTCGTTGGACTTTCTAAGATTCCACGTATTGTAAATGTATTTGCAAGACGTTTACAAATTCAAGAGCAAATGACAGAACAAATCGCAGATGCCATTGCAAATGCAATTAATCCTAAAGGGGTAGCTGTTGTTATTCATGCACGACATATGTGTATGGAAATGAGGGGGGTACAAAAGATTAACTCTACAACTGTCAGTTCAGCACTTAGAGGACTATTTAAAAGTGACCAAAGAACACGTTCGGAGTTTTATAATATTATCAATACTCCTGCACCATCTAACTTTTAATCTCTCTTTGACGACATATTAAAAAGTCTGGAGAACCATGAGTCATTTGTAGTCAACATACTTTTATGTTGTTTATAAGCTTCATGTTTCTCTAAAAGGTTTTTATACTTCTTTGTCACTTCTGTACGCTCAAACATAAAAGCATCTACCTCTTCTTCGTATTTTTTCTCTAACTCTATTACTTTAGTTTCTACCTCTGATAACGTAGCTGTAAGGGACGCAATAACTTCATCCTTACTCAATAAACGTCTTTGGAACTCATCTAAAGTTGCATTATGCTCATCTAGTACATGCTTCTGTCCCTCATAACCAAGAAATGCTTTTTTATGTTCAGTTCTTAATCGTTTATTTTCTTTTTTATATTGAAAAAGTTCATCTTTTATCATATTAAACTTATCAACATCTACACTTTTAGTAGCTATAAATGTATCTAATTTATCTTGATACTTCTGTCTTAAAAATATTTTTGTGATTAACCAACCAAAAAAAGATCCTAACAGTATTGCTATCAAAATATAAATACTAATTTGAATGATAATATTTATCATTAGTAAACCTTTTTTAAATTAATTTCTATTCGTCTACTGGTTGCAGGTAATGCTTCTCCATATCCAATCGCAACTATCAATACTAAGCTTGTTCTTTTTAAAAAATATGCTTTCAATGTATCTGCTCTTTTTTGAGATAAAGTAAGATTTCCCTTAGCCGACCCAACTTTGTCGGTATAAGCTGTTATGCTTAATATCGCATCTTCTCTAATATTATTTAAAATTGCTACTATTTTATTTAAAATTTTCTTCTTTTGATTAGGTTTTTCTTTTGATTGTTGATTTGATACTAATGAAAAATCATTCTGAGTAAAAATAATAGGATTTTTTTTTAAAAAATGTTCAAGCACATTTTGAGCTAAATCAACAGAACGCTTAGGCACATAAACTTTTCTTTGTCGTACTTGTTTTTTACTACATACTTTTTGAATCTTTGAGAATCTAAGTTCTTGAATTTCTTCAAAATATATATCTTCTGCATTCATAAACAAAGTAAATGTAATAAACAACATAGAAGCTATAAAACCAATAAATATCGCCATATGTAACTTCATTTAATTCACCTTGCTCTATAAAATAATATGTACTATTCTATCTAAAAATATTTTTTAACACATATAATTTTATTAATTATTTCAATGTTTTATATTATTTTAAAATAATCATTCTAGCATAAATTAAGTAATTTTTATATTATTTAGAGAAAGCCCTATTTCTCGGTATCTAAAGAAGAACATCCGTTCTTTTCTTAATTAATTCTTTAATTAAATATTTAAATATTAAGTTAAGATATTATTTATTTTGTATAAACTTATATCAACAAAAATACAAAACGAAAGGACATAACATGAAAGTTACAGTTATGGGAATAGACTATAATCACTTACTAAGTGGAAAAGCTTTGGCAGAAATGGGTAATGAGGTTACTTACATTTCAAATGACCACAAACGTATAGAAAATATTAAAAGAGGTTATTATAATGCTGATGAGGCAATGGTCATTAAGAGTATGGATATTGCAGATAGCTTTGGTTTTTCTGCTGATATTAAAAAGTCTTTAAGTACAGCAAATATGTGTTTTATTTCAGAAGGTGTTTCAGAAAATTCTGAGGAACAAATGGAGCATATTTTAAATACTGCTAAAATAGTGGGTAAAAACATGACTCACCATATGTTTATTATTGACAGATCAGGAGAATCAATGTCAAGAGTGAGTCAAATCAAAGAAGTGATCCAAGAAGAACTAAGTAAAAGAAATACTTCACTCACCTTTGAAGTTATTGCAAATCCAGATTTTCTAAGAGCCTAACTTCCAAATATCTCTTAAGTGAGACCATTCTTTGTAAAAGAATTATGCAAAATAAGATTATTTCTTATTAAAATTTAAAAATAAACCTTATATTTATACGATCTAATGCATAATTCCAAATCAAATAAAAACAAAGAATAATATGAATTTTAAAATAGTTGAAAAATCTTTACTTCCTCTCTTATTAGCAACAATCTTTATTGTTGCTTTTCATTGGCAATTTACCAAAATTTATAACTTCCTAATTGAACACTTTACTGAAGAAAAGCTTTCAATTCTTTATACACATTTATTAATTTATAGTTTTTTAGTCTTTAGCATTTTTCTATTTTTCATGAATCTTTTCAATAACCTTTTAATTAAATCAAAAGTTTTTATAGTAACAATAGTCATTTCAATGTTTGGATTCTATGCATTCTCTTATGAAACCTTTCTTGCTAATATAAATTATTTTATTCAATATCCACTTTCAACCAATGAAACCATGCTAATGGTACTCTTTGTAATATCAATTTTATTCTATGGGCTTTATAGTATCGGAATCCTTCTTTTCAATAAATTTATACCTTTTAGTCACTCTTTAGTTTTTTTATTGATAAGTCTTAGTTATGCTTTATGGTTTATTCAACAACATGCCTACCCTATTCTAACAATACTCACAAAATTTAAAGCACTACTCGTATAAATTTTTTACTGCTAAACGGTAGAAGTAGACATAAATATTATCTAGTCTCTAGCTTTAAACAACAATATTACTTATCTTTTATAATACTTTTAGTAAATATTAAATATCCTTAGATAACCCAATAAAAAGAAAAGCCATGAACAAAGTACTTATCACTACTACATTAATGTTAATACTCACTTCTAAACTTTTTTCCTTTAACTTTAGTTCTCCTCCTAAACAATTGTCTGCTTACTATATAGCACCTAGCCAAGACATAAACTTATTACTCTGTAAACTACAAGATAATGGTTTTAGTATTTTAGCAAACACAAAAATTTTAGATAAACATACTGTTATCACCATTACTAACCAAGAACTACAAGATACAAACTCTTACATGGCTACCTTACAAGTAAATGTTAATCCCAAAGAAATACGTGTACAGAACCCTTCATATTTAGCAGCAGCCTATCTTGGTGAAAATTATCGCTATGGACAATTTAAACATACAGTAAACTCCTTGGAGAATGCATTAAGTAAATTAGACAACAGTTTTCAGAAAGCAGACTTATCGACATTAGCTCAGTATCGTTTTATGTATGGTCTTCCAAAAAGAGAAGACACCATAAGTATCCAAAAAGGCTCAAACCTTATTAGTAAAGTATCAAGTGTACAGGCAGAAAAATATATTGCTTATACACTAACTTTACCTAATGGTTCTGTTTTAGTAGGACATAAGTTAAGAAAAAAAACAAATAAATTTTTAGAAATAATTGGGGAAGAAGAAAATTGTCAAATTTTGCCTTATGAAGCAATAATTCAAAATGATGAAGTAACCATGATGAGTCCAAAGTACTACCTTGCTCTCTCTTTACCTAAGTTAAGTCTTCATCAATTTATGCAAATAGCTTCTGTTCCAGATACAATCTATCGGAACATTAAAAAAGCTTATCGCTAGGCAGAGGATTAAAGCCCAGCTTCCTGAATGGCTTCAGTTTGTGCATGTGTGTTAAGAGGATCAAGAACGAGCTTTAAGTTACCATCATTCATGATTCTATCTAGAGAATAAAGCGTTAAATCAATTCTATGATCTGTTAAACGGTTTTGTGGATAGTTATATGTTCTAATTTTTTCTGAACGTGAACCTGATCCAACTTGTAATTTTCTTTGACTTGAAGTTACATCAAGCTGTTTTTGTAATTCATGTTCATAAACTCTCGCCTTAAGAACTTTCATCGCTTTATCACGGTTTTTATGTTGTGACTTCTCATCTTGAATGGCTGCTACAATTCCTGTAGGAATATGCGTTAAACGTACAGCAGAATCAGTAGTGTTAACTGACTGACCACCACAACCACTTGAACGGTAAACATCCATTTTAATGTCGTTGGCTTTTAATTCAACTTCCACATCATCCACTTCTGGAATTACAGCTACGGTAATTGCTGAAGTATGTACACGACCTTGAGTTTCTGTGTCAGGTACACGTTGTACACGGTGAATTCCTGCTTCAAATTTTAATTGAGAGTAAACACCCTCTCCATTAATCTGAGCAATCATCTCTTTGTATCCACCAGCTGTTCCATCAGATGAAGAGATAATCTCTACTTTCCAGCCCACAAGTTCTGCATGACGTAAATACATTTTAAATACATCTGAAACAAAAAGTGCAGCTTCATCTCCACCAGCACCTGCTCTAAGCTCCAAGATGATGTTTTTATCATCATTCGGATCAGTTGGAATCATAAGTACTTTAATTTCATCTTCAAGCTCTGGAAGACGTGGTTCAAGTTCACTTAGTTCCTCTTTAGCCAAGTCACCAAGTTCTGCATCACCTAGAAGCTCTTTATTCTCGTCAATAGCATCAGCAGTCTCAATGTATTCATTTGCTTTTTCTACCAGCTTTCCTAATTTAGATTGTTCTCTACCTAAATCAGTCATTCTTTTAATGTCAGAAGCAATATCTGGAGAGCTTAACAAAGTATTAAGTTCATTATAACGGTCAATAAATGGTTGGAGTTTTTCTTTAAACATAGGAGAACCTAGTAGTGGATTTTATAAAATTGGGTTGGTACTCTAACGAGTACCAAAAAGAAGAGGTGCTAAACTATGCAGCGATTTTGTTAATCATAAGGTTAAGTCTACTTACTTTTCTAGCAGCTGTAGATTTCTTAATGAAACCTTTACTTACCATCTTATGAATTTGTTTATTAGCTACTTTGAACGCTTCTACTGCTGCAGTTTTGTCATTTGCTTCTGCTGCTGTAGTTACTGACTTAACAATGTTTTTGAATCTTGTTCTGTAGTATCTATTTCTCTCTGTTCTTTTAGTAGTTTGTCTAATACGCTTAATAGTTGACTTATGATGTGCCATGTTTATGTCCTTTGATGTTAACTCTTTATTTAAGAAGAGTCTATAATTGCGCGAATTTTAACTAAATAACTCTTTGTGTTACTTTATTTTGCCTTCAAAGGAGTAAAACTTAACACTCTATTTGTTTATAAATAGAGTTAGGTTATACTTAATTCGTAATTGATTATCTAATCATAAAGGACTTTTATTGAAACATATCATACTTCTGCTCACCTTTTTTATCAGCTCACTCTTTCCTGCTAACCTTTTAGTTACAGGTACAGTTGTCTCAGACAATCAAAAAATGATTGGGGCTAGATATATGGGCTATGTCAAAGAAATTCACTTTAATATTGGAGATAAAGTAGAACGAGAAGATGTTCTTTTTACAATGGAGTCAGCAGAGTTTGACATCATGCAAAACCAAGCTGACCTAGCACTTGAACAAGCTGAAATCATGGTTGATTTATACCGAACAAGACTCGATAGCATTCGTACTCAGAAAAAAAGTCTAAAAAGAAGAGGACTTAAAGGGGGAACAGATTGGAAAGACTTAGAAAAAATAACTGAAAATGTTCAAGCTGGATTAACAGCAACACGTGCAATGGTTAAAAGTGCCACAGAAAAAGTAAAACAAATGGCAAGTATTATGAACTATCTAGAAATCAAAGCACCCAATGGTGGAATTATTGTCCAAAAACAAATTAGAGTTGGTGACTTAATCGTTCCAGGTATGTTAGCCATGGTACTTGTAGATCTTGACCATTTAGAAGTTGAAGCACAGGTTTCAGAAGTTGACTTACTCAAAGTAGAAAAGGGAAAAGCTGTTAAGATAGATATCCCCTCTATGAAATTTAAAAGTGCAGCCATAGTCAAGTCAGTGGTACCCTCAGCCAATCCTATGACCCATACCTTTACCATTCGTATCGCTTTTGATAAAGGCGAAACAAAAATCTTTCCAGGTATGTATGTAAAAATTTCAATACCTTATAAAGAATAAAGTTTATATAACTTTATTCTTTTCTTCTAAATCTATTTTTCCTCTTTATTCCTAAAAGAATCTTTGACATTATCCACTAAAACACACCAATGCTTTCGACCTTTTCCCTTAGCTTTTATAACATACCCCTTAGACTCCGACAGAGGATGTTTATAATCACTAGGCATCATAGCATTAGTATTGTCCATCAGTATAGGAATAAAGAACAGTGACACCAAAGTCGCAGCCATAGAACCAAAAATAAGTGCTACCCCTAAACCTCCAAATATTGGATCCGTTGCTAAAAGCAAAGATCCTAAAATAATGGCAACAGCTGTTAACATAATAGGTTTTGCTCTCGTGGCTGTTGCAACAGCAATGGCTCTTTTCTTCTCCATCCCCTCTTCTATGAGTGACTTAGTAAAGTCAATCAATAAAAGAGAACTTCTAGCAGAAATTCCCATTAATGAAATAAATCCAATAAGAGAGGTCGCTGTCAAAAAGAAATTGGTTTCTAAAACTATCAGCTGTATTTTGTCAGTAATCCAATGACCAATGATAACTCCAATAATAGAAAGAAAACTACCTATGAGTACAATCCCACTCAAGGCAAACGACTTATAATAGACAACTATAAGTAAAAACATCAAAACAAGTGCTGCAATAAATGCACCACCTAAATCTCTAAAGGTATCAAGCGAAACTTTCATCTCACCATCCCATCTTAATAACATCTGAGCACCAGTTTGCTTATCTACTAAATTCAGATCAAACATGTACGTATTGATTCCTGTTACTTTGGTGACGTTAAATTCATCTGCCAATTTCTCTATCATGGTCTCTCGTGCTTCAAGTAAAGGGTAAACTTGACTCACCATGTCACACTCTGCTGTAACAGCTACATAATTCTTTAAATTCTTTCTAAAAATACTTGGGCTAGAGCGTATCCCTTCAACACTTATAACTTCTGAAAGAGGTATCATCAGCCCTTCTCGGTTAATAAGCCTTAAAGAAGAAAGCTTAGCACGTAAAGCATCTGTTGAACTTCGTGCTAACATTCGTGTTTCATCACTCAAACGTAAAAATATAGGAATTTGGTCTTGTTGATCTCTCGTGTTTTTAACAGCAACAGCTGTCCCTTTAAATGCAAGATACGTAATTTGATTCACTTGGTCAACACTTAATCCAGCACGAATGATTTTCTCTTTATCTGGTACTAAATTGTACTTCGTATAAAGATCATCTTGCATAATGTCTACATCAACCAAACCTTCTGTTTCATTCAATATATCAGCAACACGGGTAATGGTATTTCGTAAAAGTCTGTCATCTTTTCCAAAAAGCTCAATAACAATGGTCGCTAAAGTAGGTGGTCCTGAAGGCATCTCTGTAAAACGAATAGAAGTATGAGGAACAATCTCTCCACACTCAGCTTGAATCTCTGGACGTATTCGATGTACCATCAGATAAGAAGGTTCTTCTCTCTCATGTTTATCAGTCAAATTAATAACAATTTCTGCTTGGTTCTTCATGTTTTTAAAGGCTGAGCCTTTTACTAAGCCAGCATAATCAAGAGGTGCGCCCTGTCCTAAGTTAATCCCCATATTTAAAACTTCTTTTTCATGCATCATGTAGTTTTGAACACAAGTAGTTACCTTTTTAGTCTCTTGAATAGAAGCATTGGTAGCTGTATCAATGTAAATAGTAAAAGTATTTGCTGACTTTCCAGGAAGCATTTTGGCTAAAACTAATTTACTTGGAATCATTAAAATAGCACCAAGCATTGAGAAAATCACAATGAGCGTAACAATCCACTTGTTTCTAGCTTTTGAAATAATATTGTAAACAAAACTTTCCATTAAGCACTCCCCTTTTTATGCTCACTATCTTTCTTTTCTGTGCTAGGCTCATCAAACTTAATTAATTTCTTTGCTAAATACGGAGCAAAAACATAAGCAACAAAAAGAGAAACAGCCAAAGCTACAGGAACATTCAAAGGAATAGGCGTCATAAATTGCCCCATCATTCCTCCTACAAATGCCATAGGAATCATCGTTAACATAATGGCAATCGTTGCAACATTTGTCGAAGGACCAATCTCATCTGTTGCTTGAACAATAATCTCAGAGAAAGAAAGCCCTTGTGACTCTGGTAGGTGCATACGTCGGTGAATATTTTCAATCACAATAATTGCATCATCAACAATCAATCCCAAAGAGAGTAAAAAAGCAAATAGCGTAATACGATTAATGGTTTGACCTGTCTGATAAGCAATAAAAAGGGTTAATGCCAAAATCATCGGAACAGCAATGGTGACAACCAAAGATTCACGCCATCCTAAAAAGGGAATAAGAATCGCTGCAATAATAAAAATGGTAATCACCAAATGATGTACCAATTCATTAACAGCCTCATTGGCACGATCACCATAATTACGTGTAATTATGTATCCCACACCCTGCTCTTTAAATACAGCAGCATTTTTAGCCAACTCATCCAATGCACTTTGCGCAATATCTACAGCATTTGTTCCTTTTAATTTAGAAACTGTCAAGGTAATCTGATCTCCAGCTTCAACAAATTTCACTTTCGTACTTTGAGTATCTTTCTTTTGGTAAGTTAAAAGTACTGATTGAAAATTCTGAACATCATAACTGTACTCAATATTAGCAAGACTTTTTAGGTAAATGGGAGATCCCAAATACTGAGCAACTATAAGATTTTTTAAATCATCAATGTCTTCAATTGCATTTTTTATACCAAAAACCGTTAACTGACCTGTTGCAGATGTTGTATCAATTTCAGGTGCATTACTTGAAATAGAACGAATGGCCTTCGCTACTTCTCCTAAAGAAATATGATAAGCTGATAATTTTTGTAAATCTATAAAAACATTGAACTGTGGTTTTTTCACCCCTTTTAGCGTCGTTTTAGAAACATTATCCAAGGCATTAATATCTTGTTGAATTTCGCGAATGGTTTTATAGAGTTTAACATTATCAAGCTTTTTCTCAGAGTTTTTATAGAAAGCTACAGTTAAAATGGGGATGTCAATATCAATATCAAAAGGTTTAACTAAAGGAGGTAAAGTACCTTTTGGAAGTTTATCTAAATGTTGCATGACCTTATCATAAAGTTTAAGATTTGAAGACTCTCTATCTTCTCCAATATAATACTGAATATTAAGGATACCAGCATTGTTCATAGCAGTTCCATAAACATGTTGAACACCCTTAATCTCACGAATACGTCGCTCTAAAGGTTTAATAATAACGTTTTCAATCTCTTTGGGAGTAGCCCCAGGGATAGATACCATGACAGATCCACCACTTACCTGAATCTGGGGGTCTTCTTCTCTTGGCATCATCTCCAAAGAGACATAACCAAGTAAAATAATGGCGAAAGCGAGTATAGGAGTCAAAGGATTCGCTAGAAAAATGGTCGCAAGATGTCCAGCGATATTTTTAATCTTATAAGGCTTCATATATTCAGTATAACAAAAATAATTTATAAATATAAGGAAACGGTTTTTTATCGATATATTTACAAGTTTTTATTACGATTCTTCTCTCTTCCAAATCAACTCCTTTTAACACTAAAAAACTATGTTTCTTAGTGACTAGATGCTACTATACGTAACAAGTTATCAAATACCAATTTACTATGTAGGTTAGAAAGATAAATATTTATTGTTACTGTATCTCTCATTTAACTCTTTTCTTTTTATGCTGTTTTTTATTAGCGTAAGTTTTCATAAATAAATATATTCCAAATGAGAGTAAAATCATAATAAAACTCTGAATTTGTCCCATGGTTAACCACTCACCATATAAGTATCCTAATTGGATATCGGGCTGCCTCCAAAATTCTGCAATAAATCTTGTTGTCCCATAAAGTATTCCATAAACACCAATTAATGCACCATCAAAAGTTCGACGTTTACGAATTAAATAAATAATAATGGCTATTAAAATACCTTCTAAAAAACCTTCGTATAGCTGTGAAGGATGTCTAAGCACACCCTCAACATAAATTCCCCAAGGAACATCCGTCGCACGTCCTACTAATTCTTGGTTCAAAAAATTCCCAATACGACCAAAAACAAAACCGACAGGTACAGCTAAAGCTACCACATCTAATATTTTATAAATCTGTCCAGGATTTCTTCGTGCAAATAAATATGACCCAATAGCAGCACCGACTACAGCACCATGATAACTCATACCTCGAATTCCTACAAATTCACCATTAGAGAAAGGATTAAATATTTGCCAAGGTTGACTTAAATAATACATCGTGTTTGGATCATAAAAGAGAATATACCAAATACGTGCCCCTAAAATAATACCTACTTCAATCCATATAAAGTATGAGTCTATGGTCTCTTCAGCTATTGGCATGTTGTCTTTTTTAATAATCCATTTAGCAAACCACAAGGCTACTAACAATGCCGAAATATACATAATCCCATACCAGTGAACCGAGATAAACCCAAAATCTATTGCCACAGGATTAAAGTGTTCATAGATATGATTCCAATATTCCATACAAGTCCTTTATTGAAAATAATTATAACATGTATCTTTATAGAGACCATTAACTATTGGTTAATTATTCATTGTTGGATGATTAATTCTATTAGATTATAATTTTGCTATGACAAACAAATGTCTTTAACATTGTTCACGAGATTAAGTATGTAATTGAACTCCTTTGAAATATACTCCCTTGATAAAACATATTTAAACCTCCTTTGTAATAGCCCTCGTGGGCAATGTTAAAAATATTTTTTGTTTGTTCTTTCTTTTTACACTTCTCATGATATTATTACCCTCTAAACTTTTCATTTAAGGATTAACCATTATAAAAATTTTAATGATAGAAGATGACTATGAAATAGCACAAATTCTTACTGAATACCTAAGTAAATTTGATATTACCGTTACTTCAGTTGAAGAACCATACATTGGGCTATCACATCTTACTCAAGATAATTATGATCTACTTATCTTAGACTTAACCCTACCAGGGATAGATGGTCTTGAAGTTATACCTAAAATTAGAAAAACATCTTCTATTCCAATTATAGTTTCTTCTGCACGTGATGACATTACTGACAAGGTCATTGCCATGGAAAGAGGTGCTGATGATTATATGCCTAAACCATATGACCCACGTGAACTGGTTACCCGTATTAAAACCATTTTACGACGAACACAAAATAATACACAAAACATTACTGAAAATAGCCTTTTTAGGCTCAATAGTGAAGCTCGAAGTATTATCTTTAAAAATGTTATGATGGAACTTACTGCTGCTGAATTTGAAATCTTAGCCATACTCGTTCAACATGCTGACTCAGCCATTTCACGTGAACAACTTCTTTATGAGAGCGAACATATAGATGATAACTCTTCTATTAAAAATATTGATGTTATCATCTCTCGTATTCGTCATAAATTATCAAATATTGATCCTGAAAATACTTATATTAAACCCGTGAGAGGTATTGGCTATCTTTTAACTGAGAAAATCTAATGCGAAACATTTCTGTTTCAGCTTTCATTAACACACTTTTTTCTCTGGTTTTAGCACTCTTATTTACAGCTCTCTTTTTCTTTATCTCTTGGGATGGAGAACGACAAAAAAGAGATGATATCAACCGATATAAACTCATCTCTAACTTACTATTATCAACAGCAAAACTAA
This sequence comes from uncultured Sulfurovum sp., assembly GCA_902727895.1. Classification (GTDB taxonomy): domain Bacteria; phylum Campylobacterota; class Campylobacteria; order Campylobacterales; family Sulfurovaceae; genus UBA1140. The sequence goes on from CACVAP010000020.1 coordinate 38,491, forward strand.
AATTAATTGAAGAACGAGAAAAACAATTCTATAAAGATTTTGAATTAAGACCTGTCTCTGTTGATGAGAGTAAACTCTTGCTGCTTAATAGTGGAGAAGTTTTTTTTGAAAGTGAATCTGTTTACGGAAAAATGCAAATTTTCACCATTGCTAAAAATAAATATATCTACTTACAACGTTTTGGATATAGTCTGATGATACAAGATAAAAAATCGAGTACAGCACGTATCAGTATCATTGTATTTGTAGCTGCTATCATTACTTCCCTCTTAATTTTCCTCTATATTGCAATTATGCGAAAACTCTCTCCTTTAAAAAAACTACATCAACAAATTGAAGAGTTTGCACAGGGAAATCTAGATATTAAAATTAACCAACGCTCCACAGATGAGATTGGAAAGATTGCTAAAAGTTTTGATGACGCTATACATTATATTCGTAGTTTACTAGAGTCTAAAAATCTTTTTATGCGTAACATGATGCATGAACTAAAGACGCCAATTACCAGAGGTCGTATTGCCATTGAGATGGTAGAGGATGGAAGTTCTAAGGAGATGCTTATTCGTGCTTTTGAACGAATGAATGAACTTATTGGAGAATTAGCTCACGTAGAACGTTTAACAACACAAGGATTTCAACCTCAAATTAATGAAGCGAATATAGATAATATAATTGATGATAGTATTAGCCTTCTTCTTTGTGAAAAAAGTAAATTAACTATTGATACAGAACATGAAAGCCTTGAAACTGACCCCAAATTATTAAGTTTAGCCATTAAAAACTTACTTGACAATGCACTTAAATATAGCGAAGATGATAGAGCAAGTATTATTACAAATGAAAAAAGTATCAAAGTTATTTCTAAAGGAAAAAGCTTAGAACATTCTCTTCAATACTATTTAGAACCCTTTACGCAAGAAGAGAAACGTAATCCTGGTTTTGGACTAGGTCTTTACATTGTTAATAATATTGCCCATCGTTTAAACTACGCATTAAACTATTATCATAAAAATGGACATAATATTTTTGAATTAAGGCTCAAACCATAAAGTGGGTTTTTAATAAACCCACCAAAATAACAGATATCACGCGCTATAAAATAGGAACAGCATATCCATTAGTACGCTTAGTCCAACCTTCCATCCATCTACTTTCATTTTTAGCTGCTGGTGAATTACGAACTCTACGCTCTAGAATTTGTTTTGCAGATCTAGAAAATTCCATTAATGCAAAAGGACCAGCTTTAACAGGTTGCATGTTTTGAAGTACTTGAAGTAAACCCCACCCTTGATTGTTATAACGCTCAGTAGCCTTTATTCCTTTACCTTTAAAGTTAATATAGTCAATCAATGGGTACAAACCACCTTTTGATGCAACTAAGGCATTGTAGTTAGACACAATATGTTCTCTATACTGTGGTGCAACATGTTTAATAATCTCAGGAATTGAAGCATGTAGTCTATCAAAGAAAAATTGTGTTTGTAGTGCTTTGGTATTTAAAAGTAGTGTCTTTAATTGTTGAAATTCTTTATCTCCACGTGAACGTTCAAAAGTATCTCTATCTTTCCAAGGAGCCCCTGCTACTTTTGCATGATGTAGCCAAGCTGGAATCTGTACTTTATTTGCAATGTAATAGTCAATCATAGCTGGGAAAGTTTCATCAAATATTTTAGGTTGCCCTTTTGGATACCAAATAAAATGACCAATCCCTACCGAAGGAAAAGTTTCATTTTTAGACCAAAACATTAAATGTTTAGGGTTTCCAGAAGTTTCATTTTGATAAATTTTTTCAGCAATAACATTAAGCTCATATTGCGAAAGTTTTGGTTTTGTAACATCTTCAGGATATACAACTTCACCTGTAGTTTGTTTCGTACAAGCAGTTAAAAGTAATGCAGAGAGTGCCACTCCTACCCATAGTTTTTTAGATATCATTTTGTCTCCTAATAAATTATAATAATTTCAAGTATAGGAGAAATAAACTAATAGTCTTGTTAAGATTCTAAATTAATTTAGAAAAATACTAATCACAATAACGTTTTGATATATCAACATAAGCATCAATACGACGATCACGTAAAAAAGGCCAAATATCACGAACTTCTTTTGTTCTTTTCTCATCTATTTCAGCATAAAGTATGGTCTCTTTTTTACCTGCTTGTGCAATGATCTCACCTTGTGGACCACACACAAATGAATTTCCCCAAAAACGTATACCGTCTATTACTCCCGAAGCATCTTCTTCAAAACCAACCCTATTACATGAAATAACAGGGATACCATTAGCGATAGCATGTGAACGTTGTATGGTCGTCCAAGAATCTAATTGTCTTTTTTTCTCTTTCTTAGAATCTTCATCAAACCAACCAATGGCTGTAGGATATATAAGTATATCAGCACCCTTAAGTGTCATAAGTCTTGCAGCTTCAGGATACCATTGATCCCAACAAATTAAGACACCAAGTTTTCCTACAGAAGTTTGTATAGGCTCAAAACCCAAATCACCTGGCGTAAAATAAAATTTCTCATAAAACCCTGGATCATCAGGAATATGCATTTTTCTGTATTTTCCAGCAATACTACCATCCCTCTCAAAAACTACTGCTGTATTATGATACAAGCCCTCTGTACGTTTCTCAAATAAAGATGTTACTAAGACAACCCCATATTTTTTAGCAATTTTAGACCAAAACTCAACATCTTCTATCCATGAATTAGCATACTTAAAAAAATCTGTTGCCTCACTTTGACAAAAATATTCATTTTGATGTAACTCTTGAAGAACAATTAACTCTGAACCTTTAAGTGATGCTTTCTCTATACTACTAATTGTTTTTTTAAGATTTTTTTTGCTGTTACGATTATACTTTCTTTGGACTAATGCAACTTTCATTTTTCTACTTTTTGCATTTATTCTATCATATTTGTTTATAAAGTACTAATATAGAGTTAAGTAAGCTAAATATTATTAAAATTAATATTTAATAACATTATTAAATAAAAAACAAGATACTGAACAAAAAATAATATATATTAATTTTTTATGTTAAATATTATTTTAAGTTTACTATTGCTATACTGCTATAACAACAAAAGGATGCAGAATGTTTAAATTTACTTTAAAAAATAAATCTTATTTACTAATTGGAATATTATTACTCTTATCTGGGTGTGGAGAAAGTAAATCTAGTGATTCTACACCAGATGAAGGAACAAAAAGCACCTATTCTGAATTAACTTTAAAAGAACAAGAGACTTTAAATACCTTAAGTACGAATCAAGTAGAACTTTTAGATGCTATTAATCTACAACGCTCAGAAAGTAGAGATTGTGGAAGTAGAGGTGTTTTTCCTGCTGTTCCTGAATTAACATGGAATCCATTACTTTATGCATCAGCACTTGAACATGTAACTGATTTAGCTTACAGTAATACATTTTCACATGATGGTTCGGGAACAGAATATGACATTACAGGAAATGGACAACCCAGTAAATTTTATGAACGAATCCTAAGTAATGGTTATAGTAATTACTACTCTGTAGGGGAGAACATCGCTGGTGGACAACGTTCACTAGACAAAGCTATGGAAGCATGGATGGCAAGTCCTGGACACTGTGAAAATATTATGAAAAGTACCTACACAGAAGTTGGTGTTGCTATTGTAATTAAAGAAGATAGTACCTATCAAGTCTATTGGGGACAGAACTTTGGAAGTAGAAAATAGTAAGATTATTCTTCAACACCTTATTTAAATCTAAATTAACTTATATGAGAATTAACGCATAACTTTCATATTTAGGGTGTTGTAGAATAATCTTAGACTTAGCTATTAAAATGGAACCTGCATGGTCGAACAATGTAAAGAACCACCCTCTTCTATCAAGCGTGAACACTCTACTGGAATTATCTCTTTATCTTTAAAAAAATCTTTAAATACTGCATCTGCTATTTTATCTTCTACTACTGAATAAGTAGGATACACTAACGCCCCATTCGTGATTAAAAAATTCACATAAGTAGCAGGTAAACGGTTTTTTTCTTCATCATACTTCGCACTAGGTAGAGGTAATGGTAGTAAATTGTAAAATTTTCCTTCATTGTCTTTAAATTCTTTTAATTCATCTTCCATTTTTTTCAATGCACCATAATGCTCATCTTCCTCATCTAAACACTGAACATACATAATTGTGTCTGTAGATACAAACCGTGCTAAAGTATCAATATGCGAATCCGTATCATCCCCAGCCAGATATCCATAATCAAGCCATAAAACCCTTTTAGCTCCGAAATACTCTTCTAGTTTCTTTGCAACCTCATCTTTACTCAAACCACCATTACGATTTGGATTACATAAACAAGCTGTAGTAGTCAAAATCGTACCTTCCCCATCAGACTCAATAGACCCACCTTCTAAAACAAAATTAATACTCTCCAATGGTGTAACACCCATATAACCTTTTTTATGCAGTACTTTATTAACCTCATTATCTAACTCAGCATCAAACTTACCACCCCAAGCATCAAAAGTAAAATCTAAAAGCTTTACTTCTCCATCTTCCACTACAGAGATATACCCAAAGTCTCGAATCCAAGTATCATTGGTTTCTATCTCTATAAAACTTAGATTACGAGGATAACAAAACAGATTTGATATCTCTTCTTTGTTATCACAAATAATATAAACTGGTGTCGTATAAGCTATGGCTTGTGCTGTACGAATAAAGGGAACCAAAGCCGATTTTAAATCATCAGCCCAATCACTATTTTTGTGGGGGAAAGCCATGAGTACGGCTCTTTGTTTTTGCCATTCTGGGGGTAGATGTTTCATCATTATTTATTTCATCTTATAAAACTTATGATGTTCATCTAAAAACACCACATAGAAGGTATTCGTATCAAATCTAAATCCACTTTTATTTTGTTCAGTATCTTTATATTCATCGGGTAATACAAAACCAATAAGCCTAGAGTCTCCTTCTAAACGAAACCGTGACCATATAGCTTGATGTG
>CACVAP010000021.1 GCA_902727895.1 uncultured Sulfurovum sp.
ATCTTCTTTCATGATCTCTCGGATAATTACACTTGTCGCTTCATCTATTTTTAGTCTTTTTATTTGTCCCATAATTTGACTATTCTAGCATAAATCTTATTTGTGTTTTATTCTTAGCTACTACTTACCACGTAGACTGCTGTGTAAGCAGTTTAGAAAATTGCTATGGAACTCTTTGGAGAAGAGGGTTCGTAGACTGCTGTGTAAGCAGTTTAGAAAACTTTCTGCAAAAATATCAAATGGATTTTTTAGTAGACTGCTGTGTAAGCAGTTTAGAAAAACACGGACACCTATCCACATCAGTGAAGCAAGTAGACTGCTGTGTAAGCAGTTTAGAAAATTAAAAAACGTTGTGAAGTTTGCAAGTATGCGTAGACTGCTGTGTAAGCAGTTTAGAAAATTCCACCACCGTTTACACTAATCCCAACTTCGTAGACTGCTGTGTAAGCAGTTTAGAAAGTATTGTCTGCATGTTGATTAACATCAAGCTCGTAGACTGCTGTGTAAGCAGTTTAGAAAATTCGGTTTCATCAAAGTTATAATAAGTGTTTGTAGACTGCTGTGTAAGCAGTTTAGAAATGATGCTGAAAGAAAAAATGAAATACAGTTAGGTAGACTGCTGTGTAAGCAGTTTAGAAACGATTGAGAACAAAGATGTGTTCGTGCCGAAAGTAGACTGCTGTGTAAGCAGTTTAGAAAAACCTGTTATATACATTTGTAAAATTTTTCGTGTAGACTGCTGTGTAAGCAGTTTAGAAAAAACCGATTTCATCTTAATTTTTGCAGATACTGTAGACTGCTGTGTAAGCAGTTTAGAAAAGACGGTAAAACTGATGCTTTAGAAATTCATAGTAGACTGCTGTGTAAGCAGTTTAGAAAATTAAAAATTGGTTTAAATGATGCAGGAAAATGTAGACTGCTGTGTAAGCAGTTTAGAAAACAACATCAGCAGGAAGACTCATGATAGGGCTGTAGACTGCTGTGTAAGCAGTTTAGAAACCCTATCTCCTACCCATTTTCATTATAAATTCGTAGACTGCTGTGTAAGCAGTTTAGAAACTTTCCATTGAGGTTAAAACGTGTCTATAAAAGTAGACTGCTGTGTAAGCAGTTTAGAAAATAATAATTCTGAACTATAGGGTATTATTGATTAATTTCTCACTTTCACTTCGGCTTCGCTCAGTGACCATTACTTGTTAAGTCATTTTGGAATTTTTTTTATTCTATATCTTAAATAAGTATTTATTAACACGACGAAGTCGCGTAGGTCGGGGTCACCGTACCCCGACATTTGATTTAAATAAATTAAAAATCAATCGTTCAATAAAAATAGGCAAACATTTTGTGCATAAATAATATTCATTTTATGCCACGTAAATGTCGGGGTACGGAGACCTCGACCTACAGCGATTTGAGTATTGATGGTGGTTGGTATTTTATTTGACGAAAGATTTAGGAGAAATTTATATTAAATATTACTTAAATTTATAAATATGAGCCAATATGAGCCAAAAATAAGTTATAATAACTTATGAATAAAATAGAAAAAGTCATCATAGAATCTTTTGAAAAATTTCCTCAACAAGTTATGGCTGACTTAGTGAAACATACTTCTGTACCTAGAGCAACACTAAAACGTCATTTAAATACTCTCATTTCAAATGGAAAAATAGAAGCCATCGGCGAAGGTCGAGCGAGATATTATGAACGCATTTCAAAATCAAACATACATCAAATAGCCGTTTACAAAAGTGCTAAACTCGTAGGTTTTTTAGGGAATGAAGTTGGGCGTTATTTGTTTGAATATGACAAAAGTTACAAGGGAAGAAAACTGGATGGTTTGGTAGAAGATGCTCTTGTTACTTCGGCTACGCTCTTTCCTATTTTTGAAAATCTTATCCCTGAGAGTGACAGACGTAATGCTTATTTGAAAGAGGGTGAGAATCTTGCAGAGATATTGTTGGAGCTTAAAAATACACATGGCGATTTTGATTTTGTGTCGGCTGACTTTTTTAAAACAGACAATATTATTCAAATTTTAGATGGAAGAAAAAAAGAGGAGATTGGGTTTTTTGTGCCTAAGGTTTTGAAAGAGGAGTTTCAAAGCTTTGTAGATAGTATTGAAAAAAAAAGACGATTAGCACTTCTAAATCGAATTTCTAAAGCACAAAAAAAAGACCCAATAGAAGAGGGAAGCAGTGATGATGGAATTAAATAGAGGTGATATATGCTTAGTAAATTTTAATCCTGCTAAGGGTGGAGAAATAGGAAAGCTACGACCTGCTATTGTGATGAGTCGTGTGGAAGAGAATACTGTTTTAGATACTGTAATTGTGATTCCTCTTTCGACTTATATTGAGCAAGATGCTTTACCTTATAGATATTTAATTACAAAAAGAGAGAAATTAAATAAAGATAGTGATGCGTGTATTTACGAGATAAGAGCATTGTCTAAGATTAGAGTGAAAGAGAAATTATCTAAATTAGACTCAAAAGAGTTAGCTATTATTCAAGATGCTCTTTGTCAGATATTAGTTTAACTTTTCCAGCTCGACCTACGGTTTATTTATTTTTTGTTCTTTTTTCATAAATTATAAACGATGATTAATGATAATAGATTATATTTTTCAGCTTCACAAAGTATAATTCCATAATTATAATCAAAACGAAAGAAAAAGTATAAAATGAAATTATTTATAAGTTTGTCTATTATCTTAACACTTTCTCTACAAGCCAGTGAAGAGCCTTATTTACTTTCTATTGAACGGAATGGAACTAAACATACAATGCTTGCTAATAACTTTTGGAGTGGGGAATACCCTAGTCCTGTTATTTCTGTTCAGGCTAAGGAAGAAAAGTGGCAAAAAGTTATGGGATATAACTCATTGAGAAGCTTGGGTAAGAAGAAGAGTTGTACTATTAAAACAGGTATTTATCATCCGTGGAGTAGAGATAAAACCTCTCTTATTAATTTCTATTCAATCATTCCACTTGTAAGTTATTTGGTGCAAAAGGATACAGTTCTTGAAGAGACAAAGTTGAAAAAAGGAGATAAACTGGAAAGAGAAGTATATCTTTCTGAAGGGTTTTGTTCTTATGCTTTAAAAGATGGGAAAGAATTTCAAGCTACTTGTATTGATGAGAAAGATGAGAACTTTAAACGTATAGAATCAGCTTCGCATCCTTCGGAGCAATGGTTGTATTTAAGTTGTAAAGAAAAGTACAATGTCTTTGTTCAAGACAGTGATTTGTTACGTCAACCTCATGTGAAAGAAGGACAGATCACAGGTTATGGAGAAGTAGCAGAAAAATAGTTGGATTTGATGAGTAAATTTCAGTAAAATTCACTAAAAATATAAAGCTAAAAATATGCAAAAAATACTAGACCAAAACAACAAACTAATTTTTCAAAAAAACTACCCTTTTCTTTCTAAAAAAAAGAGTAGAAAACCTTTTCAAGCCACACTGGGAATAGGAGGGAATATCGGGGATGTTTCACGTCGTTTTAACCATCTGTTTAATCACCTAAAACGCTCACCTTTTGTGGACATAATTGAGACCTCACCCATACTGAAAAATCCACCTTTTGGGTACTTGGAACAAGACGACTTTCATAATTCATTAATTATTGTGAAAACTTGTTTACAGCCTAAAGCTCTTTTACGCTATATTTTGCACGTAGAAAAAAAGTTTGGAAGAAAACGATCTTTTACTGATGCACCTCGTACTTTAGATATTGATTTGATATTTTACGAACAAGTGCAAATGAGCTCCAAAGAGTTGACTGTTCCTCATCCTTCGTGGAAGAGTCGGACTTCGGTGATTATTCCTCTAACTTATTTGAAAACCAAAATCTAAGAGTAACCATGCCCCAAAATGAAGAAGAAAAGCTTTTAACTGTTGATGATGTTCGTGCCTTAAGGGAAGAAATCTCTTTAATGCATGGCTCTTTAGCTAAAGATGTTTTAAGTCATACACCCCTTGTTAAACAAGTGGCTGAACGATTTATAGAACATGGCTTAGAGCGCGAATGGACAGAAAAATTGCTTGCTCCTTTGGCTGGTTCTTCTTTTGAAGAAGACGAAGAGATTTTGGTGGCTTATGTGTTAGAAGAATTAGACTCTTTACTCACGGTTGAAGCTGAAAAAATAGTGGCGTCACCGAGTATCCATATTATTGTTGGTGGGACAGGAATTGGAAAGAGTTCATTGGTTGGGAAACTGGCAGCACGATACAAGTATTTTTTAGAGAAGTCGCATAAGGTAGGTTTCATTCATTTTGACCGACAAAAAGTTGGTGCTTATGAGCAACTGGAAAACTATGCTGATGCAATGGACATACCCCTTGTACCGTTAGAAGATTTTTTAGAAGATGAGTATGATATTTTATTTGTAGATACGGCTGGAAGTCTTGGGAAAGACGTAGACGATTTACAAGAGCTTATAGGCATTATAGAAAGTAATGCTACTTATACCATAGAGATATCATTAGCCATTTCGGCAACCTCTAAAACGAGAGACTTGGAACGGATTAATAATGCTTTTAAAATTTTCAATATAAACAATTTTATTGTGACGAAATTAGATGAAACTTGTGACTTATCTGATTTGATGAATTTTTTAATTAAAGAAGAAAAACCTGTGGCTTATATATCTACAGGACAAAAAATACCAGAAGACTTGATGGTTGCAAGTAAAGAGTATTTATTGAAACAATATATGCAGGAGTTTTAATGGAAAAGAAAAAAATATTAGTTGGAATGTCTGGTGGAGTTGACTCTACCGTTACAAGTATCCTTTTGCAAGAAGAGGGTTATGAAGTTGTGGGTGTGTATTTAAAACTACACAACAAACCAGGTTATCATGAAGAGAACATAGTAAAAGTTAAGCGAGTGGCTGAATACTTAGGTGTTGAAGTACACATTCATGACTTGGCTGAAGAGTTTAAAGGTGAGGTTTATGACTATTTTGTAGATACTTATAAAGAAGGACTAACACCAAACCCTTGTGTCATGTGTAACCGTAACATTAAGTTTGGAAGCATGGTTGATTTTGCTGACAGTTTGGGCATTGACAAAGTAGCTACTGGGCATTACATCAAGTGTGATGGCGACTTTTTATACATGGCAGAAGATGACACTAAAGATCAGAGTTATTTCTTAGCACAAGTTAGAAAAGAGACTTTGAAAAAATTGGTATTTCCTTTAGGAACATGGGTCAAAAATGATGTAAAAGAGTTTGCTTCAAAAATCCCTGTGCTGGCTGATTTTGCAACGCAAAGAGAAAGCTCTGAAATTTGTTTTGTAGAAAATGATTATACAGAAGTACTTGAACGTCATATGAATATAGACCTTGAAGGTGACACGGTAGATGTTGATGGAAATGTAGTAGGTAAACATAAAGGTTACATGCATTATACCATTGGAAAACGAAGAGGTTTTACAGTAGACGGTGCGCATGATCCACATTTTGTTTTGGCTATTAAACCTGAGGAGAATCAGATAGTTGTTGGAAAAAAAGAAGCCTTAGAAGTTAAAAACTTTGGCATAAGACAGATAAATCTTTTTGAAGATGCTACAGACTTTAGTTCAACCGTTAAAGTACGTTACCGAACAGCTGCCATTCCATGTAAGGTAAAAATAGATGGAGACACAGGAACAGTCGAAATGGAAGAAGCTGTATTTGGTTTAGCCTATGGACAGGTAGCAGTTTTTTATGATGGTGACAAAGTTATTGGGTCTGGAATTATTTGTTAATATTTGATATGTAACTAAGGTAACACTTTTATTAGTGGAACTGTGTTAATATTCTCTTACAACAAATCAAAGGAAACAAATATGAATGTTCAAAAAATAAAAGCTGTATGTCGCCCAATTAGAATTGTATTGGGATCAGCCTTAATCGGATACGGAGTTTACTCTGGAAACGCATGGTTCTACTTAGGTGCTATACCACTTATTGCAGGATTGCTTAACTTCTGTCCTCTCTGTAAAATCACTGGTCAATGTGATATTATGGGTAAATAAGTAAAGCTTTTTTAGGTTTTATTTTTTAGGCTCTATTCTAGGAATAGAGCCTAATTTTTTAGAAAGAAAGTCCAGCATTTAATTCTGAATATCCACGTTTATCTACATTATCCCCATTTTTTGAAAACTCTTGAACTCACCCAAATGAAATATATGAATATTTTACTATTTAGCCTTCTTTGAGCATTTTGGCTTCATACAAGAAAGGAGAGGGCTTAAAGTCTAGTTTCTTTACTCTGTCATGTTTGGCAAATGATAGGTAGAGTTTTTCTTTTGCCCTTGTAACAGCCACATAAAAAAGTCTTCGCTCTTCATCTAGACTACCACCTTTACTCATAAGTTTTGTGTTAGGGAAACGTCCATCCATTAAGTCAACAACATAAACTTCGGTAAACTCTAAACCTTTGGAAGCATGAATACTTAAGAGGTTTACGCCATCTCCTTCGCTTAGTTCATTTCCACCAAGAACCATGGCATTAACAAAACGAGAAATATCTTTGTATTGTGCTGACAAGTCTGTTAATAGTCTGGCTTTTCGTGCTATACGTTCTTTGGCTAAGTTCTTTTTTTCTTGGTCAATCTCTCCAGACTTCAGTCGTCCTCTTTGGGTAGCTAACAGTTCTACTAAAAAACCATATAGAGGAGACTGTACGAGTTTTACTAACAGGCTTCTTGGTTGGGTTACATTGTTAATAGAACTCATAAACTCATGATACATCTTAAAAAACTCTAGACCATCAGGGCTTAGTTTTGGGTATTTTAAAATAGGGTGTGAACGGATTTTTTCACTCATTTGGATTTTGGCGAAACGGGTCACTGAGCCTATTTCGGCATCATCATCAAAAAGTCCAAGTTGCATATTTTTGTTTGGATTTAGTTTGGGTAAAGTATGTACTCTTGGGTACATAAGCCCTATAAATAGGTTTCCTTCGCCAAAATGTCTGAAACATTCAAACATCTCTTTGGCGACTGCTGAACCAATATTTTTTCCATATTCAAAAATATGAATAAATGCCATCATGTCTTTTGGATTCACGATGAGTGAACAAACATCGAGTAAAAATTTTACTTCTTTGGCTTCAAAAAAACTGTTACCACTTTTTCTTTTTGAAGGAATACCCATCTCTCTTAATGAAGCTTCTATCCCATCTCCTGAGGCATTGTTTCTAAATATAACAGCAATGTCATTGGTAGGAGTATAAGTATGTTTAATGCTTCTCGCTATGGCTTGGTATTGGTCAAAAAGTTCATTGTGCATGAGAAGTTTTGGAGGTTGGTTTTTCCCTTTTCGGGTTACGACCAACTTCTTGGGGTAAATACGTTCATTTCTTTCGATGACACGGTTAGCAAGAGATAAAATACTTCCTGAAGAACGATAATTTTTATCTAAAGTAAATACCGTGGCATCTGAATAACGCTCTCCAAAAGTTGCAATGTTTAGAATATTTGCACCATTAAAAGCATAAATACTTTGGTCATAATCTCCCACACAAAAGAGTGAATTTGGTGTCATAGAGTCTATGAGTGCTGATTGTAAAGTGTTTGTGTCTTGGTATTCATCTACTAAAATCTCAACTAGGTCACGACCATGCTCTTGAAGATGATCTTTCATTTTTAAAAGTAAGTCATTAAAAGAGACAAAACCATATTTGTCTTTGGTTGCTTCAAAGTCATCAATGATATTCATATAAATATCTATGAGTGATTTATGGTCAGGATATTTGTCAACAAACCAAACATCAAAACCATCAAGTGAGGCATTTTGGTAAAGTGAATATTGTTCATAGAGGTAAGTAGATGAAAAAGGTTCTGTATCTAGGTTTAAACGTTTCATTTGTCGTTTTTCATAAACTGAACGGAAGAGGGTTTTTAGTTCTCCTGGTTGTTTAAGGGAAACATTGGCGTTCATCTCTTTTAGCCAACGGTAAGAGACAGCATGAAAAGTTCCAGACTCAATTTTATTAACAATACTCGCAGGGTAATAACGCCCAACACGTGCAAGCATTTCACCAGCTGCTTTGTTGGTAAAAGTTAGAAGTAAAATTTTAGAGGGGGGTGTACCATTTTGTAAAAGGTGAGCAATACGTCCAACAATGGTAGACGTTTTTCCTGTCCCAGCAGAAGCAATGATTAGATTGTTTCCAATGGGCGCAGTAGCAGCAGAAAGCTGCTCGGCATTTAGCGTACTAAGGGGCATATAGACCTTATTGACCGAGGATGTAGTAGGTTGGTTTTTTGCCTACTTGTTCCGTTGTTATCTTATATTTTGTAGACCAGTGTTTAATGAGTTCTGTAAATTCTGCTTGAATCTCTTTTGAAGTTTCTTCACTTCCTTTGATTTTAAAAACATCTTTAGAGTTAGATAAAGCAACAACACCTTTAAGGTGTGCCAGTTCGTCGTGTAAAGAAAGAATGTGTTTAGAGAAATTCTCAAAACCTTTTGTGTTGTCAATAGCTCTTTTTATTTGTTCTACCGATTGGGTAGATGTCGCGTAACCAAGTTGGGTTAAAAGTGCTTCTGGGCTTAAATCAATGTTCATTTATTTCCTTTAGTTTTATATTCTATATTGTTTAATTAGTAATACAACTTTAGCAAAAAAGAGGTTAGTTATTAATGAAGTTTTTCAAGTAATTGTTGCAAGTAACCGTTGATAATAGTCTGAATGTTGAAAAGTTTTTTCATATCGCCATCGTAAGACAAATTCTATGAT
>CACVAP010000022.1 GCA_902727895.1 uncultured Sulfurovum sp.
TAATGGTACAGTCTTTGTCAGGTAAAATTCCTGCTGATGCCATCCAATATCTTAACTCATAATTATGCGTAGAAACAGGGTGAACCATTCCAAAACTAAGTGGTTTATAGAACTTCCCTTCTGCTTTATGTTTTGCATCAATGTACTTTTTCAAACTGTCAGCAGAAACAGGTCTTTGTGTTTTGTCTAAACCATACTTTTCCATCTCTTTAATAATGTTATTACCATAAGTAATGGCATTCCCATTAAAGTCCAAAGACATCAATGCTTGAAGATTGGCATTCCCATTAATCCCCAATGTAGCAGCAATCGGCATACCAGCTAAAGCATGTGAAAAGTCGTATTCACCAGAAATTACTTTTTGTTGAATCCCAGGCCAACCCCCACCCTCTTTAGAAACATGAACATTTAGTCCTCGTTTTTTAAAAAAACCCTTCTCTTTCGCAATTACCAATGGTGCACAGTCCGTCAAAGCAATAAACCCAATCTTTAGATCCGTCTTTTCTGGTTTAGCTAATGCAATGCTTGTCAATACTGAAACAGCAAGACCTACTTTAAACATTTTTGTTAACATTCTTTCTCCTTATTTTTACATTAAGATTTTGTTATGTAACGATTATATCAAATTTAATACAACTTTCATATTACATATTGTATATTTTTTATACAATATAAACTTAAAAATACATAAAATATATATTATTATTGTCTATAATTTAATACTATAATATTAATTTATATTTATAATATATCTATTAAACTGATTAACGTTAGATTAATTGACAATATGATACAAAACAATAACAAGGATGAAAGAGGCTTATCAATGCAAGTAAAATCAGTATGTGGCTACTGTGGTGTGGGATGTGGTATTCAGTTTAATGCACAACAACTCATTGGAGATATTAGCTACCCTATCAATGAAGGGAGCCTTTGTTCAAAAGGCGTTTCTGAATTGGTGAGCATTCAAACCGAAACTCGACTTTTACGTCCTGTGATGCGAAATTATATTAGTGAAACCTATACCGTTAGCTCTTGGAAAGAGAGCATCGATAAAATTGCAAAAGCCCTTAGACAAGCACCCAAAGAAAAAATAGGCTTTTACCTTTCAGGACAGCTCCTCACCGAAGATTATTATGTTGCTAATAAATTAGGCAAAGGTTTTATTGGGACAAATAATGTGGACAGCAATAGCCGAACCTGTATGGCAAGTGCTGTCACTGCTCACAGTAAAGCCTTTGGCATTGACTATGTTCCCGTGCGTATGCATGATGTTCAACATGCCGACTTACTTATTTTGGTTGGGGCAAATACAGCTGAGGCCCATGTGGTCTTTCACAATCAAATCATTAAAGCCAAAAAAAGAGGATTAAAAGTCATTGTCATTGACCCCCGTTTTACCGACACGGCTAAGATTGCTGATTTACATTTACCTCTCAAAGTTGGTAGTGACATTGACTTTTTTAATTTACTCGCCTCCTATATTATTGATGAAGACCTCGTTGACCATGCATTCATAGAGTCATCGGTCAATAACTTTAAGCTTTTAAAAAATAAGTTCAAACGCATTCCCAAAACCAAAATGCTTAAACGCACAGGCTTAAGTAAAGCACAATTTCAAGCGTTTTGGGAGCTTTTTAAGTCACAAGAAAACATCATTTCAGCATGGACAATGGGACTAAACCAATCCACACAAGGCGTTGACAAAAACCTCTCACTCATTAACATTCACCTACTCACAGGTAAAATCTTTAAAAAAGGCAATGGACCCTTCAGCCTCACTGGACAACCCAATGCCATGGGAGGACGTGAAGTGGGTGGACTCTCTACCATGTTGGCTGTGCATTATGGGTTTGACAAAAAATCCATTAAAAAAGTTTCAAAGTTTTGGCAAACAGATAAGATTAATCCTAACATAGGACTCACAGCCACAGAGATGATGCGTGCAAACTTAGACGTACTTATTATTTGTCATACCGATCCTGTTTATCATTTACCCAACCGTCATCAAACCGAAGCACTGATTCAAAAAATTCCTTTAGTCGTGGAGATTAATGCTTATGACAACTCTGAAACCTCAGATTTCGCACATATTAAATTACCAGCAGCCCCTTGGGGTGAAAAAGAAGGTACCCAAACCAATATGGATCGTGCCATTACCAAGCAAATGAAACTTACCCGTACTTCCATAGACTGTAAACCTGATTGGGAGATTTTTCAACTCATTGCACGAGCTTTAGGCTATAAAAAAGCCTTTAACTTTCAAAACCCTCAAGAGATTTTTGAAGAGTTTCAAGCCATGTGTCGCCTTAACCCTCATCTGGATATTTACAATGCAAACTATAAAACTTTAAATCAATCCCCCTTTGTATGGGGTGAAGCCATTCGCAAAGAGCGAAAATTTTTTACCAAAAACCAAAAAGCAAACCTACACTTTGTAGAGAACCGTCTCATTAGCGAAAAGACTTCTTTGGAGTACCCTTTTATTTTGTTAACAGGACGCACACGTGATCAATGGCATTCAGGTACCAAAACAAATCTGCCAAAAACCCTTTTACACCATAAAAAACTTAATTTTTGTGAAATCCATCCCAACGATGCAAAGCGCTTAGAGCTAAGAACAGGTGATGCCATTAAAGTCATGTCCAAACAAGGTGAAATAATAAGTGAAGTTTTAATTACGGAAAGTATTCGTGAAAAGACACTGTTTATACCCTTAAGTCATCGAAAAATAAACTATTTAACCAACAGTTTACTCGATAGTGAGTCCATGGAACCCGACTACAATCACACCCCTGTGCGAATAGAAAAAGTCAAACCCTAGACCAATAAGGTGAAAAGCTTCACCTTATTTAACGCTAACAGAAAAAAGAATCCCCTTAGATTCTCCCCCCTGCTTGAACTCCCCAAGTAGTTCTCCATCGTGTTTTAACTTTAGAAAGACCAGCTAAAGCAATAACAACAACAGCTGCAAAAATTAAGAATCCTGCTGTATATCCATCAAATACACCTTTTGACCAACCAAGAGTTTGAATGAGTGCCGTACCACCAAGACCACCAGCAGCCCCAACAATTCCTGTCATGATTCCAATATCTTTACCAAAACGTTGTGGAACCAGTTGGAAGACAGCACCATTTGCCATACCAAGGTTTGCCATGATTAAGAAAAGAACAAAGATTGCTAAGAAGAACGGTAATTCAATCGTTGCTGTAATAATCACCATAAGTGCCACCATTCCATAGAAAAAGTAAAGTGCTTTAATTCCACCGATTCTATCAGCTATGCTTCCACCAAATGGACGTAAAATAGCTCCAGCAAAAATACACAATGCCCCAAAGTAACCAGCAACAACTTTAACATTTGGCTCATCCAACACATCTAATCCAAAGGCTTCCATATCTACACTGTAGGTATTCATAAGATAAACTTTCATGTACCCTGCAAAACCAACAAATCCACCAAAACTAATGGCATAGAAAAGGTTGAACCACCATGTATCTTTGTCTTTAAGTAGTTTTCCATAATCTTTTAACTTTTTAGGACGTGCTGTATAAACAGATGAAGGAGCATCTTTTGCTAAAAATAAATAAGCCACAAAAGTAATAATCGCCATAACAGCTCCTACTAAGAATACAGCTTCCCAACCCCAAATTTCTGCAATTTTTGGCGCAAAAAGGAAATCAATAACAACCCCAATGTTACCAGCACCAGCAATACCAAGAACAATTCCTTGTAGTTTTGGTGGATACCATTGACCAGCTTGTGGAAGGGCTACAGCAAATGAAGCTCCAGCAAATCCAAGTCCAAGTGCAACAATAAGAAGTTGATTATAGGTAATGGTACTACCTAAAGTATATGCCATTAATAAAGCAGCAATAACCACTAACTGTGAAACTAAAGCTGTTTTCTTTGGTCCAAATTTATCAACACTAAATCCTAGTAAAATTCTAAGAATTGCTCCAGATAAAATAGGAAGAGAAAGTAAGGTTGCTTTCTCACCAGCTGTCATTAGGTGTCCAGTTAACGCCAACGCTTCAGAAATCTCAGTACTCAATGGTCCTAACATTGTCCATACCATGAAACTCATGTCAAAATAGAGAAACGCCATGAACAAGGTCATTCCATTCCCCTGTCCTTTTAATGCTTTAAATCCTGCCATACTAACTCCTGTTTAGTTTAAGTTATAAGAATAATAACATCTATCAGCTACTAATTGATCTTTTAATTGTTTATTTTTTAACCAAATTTTTCTTATTTTTACATATAATTTACTCATATATAGGGAAATGTTTAATTATTATACATATTTTTTGAAATATATTCTTAATATTACATTATAATTCCTTATTAACCAAAATTCATCTATAAAGGTCTTGTATGAGCATTTTAGAAACAGCATTTAACAACCGAAATAAGAAACAAAACAAAGTAGAAGCTACTAAAATTCTCAAGTTACCAATGGAAGTACATGCACAGCTTGAAAACGTTGCAGCAGCTGGGTATGAAGGGTTAGCAAAAGAAGATTCTACTTACTTCTTAAAATGTTTTGGGCTTTTTGATAAAGGTGAAGACTTTATGCTCAGGGTACGTGTTCCCATTGGTCAACTAAGCTATGAACAAGCTGTTTGCATTGGAGAGGTGGCTAAAAAGTATGGAGATGACTACATAGACCTTACAACACGGATGCAAATAGAACTACGTTATATAAAAATAGAAGACATTGCTAAAGTATTGGCAAAGCTTCAAGAAGTTGGTCTTTCTACTTTTCAAACGGGGGTAGATAACCCTCGTAACATTGTGGCTGACCCATTAGAGGGCTTGGCTTTTGACAATATTATAGATGTTACGCCCATAGTAAATGAACTTCAATCCTTGGTCATAGAAAACACCGAATGGATTTCTGCTTTACCTCGTAAATTTAACACAGGTATTTTAGGTTCACTGTCTAACTCTTGTAACATCTTTGGGCATGACTGCTGTTTTGCCTTGGCTAACAAAGATGGTGAGTTTGGATTTAACATTTACCTTGGTGCAAGAGTAGGCATACAATCTAAAGATGCCAATACCTTTGTAAGTGTAGAAGAAGTACCTGCCTTTTTTATGGCACTGTTAGAGACCTTTAAAACCTTTGGTTACCGAGACAATCGTAACAAAAACCGTTTACACTTTTTACTAAAAGACGTTGGACTAGAAGCCTTTCTCGATGAAGTTAAGAAAAGAGCAGGAAAAGAGTTTACAACAGCTGGTCAAACCTTAGTACAGTCTCAAAGCATTGCCTTAGGTGCAAACAAAGTTTTACAACGTAATGGAAAGTATGCACATAAAATCGTTATTCCTTCTGGTATATTCTCTGGAACTGACCTCATAGACTTAGCCCAAAGTGCCAATAGTTTTGGTTCAGGTGATTTACGGTTAACCTATGACCAAAACATCTATGTGGTGAATGTTCCAAAGTCTAATTTAGCTGATTTTGAAGCAACAACTATTTTTAAAAAATACAATGAATTCAATAACATCTACTTCAACGACATGATAGCCTGTGCAGGAACAAAAACTTGTAGCTTTGGGGTTATACCCAACAAACCAGATGCCATAGAGATGGCAAACTTTTTAAAATCAGAAGTTGCCATTGAAAATGGAATGGTACGTATGAACTGGTCAGCCTGTCCAAAAGGTTGTGGCGTTCATGGCATAGCAGACATTGGTTTTGAAGGATGTAAAGCCAAAGATGACGAAGGAAACAGAGTAGATGGCGTACACATCTTCATGGGTGGGAAAATCACCAGAACAGCCTTAGAAGCTAGACTATTACATAAAACCCTACCCATTACCGAAGCGAAATACCATGTAAAATATCTCTTAGAAGTCTATGCCGAGTTCAAAGAAAGAGGAGAAACTTTTGAGACTTTTGAAAACAGATACCTTTCTGCTAACTACTCCTACCAAGCCTTGGCTTTTTACACTAAAATCAATTATATTTTAAATGAAAAACTGGGCTTAGATGTAAAACTAAAACTTGACAAAGAAGTAAAGACGTATAAAAAAGAAAATTTAGAGATATTTGATTTTGGACTAAAACTTTTTAAACTCTTAACTAATGAAAAACGTTACGTAGCCGTAGAAGATGCTGAACCTGTTTTAGTACAAGCACGTAAGATTAAACGTGATGAAGTTACTAGCCTAAACCCTAAAGTTCCTAGTAAATTGAGCGAAGTAATTTATATGATGACCGACAATGACAAGAAAACACGAGCTGCTGTTTTTTCTGAGTTGATTATGGCTCTAAAAGGACTCTAGTTTTAGCTTGAGTTCACCCAAAATAATCATCTGTTAATCTAATTTTGTTAGAATCCCCATTCACAATATTTAAAAAAAGGATTAACATGAATCAACTCATTAAAAAAAGTATACTTTCAATAACACTAACATTTGGAGCTGTGGCACTTTTAGCACCACAAGCCGTACTGGCACACTGTCAAGTACCTTGTGGAATCTATGATGATAGTGCCAGAGTAAATGCCATGATGGAAGACACAAAAACCGTAGGGAAAGCCACAAAAATTATCAATGAACTGGCTGGTAAAACCAATGCACAATCTCAAAACCAAATCGCTAGATGGGTTATGAACAAAGAGAAACATGCACAAAGTATTATTACGACTATTAGCGATTACTTCTTAACACAACGTGTAAAAAGTAGCCAAAAAGACTATACTGAACGTTTGGTAAAACACCATACAGTTATTGTTTCTGCTATGAAAGTTAAACAAAATGCCGATCAAAAACATGTAGATGCACTTCAAAAAAGTATTGAAGCTTTAGAAGTTTATTATAAACATGAAGAACATAAAGCGCATACAATTAAATAAGCATTATTTAGTATCCTAGCATCATTAATGATAGCTAGGATAGGCGATCTCTTATAAACCTCTCTAATCATACTCCCACTGCCTAAAAATGATACAAAATACCCTACACTATTTGAACTCTTTCTATTAAAATAGCCTATTAAGAACATAAGGAAATGTGATGGAAACAAACCCTACACCCCTAGATAGCTTTCTAAACCACAAAGCAGACACAGGAATGCAATGTGGAAACTACAGCATCGATGTGCCAGAGCTAAAAGAGGGTGAACAGTTCCGTTTTCATTTTGATGCTACCGTTTGTGTGGGTTGTCACTGTTGTGAAACAGCTTGTAATGAACTCCAAAATAACCCAGCCGACATCAAATGGCGACGCGTGGGCGAAATGGAAGGGGGCATGTTTCCTGATGTTTCTCAACTCTTTAACTCTATGTCTTGTAACCATTGTATTGAGCCTGAATGTCTTACGGGTTGTCCGACCAATTCTTACATAAAGTTTGAAGAGACGGGGATTGTTTGGCATGATGATGACTCTTGTATTGGCTGTAATTACTGTACGTGGAATTGCCCTTATGAAGTGCCTATTTTTAACCCTGATCGAGGTATTGTCACCAAGTGTGATATGTGTCATGATAAGTTAGCCGTGGGTGAAACTCCTGCTTGTGTACAAGCCTGTCCAGCAGGAGCCATTGAGATAGAAGCTGTACATAAAGAAGAGTGGATAAAAAATGACATGGCAAAAGAAGGAGTAGCTCCTCTTTTACCCGATGTCGATATCTGTAAACCAACCACACGTTATACCTTGCCTGAAAACATGCCTGACTTTAAACCAGCCGATGAACATATACTCAAACCAGCCCATGCTGAATTGCCTTTGGTCTTTATGACGGTACTTACCCAAGTCTCTTTAGGGGCATTTTTAGCCCTATTTTTAGGACAATTACTCTTTTCATTAGGTTTCAATTTACCCGAACCTACATTGGCTATGGCAATGGTTGCAGTTATTCCGTCAGCTGTTGGATTACCTCTTTCAGCCCTACACTTAGGTCGCCCTATCCTTGCTATGACAGCCATGAAAAACTGGCGTACTTCATGGTTGTCCCGTGAAGCCATCGCCTTAGGAGCATTTACAGGTTTAGCCTCATTAGTCGCCCTCATGTACTATCTTGATATCAAAGGTTTTACTTTGTTATTGGTAGAAGCCATCACTTTAGGCTTAGGTATCTTCGGAATTTATGCTCAATCCATGATTTACCGTATCCGTGCCAGACCAGCATGGAACAGAGTTTCAACCACCAAAAGATTTTTTGGTTCAGGATACCTAGGCTTTACCCTCATCGCCCTTTTACTCCTAATATCTGGTGGCACGAATGGAGTAATGGTACTCTTAGCCGTAGCCCTTTTAGCAGGAATGGGTCAAGTTTTAGTTATTTATGAAGAAGTACTTTTCTACCGTAACCTAGACAAAGAAGGAAGCTTATACTATCAATTTAACCGAAGTAGAATCTTACTCACAGAGCATTTTGGAAAACTGAAACAAGCACGTCTTTACTCTTTGTTAGTTTCGGCTTTGGCTTTACCATTGTTAGCCATTTTATTTACAGCTAGTGGATTAACTACCTTGGCTCTTTTTACCTTGCTTGTTGCCATTATTGGGGGATTACTTTCTGAGTTGGCTGGACGCTATTTGTTTTATAGAACGGTTGTTCCTTTGGGATTAGCTGGGAACTTTTTTGCTGGGAATCAGAGGTAAAGTATTATGAGGAATAACTCTTTAAATCTCAATATAATTGTAATATTAATCATATTTGTGTTACACTTGTAATACAAATAAAGGAGTTATTCATGAAAAATGCAATTATAAATGCTAGAATTGAATCAGACTTAAAAGTTGATGTTGAATCTATTTTAAAAAATCTAGGACTTAATGCTACACAAGCCATTAATATGTTTTATCAGCAAATAAAATATCACAATGGAATCCCTTTTGAAATTAAAATTCCAAATGCAGAAACACAAAAAGTTATAGAAGAATCACGAAAAGGCATTAATGTCGAAGATTTTTCTTTTGATGAGTTAAAAGATAAATGAGAATTAAACGACATAAAAAGTTCTTAAAGGATTTCAGAGACATCAAACTTAGTGATAGTCAATTTGAAAAGTTTGTTTATGATATCAATTCATTAAGAGAAGACACAAAACTACCTCCTGAATCTAAAGACCATGCTTTAAGTGGTAACTATAAAGATTGTCGTGAGTTTCATTTAGGGGGAGATATGTTAATCATTTATATTGAAAGTGCTGTAGACGAAATTATTTTGATGCGTATTGGTACGCATTCACAGTTATTTTAATTTTTGCTTCTTTCTTATGAAGATAAATAAATTCAGCTTTTTGTTTATATTATAAATTAACAATTGAAGAAGGATTTATTTTAGGGGCTTTAAATGGTGGGCAAAACAAAGCAACAGTTGAACAGTTAGTTATTGCTTTACCTCTTTTAAACAATAGGAAAGAAGCTTTACTAAAAAAACTTAATAAACTAAAAGAAAAAGGAATAGTTTCTTTTATTGAATATACAGATGAGGAAGTATATCAAAAACTAAAGAAAGGTACCTATCCAACTGAAGCTTGCCAATTTTGTGGACTTGATGATATTATTTTACATAAACATCATTATCCTATTAGAAGAAAGGATGAGGGAACACTTGTAATTAATTTATGTCCTAATTGTCATACAAGGTTTCATATGATGGCAGACTATGATAAACAATATGTATTTAATTCTAACTATAAAAAAAGTGGAAATATTCAGAAGAAGAATGGTATGAAAAAATGGAATAATTGCCCAAAAATCATACAAGTAAACTAAATAATAGTCCTAGTTTCTAACTATAATAACCTCATAATACGATTAAGAGGTTGATATGTTAAACAAAATAAAAAGTTTCCTCGGAACCAACATAAAAACAGATAAATATAAAAAAGCTGATGATGCTCTTTTTGGTAAAATCTCCAACTTCAAAACCCCAGATGAGTGGGTACGAAGTACGTGTGGTTACTGTGGTGTGGGTTGTGGTCTGTACATTGGCGTGAAAGATGGACGACCTGTTTATACCAAAGGTGACCCTGCTCACCCTGTGAGTAAAGGAACACTCTGTCCAAAAGGAATCATGGAACATGAGATGGTCAACTCCTCTAACCGTATTCCTGAACCTCTGATTCGTAAAGAGGGAGAACTTCAAGCCGTCGAATGGGATGAAGCTTTTGAACACACAGCCAACAAGTTTAAAGCCATTCAAGAAAAGCATGGAAAAGAAGCTGTTGCGTGTATCTCTACAGGACAGTTTTTAACCGAAGACTTTTACACCCTTGGTAAGTTTGTACAACTTGGACTTGAAACCAACAACTACGATGGAAACACGACGCTATGTATGGCTTCAGCTGTTATGGGTTACAAACAAACCTTTGGAAGTGATGGACCTCCAGCTTCGTATGAGGACTTTTCTCATGCTGATGTTATCATCCTTATTGGGGCAAACATTGCTGACAACCACCCTATTTTAAAACTGCACATTTCTAAAAACAAAAGCATTACAGGTAAAGAACCAACCATTATTGTGGTTGATCCACGTTTTTCTAAAACAGCCAACATGGCAGATATTTTTGTGCCTCTGAAACCTCGTACTGACTTAGCACTCATCAACGGTTTATGTTACATCATCTTTGAGCAAGGTTGGGAAGATGAAACGTTTATTAAAGAGCGAACCACAGGGCATAGAGAGTTTAAAAAACACATTATGGCATCCTATCCTCCTCAAGAAGTATCCAACATTACGGGCATTGAGGTAAAAGAGTTATACCGTATTGCCAAGGTGTATGCCACAGCTGACAAAGCCATGTCAGCATGGACAATGGGGGTAAACCAAAGTACCATGGGAACGGATACCGTTTCAGCCATTTGTAACTTAGCCCTTATTACAGGAAACCTTGGGAAAAAAGGGGCTGCTCCTTTCTCCATCACAGGGCAATGTAATGCCATGGGAACACGGGAGTTTGGGTTTACTTCATCCATTCCAGGTTACCGAAACTTTGCCTCAGACACCGACAGAGCCATCTTTGCAGACATTGTGGGTGTACCCACTGAACTGGTTCCGACCAAAAGAGGTTATGCTTATCCACAGATTATTGATGCCATTGACCGTGGGGAGATTAAAGCACTTTGGGTCACAGCCACCAATCCACTGGTCAGTTTCCCCGACCAAGAACGTCTGCGTAAAATCTTTGCGAAACTGGACATTTTGGTCGTACAAGATGCCTTTATGTCCGAAACTGCCCAAATAGCTCATGTTATTTTTGCAGCAGCCACATGGTCAGAAAAAGAAGGAGTTTACACCAACTCCGAACGCCGTTGTAACTATGCGAAGAAAGCCGTTGAACCTTTGGGTAAGACCATGAGCGATGCCAACATTGTGATGGAGTTCTCCAAGCAGTTTGAAGGCAAATATGAACTGCTCTTTAAAAACTTTCACTCCAGCAAAGATATTTTTGATGAAATCAAAAAAGTCAGTGAAGGACAACTCTGTGACTACTCAGGAATGGACTATGAAAAAATAGAAGAACTCGGAGGCATACAATGGCCTTGTAATGAAGCCTACCCCGAAGGTAAAAAGCGTCTCTACACCGAAGGCTTTGAGTGTAAAACCCCCGATGGAAAAGCAAAACTGCTTCCTCTTGACTGGATGCCTCTAAGTGAACAGTATAACAACGACTTCCCAATGAACCTCAACACAGGACGAACAGTAGAGCAATGGCACACACGCACCAAAACCAAAAGCATTGCCCTACTGAACAATTTAGCCCCTGAAGCTTGGGTGGAACTCAACCCTAAAGATGCTGAAAAACTGCAAGTTAAAAGTGGTGACCGAATTACCATGGGTTCAAAACGAGGGAAAGTTAAAGATATTGTGGTGAAAGTAACTGAAGTGGTTCGAGAAGGTGACTGTTTTGTTCCTTTTCACTTCTCGGAACAACTTATTAACAACCTAACCATTGCTGAATTTGACCCAAAATCCTTTGAGCCAAACTTTAAACAGTGTGCTGTAAACATTTACAGTGAGGCTGTTCCAGAAGGTATCCAGCAAGCAGAAGTCAAAATTGCTGGTGCTTTAAAAGAGCCGATGGATGCCATAAGCTCTCATGAAACGATAAAAGAAAAAGAAGTTAATGAAAAATAATACCTTACCCATTCTACTGAAGAATCCCTCTATCCTTCTCATTGGAGGGGGAAACGTTGCCCTACAAAAAGCCCAAGTTTTACATGAAAATAACATTGACTTTTGTATGGTTGCCGAGGTCTGTTTGGATGAAATCTTTTCACTCTGTTCCAACATCAGCGTAAAAGCTTTTGAACTTAGCGATGTTGAACAAAGCATTGTCATAGATGCCACAGGAAACATGCACGTCACGGAACAACTTGTTGCCCTGAAAAAAGAGCGAAACATTCTTCTCAATGTAGTAGATGTTCCTCACTTATGTGACTTTTACTTTATGGCACTTACAAAAAATAGACCATTGCAAATAGCTGTTTCAAGTAATGGTGCAAGTCCTACAGCTGCTCAACATTTTCGAGATGAGTGTGAAGCGTTAATTCCTGAGAATATTGATCAATATTTAGAAAAAAAACAAAAAGAGAGAAACAATAAAATGATAAATATTGAAAAGACAACCCAAGAGTTAAAACATTTAAATTCCAAAGTTTATTTGGTTGGTTGTGGTCTTGGTGACCCTGATTTACTGACGTTAAAAGCTTATAGAATCATCCAAGAAGCAGATGTAGTTTTACACGACAACCTCATAAGCGATGAAATTATGGCACTTGTTCCAGAAGCAACAACCAAAGTCTATGTGGGAAAGAAAAAAGGACACCACTCAAAGTCACAACATGACATTCATGAGACCATTTTAGAGTACACAGCCAAAGGCTTAACCGTAGCCAGACTAAAATCGGGGGATCCTTTCATCTTTGGTCGTGGTGCTGAAGAGTTGTTATTTTTAAATGAACACAATATCCCTTGTGAAGTCATAGCAGGTATTTCATCTGCCATTGCTGCGCCTTTGGTTGCAGGTATTCCCATTACAGCCAGAGACTTTGCCTCATCATTTTCTGTGGTTTCACCTCACTCAAAAGGAAACAGTTTAAACCTAACATGGGTCGACCTTTTACACAAAGAAAACCATACGGTAGTTGTGCTTATGGGACTTAGCCGTATTCCTGAGATCTTAGAAGAAACAGCACGACAAAATGTGCCTAACAATATGCCTTGTGCCATTATTTCCAATGCCAGTAGACCCAACCAAAAAATAGCTACTTGTACCTTAGATGGACTGGAAGAAGCCTCTAAAGGAATGGTGCGTCCTTCTATTTTGGTGTTTGGAAATGTGGTTAATGCTTTTTTGGAGGCTTAACTACATTACTTGAACAAAACTATATATTAAGATTCTCATCAAAAATTAATCTTCGCGATGTCTCTTACCATTAAATTTAATGACCATCGACAATCTAATTTTTTCCTTGCTATCCAATACTAAAATTTCAAAACCATCAATAATTTCCATCGTTTTTACCAAAGCTTTTACTACTTGTTTCTCTTGATTCTTTTCTTGTTCTTCATTTTGATAATATTCAATGCTAGATGGAATTTTTCTTTCCATTGCAACCATTAATTGATCAAAAAACTCAGAAGATATAGGATTGTACATAAGTACCTTTCTTAAAAATTAAATTACAGCTAATAATACTTTAATCATTATTTTTATGTGATAAATAGTTATAAATTCCCAAAGAAATAATGATAACACCCACTCCTAAAATAAGATAAAGTGCATGAATCATATGCGTGTAATCATGTAATGCAATCTTAAATACAACCATCAAGGCTTCAATGGAAAGGGCAATAATAATGGCAATGGAAAACTTGGTTAAAACCATGTCATCTTCGCTCTCTTTACCGTAGCTTTTAAAGTAAACTTCTCGCTCTAAAATAGTTTTTGCTAAATCAAAAATGGCAAGTCCCAAAGTAATAGAAACGATTGGTTTAAACAAAGTATCAAGGGTGAATCCATCGCCTATTAAATGGCTAAAGAATGAATACAATGCATAACCAATGGCTAAAGATGCAAAAAACATCAGTGAGAAACCAATAAGCTGGTAAAAGAACTTCGTAAAGTTATCGAAAGTTGGGTGTAACTCAATTAACCCTAAACGTCCAAGTAGTTTACCCAGTGAAAAGTCCATAAAAATGTAATGTTCATCCTCTTTCTTCATCACCGTAATACAAATATTACCTGTCGCTGAAGAAAGATAAGGTTCACTAATTGAAAACTCTTCATTCTTTTTTATAAGCTTTCTTTCTAGGTAAGCCCTATCTTTCCCTTTTTCATCATTCTTCATTCTCGTTCTAAAAACATTAGGTGTTATCTGCTTAAACTGATTATCAGTAATATACAATAGTTCCATGGAAGGAAAACTTCTATAATTCTCTTTATATCGTTCTGGATTATTATAAATATTTCCGTTATTTTTAAGGGTATTCATCATGAAATCTTCAATTTCACTTTGATGTTGATTGTATACTGCTATAAATTCTTTCATTTTTCTTCTTTGGTTTTTAATGGAAATATAATAGCATTACTCTCTTCTATTATAGAGGATTTCAATGATTAAAGTTTAATCATTTCGACCCATTTCTACCTCTCAACCACCCGATACAACAACTTCTTTAAAACCCTAAAAAACACTTTTTTCTCTTCTTCATCCAATACAGAAAAGAACTCATTATCCTTATGGATTAAGAGTCCTAGTGCTTCATGAACGAGTTTTACTCCTTTAGGTTCTATGTGTACAAGTTTACTTCTTTTGTCTTCAGCACAAGAAGAACGTGAGACATAACCTTTTGTTTCAAGTTTTTTAAGTAACTTTGTCATCCCCCCAGAAGAAAAAATGGTTGACTCATACAGGTCTGTTGGCGTAAGTGTCTCATTGTTAAAAGTGAGTGAAGCCAATACATCCATCTCCGAAGAGCTTAAATCAAATTTCTCTAACAATAGTGCTGATCCTTCATTGAAAAGTTGTTTGTGAATCATGGTAATAGGGATACATAAACCTAAAACCTCACGTTCATCTTTAAAAACATTTTCATAAAAGTTATCTAAGTTTTCTTTTTTCATAAATTATTATAACATAAGTAAAATTTGAAACTGTCTTTCTAGAAAGACAGTTTAAGTCAAAAGATGTTATCTTTCCAGCAAGATATATCAAGGAGACATTTTGAAAAGAATTTCCACACTACTTTTACTTCCTCTTTTTCTTTGGAGTGAGGGACTAAAAGACTTAATAAATTATGCTCAAGAGCATAATCATCAAATTAAAGCCCTAGAATATGGAAGTAAGGCGAAGCAAAAATCACTAGAGTCAACGAAAAGTGAATACCTTATGCCAACCATAACCGTAGGAGGACAGTTTTCTTCTCAGTCCCCAGCCAGTCCTTTTCAAGCACAAGATACCTTATCAGGTTATGGACAAATTGCCATTGACCTTTATGATGGGGGGAAATTAAGTGCTGAGATTTCACAAAAAACAGATGAGTTACAAGCTTCAGAGTTTGATGAAAGCTACAACAAAAAAACCTTGGCATTAAGTATTGTCAACAACTTTTACAACATTAAAAATCAAGAAGCCCTACTTCAAGCACGTTATGAAGAACAAAAAGAATTGGAAGCACAAATAAGTAGAGTAGAAACCTTTCACCGTGCCAAACTTGCGACCATTGACCAAGTAGACAAAATCAAATCTACTTATGCCAATAATAGCTATCAGATTACAGCCAATAAACAAAATATTTTTGAATTAAAAAAGTCACTTTCTTTAAAGCTGGGTCGAGAAGTAAGCAGCTTAGAAAATGCAAGTATTATAGAACCACGTAGCAATCCAACAGAAGAATTAAACGACAACATTAAATCTTTAGATGCTTCAGCCTCTGCATTGGTAAGCACAGCCTCTTCTTTAGATGCAGCCTACCGACCACAAGTGCAACTCTCTGACACCTATAATGTGTATGAATATTATCGTGAAGACAGCAATCCACTCGTTGAAAGTCCAAACCATCAAAACACGCTTATGCTCAATGTCAACATGCAACTTTTTGACAATGGTGCTATTAAAAAACAAAAACAATCGTTGATGATTCAACATCAAGCCATGCAAGAACAAATAAACCAAGCTAAAGACGAGCAAGACAACAACCGAGCCATTGCTTTTACTCAAATCAAAACAGCCAAAGAAAAAATACACTCAGCAACCCTAGCACTAGAAGCCAGCGACAGTGTTTACCACATGATAGAGCAAAAATTTGAAGCCAAGATAGTTGACAATGTTACCTATCTTGATGCTTTGAGTAATAAAACAGCTGCAACAGCACAATATGAGATAGCCCTTAACTCTTTAGAAGTGGCAAAAGCCAACTGCTATTTTCAGTTAGGATTAAATGTAGAGGAATACATCAATGAATAAAATAATCACAAGTCTAATGGTTTTAAGTTTAAGTTTTTTAAGTGCCGAGGAAGTTTACGCAACCTTTCATGTAGAAGCTGAGAAAAGTGCTGACTTAGCATTTTCTGCCAGTGGTATTGTCAATGCTGTCAAAGTAGATGTAGGTAGTGTCGTTAAAAAAGGTCAAACACTGGTAAGACTTGAAAATAGCGACACCCGTAGCATGTTAAACATTGCCAAAGCCAATCTAAAAACAGCACAAGTTTCAGCCAATTATGCACAAAAAGAGTACAAACGACAATCACAAGTAAAACACCTTTTAGATGCTTCTGCTTTTGACAAGTTTGCACAAAACAGAGATGTGAACTATGCGACCGTTTCACAACTCAAAGCCAATGTAAAGTACCAAGAGATCCTACTAAAAAAGACCTCTCTTTATGCTCCATTTAACGGAATAATTTATGAAAAACTCGTAGAAGTGGGTGACGTAGTTAGTGGTCAAATGATTCGTACTATTTTAAAAATCCAATCAGCACACGATGTAAAGCTCATTGTCTCTTTTGATGAGAAGTATTGGGACAAGGTTAAAAAAGGAGCTACCTTTAAGTACAAGCTTACAGGTAGTGACAAAAACTATGAAGGTAAAATTTCTAAAGTTTATCCAAGCATTGACAGCCAAACCCATAAACTAAAAGCCGAAGTAAAAGCTAAAAACATAAAAGTCGGTCTCTTTGGGACTGGTACGATTGTAACGGAGTAATTCATGTACAGTTTTGCGATTAATCGACCTATTACCACGTTAATGGGCGTACTTATGTTCATTGTTTTTGGGATGATGTCTTACAAGACCATGCCTGTCAACCTTTTCCCAAATGTTGATTTTCCTGTGGTTAGTATTCAGACTGCGTACAACGGAGCAGATGCCTCAACTGTTGAAACCAAAGTAACAGACAAACTTGAAGAAGCTGTTAGTGGTATTGACGGTATAGACAAACTTATGTCAACCAGTTATGAAGGCTTTTCTGTCGTTACCATTCAGTTTAAACTCTTTAAAGATTTAGATGAAGCGACCAATGATGTCCGAGATAAAATTGGGGGAGTTATATTACCTAGCCAAGTAGAACAACCAATTGTCAAAAAAATGGGTGCTGGTGGTGGGGTTATTAACCTTTTTGTTGCCACTAAGACAGGTGATTCTACAGGACTTATGCGTCTGGCAGATGAAAAAATAAAACCTAAACTTCAAAGAATCCAAGGAGTTGGAGAAGTTGACATTATTGGGTATCAAGATCGAGAGATTCGAATTTTTATTGACCCCTCTTTACTTAACCGATACGGCATCACTCCAAAAGAATTGCAAGGAAGCATTGCCTCACAAAATGTCAAGCTTGGTGTGGGAAAAATCATTACTGATAAGCAAGAGATTATTCTAAAAACTAAAGCAGATGCTTCAAGTATTGCCAGTTTAGAAAATATTATCATCAAAGAAGGGGTAAAACTCAAAGACGTAGCTACCGTCAGAGATGGACTGAGCGATGCCAAAAGTTTTTCATCTTACAACGGAAATCAAGGGGTTATGCTTGAGGTTAAAAAAATCTCAGGTGAAAATGTTCTAAACATCATTAAAGCTGTTAAAGAAGTCATGCCAAAACTGACACAAATAGCAGGAGATGATTATCAACTCCAATTACTTCAAGATCAATCAGACAAAATTATGGTCAACATTAACAACGTTACTTTTGACCTTATTTTAGGTTCAGTTTTAGCCATTATTATTGTCTTTTTCTTTTTACGAAACATTACAGCTTCATTGGTTTCTGCCTTGGCTATTCCTACCTCGATTATTGGTACTTTTGCCATTATTGATGCTTTAGGATATGACTTAAACAAACTAACGCTTATTGGTTTGACCCTTGCCATTGGTATTTTTATTGATGATGCCATTGTTGTTATCGAGAACATTACTAAGAAAATGGAAGAAGGAATGGAGCCTTTCCAAGCTTCATTTGAAGGGATTAAAGAAGTTGCCTTTTCCATCTTGGCTATTTCTGCTGTACTCTTAGCCGTTTTTATTCCTGTTGCTTTTATGGATGGAATTGTAGGAATGTTCTTTAACTCTTTTGCCATGACCGTGGCTTCAGGGATTATCATTTCATTTTTAGTGGCTGTTATGTTTGTACCTACGGTGGGAGCCAGAGTTTTAAGTGCCAAACAAAATTGGTTTTTTCATTTTACCGAACCATTTTTTGTGGGCATGGACAAAGTTTATGTTGCCATTCTTAAACCTCTTATTCGTTTTAAAACCTTAACCATCTTGGCGACGGTTGGGATTCTTTTTGCCTCTTTTACCCTCAAAGTTGGTATGGAGTTTATTCCTATGGAAGACAACAGTGAGTTTCAAGTTTTCATTAAAGCACCTGTGGGAACCAACATTGCACAAATGAAAAAGAATGTTGCTCCCCTACTTAAAGAAGTAGAAGCAGATACACAGATAGAGTACTCCGTTCTCTCCATCGGATACAACGCTGCAAACGAACTACACAAAGCAAAGATATACGCAAAACTTGTTCCCGTGGCTTCAAGAAAAGGAAACTCTCAAGAACAGATAGTTCAAGAGTATCGAGACAAATTTAAAGCTATTGAGAACATGGTTATTACGGTCGAAGATGTTCCTCCATTTGACACGGGAGCTAGTAATGCACCAATCCAAGTAGTCGTTACAGGTGAAAACTTAGACGTTTTAGAGAAAACAACAAGCCAACTCATAACTAAGATGGAAAGCTCTAAAGGTGTTGTGAGTATTGACCGAGATTATGAGAGTGGAAAACCTGAAATTCAAATTAGCATCTTAAGAGAAAATGCTCAAAGAGTTGGGGTGAGTGCTAACGACATTGCTTCTCTTTTGGCTTCTGCTTATTCGAGTGACCAAGCCATCTCTTATTATGAAGAAAACGGTCGTCAATTTGACATTACCTTAAGATTTAAAGATGAATATAGAAACTCCATCGACGACATTAAAAAACTTCAAATACACAGTAACACAGGTGAGTTAATCTCTCTAGAAGGACTCATAGAATTCCATCAAACACAAAGCGTTGCTTCTATTAATAGATATGACAGAGAACGAAAAATTATGGTAACTTCTGGGGTATTTGGTGAAAGTTTAAATGCTGTAATGACCCAAATAGAAACAGATATTAAAGATATTCTTCCTGAGGGTTACAGCTACCGATTTACAGGAGATGTTGAGAACATGAAAGACACAGGAGCAGCTTTTGTTGGGGCTGTTGTCTTGGCTGTTATTCTTATTTATCTTATCTTAGCAGCACTCTATGAGTCTTTGATTCAACCTTTTATTATTATGATTTCCATGCCTCTTTCATTTACGGGTATTATGGTTGCCTTATCCACAACAGGAAATAACTTTAGCCTTTTTGTAATGATCGGGATTATTCTCTTACTTGGAATGGTAGGAAAAAATGCCATCTTAGTGGTCGACTTTGCAAACAAAGCTGTTAAAGATGGAAAAAATGTAGATGAGGCACTCTTAGAAGCTGGAGAAAAAAGACTAAGACCAATCCTCATGACTACATTTGCCATGATAGGTGCCATGATTCCCCTAGCCTTTGGTGGAGGAGCAGGAAGTGAGTCAAATGCACCAATGGCATTGGCAATTATTGGTGGGTTAGTCAGTTCAACCATATTAACACTTTTGGTTGTTCCTGCTATTTATAAATTTATGTATCCCTTGGATAGATGGTTGCGTAAGTGGTATGAGAAGGGGACAGTTTAAGAGCTACTTCTCTAAAAAAGTAGCTTTGCTTTATACAATAAAAGTCCTTGACTAAGGACTTTTGATTATTTTTTATCGTCAGCTTTTTTCTCTTCAACTTTAGATTCCTCAGCCTTTTTATGGTCAGCATTATGATAAATACCACAACCAATCAATTGATTTTCACCAATTCCTTTTACAAATGAAGTTTTATCAGCGTCTTTTTCTGTAGCAGGATGTGTCCAAATATAATCAACCCAACCTTCACCATCAGCTTTTACTTTGGCAATAAAATCTGCAAAAAGTGTGTTTCCTGCGCTGTCTTTGTAGTCTAAAAGATTTTTACCTTTTAAAGGTTTTTTAGGATGTGCCATAATAACACCATCAAAATCATTGGCAAAAATATACATGTCACCAACAACCCATTTACTCTCTTTTTGGTTAAATTCTTCAACACATTTAGCCACACCAACTTTTTTACAATGTGCTACGCCTGCTTCAATATGTGCTTTTACTTCATCCATCTCTGCATCTGATGATTCAAATGACACGAAATCCATTTCTTCTTGTGAGAACCCAAATGACAATGTTGTACATAGTGCCATTAATGTGGCAAATTTAATAAAATTTTTCAATTTATTCCTTTAACATATGTTTATTTATGTTAGAAGTGTAACCTTAAAGACTTTAGATTTGGTTGTTTTAAACTATAATATATAAAATTATTGAATAGAAAGAGTTAGATTAAGTAAGGTAAATAGTTTCAGGAAGTTAAAAACTACTTCTTACAAGAAGTAGTTTTTATTAACAAAAGTCCTTTCATAAGGACTTTATATTATTTTTTATCGTCAGCTTTAGGTGCTTCAGTTTTGTTCTCATCAGCTTTAGGTGCTTCCGTTTTATTGTCATCAGCTTTTGTACCATCATTTTTATAGATACCACAACCAATAAGTTGATTTTCACCAATTCCTTTTACAAATGAAGTTTTATCAGCTTCTTTTTCTGTAGCAGGATGTGTCCATACGTAATCAACCCAACCTTCTTTATCAGCTTTTACTTTGGCAATAAAATCTGCAAAAAGTGTATTTCCAGCTTTGTCTTTGTATTCTAAAAGATTTTTACCTTTTAAATCTTTTTTAGGATGTGCTGTAATCACACCATCAAAGTCATTTGCAAAGATATACATGTCACCTTTAACCCATTTACTTTCTTTTTGGTTAAACTCTTCAACACATTTAGCCACACCAACTACTTTACAATGTGCCACACCTGCTTCAACATGTGCTTTTACTTCATCCATCTCTGCTTGTGTTGCCCCGAACGATAACGATGTACAAAGTGCAAGCAATGTACTAACTTTTATTAAATTTTTCACTTTTTTCCTTTTTATTTGTTTGTTTACGTTAGAAGTCTAACCTTAAAAACTTTAATTTTAGTTATTTTAAAACAATTTAATCCCAATATTTAGGGCTTTAAGAGGATTTTTGCTATATTTTACTATATCTATTAATAAATTTTAACTATTTTTAATAATAATATAAAATTATATATATTAATAATTTAAGATTATTTTAATATATAACCTATTTAAGATATAAAATTTTATTTACACTTTTTATATAGAAATCCTCCAACATATTATGTATGTTTCATAATTCGAGAAAAATTGTCTATAATAACTGATGAAAAATTTAAAACTAAACAATGTATTTATCCCCTCAACTGTTCCTTCTAAAAAATTAATGATAATCCTTCATGGTCGTGGTGACTCCTCTGCTGGATTTACATGGTTACCCCCATTTGTTAACATGGAAGACATGAACTACCTTTTACTTGACGCTCCTAATGATTATTACGGAGGGTACTCATGGT
Source organism: uncultured Sulfurovum sp. (assembly GCA_902727895.1). Taxonomy (GTDB): domain Bacteria; phylum Campylobacterota; class Campylobacteria; order Campylobacterales; family Sulfurovaceae; genus UBA1140. The sequence continues at coordinate 22,062 of CACVAP010000022.1, forward strand.
ATGACTTAGCCCCCAACCAAGAAGAAGGCATCATTGCTTCATCTCAAATACTTACCGAAATTTGTGATGAACTTTTTGAAGAAGAGTTCGATGTATCTCAAAGCTTCCTATTTGGTTTCTCACAAGGTTCACTCTTAACCTTTGAGTTTGGAGCAAGATACCAAAAAGTATTTGCAGGGTACATGGCAATTTCTGGTTATATTTATGATGCAGAAAAACTCTTAGTAGAAATGAACCCAGCAGTTAAAAATGCTAGCTGGCTTTGTACTCATGGTACAGAAGATGGTATATTGCCCTACTATACTTCTAAAGCACAAGTAAAGACCTTACAGGATGGTGGTTTTGACATAGACTTTAAAACGTACGAGAAAGAGCATAATATCGACAGAGAAGAGTTAGATATGTTGGTGAGATGGATTAGGAGTACACCTTTATAATCAACTTTAACGCAAATCAAAAACATTAGACGAGGTATTACTATAATTAAAATACCCAATCGTCGATACAGTTCTATGAATTTCTACTTATATTTCTTAATTATTATGGATAAACTTAATAAAACTTTAAGTATAATATTTAATAAAAATATTTAACTTTTATTAAGTTATATAAGGAGAGAGAATTGAAAAATAAAGTTTTAGTCGTAGGAGCATTTCTTAGTTTATGCAGTACAAGTAGTTTTTCTGGCGATATGGATTTTTTATCTGTTAATGGTTATGGAACTTTAGGTGGTGCTTATCAAGATAATGACCAAGTACTTTATAGAGACTCTATCCACACTGACAAAGGGAGTCAAGGAGATTTTTCTTTTGACAACTACAGTATATTAGGTCTACAGTTAGATGCTCAAGCAACTGATAAGTTAAGTTTCACAATACAAGGGATAGCAAGTCCTACCAACAGTAATGACAAAGTTTTCAAAATAACATGGGCAAATGCTAAATATGAATTAACTGACAACTTTGATATTCGAGCAGGTTTAATGGTTGCACCAAATTTTATGTCTTCAGATATTTTAAATGTTGCCTATTCATATGATACTGTTAGATTACCAGATATGTATGGACTAACTACTATCAACGACTACCAAGGAGTTGAGCTTACCTACCATAACGAGATTGGAGAAGGCTATCTTATCTCTTCTATCCTTTATGGGAAAACAACCGATACAATTAAAGCAATCGTTCCAGGAGAAGGTTCATTTGATGTTGATCTTGATGCAACAAATGTTTCAGGTGTTTCTCTTAAGTATATCCTAGATGATTTAACCATTAAAAGTTCGTATATTCGTTCTACTATTACTGTAGATAGTGACAATATCACTAATATCTTGTCCTATTTAAGTACCTTGAATATACCAACGATCACTGCTGATCTTGGTGTTGCTAATACTAGAGATATTCAAAGTGACTACTTTAATCTTGGTGCTAGATATAACTTTGAAAACTCTTATGTCCAAGGAGAGTACATCCAGTTTAAAATTGATAATTTTTTACCTGACTTAACCTCATGGAATGTAACCTCAGGATATAACCTTGGTAATTGGACACCATTTGTTAGTTATTCTGAAGTGGAGAGCAAGTCAAAATTCACCCCTATTTCAACCGAAGGGCTACCTCCACAAGCTACTGCTCCAATAAATGCTGCAAACCAAGCACTCGCGCAAGTATACAGAGGATGGCTAACAGTCGATATGCAAAAAGCATCTTTAGGAACACGATACGATCTCAACGATAATATTGCATTGAAATTTCAATATGATAAACAATATTCAGATGAACATGATTTAGAAATTTTTAGTACAGCACTCAACTTTATATTTTAAAAGTTAAGTACTGTAGAAAAAGTATTAGCTTAACCTAGTATCTCTTGCCAAAGTCCACGTAGATTGATGCTTAGTTAAGCCTATTTTAGGGTAATAATTTACAGCAGCTGGTGCTGAGATTAAGATGAGCGTACAATGCTCTCCTAGCTCTTTTTGTGTTTTATTAATAAGCTCTTTTCCAATCCCTTGCCCTTGATAGGCTGTGTCTACAGCTAAGTCTGACAAATAACAACAGTAATTAAAGTCGGAAACAGATCTTGCTATTCCGACTATTTTGTCACCTTGAGATGCTGTTATAATGATATCTGCCTTATCTAACATACCTTGCATGGCATTCAAGTCATGAACAGGTCTTCTTTCACTTAAAGTAGAACGCTCTAAAATGTCAATAAACTCAGCAACCCTAAGGTCTGTGTGTAATTTATATTTTGTCTCCACTGTTATTTCCTCCTTTTATTTCACCAGCTTCTCTTTCACGCTTTACGTCTAAAACTCTTGAGTACGTTGACTGTGCATCGAATAAAGCTTCAAACTCATCCAATGCCGACCAAATATTATTTTGCATTTTTTCGGTCATCTTTTCCATAGCAAGTGTTACATCGTAAGTTTGCTGATCCAAGCCTTTAAGCACTTCTTTTGCATGGGTACTCAAAGTAAGATTTGTTTTTCGTTTGTCATTTTCATCTTTTTGCTCATTTATCAAACCTGCTGTTGACATCTCTTTAACAATCTTAAGAACGGAAACATGGGAATGCCCTATCTCATTGGCGATACCTGTGATGGTTTTACTGTCACCCTCAAGCAATGAAAAAACAACGGGATACCATTTAGGTTTAATGTCTACCTCATATAAGGCAAAGATTTTCTCTGACTCTTTACCCATACGCTCACCCAAAATTCGTAATCTACTCCCTATTGCCATCACACCTGTTTTTTGAAACATCGTACTCATTAGAATCCTTTTATGTAACTGGTTACGTAATTATATACTTTTGAGCATCTATTTGTCAAGGATGATTTTCACTACTTAAGCTTGACAAATTCATTATTATGTACAATATTTGGAACAGAAAGGAATTTTTATGCAAGTAGTCAACTTTACCGAAGCAAGAAATAATCTAAAGTCATTATATGACGCTGTCTACGCAAATAGTGAAGAAGTCATTGTCAACCGTAAAAATGGTGAAAATGTTGTTATCATCTCTCTTAAGGCTTACAATGCCATGAAGGAAACAAGTTATTTACTCTCTTCTCCTAAAAATAAAGAACGATTACTAAGCTCACTTAATAATGCACGAGCAGGAAAAACGACAACTAGAGAGTTAATTGAGTAATAAATCTTCTGTTTACAGAAAAGAAATTTAAAGAACGCCTTATGAAGGAACAGGAAAACCTGAGCCACTAAAACATGAACTTCAAGGGTGTCGGTCACGCCGTATAAGTCAAGAGCATCGTTTGGTTTATGAAGTTTTTGATGAGCAGATAAATGTATTGACTTGTCGATTTCATTATGGGAGTTAACACAGTTACAACAGATTAATAATTCAACAAAACCTCATCTAAAAGCTCTTTAACCTCTATCATCTCATCTTCATTTAATGTAACCACTTTCTCAATAAGCCGTATGTTATCAATCGAACGAATATGAGCAATTAAAATATCTGAATCTTTTTCTAATTTCTCTCTTTTGTTTACACGAAACCTCAACGGTTTTGCATTATCTATGAGTGAAGTGGTTAATGGGAGTATCACCGTTGTAGGATAACTGCTACGATTGAGTTCATCATTTTGAAAAATAAGAACAGAACGAGTTTTTCCTATCTCATTTGACTTTTTTGATGGGTTGAGATTAGCCAACCAAATTTCACTTCGTAATGCCGTCAACTAAAGTCGCTTCCATCGTTTTGTATTCATCAAAATCTTTGGTCATTGTTTTATCAATGGCACTGTGTAGTCTGCTTTTTTTCGTATCTTCCAAGGTCTTAGCATAAAGACTTATGGCTTCTCGTATGATATCACTTCGTTTTTTATGAAATCGTTTTGAAAGGTTATTTAAAGTAGCTTCTAATTCACTATCAAGTCTAACTGTAGCAACCATCATTAATCCTTTTTGTATTGTTGTATTACAATATTATAGTTTACTTTGGTTTATGTTAGATTAATGAGAAAAAGAGTCCATAGAACGCATCAATATCTTTTTTATAGAAAGGGAGACAGGTTGTGTAAAAGATGCTTTTATGGCTTATTTGTCATCTTTATGATTTTTTACTATTGCTACCATTGTTATTTTTTAAGGTGGCGACTGACTCCTATATCTCCTATCCCCCCCAAAAAAAAACCTATTATATGCTATAATAACTAATCTAAAAACAAAAGGATTCATGTGAAAAAAATAGTAATAATTGGGATGCTTGGTCTTGCTTTTTTGTCAACGGGGTGTACAAAAACACCTGCTCTAACATACATTGAAAAAGCTAATAGTATACCCAAGTTAAATACGCTAAGCACTAGAGAGGTTGGGGAAAACCTTTACTTAAAACAGGGAAACATGTCTTATTATGTTGAATTAACAACTCCACCCGAAGAGTTAAAGTCAACAAGTTTTAATCCGTGGTGGTTATTGGGTGGACCAGCTGGATTAGGGGTTATGCTTTTAACTTCAGACTCAAATGAAGACAAACTTAAATCACTCACTTTAAGAAATTGGAAAAATACTAATTGGAACATGATTTGTAATCAAGATAACGACTGCTTAGTAGATAAAAACAATGATAATCATTTTACTCACAGTGGAAACTATCCAGATGGAGAATTGAACAAACTGGAAAAAAGTATTGCTTATGTTAAAAAATCAATTATACACCCTGACTCTTTTAAATACGTAGCTTTGTATCAAGGGAAAGTAGGAAATAAAATAAAGGTTTCATATAGGGAGTTTATAGAAAACATGGCACGTCCATCTTTTACCCAAGATATTGAGTATGATTTAAAGCCAAATGAATTAACAACCATAGGATTTAAAGGTCTAAGAATAGATGTAATAGAGGCAACAAATTTACAAGTAACGTACAAGGTTACGAAAGATTATAAATAAAACTGGAAACTAAATCATACTGTAACAATGACAAAAAAGGAGAAGAACTTTTATGAAAACAACAAAAAAAATCCCTACCTTTAAAGATGAAAATGAAGAGCGAGAGTTTTGGGAAAATCATGATGCCACAGAGTATTTTGATACTTCAAAAGTAAAAATGGTACGTTTCCCTAATTTGAAAAAAACAACCAAAAGTATCTCTATTCGCTTACCTGTTGATATGCTCGATGAGTTAAAAGTGAAAGCCAACAGCATGGATGTACCTTATCAATCATTTATTAAGATGCTTTTACAAGAAGGGCTTATGGCTAAGAAAGTATAGGTTTGTTTCATTCCTATATTTGTTTGTTATAGTTTACATTTAAAAAGAGATTAGTTAAACCTCATATCCCTCAAAACCCCTTCCCTCAACCCCTCCGTATAAACATTCACCTTCCAATGATTCGGACTCCACCCTTTAATGAAGCGTTGAAAATCTGCCCATGCTACAGCAAACATCGGTCGCCATGCTTTTTCGACATCAGCACTGTCTAACTGAGGTTGATAATGTTTTAATGCTTCATCAAGAGCTATAAAATAAGTATCAAGCACCCACACTTCCATGCGTTTACAATCTTTAGGTTCTATACTACTACTCATAAAAAGTGCCACATCTTTCATGCCACAGCCATGACCTACGTATTGAAAATCCAATCCAGCACATTCTGTTCCCTCTGCATTAAAACAAAAATTCGCCAACTTCGCATCACCATGAACAATGGTTTGATACTTGTTTTCTTCTAACATACTGTCAATATCTTTAGCGTACTTTTTCAGCTCTTTGTCTTCCAAAGCTTTTAACTCATCAGGACGGGTACTTATGTGCCAGTAGGTTCCATGCTCCCAAATAAGTTCACTTCTTCTACCCATGAAACATGCATGAAAATTCGCCAACCAATGAAGCACAGCTTTTAGATGTTGCTTTTCAGCATTTTCTATGATGCTTGGAAAGCCTGAAGTTGCTAAATCTTCCATTACAATCAGCCATTCATTTTCTCTTTGAAAACACTTTAAACCCTGAGGTATTGGGCAACGTTCACTTATGTCTTGGCTAAAGTTTTCGTACCAATTCACTTCAACTTGATAAGAATGAAGTTTACGTTGATGAGAAAGGTTTGTATTCCACCCACGAGGATGTTCGGAAGTTTTAGGAAGTTGCACATGTTTAACAATGATCCTTCTCTTGGAAAAAGTCAAACGAACCAACTCACCATAACCACTCCATAAAGTTTGGATGACTTCAACAGTAGAGAGTTTTCCTAAGTCAAGTTCTTTACCAATCTTTTTATATAAAGGATTAATAGCCTACTCCTTTTTCTCTATTATAACTTATATTATTAGATTTTTTAAAGTTGTATAAACTATAATTGTATAGACAATAGTTGTCTATACAACTAAATAGGAGAAACAATGTCCTTAGAAGAGCATAATAAAGATGAAAGCTTAGGTTACCATGTACATGTTACAGGCAACCAAATGCGTAATAACTTCAATGAGTTTTTAAAACCCTATAACATTTACACCGAGCAATTTGCCATGCTCTGTAGTTTAAATGAATATGGAACCAGTACCGTAAGTCAACTTGCAGAGTACAACTACAAAGACAAAACAACAGTTTCAAGGTTACTTGACTCGCTGATTAAAAAAGCGTTTATTCTTAGAGAGCCTTCCCCTACTGACAGGCGTTCTTACCTTATTTCTCTGACAGCTAAAGGTCAAGAACTTTACAATGAAGTGGGTCTCTGCCTAAAAGTATATGAAGCAGAAAAAGAGCAAAGTATCTCTCCTGAAGAGAAAGCAATTACCATCAAAGTACTTACCCATCTAAGAGAAATGGACATGCGTAAAAGCATTGAACAACTACGTAAGGATAAAGTATGTTAAGAATTTTATTAGTCATGGTTCCACTACTCTTGTGGTCGGAAGCTCCAGCACCTAAAGCATCACTTGTCGAAATGGCACCCCTTACCAAAGGTAAAGTCAATCGTCTACAAAACTTTGTGGGAACGTTGTACTTTAATCAAAAGTCTAACCTTGCTTCAGAGAGTGCTGGAAAAGTTTTAAAAGTTTATTTTGACAATGGAGACACCGTTAAAAAGGGTACGCTTTTGGTCACCCTTGATAGTAGTATATTGGACAAGAACATCATGGCATCAAAAGCTTCACTTAGAGAAGCAGAGGCAAACTATCGAAAGTCAAATAAAGATTTAAAGCGTTACAAAACACTTTTAGTAGACCAGAGTATTGCCCGTTCAGAGTACGATGCCATTTCTTTTGCAACCACAGGATTTAAGTCACGAACCTCTGCCTTACAAGCAGGACTTGATGCACAACGTATTGAGAAAAATAAGAAAAAGATTTATGCGCCCTATGATGGAATCATCACTTCAAAAATGGTCGAACTGGGTGAATGGGTTAAAACAGGAGATGCTATTGCACAACTTGTAAACCCCTATGTCGCTGACATTACCGTTAATATTCCTGAGCAATTTATTCACAGTATCAAAAAAGATGATGCCATAAAAGTCATGGTTGCTAACGAAGCACTTACAGGAAAAGTAAAAGCCATTATCCCCATTGGTGACAAAAACACCCGTACCTTTCCACTCAAAGTCACTTTAAAAAGTAAGAAGATTCTTTTTGAAGGGATGGAGGTAAGCATTAAACTTCCAAATGCACAGCTTGACAATGCACTGCTTATTCCTAGAGATGGAGTCATTAAACGCTTTAGACAGCAGATAGTTTTTACCAATGCCGAAGGAAAAGCAATGATGATTCCTGTGAGTATTGTTGGTTATTTTCAAGATAAAGTTGCCATCGAATCACCCATGCTCAAAGAGGGAATGTCTCTTGTGATTAAAGGGAATGAACGAATTTTTCCAAATCAGCCCATTAAAGTCACGAATCCACAAGAAACTACTAAATAGGAATAGATGATGAACCTCATACAATTTTCCATTAAAAATTCCGTTACTGTGATTGTTTCAGTGCTAATCATACTCCTTTTTGGAATGTTAGCACTTGACAAACTCCCCTACCAACTTACCCCATCGGTAAGCAAACCTGAAATCAAAGTCACCACCATTTGGCCAGGGGCAACTCCTTATGAGATAGAGCAAGATATTATAGAGGAGCAAGAAAAAGTACTCAAAAGTCTGAACAATCTACTTACTTATGAGAGTTCTTCCAAAGACAACTTAGGAGAAATTACCCTTACTTTTAAACTCGGTGTCGATACCAAAGAGATTTTATTAGATGTCTCGAACAAACTCAACGAAGTACCAAGCTATCCTGAAAATGTGGAACAACCCATCATTAAAACCTCTCAAGCCAGTCCTGTTATCTGGATGATGTTGCAGACCACTGAGGGCAATAGCAAACACATTGACGAGTATAAAACCTTTTACGAAAATGAAATACGCGCACAAGTAGAACGTGTCGATGGTGTGGCTGAAATCATGCAAATTGGTGGAACGGAACAAGAAATGCAAATTGTTCTGGACACCAGTAAAATGGCACAATATGGACTTACCATTACAGAAGTAATGCAGACCATTCGCGCTGAAAATGTGGACATCTCAGCAGGAATCCAAAACGTAGAACGTAAAAGTTACCGTATACGAACCACGGCAAAACTACGAAACATTAAAGACATCGAAAACATCACCCTCTTTTCCAACCGTGAACAACGCATCTTACTTAAAGATGTAGCGCTGGTCTCTTTTGGCTATGAAGACAAATCAGGAGTGGCAATGTTCTTTGGAGTTGATGGTATGTTTATGGGTATTCAACCCACCAGTGATGCCAACATTGTCGCACTTACCAACAAAGTGGAAGAAGTCGTTAACAAGATGAACGATGGACTGCTTGCCAAGCACCAACTCAACATCCGTTGGATTTTTGATCAACGTGATTATATTGTGGGTGCTGTTGAGCTTGTTAAAGAAAACATCATTATTGGGGGTGTTTTGGCTGTTATTATGCTGATGATTTTCTTACGAAGCATCGCCCCCACAACCGTAGCAGCCCTTGCCATTCCCATTAGTATTGTGGGAACTTTTATTGTTTTAGAGATATTTGGACGAAGTCTAAATACCATTTCACTCGCAGGAATTGCTTTTGCTGTAGGAATGCTGGTTGACTCAGCCATTGTGGTACTTGAAAACATTGACCGACACCGTAAAATGGGAAAATCCCTCTCGGACGCAGCCTACGATGGAACGAATGAAGTTTGGGGTGCATTGATTGCTTCGGCGAGTACGACCATTGCTGTATTTTTACCGATTATATTTCTACAAGATGAAGCTGGACAACTTTTTAAAGACATTGCCATTGCTGTTGTTTCATCAGTAGTCTTTTCACTTTTTGTTTCTATTTCGGTTATTCCAATGTTATGGAAAAAGATTGCCCTTTCCTCCGAAGCCCATAAAGAAAAAAAAACATCTGCCTTAGCCAATTTTGGAACAGCCATTTCAAATGCCATTATGTCGGTGGTAAACTTTTCACTTAAAAACATTGCGACCAGAGTCTTTACCATTGTGACTTTGACCACTATCTCTGTTGCTATGATTTTTATACTCTTTCCAAAAATGGACTACCTACCCAAAGGAAATAAAAACCTTATTTTTAATATTTTGATTCCACCTCCAGGACTCTCTTATAATGAACGAAAAGAGATGGGAACGTACCTTTTTGATAAAATTGAACCTCACATAAACAAAGAAGTTGATGGATTTCCTCCAATTAACCGTGCTTTTTATGTTAGTTTTGGCGACTTGATTATCTTTGGGGGAACCAGTGGTCAAGGAGAACGTGTTGCTGAATTAATTCCACTTTACGCACCCATTGTCAACTCATTGCCAGGGATTTTTGGGGTGACACTACAATCAGGTGTTTTTGAATCTGGTGTGGGTGAAGGAAACAGTATTGATATTGATATCTCAGGAGAGTCCATTGAGAGTATTGCCATGGCTGGTGGTACGCTTTTTGGTGCTACCATGCAAACCATACAAGGCGCACAAGTGCGCCCAGTTCCTTCCATAGAATTGCTCTATCCTGAAATAAGACTTATCCCAAACCGTGATGCTCTCTCGGCTCTAGGTATGAGCAGTACGCAATTTGGTCAGACCATTGATGTACTCATGAATGGTCGACAAATCGGCGACTTTCAACAAGATGGTAAGAAAAAGATAGATTTAATCGTCAAAGCTGATGACACAAAGATTAGAACACCTGAAGACATTTATGATGCACAAATAGCCACCCCAAATGGTTCACTACTTCCTGTTTCTTCACTCGCTTCCATGGAACGAACAGCAGGGATTAGCGTAATCCGACATTACAACGGAGACCGAACCATTACCCTACAAGTAACCCCTCCAGCTAACATGACCATTCAAGAAGCAATGGAGATTATAAAAGGGGGAATCCTTCCCAATGTTGAGAAAAGTGGGGCGTTAAAAGATGTCTCTATTAACATTAGTGGAACAGCCGATAAACTGAGCTTGACCATTGAAATGTTGTCGTTTAACATCATTATGGCATTGATTATTATTTATTTATTGATGTCGGCTCTTTTTGGAAACTTCATCTATCCCTTAGTCATTATGGCAACCGTTCCTTTGGCAACAGCTGGTGGTTTTGTGGGCTTAGCCCTAACTGATAAATTTTTAGCCCCACAACCTTTGGACATTTTGACCATGCTTGGGTTTATTATTCTCATTGGTATTGTCGTGAACAACGCCATTTTGATTGTGCATCAGAGTTTAAACCTCATCCGTAGTGGTGAGTATGGACATAAAGAAGCTGTGGTTGAAGCCACTAAAAGTAGAATTCGCCCCATTTACATGAGTTCATTAACTTCCATTTTTGGGATGCTACCTTTGGTCTTAGCCCCTGGACCAGGAAGTGAATTTTACCGAGGATTGGGTTCTGTTATTACAGGAGGATTGGCATTTTCAACTTTCTTTACCATTTTCATTACCCCTGCACTTTTAATGTTCTTTATTAAGATGGAAAAAATACCAAAAAAGGAGAAGCCAAATGAAGACTAAAGTACTATTACTCTCACTCATAACAGTGACCAATCTAATGGCACTCAACATGGATGAAGCTGTAGAAAAAGCCTTAACCGTCAGTCATTCGCTTAAATCACAAGAATATAAAATAAGCACTTCAAAAGCCAATGAAGCCCTTTTGGATGCTGCCTTTAAACCCAATGTTTCTACCACTTATAACTACGGTAAGCGAAACTTTGAGAACTTTATAAACACCAAAGAAGAGAGTCTTTTTAATGTCTCGGTAGACTATAATCTCTTCAATGGTTTTTACGACAAGTACAACCTTCAAAGTCAAAAACATCTCACCAATTCGGAACAATGGGTACTACAGTCAAACATTGCCGACCTAAAACAGCTCACCCGTAAACGTTACCTATCATTGTTACAAGCACTACAAAGTAAAACCGTACAAGATGAAGCTGTAGCCCTACTAGAGAAACAACTTCAAGATAGTCAAAGCCGTTTAAACCAAGGGATGATTGCCAAGAGTAAGTACCTCAAAGTAAAAGTAGAGTTACAAGGAAGTCAACAAGCCCAACTCCAAGCAAACAGCAACATCATCAATGCTAAAAATGCACTCTCTTCACTCATGCAAGAAACCATAAATCCTCACGACTTAGAAGAACCACAAAGCAACCCTATTGCTGAGACTTCTTTTGACAACCTTTATAGCATGAGTCTTGAAAAACGAAGTGAGCTTAAGTATCTTGAAGCACTTAAAAAGAGTCAAGTGTCAAGCATGACTGCTGTAGACTCTGTCTACTATCCAAAAGTTGGTTTAGCCTTAGACTACAACAAATACGGAGATGAACTCATCCCCAACGGTGTCTCTTATGGTGCTTTAGGAACAGTAGAAAATGAAGTTATTGCGAGTGTTCAGATTTCTTATGAACTCTATGGTGGAGGAAAATCTGATAATCAAAAAATGATACATAAAACCCAAGTACTATCACTAAATGAAGAGATAGAAAAAACAAAGCTGGACATAAAGCTACAACTTCAAGAAGCTCTTGAACAACTGAAAGTTAGTGAAGGACAGATTGAAGTGGCAAGAGGTTCCATTGTTGAAGCCCAAGAGCATTACCGAATTACTAAGAATCGTTACAGAGAACAGCTCGACACAACCACCCAACTTTTAGATGCTAGACTGCTCTTGACAACGGCTCAGAGTAATTTTACTTTGGCTGAGTATTCTTATCAAGATATGGTTGTTAATATTAAGAGGGTTTTGGGGGAGTAACAATAGGCTTACTTTTTTTTATAAGTTATAATTCAATATTCTACAGGTTAGGAAATCTAGATTCATATATTTTCTTCCCATAGATTATTGTATCTTTTTTATCATACGTGTTCCCACTGAAAACAGATAGAAACAAGCGAAGAATTATAGAAAACATCATTTTTAGCCAAAAAGTAAAGAGAACTTTAGAGTAAAAATATAACAGGTCAAAAACCCATATCTGTTTTTCTAAAATGTTAGACTAAACTACCATCTTATAGACGGTAATTGTTTTGTTTAAAACCAACAATCATCTTCATGAATCCATACCCCTTCACTTAAATATACATAGTTATCACCATTTCCAAAGGTAGGAATACTATCATCTCCGTCTTTTGTATCAATCATTCTTAATCTTTCTTCCAGAACTTGAGAAGAAACCCTTTGCCATCTAGTATCATAACCCTCTGATGTTAATGCTTTATATCCAACCTGACCATTGTTGTTATTATTTGAAATAATAACAATATCTCCTACTTTAGGATTAGGACACTCATTATACATATTTTTTCTCCATGTAACTAAATCACCAGAAGTTAAACCACTTGGATCGGCAACCCAATCACCTTCATCTTTTACTATTTTCATCAAAAATCCTTTATCTTTTAATTTAATTATTATATTTAATATAAAATTAAAACTTAATGTCTAACACAAAAAGTAGTAGATTTTAACTCGTTAAATTAAAAAATTTAACGCTCTGATGAACAAAAGCAAAAAGGTTATTGTCACTTCTCTCCTCAATCCAAATATTAAAGATGATTACTATTCACTAAACCCACTCGACCCCATAGTATAATCCCTCTCAACCTTAGCAATACGAATACAATAATCTTTAAAAATAGAAGCTCTGCCTTCAGGTGGAGGAAAGTCTGACAATCAGAAGATGATACACAAACCCCAAGTACTGTCACTAAACGAAGAGATAGAAAAAACAAAGCTGGACATAAAGCTACAACTCTAAGAAGCTCTTGAACAACTTTTAGTATTCTTATCAATTAGCTCTTACAGATATTGAAAGAGTTATTGAAAATTAAAAAAAGAACAGTTTGCTAACTGTTCTACTCTACAACCCTAATGGCATTAGCATCACCTTTAGCTGAGCCATTACCATATTCATTAACAGCTTCTACACCCTCTTGTACTACAATTGCATTTGTGGTTCGGTACTGTAATGTTACAGACTCTTCTTGTCCAGAATATGTGTTAAAAGCATTGTCTTTAATTGTAAGAAACTTAACATAACCGTGTCCCTCATTTGCATCTTGTGTATTGTTAGGATTACAGTTAATTGACTTGTCAGCTCTGAAACCTTTTTCAGCATAACCACCCACAACTAAATCTCCATAATAAGCATCCTCAGAAGTGTTATTTAATATAGAGATATTTTTTGAGATGATACAATTTTCAGCACCTATTTCATATCCCCAAGCTACATCAACGACTTCATTACCTTCAATGTGTATATGATGTCCACCATCTACATAAATCGCAGCAGCCCAGCTCTCTTTGTTTCCATAAGCTGGGTTATCATCTGTATGCATATTTTCTACATAGTTATGCTCAATAAATCCAAAACGTGCAGCATCTGTTTTGCCTGGAACAATACGACCATTTTTATCTGTACCAGCAGGAGAAGTACCTTCTCCCCCAATAGCATCAATGGCAATATTGTTTACATTAATAACACTGTTAGCACTAATTTCCCAACGCTGTACATTTCCGTTAACAACAATACTTTCACTCGATCCTGTTCTCATGTCATAGATATCATTGTCTCTGATAAGAATATTTTTTATGCTATTCTTACCTCCTGTACCTGTTCCATAGACAGCAATTCCATGTGCATTACTATTACTACTAAAGCTATGAATCTTATTATTTTGAATGGCAATATTTTTAATCTTACTTCCCTCAACAATAATTCCATAAATACCATTTCTTCCAGCCGAATGACCCTGAATATTTAACCCTTCTAAAATAACTTTTTGTGTGTTATCTCCAATGTAAATAAATGTTCCATTCTTACTTGAAGTAAGTGGCTCCATGTCATCTACACCAACAATCTTCGTTTTAGAACGAAAAATCTCTAAAGGAAAATCAGTCTCATCACCATTTACTTCAATGGTACAATAACCACTTCCTACCACTTCATTACAGTTTTCAATGGCTTCAGCAATAGAACTATCAGCAACCACATCAGGTGTCTCCGAAAACTTTTGCATCCATGCTTGTTGAGGACGATACTTCTCATTTAAGGTAGGTGTTCCCCATTTATCTGTAGCTTCCAATGCAGAAGCACTCATTGCCAATAACAGTAAAGACAATCCTATCGTTGTTAATTTTTTCTCTGGTCTCATATTTGTATCCTCATTAACAGTTTATTATATATTATTATCTTAGATTAAAAATAATTAACCTACATGATACATAAATAAAATTTAAATTAAGTTTAATAATTAATTTTATATTTTTATAATTTATTAATATATTCACTTATTAAATATACTCGACCCCATAGTATAATCCCTCTCAACCTTCGCAATCCGAATTCGATAATCTTTAAAAATAGAAGCCCTACCTTCCGTTTGAGCAGCTAAATGGTCTAAATTCTTTTTCCAATGAATTAAAGATGCTTCATCTTCCCAAAATGACAGAGAAACCAATTTACCTTCGTTTACTAAAGACTCGAACCTTTCAATGGAAATAAAACCAGGCATTTCAACCAACTGTTCTTTTAATTTAGATGCAATACTTAAATAAGCATCCTGCTGTCCCTCTTTTATTTCTACTTCAAATATGACTGAATACATTTTATGTCCTTTTTAACTATTTTACTATCTTTAATATTAAGTGCTAAAAAATCAAAGCTTTTGCTATACTCTCAGCATTAAATCTAAGGAATTTTTATGGAAGCAGATTTTTGGCACAAACTATGGGAAACAAACAATACAGGTTGGCATTTAGACGATACCAACCCATTGTTAGAAGAGTTCTTTCCACAACTAGAACTTACAAGAAACGCTAGAGTTTTTATCCCTTTATGTGGAAAAACACTAGACATCTCGTGGCTTTTACATCATGGGTATAGCGTTGTTGGAGCAGAACTCAATGAAATCGCCATCAAAGAACTTTTTAACGTACTTGCATTAGAACCTAACATTCAAAAAGTAGGAGAGCTAACGCTTTATCATGCAGAAAATATTGATATATTTGTGGGAGATATTTTTGAACTAACAGCAGAGACTTTAGGTAAAGTAGATGCTATTTATGACAGAGCTGCATTGGTGGCACTACCTAAAGAGATGCGTCTTAAATATACTGCTCTTTTAAAACAGATTACACCAACAGTACCCCAATTTTTAATAAGCTATGAATACGACCAAACACTAATGGGAGGTCCTCCCTTCTCCATTAGTCCAATGGAGATTGAAGCACATTATAAAGAATGTTATAGCATTGAGTTGTTAAAAAGTTTTAAACTAACAGAAGGTTCACTTTCTCAAATAAATGCTACTGAAAACATTTGGTTATTAAAATAAAATTCTAAGGGAGAATTAGTCTCTCCACTTAATCGAACAGCCCACACTAGGAACTTGCTCTTTTGGTCCTTGACCTGTTTTAGCAATGTCTCGCATGGCGTTCACGAGTTCAAGCGTTCTGTTAGAAGCATCTTCCATTTTAGCATCATCAAGTCGTCCACGGTATTGAAGTTCACCTTTGGCATTAAATCCGAAAAAATCAGGGGTACAAACAGCCCCATAGGTTTTACCTATAGCTTGATCTTCATCGACAAGGTACGGAAATGCAAAGTTATTTTCTTTGGAAAACTTTATCATGTTCTCTGGTGAATCACTCTCATAAGCTTTATAATCATTGGACATGACAGCTAAGACATTAATGCCTTCATCCATTAAGAGCTGAGTATCTTCTGCCAAACGCTCTGCAATACGAATGACATAAGGACAATGATTACAAATAAACATAATCAATAATCCTTTTTCACCCAAATTCTCACTCATGGTAAAACTTTTACCATGAGCATCTTTTAAAGTAAACTCTGGTGCTTTCCAACCAAAGTCACAAATAGGAGTGTCAAGTAACATTAGTTATACCACGTTACAACATCACCCATGTCGAATCTACTCTTGGCTTTTGGCTCATCTACTCTGTATCCAAAGGCTACCATAACAGCTGGACCAAACTCATTGGTGTCTATGCAAAGTTCCTCTCTTAAAAATGTTTCGGTGGCTTCAAGTTCAAACCCTTCGATTGGGCAAGAGTCAATACCCATACTTGCTGCACCAGTCATCATGTTTGCTAAGGCAATGTAAGTCTGTTTTGTTCCCCAATCAAAAATGTATTTGTCATCTCCAAGTAGCTTAAAGTCCTCTTTTTGAAATCGTTCATAAAATTCATGGTAAAACGCAATAACATCTTCAGGAAGTTCTCTGTATCTTAACCTATTGTCAATGTACTCAGAACTGTAATGTAGGTCTTGTTTTTTTCGAGACAAAATTATGACAAAGTGACTCGCCGTTGGAAGTTGCCCTTGTCCTCCTGCTGTAAAGAGTTTTAGCTTTTCTCTTAATTCTTTGTTTTGGATTACCACAAATTTCCAAGGCTCCATACCAAATGAACTTGGACTCATTCTTCCTATCTCTAAAATATCAAAAAATTCTTCTTCACTAATTTTCTTACTGGGATCAAATGATTTACATGCATGTCTAAAGTTCATTGCTTCTAAAAATTTATTTTCCATTTTTAATTCCTTATTTTTTATAGATGATTTGAAAGATTCTAGCTATTATTTACTTAAATGTTCTTTACAGTAGTTTAGGTAAGTAATAGAAGTTAATCACTTTTATGTTAAAATCTCATCCTAAGAAGGATTTCAAATGTATACAATAAATGAAAAAGAGTATGACTGTTCTGTCGCTGTTACGTTAGACATATTTAACGACAAGTGGAAGCTCTATATTATTTGGAATCTGTTGGACGGAGGAAAACGTTTTAAGGATTTACATGAAAGTATTTCAGGGACTACCCAAAAGACGTTAACGGTAAAGCTCAAAGAGTTAGAAGCAAAAAATATTGTCCACCGAGAAGTGTTTGCAGAAGTCCCACCTAAAGTCGTCTATAGTTTAACCCCTGCTGGTCAACGCTTACAACCTGTTCTTAAAGAGATGTTTCATTGGGGTATCTCTTATGTTGAAGAGCATGGAGAGATAAGCGATGACCATGTTTGTTGTGAAACTGAGATTGCTGGGAAGTTGGGGTTGAGGTAAAAATATGAGTTTCTCCATATTATAATCCTTAAAAAACTGCCATATTAAATATTATAATGCGAGGTATTCGTATTTAGCTTCAGCTATGTGCTTTGGGAGAGGAATTGACTGATATTGAAGAAAAGATTATTCACTAATACAACTGTTGAAATATAAGGAGAGCATTCAGTATGATAAAAAAGACATTATGGTACACATTAGATAATATTACAGAATTAATCTATTACCACGATATAAACAATATTCATCAACTTAGACATGTAATTGAAGATTTTTTAGAAGAAATAGTTGGAGAAAAACTTATTGTTCAACATATAAGTAGACAAACTTTTCATATTCCATTACTCCAAACAAACATAACCTTCATTCGTGAAAAAGATGATATTGATAGAAAGTTTTATTTTAAAGACGGAAAATTTTATACCCATTATAATTTACTATTTCCTTTTGGCTTAGAAGATAGTGAAAGATTGATACATAATGAAATTTCAGAGATTGTAAACAAATATGAATTAGTAAATGTTATAAAAGCTATTCGGTTACTAGAGGAAAATAAAATATTAAGAAATCTTTTAAAGATACACTTGAATACAACTTTGAAATTGATAGATTCTATTTTAAATACTATTGAAAATGGAAACTCTACTTTAAAATTAGGATATGTTAATAACAAAATCAAACTACTGTGAAAGAAGGTTCTTTTTATATTTTATCTCTTGAGCCAACTCCTCTAAATGTTTTGCAATCTTTGTCTCAAATACAAAGTTTTTACAGTTACTTCCATATAGTAGCCTCTTGGTACACTTTTTTATTAACTTTGGATTCTCTATGTGTACATTCAAAAAACACCCTTATGAACCTTTTGAGGTTCACAACCTAAAACCTTACATACTTTCTAAATAATCCTCCCTAAAAAATCCAATATCAATTTTTCCCAACTACCCTAAAAATCAACAAAGCGAAATCAGAATATTTCACTTTCTAATTTGGATTGATTGTAGTATAAAAGATATATTACCCATTTTAATTTCACTCTTTAATCTTGACAAAAAAATATTAAATCATTATAATATAATTATGAATAAAATAGATTTTTCATGGGACGGAAATAAAGCCCAAGCAAATTTGAAAAAACATAACATTTCATTTCAAGAAGCTCAGACCGTTTTTGATGATGAAAATGCTCGTTTGATTTTTGACCCTGACCATAGTGAAGATGAAGATAGATTTATCTTACTGGGTTATAGTTGCACTTCTAAGATTTTAACAGTTGTTCATTGTTATCGTGATGATGAACAAAATGTAAGAATTATAAGTGCTAGAAAATCAACTAAACATGAAGAAAATCAATACAGGGAGTTTACACTATGAGAGAAGAGTACGATTTTAGTAATTCAATTAAAAATCCTTATGCACAAAAAGAAAAAAAACAGATTTCTATTAATATAGAAACAGATACTATTGCTTATTTTAAGACCTTGGCAAAAAAAGTGGGGATTCCTTATCAGAATTTAATTAACTCTTATTTGACAGATTGTGTTAGTAAAAGAGTGGAACCTAAAGTGGAGTGGAATTGAGTACCAATGTTAGGGTTCGGTTCAAATACTGTCTTAACTACACTACTTTAGCCTTCTCCAACCTCTTAGCAAACAACAAGAACACAATCCCCAAAGAAACAATAAACGCTGTCACATAAAGCGTCATGTTGTAGTTTCCATACGCCTCATAAAGGCTTATGCTATAGAGTGGTGCAAAGATTTGTCCTATACCGTAAGACGTTGTAAACGCCCCCATAAAGATAACAGGGTTTTTACCAGCCAACTTTCCTCCATAGCTTAAAAAGAGTGCAACATGTCCTATGAAAGTACTTCCGTAAAGTACCCCACTCAGTAAGTTTAAGGTTAAATCATTACTAAACGTAGGTATAAGAATCCCTATGACTTGAAGTATAAAGGTAATCATCATTACCGTTAGCGTGTCATAACGGTGTGCCATTCGCATCCAGAATATGGACGAGAAAATACCCGATAAACCAGCAATAAGCCAGCCAATACTTCCATTTCCTTCTAAGCCTTCTAACGAATTTATAATGTCAGGTAAAAAAGTTGCTTGCACCACATAACCCACACCAGAAGTAAAATAGGCTGCGATTAACAGTAATACATAAGGAGTAAACATACTAAGACTTACAGGGTGTTTGACAGCACTATTTTTAACTTTTGTGTCAAAACGCACAATGTGCAGTACATAAAGTGACATCAACACACCAACTACAGAAAGTGACATCCATGCGTCTTGCCATGTACCATCTAAAAGTGTATATTGGCTAATAATATCTCCAACAACAATGGCAAAACCTATACCTGAAAAATGTATGCCCATAGCTTTTGTTTTGTCAGCATAATCCAATTTAAGCATAATAATAGATGAACCAACCAAAAGTACCATTGCAGAACCAAAGCCAGCAATAATTCTAGAGATAAACCATAACATTTCATTGGTCGTTATTGCTAAAATGAGCGTGGTTAGAATGCTTATTATCATACCTAATTGAAAAAAGCGAACTTTAGCATTAATATCTTTCATAAAAACACTGGCAATAGCACCAGCCATGTATCCAATGTAGTTTATAGAGGCTAAAAGACCAGCACTTTTCACACTTAGAAAGTCATCTAACATCGGAGGTAAAAGGCTCGTAAATGCAAAACGTGCCACACCTAAACCAACAATGGTTGCTAAAATACCTGCTAAAAGAATGTTAAAGTTTTTATTTTTATCCAATAAGTTTAATTTCATAGACTACCTATTTTTCTTTTTCTAATTCCAAAAGTCGTTGCTTCATCTCTAGACCACCTGCATACCCTGTCAACGTACCATCAGACCCTATGATTCGATGACAAGGAACAATAATACTTATGGCATTTGCGCCATTTGCATTGGCTACAGCTCGAACAGCTTTTTCATTGCCTATCATTTTAGCTTGTTTTTTATAGTTTGAAGTTTCTCCATAAGGAATTGTCAGTAAAGCTTCCCACACAGACTTTTGAAACGGGGTTCCTACAAAGAGAAGAGGTACGGTAAATGTTTTTAACTCACCTTTAAAATACACATCAAGTTCTTTGGCTGTCTGTTTTAAAACCTCGTCTTCTTGTTCTATAAATTCTACTTGGAGTTGTTTTTTAAGTCGATTGTAAAGGGTTGTTTTATTTTTTCGGTGAAGGCTGTCTATGAGACAAAGTTTGTTTTCGTAAGAGCCGAGTATAAACTCGACTCCGTTTTTTTTATAGTAGCTTATGTGAATGCTAGGCATTCCTAAGCTTTAGGTTTTCGCTTAGGGGCAACAGCGTATTTACCTGAACCCATAAAGAACAGAGCCATTGCTCCCATAAAGAAGAATGCTTGTACTTCAAGTGCCCACGCACCGTGTTTTGTAAGCTCTAAAAGATCTTTCATGTGCGCAAAATAAACAGCACCCACCATCACAGCCATAACCGTTAAGGCAGCCAATCTTACTTGAATCCCTAAGATAATAAGTAAAGGCGCCAATACTTCAGCAATGTAAACACCGTAAGCAAGTTCTCGAGGCAAGCCAGCACCAATAACCATCTCTTCAATGAAACCTATACCGTTTTGTAGTTTAGCCACACCATGAAAAAGCATGAGCCCACCGATCATGAGTCGTAAAATCAACTTACCTAAATCATCGTTTTTAAATATGTTCATTATAAATCCTTTTTTAATTTTTATACC
>CACVAP010000023.1 GCA_902727895.1 uncultured Sulfurovum sp.
TTTTCATCCTATTTCCTATTAGTTTGATAAATTATTTTATAATAAGTATTATTAGGAGGACTTTATAGATTGCTCTAAAATAGCTGTGTATTCTTCTTTACTCTCCCCATTATAAAAAATCGCCTCCTCCACATTCACCTCAATAATAAAAGGCACAAACAACGCTTCACCCCGTGGCAACGCTTTTCCAGCACCATAAATGGACAAAGGAACTACAGGCACATCAGGGTAATCTTTAGCTATATGAGCAATCCCTGTCTTAAAAGGTTTCATCACCTCAGGGTCACCTCTACTTCCTTCTGGAAATAAAAATACAATCTCTCCATTATCTAAAGCTTTATATATCTCCCCAAAAGGATGCCCATCAGCCTTAGAAGGTCGTCGTTTCAAAGCAATTAAATCAATCAAATTTTTAGACAACCATTTTTTATAAGGTTTATTACAAAAATAATCCTCAGCCCCAATGGGTCGTACTTTTTCCAAAGTTTTTAAAGAAAACAGTGACATGATGATCATGGTGTCCAAATGGGAGTTATGGTTTGCTACCAATATGACTGGACCTTTGGTGGGTAAGTTTTCTTTTCCTTTTAGGGAGACTCCTGAGATTATTAAAACCAAAGGCCTTACTAAAAAAATGAAAAATACTTTTTTAATCCACATCTAAAATCTCATGACATATCGTGTATTACGTCCAGCAGAACCTTCTACTTGTTCAATTAATCCATAATCAATAAGCCCAGTAATGTCCCTTTTTGCAGTAGGAATAGAAGTACTCACCATATTGGCATATTTTTTCGTACTTAGCCCACCCTCAAAGTTTTCAACTCCTTTATTAAGTAGTTTATTGAGTACTTTTAGTTGTCTTTCATTTAAAGGATGCTCTCTTGCCTTATCCCAAAATTTTGTTTTTTGAATAATAATTTTTATCTGTTCAAGCGAACTTTCAATGGCAAGATTTATCATAGTGGTATGCCACGCTATCCATTTCGTAAAATCAAAGTCTCGATTATAAAAAAGGTTTTGTGATTTCTCTAAGACATCATAATAAGCTTTTCTGTCTTTCCGAATGGCTGTTGAAAGTGAATAATATTTATGGTCAAGTCCAAGTTCTTTAGAAAGAACATAATTGGTAATGGTTCTATCGATTCTTCCATTTCCATCGTCGTAAGGGTGGATAGAGATAAACCAAATATGAGCAATAGCACTTTTTACAAAAGGATTTTCTTGACTGTTATTCACATAGTCCAAAAACTTATTCATCGCTTCTCTAAGTTGCTCATGTGGAGGTGCAAGGTAATGTACAGTTTCGCTATAGCCTTTGTTAGAAACCACACTCATTTCGTCAGAACGATAAGTAGCAACATCAATTTTATGTCCATCACTATAACCTGTGGGAAACAATATACTATGCCAAGCATGTAAACGCTCTTCGGTCAGAAGGGTATCATTCTGTCTACTATCAAGGAGTAATGACACCAGTCCATCGGTGTGTCTGGTTGAACTATCACTCTCATAATCAAAGTTTTCATCTAACTTCTTTCTCACCGATGACCGAACACTATCACGACTCAAAACTTCTCCCTCAATTTCTGAAGACTCTAAAATCTCATTAATGGAAGCATC
>CACVAP010000024.1 GCA_902727895.1 uncultured Sulfurovum sp.
CCAAATAACATTTTAAATCCTGGAAAAATGGGATTATAATTGATGAAAAAACCGATAAAGATACGTAAACTCATTAAAGAATACTATATCTTTATACGGGATTTTCTCGCCTCACTTTTTCAAGACAAGCTGAGTTACTATTCAGCTTCTCTAAGCTTTTACACGCTTTTTTCTATTATTCCCTTGCTGGTGATTATTCTTTCTATTTTTACAAACTTACCACTCTTTGAAGATGTCTATAACGGCATACAAGCGCTACTTTTTGAAAACCTTATGCCCACACACTCAAAAGAAGTTTTAACTTATATTAATAGCTTTGTCGAGAACTCTGGAAAACTAGGAATGGTCGGTGTTATTTACGTACTCTTTGCTTCTATGATGTTTTTCAAAAACTATGACTACATTATCAATGATATTTTTGAATGTAAACGTAGAAACTTTTGGTCTTCCGTTACTGTATACTGGGCGCTTGTAACACTAACCCCCATCATGCTTGTACTCTCATTTTATGTCTCGGCACAAATTCAAGTACTGCTTGACCAACATGACTTAACGGATGGAATTCATTTACTTCAAATCTTGCCTTATTTTATTATTTGGTCTATTTTCTTTTTGACATACAAAATTTCAGCCAATACCCATATCTCAAATAAAGCAGCTGGGATTAGTTCATTTATTGCTTCATTGGTTTGGTATATTGCGAAGAGTGGATTTATTTTTTACGTCGTTCATAATAAAACGTATATGAGTATCTACGGAGGATTAAGTACCCTACTTTTCTTTTTCTTATGGATTTACATCTCATGGGCTATCTTTTTACATGGTATGAAATTTTGTCACTTATTAGAAGATGATGAGGACATAGAAGCTATAAAATAATTCGTTCTTGAAAATTCATTTTTCAGGTTCGACTTCAACCTCTTTAACTTCAACTTTATCAAGATATCCATCTTGGTTAACGTCGTATTGACAAAACTTCTCTTGAATCTCTTTAGAAGCTTCTGTGTAAAAAATTTTACCATCTTTATTTTTGTCAAATTTTTTAATGAGGGGATGAACCGTAGTGTTATTCTCTTCTGCTCCCCAAAGAAGTGTAGAAGAAAAAAGAACTGTTAGTAAAAAAATAGTTTGTTTCATCTTAGCACCTTACTTAAGTATGTAAGCTCCATTATATTGTTTTGAATTCACAATCGCCATGGCACTTTTTTTTGAGTCAGTAAGTATAATAACTTTATGACGTAACTGTTGGAATTTAATAGAAAAAGCAGGAATTGCCATCATCTGATAGCCTTTACTTCTCTCTTTAACCATAAACTGCTCTGCCCCTTGTTCTGTACTAAAAGAAGCTACTTGTACATGAACTTTCTTTTTCTGATTTACAACAGGAGGAACTGCTACTGTAGTAGGTGCCACAACTACAACAGGTTGATTCACTTCTTTTTTGGGGTCTGTAATCATTAAAGCATATTCCATCATAGAAGCTAAATCTTTACTCGCTGTTACTGTTTCTAAAATTGTTGAAGTGTTAGCCGTGGGTTCTAGCCTAGGTTGGACAGTAACTTTTCTGATAGGCTGAGTTTTGAACTGCTCAATACTTACTTTGGCTGTACCCATAGTAACAAGTCCAATACTTTTAGCAGCTGCATACGAAATATCCATAATCCGATTTGAATTATACGGTCCTCTGTCATTTACTTTAACATTAACCGATTTTCCATTTTGTAAATTAGTCACATTTACCATGGTACCAAAAGGTAGAGTTTTATGTGCAGCTGTATAAGCATGCATATTAAAAGTCTCACCAGATGAAGTAATTCGCCCTTGAAACTTCTCCCCATACCAAGAAGCTAAACCAATGGTCTGTGCAAAAAGTAAAGTTTGAGAGAAAGCTAAAACAATGATGGCTTTAAAATGCATTGTGAACTCCTTAAAGGAAAGTGTGTAGCCCTATGAAGAGCCAACAACAGATGTGTAAGACAACCGTAAACAGAACAGCCGTAGCACCTATGTCTTTAGCTGATTTAGCCAAAGGGTGAATGTCCGTTGTCACTAAATCTACCACATTTTCAACAGCAGAGTTTAGTAACTCTGCAATCATAATCATAAAATAAGTAACAAACAAAACCAATTTATACATAAACTCAAAAGGCATAAAATAAATGGCTGGAAATACGATTAAAGCAATCAACAACTCCAATTTAAAAGAAGTCTCATTTTTAAAAGCATGTACAAATCCATCTAGAGCATAAGAAGCATTGTTAAAAAGTGTGTACTTGGGTTTATTGTTTACCATGGACTACAAACCAAAGGTTAAAAATATTTGACCATTTCGTACGTCAATACCTTTTACAAACCCTGTACCCATTCCTGCTTTAGAAATATTATAAATTGGTTTCTTTGAAATAGTCTCAGCAATCAACAGACCCAAGGCATTACGCATGTCATTTGTTAGGTACTTAGCTAAAGAAAAATCCTGAAACTTCAAGTCTTCAACCATCGGGTTTGCTAAATATAAATTTTTACTCACAGGGTCAAAACGTACACCTGAAGATAGTTTTAAATTTCCTCCAATACCATTGGGCATTAACATACTTGTAATATTAAATGACGTTCCAACAGAAAGTTTGTCTTGACCTTCTTGTCCTAGAACATTAGGATTAAGCATCTCAACTGTTCCAAAACTACGACTCTCTTTTATTGGAAATTGATTTGCCAATGTTGAGTTAATCATCCCCATAGGAACAGCAATAGAGTACCCTCTACCAGCTGGATCAACCCCAACACAACCTACAAAAAGACTCATAATAAGTCCCATAATTATTAACTGTGATTTTCTTCTAATACTTTTCATTTTAATCCTTTGAAAAAATTTAATTTCTTTATTCTATACCATGTTTCTTATTGTATGCTTGAATTTTACGAACATAAGCAGCATGTTTTTTTATACGTACAGCTTCTCTTTTTGCAAAATGTTCTTTAGCTAATTCTTCATCTACAGTTAAATATTTCTCTTCAACCATTTTTCCAATAATTTTTTGAAATGTCGGGGCAGCTGTTTGAGAAGCAAAGTAAACTTTTCTAGGTTTAATGACAAAAACACCAATGGTATACTTATGTCCTTTCTTGTCATTAACATAACCAAAAAAACTACTGTGGTACTTCTCAACATAGCGTCCACGTTCTGAAATATGTGCTGTACCTGTCTTTCCACCTACTTCTAAGCCATCATATTGTGCTGCCGTACCCGTTCCTCTGTTAACTGTTCCACCGAGCATATCTTTAATAACATTTGCTGTCTTCGCAGTACAAGATTGCGAAGAATAAACTTCATGAGGGGTATCATAAATATTACCATTTTGATCACTCATATACTTTACAATACTTGGCGTAACAGCAATTCCTTGATTATTAAAAGCACTGTAGGCTCTCATAAGTTGCATGAAATTTGCTAACATTCCATAACCATAAGCTGTGTTCGCAGCATGTACTTTATGGTTAAATAAATAGGCTGCTTTTATCTTCCCACTAAGTTCTTTTGAGAGGTCTATCCCTGACTTCTCTCCTAAACCAAACTTCTTCCATCCTTCATATAACTCTTTACCTGTAAGTTTCCATGCTATTTTTGAAATTCCAATATTAGATGAATACATAATAATAGCCTTAGGGCTTAATGATTTAAAAAAGTCATCATCCGAAATGGTATAAGTCTCAGAAACTTTCAACTTTCCACCTAAACGAATTTGCTTATCCAAGTCTATTTTATTTTGATCAAGTGCTATTGCCATGGTTAAAGGTTTTATTACTGAACCTGGCTCATATAAATACTCAGAAAAGTTAGGGTTTAATGAGTTCACATCTTGTTGACGAATATTTTCAGGGTCAAACCGTTCTGATGAAGCCAATGCTAGTAGTTCACCCGTCTCTGAATTCATCACAGCAGCCATTACCTCTTGTGCAGCCGTTTGACTTTTCATGTCATCTAAAACTGATTCAACTTTTTTTTGAAAAGAAAGTTTTATGTTTAAATGAAGATTCATTCCATCAATACGTTTAACTTCTTGACTTTTAGCTGTACGTAAAGGAGTAGCTAAAACATCTGATTTTCCTTGAACAACGCCATCTTTTTCTGGTAATAAATAAGCACTGTATGCCTTTTCAAGCCCTTTTCTACCTACAGGTTTTTTATAACCTTTCTCTTCTTCTTTTTGGATATAACCCAACAAAGGTGTTAACAAATCCTTATGAGGGAAAGATCTGGTCTCACTTGTTGGTAAAATATCTAAACCAAAAACCAAATGAGGCTTGTTAGGATTCAAAGGTCTAAATATACCAAGTTTTCCCATTTTATAAGAGAGCGATTTTAAATCACTTGCCAAACGATAATCTAAATAGTCCGTTAAAACTATACGACCATGGATATTTTTTCCTTTTTTATCTAAAAACTTTCTTGAAACTTCTTCTTCACTCAAACCAGAGTAAATTGCAAACAATTTAATAAATAAACTTTTCTTTTTAGGGTCTATACTTTTTGTATTAACCTCTGCACGAAACTCTTTTTTTGAGTAAGCAAGTACAAAATTATCAGCTGATATTATTTGTCCACGTAATGCTTTATTCTCATGCTTGACTATTTTATTCTCAGTATGACGGTCACTTCCTACCGTTTGACCCATTGTTACTAAAAACACCACAAAAAGTAAAAGAATCCCCATAAAAAGTGCTAATAATATTGCTGATCTATATCGTATCATTTTGTTCTCTTGCATACTAACCTTTATAATATAGTGATTTACTTATTCTAAAACAAAACAAATTTTACTAAAATTCTGATAAAATATGCCCACTAAACAAAAAAGAATTTAATAATGATTGATAAACCTCTATTTGGCGCGACTGTAATCCTCCTAGTCCTTGGATTGATTATGTCTTACTCTCTATCCTCTTATGTCGTAATGAAATATGGCTATACAGATATGCATTTTTTTATTAGACAATTCATTGCTGTTTTTATTGGTATTTCACTCATGATTGGACTTAGTAAACTTGATCCAGACAAATGGTTTAAACCCATTGGTATGATGCTTTTTTTAACTTTTTTAATGGTACTCCTAGTTATGCCTTTACTCTCTGAATCTTTGGTTCGGAGTGTTGGAGGAGCTAAACGTTGGATTAACTTAGGTTCAGTTTCCATTACCCCTGTAGAATTCTACAAAGTTGGATTTCTTATGTTTATTTCATGGTCACTGGTAAGAACACGTCTACCACAGGGGAAGATGAACCTAAAACCTGAATTAAAAATCTTTATTCCCTATATTTTTATTTTAGTTCTAAGTACCCTACTCATTGCTGTATTTCAAAAAGACTTAGGTCAAACCGTGGTAATTACTTTAACACTTATTATTTTATTTATTTTAGTAGGAAGTAGTTTTAGATTTTTCTCCATACTTGCAGGACTAGGACTCACTGGATTAACAATCCTTATTCTTACCCAGCCTCACCGAGTTAAAAGAGTTAAAGAATGGTTTTTATCTTTTGATAATGAAGCAAACAGACTTGAAACCTATCAAATATCCAATTCACTTGATGCCATTCAACATGGAGGTCTATTAGGCGAAGGTCTAGGTAATGGACAATATAAATTGGGCTACCTATCAGAAGTCAATACTGACTTTATTTTAGCTGGTATCGCCGAAGAATTAGGCTTTTTAGCCATTATCGCCATTACATTTACAATGTTTTTTATTATCTTTCGCATTTTTAAAATTGCTGCAAAAGTAGAGAGTCCAACCTATTACCTTTTTTGTGTTGGTGCTGCTTTGCTTATTACTTTTTCATTTTTGATTAACTCTTTTGGTATTTCAGGGATAACACCTATTAAAGGTATTGCTGTACCATTCTTAAGTTATGGTGGTTCACAGGTTATTGCTTCTTCCTTGAGTATAGGACTTGTATTAATGATTTCTAAAAAAGTTAGCAGGAGAACAAGAGCATGAGTATTGTTATGACAGGTGGAGGAACAGGTGGTCACTTGACCATTATTAAAGCTGTAAAAGAGCATTTAGTAGGTGAGAATCTCATTTACATAGGTTCAAAAAAAGGGCAAGACCAAGCATGGTTTGCCAATGATAAACAGTTTCAATCAACACACTTTTTAGATACTCAAGGAGTGGTTAACCAAGGTATTTTAGGTAAATTTAAATCTGTTTTCATGCTTTTAAAAGCGACCATACAAGCCAGAAAAACTTTAAAAGACTCAAAAGCAAAAATTGTTTTCTGTGTCGGTGGATTTTCAGCTGCACCCACTTCTTTTGCTGCCCTAACACTAAGAATTCCTTTGGTGATTCATGAACAAAATGCAGCCATAGGTTCTCTCAATAAACTCTTACGTTCAAAAGCAAAAGCTTTTATCTCTTCTTATGAAGAGCAAAGCCCTATTAGAGCCTATCCCATTAAAAATGAATACTTTGAAAAATCACGTATAAGAGAAAACATTCAAACCATTATGTTTCTTGGTGGTTCTCAAGGGGCCAAAGCCATCAATGAATTGGCCTTAGAACTTGCACCAACCCTCAAAGAAAAAAACATAAAAATTATTCATCAAGCAGGTGAACGTAACATTTCCGAAGTTGAGAAAGCCTATGAAGCGTTGGGAATACAAGCAGAAGTATTTGGGTTTAGCACAAAAATCTCTGACTACATGGAAGAAGCAGATTTTGCCATAGCCCGTTCAGGAGCCTCAACACTTTGGGAACTAAGTGCCATGGCTTGCCCTGCTCTTTACATTCCTTACCCTTACGCAGCAGCTGATCATCAGTTTCACAATGCCAAGTTCTTAGTTGACCAAGATGTTGCTTGGATAATGCGTGAGAAAGAACTTAATGTAGAAAAAGTGATTGAGCTTTTAGATGAAAACATGCATGAAAAAAGTATTAAACTTCAAAGCATGATTGAAAGAGATGGGGCTTTAAAGATTGCTCAACTCTTAAAAAGTATCTAATCTTAAATAACGTCGGCTAAAGCCGACCCTACAGGTTCCAAAATGTAATTTAGTTCGAAAGCTGTAGGGTTGGCTTCAACCAACGCAATAAAACAAAAAATATCTCCTAAATCCTCTACTCTTTAAACCTACTTTCGATATAATCCCGAGCTTTTTATAATCTATATATAAAAGAGAAGCAAAATTCTCATGTAGTTATTCCTTGAACGGTTGCACTTTTGTGTTAAGGACTACAGTGGCACAAGCCTAAAAGACTACGGTCTCTAAAAATTTTATTTTTGTCTTGGTATACATATAGATAGAAATATCTATACTAAGACTTTTGCAAGGAGCAAAATATGGTAGCAATGAAAGATTTATTAGAATGTGGTGTACACTTCGGACACCAAACTAGAAGATGGAACCCGAAAATGAAAAAGTTTATTTTTGGTGAAAGAAAAAACATTTACATTATTGACTTACAGAAGACTCTTAGATACTTTAAATACACATACAACGTAGTTAAAGAAGCAGCAGCAGAAGGTCAAACAATTATTTTCGTAGGTACTAAAAAACAAGCGCGTTCAGCAGTTAAAGAACATGCTGAAAGATGTGGTATGCCTTACGTTTCTACAAGATGGTTAGGTGGAATGTTAACAAACTACCCAACAATGAAAAAATCTATTAGAAAATTAGAAATCATTGAACAAATGGAAGAAAATGGTCAAATTGAGCTTTTAACTAAAAAAGAAGCTTTAATGTTGACTAGAAAAAAAGCTAAACTTTCTGCATACCTTGAAGGTTTCAGACACATGAAAAAACTTCCAGAAATGATGTTTGTAATTGATGCTGTTAAAGAACATATTGCTGTTAAAGAAGCTAGAAGACTTGGTATGAAAGTTGTTGCTCCACTTGACACAAACTGTGATCCAGATGTAGTTGATTACCCAATTCCAGGAAATGATGATGCTATTAGATCAATTAACCTTTTCTGTAAAGAAATGGCTGAAGCAATCATTGAAGGTAAAGCTGAGCTTGCTGAAAAAGAAGGCGTAGCTACTGACAATGCACCAGCTGCTGATGCTGAACTTGGTGAAGCTATGATGGCTCAAACAGAAGATGCTGAAGTTGTAGCTGCTACAGCTATTCCTGCTGATGCTCAAGTAAAAACTGATGCTCCTACAGAAGACGAAGTAAAAGAAGTTGTAGCTGAAGCAGTAGCTGATGCTGAAACTGACAAAGATGAGCTTACTAAACTTTCAGGTATTGGTAAAGTTGGTCAAGACAACCTTTATGCTGCAGGTATCACAACATTTGCACAAATCGCTGCAATGACTGAAGAAGAAGCAGCTGCTTCTAAAGTAAAAGCTGAAGCAGTAGCAGAAGCAAAAGAATTAGCAGGAGCATAAGCATGGCAAACTTTGGACCAAAAGACATTAAAAAACTAAGAGAGACTACTTCTGCTGGTATGATGGAT
>CACVAP010000025.1 GCA_902727895.1 uncultured Sulfurovum sp.
GCATGTACAAACCTTGTTCAGTAAAAACATAAGGTAAATAACGTCTACCACCATGCTCTGAACTTGAGGTCGCAATTTGCGACTTCAAGTTTTCATACTCTTCTTCGGTCAATTGAAACATAAAGTCATGGGGAAATCTTTCAATGTTTCTTTTGACTTGCTCATTTAATCGTTTAACACTTACTTCATATAGTTCGGCTAAGTCTTCATCTAACATTACTTCTTTATTTCTAATGGTATAGATTTTACTTTTTATCTCATTTTGTAGTATTAACTCATTCATAATTTAGTCCTCATGTAAAAGAACAATTATAAACTAGTTTTTTGAAATGAGGAAGGAATCTGTCAAATTGTCATATTATTTTAATAAACTTTTTAAATAAATATCCCTACTTTTTTTCTCACGAAAATCTTTCAAGTCTTTCAAACAATCTATAATAAATGCTGTTTCAGTTGCATTAGATGCAGAAATTAGCTCTTTTCCTAATTTTACTATTTGTTTTGTAATTTCAATATCTTCATTTGTCTCTCCATAGTCTGTATATTTATATGCAAACCTCAACAAACCACATACTTCTATTGTCTTCTCTCCCTTGGCATCTTTCGGACGATAAAGCTTATCAGCAATAATGTGAATATGCTCATCATATTCATCATAATGAGGGTGAGAAATAATATAATCCTCACTCTTTTTAGGAAATCTTTTTCTCTTTGGATTTTTCAAAACATTCTTATCAAACTTTATAAGATTACAATCTTTACAAGAAACTGCTAAATTCTCTTCTGTAAATAAAAATTGAGGATAAGGAGTTTTAGGGATAATATGTTCAATATCCCAAGCCATCGCATGTTCCACAACTATCTTTTGTTGACAGTAAACACAAGTATGCTCTTGAACTTTTTTATAGTGGTCTTTAATATGCTTTTTTACTTCTGGTATACCTGCATCTGTTTTATCCCAATAGTTTCCTGACTGACTATTTTTATTTAATGCATTGTAAGCATCTACTGTATCTTTTATATCTCCCTCATATTTTACAGCATTCATAGAGATTAAGACATTTCCTTTCTAACACTTTCCACCATTTTAATTAGCTCTTTTACAGGGTCATCATCGTCTATTACATCTTTTAATTCTAATATCTCTGTTATCTTAGGACTATATAACTCTTTTTGACCTTTTCCCTCTGAAATCAAAGTGATTAAATAGATAAGTTCTCTCGTTAAATACTCATTTTTAAACCCTGGAGATTTGAAAACATGAGCCAATTGAAAATCTATAGATTTGTTATTCAAAGTAGAAGCAGAAATAAGTTTTCCATCATCCATTGACATTACATAACAGTTTTCACTTTCTAGTTTCGAGGTGATTTGAGGGGAATGTGTAGCTATGAGGAAATGACAACCTTTGTAGTCCCTAAAAGTATGTGTTAAAAATTTAATATATTTTTCTTGCCATGCAGGATGTAAACAGATCTCAGGTTCATCTAAGTACCTACCTAAAATTAAATTCAAAATAAGATAAAATATCAGAATGAAAAGAGTAGAGAAAATAAATAAGTTAGAAGAAGCTAATTTAAACGATATAAAAAAGAATCATCCGAAATATAGAG
>CACVAP010000026.1 GCA_902727895.1 uncultured Sulfurovum sp.
ATCAGCATTCATCTTGCCTCTTAACTCATTGGCAATATTCCATAATTGTTGTTTTAATTGTCTTTTAGCTGTTTCACTCATTTACTATTTATCCCTATTATTTCTTTAAGTTATTTTATCTAAATTACTCTTGTACATCATTACTCGTAAATTTAATAAATTGTTCTTAGCTTAGGTATTAGAACACGTAGTGAGAGTACCGAAGTACTCGCCTCGAAGAGGTTCAAGACCGACCCTTTAGGGTAAGCCCCATAGGTAAAAAAGGGACTGTAGTAAATTCATCTACAGTATTTAGATTTAATTTTGGTGTCTAAAATTTTCAGTACATCATAAATAAAACTTTTTTCAAGAAATACCAATAATCTAAAAATATTCTATCCTAAATAAAATATATAAAAAGAATATTAACTTAGATAAATTAACAATATAGAACTAATTATAATATATAATGAACTTATATAAAATACTAACTTTTTTTCAACAAGGAATAAATTATTTTAAATGTTTTAGATGAAATTTCAAAAATAGTGTCGATTAATCAAGCTGCTAACAAATTAATGCAAATGGAGAAGTATATACAAGAAGAGAGAGATTATCATCCATTTAAATATGAGATGAATGATCTTATAGATGATTTTGTAGAAAGTAATCAGAAACTTAGTTCTGATAAATGGAAAATTATATTTTACTGCATAGGACTTTTAACCAATAGTTCTCGTTACGCAAAACTAAATTTAAATGATTTTGTAAGATAGCTAATTTATTATAATTTATTAATATTTAAAAAATTTATTCCCACATATTTTGGTTAAAAATACCTAAAATAATAATCATCTCCTTTTTAAAATCAATAAAAAAAGGAATGGTATAACCTTTAAATATCAACTCTCTTAACGCCGTATCATAAGATGAAGATTGAACTCTATAAATATAAGGACTTAAAGGAATTTCATTAATTTTTACTATCAATTCATCATAAAATGCTAACGCTCTATTAGGGCTATCCATTGCAATAAAATCAATAATCTCTTCAATCTCTATCTCAAATCTATCAGACCTCTTTAATATCATATTTATTCACTATTTTTTCACGAAAAGAATTTAAGCCTTCATTGAATGGTATAGTCTTCATGCTACCATCTCTATAGCTTTCAACTCTTTTTTCTAACTCATCACCTAAAGATTTCTTAACAGGGCTTAAAGTTACTGCACCTTGGGGCAATGACTGAATAAACATTTCAAACTGTTTTTGATATTGGTCATTAACTCTTATAATGGCTGTCATAATTTAATCCTTTACTGTTTTTTATCTCTATTATAGCAATCCGAACTTAACAAGATTATTAAAAGACTATTCTTCATTTAGATTGTTCTCAATAATTCAAAGGGCTTAAATTCCGACCATAAGTTAAATTATAAAGACAATAATATGTTATAATTATTATATAAAACTTAAAAAATTATAATAATATATATAATGGAGTAAAATCTTGAATACAAATCAATTAGCACTAGAAAACTTACTTACAAAAACCCCATTTACAATAAGCTATCATTTTGATATGGCTGACCTCTTGATCATGGAAGAAGATGAGATTCATAAAGATGCTGAAGCCTCTACTATACTTGATGAAAAGTTAAATGAAAATAACTTTACAATAAGGATACAAACCTATCATAAAACCTTGCTCTGCAAATTAGACAATGAAGTATTTGAACTATATCCTTTAAAGAAATATTTATATGATGAATGGTTAAATTTACTCAAATTATGTAGCAATCAATACAAATGTATGGTTAGTGATATAAAACCCTATAAAGGTGGTATTATTGACACCTATGAGGGGGTTTCTTTCGATATTAATTCTTTTGAGTTAGTGTTAGATGGAAAAGCAATTGTTCCTACTGAAATTGAAGAAGTAGAAGCCTTTTACACAAATGAAAAATCAATAAAAGAAGAAGCTAAACACTACAAAGATGCTTTTACAATTATAGAAGAAAGAAGTGATTATCTTTATTTAGCATATAAAAATGAAAAGTATGAAGTGAAAGAAATTCTTGGATATTTTGAGATTTATAATGATGGTACGTATGTTAATAAGGGTATTAGTAAAGATGAAGTTTATAAACTTATTTTCAATAATTAAGGACTATAATAAATTTTCTTAAATTACATTTTTATTTAAGGGTTACCACTGCTCTATCTGCGAAGATAGTAACCCTCAAATAGTTTCTTAAATGTTTTTCATGAGTAGCACATTTAAAGCTACTTTTGTTTTGTTCCCTCAATTTTTTTACGTGGTCTGACGCTCAAACTCTTCTATCAAAGATAGCTTTTAAAAGACACTTTATCCACAAAATAAAATCATCTACTAGTGTAATTTTTCATTTATATCCGTAACAAATTTTTCAATAAGTTCTATCTCTGACTGCTCTTCTACATCAAAAATAACAATGTCATATTCTCTATCATCTTCATTAATTTCATAATCTACCCCTATCTCTTTATCTACTAACTTACATAGTTTAGTTTTATTCCCTTTTGTCAAAGGGAAAATCTCAAATACTGTCATATCTAACTGTACTAATTCTAGATGTTCTTGTTTCATGTTCTATTCCTTTTTTAAAATAATGATGGCTGGACTAAAGTGTTTACTTCAGCAACAGCACCTAATAACAATGGTTTTGGATTATCTAAATCAATCCCACTCTCTTTAATTTCAGCTTTAATAAACGCTTTAAGATCTATAGCATTAACCTTTTCACCTATAGTTGTAAAATGGCTTTTATATCCTGTACTGGTGAACATTTCAAAACCACCACTCATTGCATAAAAAGGTAATGCCGTTAATCCTTTAATTAATTCATATTGAAGGATACAAAATTTCAGCTCACCAAATTGAAAAAACCATGCTTTTGACTCATTTGTTTCTGCTTCTATTTTAAGTAATTCGTCTTTTGTATATATCATCCTATACCCTTCAAATATTATTGTTTAACTAAGATAATTATACCTAATTTTTAGGATTATGTCAATACTAAAGAGTCTATTTAACAGAATATATTAAAAAATAATTATCCTAATAACAAAGACTACCTATGCTATAATAAAACATAAAAATTGAAAGATTCGCAATGGAACAAAAAGTAAATGAGAATGATATACAGAACATTTGGGAACGTGTAAAAAAGGGTGAACGTGTAAAAGATGTATTAGCAGAGTATGATATAAGCAGAGAACTTTATTATAGGAAGTGTGACTATTTAGGATTAAAGACTTCAAGGGAATGGAAACTATCAAGAGAGATAAGTGAGATTACAAAAGTTGAAGACTTTCATGACCTTGCAGCCATTCTTAGCATTGATTATAAAGAGCTACATAAGTATGTCAACTTAGACAAGAGCATAGAAGCCAATATAAAGCAAATGAGCTATTTAAAGAATAATAACCCTAAGAAGTATCAAGAAGCAATTTTAGGTACAATTATTAACTATTATGAGCTATCTCCTATTACTCTAATACAATTGATTAATCTCAATTCTCTTTCTTCTTAATTTTTATTAGAAAAGAGTTTGTCTATTATGAAGAACCTTTTTCCTTTAAGTGTTTGAAGTTTGTCATGCCTAGTCTATCTAAGACAAATAAATCTTGACTCTAGTCTTTAAATATCAATTCGATTAATACTATACTTCAAGATGAAGATTAAACTCTATATCTTTTACATTTATACTTTTTCTAAAGCATTGGAAAGGTCTGCAAACCTATGCATAAGCTTCTTTTCTTTTATATTTACAACCTCAAAGTAAGAAGAATCATCATCTATGTCAGTTATGCTAACAAACCCTATTTTTTCAACAATATCAATAATATTTGACGGCATTCCTTCATCACAGAAAAAAGAGATACTATAATCATCAGACTCATATTTAAATTCAATATCAACAAAGTAATCAATTTCATTATATTTCCAATCAAAACGAATAGAAGACAATCCCCAAGAAGTACTCTCTAAATAATAAGGTTTATCAAAGGGAACAAAAGATTTTCCCTCAATATTATTAATATAAAAAATATAACTATATAGCTCTAAATGTTTCCCATTCATTCGCTCTTTATGCAAAGGATAAATCTCTTTTTTTGAATAATATCTAAACTGTTTTCTTTTACAGTATCCAATAAATTGCTTGTCTTTAATAAAATATTCTCTCCAATCACTTACGATAGAACTATTAATTATAGTATATAAAGATTTTTCAATATCTGATACAGTTACCTCTTTCAATAATTTTTCTAGCGAGACCAAACTTTTCTTATTATTTAAAACCTTTCTCCAATTATCTATTTTTGACCTTAGTGCCAAATCAGAGACACAAAAAGTATAGTTGCTACTTCCTGCATTAGGTGTATAATCATAGTGATTAAGTAAAGCCCTCTGAAAAATGAATTCACTATGATTTAAAATATTTTGATTAAATAACAATGTACATTTATCTCCATATTCAATAAATTTATCAAGTTTAAATCTTGATAAACGTAATAAAAAACAAACTTGTCCTTTAAAATATTCATGATTCTCATATTTTAGAATAGCCGATTTCCAATCTTGAATATCATCATTAATAAGTTTAACTTTTATCTGCTCTTCATCTACTTGCTCTCGATTGAACATTGATGTTTTAAAAGTATCATTTATCAAGTACTGATGAATATCACCATTAGCATTAATAAAAAGCTTATCCAAGGAGTTTATAGAATTTACTAAATCTTTAGAAAGTTCAATTCTTGTATTATTAATTAAATTTAAAGAGACTCTCATCCAATTATCTAAATCATTTTGATTTGCAATTCCCAAAGTTAAAGCATGAAAGCTTACTATGTCCCAACGAGAAGTCTTATCTTTTATAAAGTTTTCAAACAAATAAAAATATCTACTTGTTTGATTATTATACAGATAATCCAATATATTTGAAACCAGTTCTACATTTAAAGTATTACTATACACCTTTTCATATATTGAAAAAATATCAATTTCATTAATATCTTCATTCTCTTTTTTATCAGATATTGATAAGTACAAATTCAAAGTAATATTCTGAAAAAATATCAAAAATCTTTCATCTATTTTATTGCTTTTATCATCTCGATGTTTCCAAAATAAATCTGTCCAACTATTATCTAATTTAGATTTCATATCAACAGATAAATAAGGTTCAAATTTAGCTTTAAAATTTTCAAAATCACTTAATGCTTTTCCTCTAGCATTCATCTTTATATACAATGTGTCAGTCAATCCAAAATTGTCTAATTTTAGAAATTGAAAAGTAATAGGTTTATTTTCATTATCAATAAGCTTTTCAAAGAAATCTTCAGAACTATGAAACTTATTATGGATTGCATCCATCATTACTAACATAGATTGAATTGTTGGATCTTTTTTCCAAGATAAAAAAAACCAAGCATAATCTTCAATAATATCACTAAGTTTATCTTCTTTCTTAAAAGTTATATCTTCTGTTATTATTTTCTCACAAAAATCTCTTGAGCTAATTCTTGTTTCATAGGTAAACCTTTTCAATGTTTCTTTTACTGTATCATTTAATTTTCCATCCTTTAACGCTAAATACCAATGTAATAAGAAAAGTGTTGTTAATCGTTGCTGACCATCAAGAGGTGTAAGTATTTTCCCCTCAGAATTATTAATTTCACTACCATAAATAAAATCCAAATCAATGGTCTTATCTGAACTATGAATCATTTCATACAAAGTATCTAAAAAAATATTTCGTATATTCTCAATTTTATTCTCTTTTCTACCCTGTGCGTAATCTCGTTGAATAATTGGTATTTTTATTATATATTCATTGATTAATTTCCAAAATGTATATTTATTCTTCATCATTATCTTCCTCTACTTTAAAAAATACTTCTAAAGTTTTTTCAATACTTGTAAGATATTGATCTCTATCTGATTTATTCCAAGAAGAAATTTGGGTTAAATCCTTACTATAATATTTTAAAAATACATTTTTTGTACACATAGGGATAAAAGACCCTTCTTCATCCAGTGCCATAACTTTATCTCTTTTCTTTGGAAAAATACTGTTGTTTAAAGTTGCATTATCTTTGATTGAAAGTAAAGCTAAATTTTCAATACCATGTATATTTGAATCATCAGAAAATTTCTCAAAAATTTCTTTCTGAAGCTCTCTGAACCTGTCTTTAATATTATTTTTTTCCAACAGTTCGGAAATTTTTTCACTTAATTCATCATCATTAAAATCATAATCTTTATACTCAACCAACCACTCATGCATCTGCTTATTATCGGTAAACTCTTCTGAATTTTGTGCATGAATATGCTCTAAACTCCATTTTCCATCAATATAGTCTTTAAAGGAGAAGCGAATATTTGACTTACTATTTAATGTACTTATGACATTGAACAAAAATAAAATTTTAGTAATCATAGTATTATCGGAGGGATAGCTCAATTCCCTAATGTTAACATCCTTAAAATCTTTAATAATTAATGATTGTAAATAACTTTTAAATTCACTCTTTTTTTTGTTTTCCAATGCTAGTTTTATTTTTTCAATTGAGTGTCTATTGATTGTTAAATAACCAATATAATGATATAAAAAGGCTTCTTCAAACCACTCTTGAAAGGTCATAAAATATTGCTTTATATCCTCCCAAATCTCTAATATTGACTCTTTACCATGAATATTCAAATATTGATTAAAAACCATAAAGGTATAATAGTCATTATTTTGTTTTTGCACTTTATACTTTTCATCAAATTTTTTATTATAATCATCAGACATCAAATCAAATATAAACTCTATTCTTGTAGAAATAGTATTACGTTCACTATTTAAAAAATACCAAAAATCATTATCCTGTAATCTATTTTCTATATTATCCCAACTTGATGAAATTTCAAGTTGCTTAACTCTTATATAATCTTCACTTTTATTTAGGTTACTACTGCTAAGAAGTAAAGCCTTAACCAACTCAGCATTAGTAAGTGGAATTTTTCCCATGTTTAATCGTGTAAAAATCTGAATTGAATCTACTTCTTTTTCAACTTCATACCATATAACACGAATATTATTCGTAATATTAATACCATCTCTATCCTTATCAGGAGAACATAGTACATTTAAGAAGTCTATTTTTTTCTTATTTCCTTTCTCTTTAAACCATTCATCAATATATTGATAAGCATAACTCATATGAAAAAAATCTATATTTGACTCATCAATTGTTTTTAGTTGTTCTTCAAGAAACTTCCTACTATCAAGACGTGTTTCAAATTTAATTGAGTACTTTTTATTCTCTCCAAAAAACATTTCAATTTCTTTTTCTAAATACGTCAAAATGATATAAATAGTTGTAAGGCGTTGCTGACCATCAATCAATTCCCAACCATGTTCATCATCATTCTTCACCACAATTGGTTGAAGACAATAAAACTCTCCATCATTATTTTTTATACTCGCAAATTCCAATATATCATTTAATAAATCTTCTACTTGTTGTCTTGTCCATCTATAGCCTCTTTGATATGCAGGTATATAAAAACCCTTTTCAATTTCACATAATTCACTAAGTGATTTCAATACAAGGTTAGTACTAATATTTTTATTCATTTTTTCCCCTAAATGCATTCAAATTACTATATCACATAGTCACTTGTGTAACATAGTCAAATTAATGTTTATATTCCACTAGGAGTGAGAACACATAATACAAGTAGAAAAGTACTCATCTCCAAAAGTATTAAATAGCCCCCTAGAGACAATAGCATCTATACTATTCTTTACTCTCAACATATTCTGCATTCTTTCAACGTGTATCCAAAGTATAACTAACCTCTAAAAACAGTACGTCCATAAAGTTTATTGTATAATTAACAAACTAATTTAAGGAAATAAATAGATGTATGAACAAATGTATAAGTTAGATGAGGTTATAGAGTTTTTTAAAAATGAAGACTTATATAACATAGAGGAAGATAGAATAAAAGAGATGTATGGTTTCATTTCAAATCCATACCTTAGAGTTAATGATACAGATAAACAATGGGTTGCTTATACAAGTCAAGAATCAGAAGTTACTACTGTAGCAAACGCAATGAAAGAAATTTTTAGATATTCACGTTTAGCATGGACAAAGGAAGAAGACAAAGTTATTGATACGATACATCAAGTGGGGGATATCTTTATTCAAAATCAAACAACAATGAAACCTAGAATACCTTTTTATATAATAGTTTTAGATAAATTAAAAGACTAAAAAAATGAATACTTTGAAACAAAAAGCTAGTTATAACAACCCTAATGCTCCTAGTGTCACTAATACAGTTGAAGACATCTTAAAGAATTTAAAAATAGAACGAATACTTTATCAAGGTAGTGATAAAGTATTCGTTCTATTATAATGATCGATATATCCCTATTTTAGAAGATAAAAAACCTATTCTAAATAATGAGAAGACAGCAATAAAAAGTTTAACGGATATCTTGTCTAATGAAGCATAAAGTCGTTTGATAGGGTATCTCAAAGAGACTGTAAAATAAACTATTCCCTATAACTATACAAAGCAAGAAAAACACCAACAACTCTTTCTACTCGGCTATCGTTTTGTAAAATGATTTCCTTAGAAACTTTAAAATGTGTGCCTGTAGTTAGAATATCATCTATAAAAACTACTATAGCAGTAGGTGGATATTTAAAACCTACCCATTTCAAATTATTTTTAATTGATTCTTCATCCCTATTCCCTCCATCATGAGAAGGGATAGTGTCTCTTATAACTTCAATGGGTCTTTCAATAATAACAGTCGGACAATACTTTTTAAAAAGTTCTAAAGTTTTATCAATTCTATCGTTGTAGTCTGGAGAGTCTGTACGTTTTGAAGTAGGAGCAATAACTATCGTAAATTTATTTTCACAAAGCCCTTGAATCTCTGAAATTAAATTAGCAAACTTCTGAACACTCTCTTCTCTATATCGCCATGAAGCTGTTCCTCTTTTTGAGATAGGCTGTTTAAAATTAAATACCAATTGATTTGAACTAGAAGCCGAATATC
Organism: uncultured Sulfurovum sp.; assembly: GCA_902727895.1. Taxonomy (GTDB): domain Bacteria; phylum Campylobacterota; class Campylobacteria; order Campylobacterales; family Sulfurovaceae; genus UBA1140. Next base: position 9,097 of record CACVAP010000026.1, read on the forward strand.
CACCATCAGTATAATCTAAAAAATAATAACACTCATCCGTAGCAGAAAGATTATATCTTTTTGAGAGTAGCTCTTTATCACACTTAATAAGACCCATTAAAGATTATCCCAAATATCAGACTCATTATATACACGAATAGCACCCTTCGCTAAAAACTTATGCGGCCAGGAAAGATTCGGTTGCTCAAAACAAGAGTTTAAAATAAAAAGTTTTCTACCCATACTAATACAAGCTCTGGCTTGTGTTAATGTACCACTGGTATCAGAAGCCTCTACAATAATGGTTGCATCAGACACAGCAGCCATTATTGTATTTCTTTGAGGAAAGTAAAATTTCTTTGTTTGAAAAGGCTCTTTTGAATAACGATAAATAGGAACGTGACTTAAAAGAAGATGCTCTTTTGCTACTAACTCTTGTAATTGTTTATTCTTTTTAGGATAGGCTTGATTAATAGGTGTACCTATAATCCCAATTACTTTTCCCCCAAGCTTTATGGTTTCAGTCATTGCAGCAGTATCAATACCCTCTGCTAGTCCAGAGACAACAATATACTCTTTCTCTTTTAAAACTTTTGCTAATCTTCTAGCTCGTTTTTCTCCATTAGGTGTTGCCTTTCTCGCTCCTACAATAGAGATACGTTTAGGAGCATCTAATAAGCCCAAATCACCTTGATAATAAAGTAATTTAATTTTATGTTTTGGATCTTGAAGAGCAAAAGGGTATTGATAATTTTCAGCCGTTAAAATAGAGAAGTCGCGGTCTATATTCATAAGATAAGTATCTATTTCATCTTTACGACTTAAATCTTCTAAATTAAATTGTGCTTTAGAGGGAACAGAAATACCCTCTAAATATTCAGATACTTTTTTTAACGTAGCACCTTGTCTTGACCAAAGGGTCTCATAAGAGAGTAATTCATCATAGGGAGATACTGCACCTAAAAAAGCATTCATAGTATTCCTTCCTTTTATCATAATTATATTCTAACTAATATAATTGTATTCTAGCATATTAGAAAATAATGAGGAACATAAAAAAGAAAAAAGCAAACACCTTTTTATCTCCATACATTAGCCTAGAGACTAAAACAGATAAGAAAACCCACCATATACTGGCATTCTAACAATGTAGAGAGATTCAAACTAAACCTGATAAAGCAAGTCCCTAAATTACAAAACAAACATTAAAGAACATAAAATGTTAACCATCTATTAACAAAACCCCTGTATAATTCTTCCTATGAAAGATGTGTAGGAAAATATTCTATACCTACCTACTCTCCCCTTTTTAAAGAAGCCTACATCATCTTTCATAAAATACCAAAAGTACCCTAGTTCTTAATTTAATTTTATCCTACTCCAAATTCAAAATCATTCTCTATCACCGCGATCAACTCATTCTTATACAAAACATCCGATAAGTGTAATGATGTTTCAATACTAGAAACATTTTTCTGTGTAGCATCTAAATCATGCTTCTCTAAAAAACCTTCAATAAAAAAAGCCACCTCTTCCCCATTCTTTTTATTAAGTTTTACTTTAGCCTTATAGAGTAAATAATTATAAGATTTCTTATTTTTCTCCCACTGATATTTTTCTTTATCTAAAAATTTAATTATCAACATTATTTCCCTTTGTAGATTAATATTATCTATAAATTTTAATTATTTCTTTAATATTACTTTAAACTATAATACTAAAGTATTTTTATGTAACTAAGTGTAGCAGAATAATTGAGACTTCTATATTGTTTATCTTTAAAAATAAACAACTTCACATTTATCTACTATATTTAGTAAGTATAAGACAAAATGTGACTAATTAACCACTCATCCAAAAGAGATACTTAAACTCAAAATTTTCCTAAAAAATGAAATCAAAAATCTCTATTTTTCATAAAAAATAGCTATTTAAAGAGTAAATTCTACTTTAACGAGTTAAAATACAACTTACTCGTTAAAGTAGAATTTACTCGCTAAAAGGACAAATATGACCCGAACGGAATGGAAAAGAAAGAAAAAAGAAGAGTTAGAAGCCCAAAAAAAAGAGACAAAAGCAAAACCAATTCAAAAAATCAATAATAGCTTTATAGAAAATGTTATTCATGACAGTAATGTAACAGCACTAAAAACAGTTTGGTATCTCTCCTCTATACTCGAAGATTTTGATACAACAAAAGATATGGTGACCGTAACTATTGACCTAAGAAAGATGTTAAACTATACCAATCTAAATGCCCAAGACATAAGAGAAAACTTCAAAAATATGCAAAAAACCTCAATTACCTTTATTAATGAAGAAGAGGAATGGGAAGAGTACATTACACTCATACCACGTGTAGAGTTTGTATGGGGTAAGAAAATCATACACATCGATATCTATTCAAAGATTGCTAAACTCATTATAGATGTTAAAAAACGATATACCCTACTGAACACAAGTGAGCTAATGAAGTTAAAGAAGAAACACTCTTTACGGCTACTCCCCATATTGAAGATGATACAAAGTAATAATGAAGAAACAAAACAGAAAAAAACGTATGTACTTGATGAGTTCAATGAGCTATTTGGAACGAACTATAAAAATCTAACCGATATAGAACGAAATATTCTCCTCCCTGCAAAAAAAGAATTGGAACATCACAAAATACAATCATTCAAGCATGAAATAAATTTTGACAACTTAGGAAAAGGTAGACCTAAAGCCATCTCTATTACCATAGAGCCAACAGTGACAACCTCTTAACATATTAACTTCTCATTCACCATTCATTGTCCAATGATTTATAAAAGTACTCTATAATTTGAAGATGAAAGAGATGGAAAAGAAATACTCCTTTGAAAATTTTCCATCATAGAGTGAGATTCTTCCTTTGTAATCCCTCCCCTTTACCACTCACTCTCTTTCAAAATATGACAATTTGACATATTTATAAAACTCTTAAAAAATATTCTGTATAATCCAAACAAGTAAAGGAAAGCATCATGCCAATTACCCTGTCTATGTCTCTATCTGTAGGAATTATTCTATTTTTATTTTTTCTGTACAAAAGAAGAAAAAAAAGAAAGAAAAAGAGTACCATTCGCTATCCAATATTTCAAGAGTAATACACGCAACAAGAAACAAGGAACAAACCATAAGTACCTATAAATTTTTACCCAACAACAGAACGATTACAAAAGAAGACATCCAAGAGATAAATATAGAGCATATAGACTTCAAGGTTTTTTCAGAAGAAGAACGACAAAGTATCAAGCTCATTACCTATGCTTCCATCATTAAGAATTTACTCAATTTACACAATGAAGAGGAAAAAACAAAACTCATACAAAAACTCATAAGTGACTTCACTAAACTCTTTAAAAAGCGTGTTAAGACAGAAAAGGAACTTTGCCTACTCTCTGCCTTACTTTCTGAAAAACTTTGGGAAGATGCTACTAAAACTTATGAAGGATTAGAATTTAAAGTTGAATTATCAAATTTGGTTCTATGTATATGGCTTTTTGAAGAAAAAAAATTACAAAAACACTTTCTTTACAGTAAACAAAAAATAAGTAAAATTTCTAAAACACTAAAAAGTGATGATGCAGCTGCTGTAGAAAAAAACAATCGAACCCTAGCCAATCATATTAATCAAAACCTACATAAATACCTAGCACTAGAACTTCCAGAAAAGAAATCTTTTCTAACAAAACTCAAAAATAATCCCCTTGTATAGATATATTAAATTTTAATTAATATTATAATATAATATTTTTATTAATTTAAAATTTATAAAAGGTTTCTTATGAAAAAAATATTATCAACCATTATCCTACTAACCGTGACACTCTTCGCATTCAACAGCCAAACCTATATGAACAACAACTATTGTGACAAAATAATCAAAAATCCCTACTTTCAAGTCTGTTATGACTACAAACTCATGGGTGCTAGAACCATTACTTACACCCTAAATGCGAATAAAGTCAATGAAGTAAATATAAAAAAACGCCCAAGTTTTCATACTGAAAAATCATTGGATAGAGCCTATAGAGTCTCTCCAAAATCTTATTCCAAAACAGGCTACGATAGAGGACACATGGCGAACGATGCTTCGTTTGATTGGAGTATGAAAAGTTTAAATAGCACCTACACTATGGCAAACATTGTTCCGCAACATCCAAAGGTTAATAGATACCAATGGATTAAGGTTGAACGTTATGCTCGAATGGTTGCTAGAAAACTAGGGACACTAAATATTGTCAATATTATTCAATATAGCCATAATCCTAAACGATTAAAAAAACAAAATATTGCTATCCCAAAAGGCTTTTACAAAATTCTATTTAATAAAGAAAAAAACTTTGAAAGATGCTTCTATTATAAAAACACCAGTAGCAGATACGATAAAAAAGACAAACTAAAAAAACATCTCATAGAATGTTCTCTTATTCAGCCTAATCTACTCTTTTAGATTAGGGATTAGAACACGAAGTGTGAGTACCAAAGTACTCACCTCGAAGAGGTTCAAGCCCGACCCAAAGGGTAATCCCCATAAATATATTAAAGCTCAAACCCCTCAGCCTTACTCTCCCAATCAATTGATTTAATATGCTCTAAAACAGCATCATCAATTGGCATAGGAAAATCATCTTGATACCATACAATTGTCAACCACGAACCATTATTACTTTCATCTCCAGTCAATACCGAAGACTCAAATTGAGCGAAACAAGTAATATAGGGTAAACGAATAGCATCTTTATAACGCTTTATTTTTTTATCAATATTATCTAACTCTAAGGATACAGGAGGAACTAGGTAAGTACACTCTGCATTCATCTTCTCTAGGGCATAATTCATGTTATCTTCAATATACTCTTTATTCATCTCCTCATTAGGTACACCACAAAGCAACCCACCATAAGTTTGATGTTGCCAAATACTCTCTAAATATATCTCTCTACCACTGTTTAATTTAATATTCATAAACTATTCTTTCATTATTTTATTCAATTAGACTGATTATAGCAATTCGTAAATAATCGTTTGTTTTAAAAAATCATTTTACAACAATAAAGTTTCCTAAATTATCTATTTCTAATCATAGTATCTTCATCATGAGATGGACTCTCTTCAGTATTTTTTTGGGACTGCTCAATCTCTTCTTCCTTTTTTTCTTTAGGTCTCAGCTCAATAATGACTTTCTTGTATCTATCTTTCAGTATAAAAAGTTCATCTTCTTTATCAAAGACTGCGACCTGTTCTTTTATCTTTGGTAATTCCTTTTCTGCATTCATAAACTCTGTAATAAGTTTATCATTACGCTCAATAGGTTTATTTAATAAATTAACAATTTTAGTTGATAGCCCTATAGGGCTTGAGTCTATATCCATTTCTAATTCATATAAGTCATTTCCTTCTAAAATGACAATCCCCTTTCCTCCACTAAAATGACTACTTTTTTCCATAAATAATTTAAAACTTCCAAGCTTACCAACCTCAATACTGTCTGTATTTTTATAAATATTATCTACACTGGTACTAATATTATTAAATATACCTATAATTTCAATACCTGCTTCCTCACGACTATCAAAAGATTTATTATTGACAATTATTGAGAAACCATTTTTGTCTATTTCTTTTTTAAACGCATCAGATTTTAAAATATCTTCTTTATACTCTTCTGATTTTCGGGGAAATTTTTCAATAACCTTAGAGAGTTTTTCAATGTCTTTCTCCACATTAAATTGTGTAAACATGTGATTCTTAGCCAAAGCTTCAAGCTTCTTAATATCTTTCTTTAGTGTCATCTCCTCTAAGATTAAGGGATTACCAGAAGAGATAGCTTTCATCTCAGCACTGTTACTGGACTCCAATGAAATATCTTCTACCTCTCGTTCATCAAAACCTGCCAACTTAATTTGTTCAATAAACTTTGCCTTTGTTTCTAATGTTTGCCACATACGACTATCCAATGTTGCTTTTGTGGCATATCTATTAACCATTACTTCAAACTTCTTAGAAGGTAACTTTGCTAATGCTACTGAAAACTCCTCATATTTCATACCTATCATTTTTAATGCTTTAGATAGCTCTGTAAAATTATCATCTGAAGTGTCTTCAGAATATTTCTTTGCGACTTCAAATAAATTGTATAAGAAATTTCCTTGTCGAATAATTCTTCCTTCTCGTTGTTCAAGGTCACTCGGTCGCCAAGGTGCATCAAGATGATGTAGTCCCACTAACTTTTGTTGTGCATTCATCCCTGCACCCATTTTTGAAGTTGAACCAAGGAGAAACCGTATATTCCCACCATTAACCTGATCAAAAAGCTCTGATTTTTTCTTGTCGGTATTGGCATCATGGATGAAAGCAATCTCTTTTTCTGGAATTCCAAATGAAATCAATTTAGATTTAATATCATTATAAACATCAAAAGAGGTTTTTAGTGCCATTAAATCATCTCCACTTAGTTTATTTAATTCCCTATTGGCATTAAGCTTCTCTTCTTGCGTTCCTGTATCGGCTAAAACAACCAAATCTTCAATTCTAATTTTTTCTTTATTATTACTATTTTTAGGCGTTGATAAATCACAAAAAATTAGCTGTGCACCTTTAAAATCATTCCATAATTTATATTGAGCCAAAAGATATTCAATCATAATGTTTACTTTTGAGTTTTTATCATCTAGAGCGTTGGGATTAATTAATCTCATATCCAAGGCACACTTTCGTGCTTCACTCATAATTACAAGCATATTATCATCACCCTTTTTAGGCTTCTTGGGAATATTTTCACTTCTATATACCAATGATATTTGAGAATATCTATCATCTTTATCTGGTATACCAATGAACATTGCTTGTTGTTCACTACGCTCATTAATAATATTATTTGGTTTACCACCTATCATATCAGGAACAGATAACCTCTTTCCTAGTTTTGCCAAATGAGTCTGTATTTGTTCTCGTGTAACCACATCTGCAAAACTTCTATAGGACTGCATTAACTCTGGCATATTTTTAAATTTAGAGAGACGTGAACGCATCTGATATTTACCTGATGGAGAAAGTTCCCAATCAGAAACCACCTCAGCATACTGTTTAACCCAAGCGTCAAAGTGTAGAATATCATTCTCTTTTAATTGACCATAATCCATATACTTCTGCATCGTATACATCTCTGCTATAGTATTTGAAATAGGTGTACCTGTTAAAAAAAATAGATTTTTTTCACCTGTCTCTTCTCCTAACATTCTTGCTTTTATAAAAAGGTCAAATGCTTTTTTTGATCCCTCTGGATTACCTAGTCCACCTACACGTTGCAAAGAAGTTGTATATTGAAGGTTTTTAAATTCATGTGCCTCATCTATGGCTAAAGCATCCACACCTAACTCTTTAAAAGTTACAAGGTTATCTCTCTCCAATTTCAAAAGAGACTCAACTTGTTCTTCAAGCTTTGCTCTATTTTTTTCATACTGCTTAACTGTTCGTGTATCTTTACCCTCTATCTCTCTTACTTGATCAATGGCATTATTTATGGTCTGAATTTGTTCATCTAAAAAGCGTTTTGTAAATTTTGGGTCATTTTGAATTTTAGTAAGTTGTGAATGGGCAATAATAATAACATCATAGTTCCCAGTAGTCATTTTTGAGAAGAGTAACTGTCTATTTGATTTTTCAAAATCTTTTTTATCAGATGCTAGTATATTCGCATTAGGATAAAGCTCTAACCACTCTTTAGCCCATTGTCCAACCAAGTGGTTAGGAACAGCTAAAAGTTGTTTCTTGACCTTATTCATACGCTTCATCTCCATTACCGTACAGATAAGGGTAGCTGTTTTTCCTGTTCCCACCGTATGATCCAATAAAATTTTTCCATCAACAATTCCTCTGTAAACAGCATCTCTTTGGTGGGGTCTTAATTCAAAAATCGAATCATCAACTTTACCAATAAATTTAAGATGTGAACCGTCATACTCTCGTGGAGCATATCTATTAAATTTATCATTATAAAGTTTACCTAAACGCTCTCTTCTCTCCTCTGAAGACCAAATCCACTTATCAAATGTCTCTTTTAAGGCTTCCATCTTATCATTGGCTGCAATAGTGGCATCTTCATTTACACGTTTAGCTTCATTTCCATTTCCATCAATATAGGTATCATGAATAATAATTTGCTTATTATTCAATGAAGATATTATTATTTTTTTGAAATCAGCTCTATCTGTTTCCCACTTTCTTTTTGAACTATCTGTGGGATTAATACTAATTGTCCAATCAGCACCAAATGCTACATAAGTAGACTGAGCGTCATTTTCAGTAATTTCTTTTAGAAAATCGTTCATATCCTGCTCTGGTATCCAGCCTGCCCCCAATTGAACAGAAATATCATGAGGCTCTATATCTTTGGGAATCACCTCTTTTAATGCTCTTAAATAATCATGATTTGTAGTTTGTTTATATTTTTTCTTTACATCTCCACTTAAATACTCTTCACGAGAAATCCAACCATCAATAGGATCATTAAAGATAAAGCCTTTGGCTTCTAAACTTTTTTCTATTTCTAACTCTTCTTTTTCTAAAAGGCTAGACATGTATTCTATGTCCACAAAACCAGACTCTCCCAATGCGATATAAAGAGCCTCTTCTTCATTCTCTGCCCTCTCTGGTCGCATGTAAGGATATTGGGTACGTGTACTAAATATTTCTGCTTTTATTGCTGATGCATTTCTTGAAGCTTCTCCTGTTTTTCTTGCAACAACAGCTGTTACCCCTTTATCATATTTCCGTTCTAAAGAGAGAAGAAATGGAGCATCAACGTCCATAGAAAAAAGTCTTTTATTGATGTTGGAACTAAGATAAGAATGTTTTTTAACAAAAGAATCATAAATACCATTGAGTGAGTTTCTAATCTCCTCTATATCTTCACTTGTATAATCTTTATCAATTTGAGCTTTTCTTAAATCATTAGCCACATTGACGAGAGAGATCATCCCCTCAACTCGATCTATCTGCTTTTTATTAACCGTGCTTTCAACTTTTCCTGTCTCTTTGTCTGTTCGATTTGAAAGATAATCAATTTTTCTAAACTTTGGTTCTCCATTTACATCTGGTAACCTAAGATTTATCTCCTTACTTGGTTGATTGTTTAAATCCATAGTTTCTTGTACAAAAAGTGAGCCTACTTTGATATTAATACTTCCAATTTTAAGGGTTTGTTCCTCTTTTGTCACATTTCCCTTAGCATAAGCAAAAATATCTTTTCTTTGATTGTTCCCTCCACCATTTTTATATTGAATTTCCATTCTTTTAGGTACTCGGTCTATTGCCTCTCTAAGTAGTACTTTTGTATCTTGACCTTTCTTTGCAACTAAGGCAGGTATTCCACCTCCATACATTGTTCCAAACTTACCCCATTCTCCTAATAAGTTTTCCTCTTTATATGTAAAATATCTGTTAATAGGAGTATCATTAATTGTATCAAGTCCTACCCAAGTATTATAATCTGCTCTCTCACTACTCAATCTTTTTCTAAAAAAAACAATATCCGTTGTGACTTCTGTATGAGCTGAATCTTTAAATGCATCATTAGGTAGACGTATTGCATCCAATAAGTCTGAAGATTTATGTATATACTGCCGTGTTGTATCATCTTGTGCATCTAAAAAAGCATTCGATACAACCATTGCCATAACGCCACCCTCTTCTAAAGAGTCAATTGCTTTTGCCATAAAATAGTTATGTACGGTTAGTTTTCTAAATGCGTTTTCTTCTTTATCATGATGCTCATACTTTAAATCTCCAAAAGGTGGATTTCCAATAACCAATGTTACAGGAATATGATCCATAGAAAAATCTTGGAAACCTGTATTATAGACCTTAACACTTGGATAAAGTTCTCTTGCTATTTTTGCTGTTACAGCATCCAACTCCACACCATAAGTTTTTGTATTGGATTTAAATTTTGTGGGCATCGTTCCAATAAATCCACCTATACCGAGACTTGGTTCTAAGATATTTCCACCTTTAAAACCCATATTATTAATAGCTCTCCACATTTCTTTGCTTACTTCAACAGGGGTATAAAAAGAATCAAGCGTACTTCGTCTGGCTTGAGCATAACTATTTTCATCCATAATCGCTTTTAGTTCTTCAGCTTCACTCTCCCAACCTTTAGCAGTACTGTTATCTGACTTATAAAAAGATTGAGGAATTCCACCCCAACCTGTATACCTTGAAAGCAATACTCTATCTTCAGTACTTAAGTCAAGTCCCTCTTCTAGCTTTGAAATTACATCCAAGGCATTAACATTGTTTCTAAATTTTGTTTTAGCACCAACTTTTTCATCTTCTTTTAGAACAAAGTCTGGTTTTACTTTTTTTTCAAAATTTTTATTTTTAGTTAAAGGACTTTTTATAGCTTCAATACTCTCCTTGGGAATACTCTTTATTCTATCTTTCTCACTCTTTTTATCCTCTATCTTGGTAATAGCATGAACCATTTCATCAACAATTTTAAGTAAATAGGATTCACTATATTCATCTACCCCAATACCCATAGAGAGCTTATTTTCTTTCAATCCATAGGTATAAATAATCCTGACAATATCTGAGTCATTACTAGATTCAATTACTACCTTCTTGTACTTATCTTCCAAAAGTCTACTTTTTAATACAATATCAAGCAGCTCTTTTATTTCAATTTTTATCTCTTGATTATCCGAAAAATTATCTTCTTTTTGCTTGGCTAACTCAGTTGAAATCTCTTTAACCACATCATCAATACCTGTATTTATCTCGCTATGCTCTCCATTTTCTAACCCTACAACATTATTATAAATTGTTGCCTCAGCATTGCTATCCACTAGGTAAACGATTTCACCTATTTGAAACTCAAGAAAATCTCCATCTACCCATTCCGATTCTAAGCCTGTTTTTTCTTTAATATACGTTTCTACTGCTAACAATTTTTCTTTATTATTAACTTTATCCTTTTCACTAGAATTCAAACCATCTATAATATTTAGTTCATTTTCAAGTAACTCTCTATGTATTGTATCCATCAAATTAAAAATATAATTATCTGCAACCATCTCCTTATTAACAGCTCTATGGATAAATATTGTTTGAATCTCACTACTGGAGTAATGCTCACTTAAATTAAACACTTTGATTTCATGGTTTAAAGTGTTATATTCATACTTGAATTTTTCACTTTCAGTTAAATGAAGATACTTACCAATTTTTAACAGTTCATCAATTTTAAAAAATAGTTCATTCTCTTCATAACTTTTAATTTCTACATCTATACGCTCTTTTGTAAGATTATTTATAACGCTAATTAAACCATTGTTACTTTGGATTCTATATTTATTATACACATCACTATTCTGTAGTTTAACCATTAATGCTCTATCTAGCATTTCAATAATTTCACCTTCTAAATCAAGCTCTTTATTTTCTTGATTAACTATTATCTCTTCTAAGTATAAATGGGACTGGGGATAATTTTTTGTCCATTGAGCAACTATTTGTAAAAGTTCTTCATCTGTTTTAGTAGCCATTATCTGTTCATATGCAAAAACAACTGAGTGATTCAACTCATAATGGCTAAAGAGCCATCCTTGGTCAGTCTCATCTAATGCACCATAATCTCTTTGTGCTAGGTAAACTAATTGTCCCATTGAATTTTGAATTTCTTCTTCTGTGACAATCTTATAGAAAGTATCTTTATTCAACTCATGGTTATTTATTTTTCTAAATAATTCTAAAAGTGGTATCTCTTTTTTTAAGAGATTATCTATCTTCTCAAAATTAGCCAACTCTTTTTCACTAAACGATTTATCTTCATAAATCTCCGTATATTTCCCTCTCGATAATTCTTTTACATAATCTTCATATTTATCCAATTTTTCATTTGCAGGAATACGTAAAGGAAAGAACTCATTTCCATTTTCACTTGTTTTAATAAATGCAACAATATTCACATAGTCTGTTTGGCTTATTTTTGATTCATCAATGTGTTCATATTTACTTTCACCATTATCCACAATTGCTGTAAAAGAGAAATTTGACAATTCTCCAGATACATCAACTCCATTTTTATTATTTAACTGAACATCTTTTTTAAATTTATCAATAAAAAGTTTCTCCATCTCAATAATTCCATCTTCACTATGAAAATATTGTTTATGCTCTGGATAATCGGATAAGCTCTCTTCTACTATTCTTTCATAATCAGTACTAAGGGATAAGTTCTTCTCAATCATACTAATAAAAAGTTCATCTCGTACTTTATTTCTTTGCTCAATATAAAGAGCTTCATCAAAAAGAAAATCTGAAGCCTCTTTGCCTTTTAAAGTCTTAAATATTTCATCTCTTTTCTCTTGGGATAAAGAAAAATCAAAAATTCTCACTTTAGGTTCAACATTTTCTATTGTGTAATCTTCATCCATATTAAAAAGGTTTTTAGAATTGTTTCTCTGCTTCTTTAATGGCTTGATGAGCTGAATATCTTCTTCTCTCTTCTCTTCTTCTATTAATGCTTTATTTATCCACTCTATTGTTTCTTTTCTTGTTTTAGTTAGAGCAAAGGAACGCTCTTCACGACCACTATCCCTGCTATTACTCTCTTCTATAGCATCATCTAAAACATGACCCTTCTCATTAATAAAAAGTTGCTGATTGTTCACCATGAATTTAGCGATTCCATCACTTATTATCTCGTAAGGTAAACCTATTCTTTTTTCAATAAAGTTTGCATTTTTCAAAAGACTCTTTGATACACTATTAACAGCACTTTCTAATACTTTAAAAGTATCCGTATCCTTCAATAAATCAATATAGTCATCTATGGAATGAAGTTGGTCTTCTATATCAAAAAATTTCATCCCTATAATATTTTGACCAGCTCCAACATAATCCAGTTCTCCATATTTAAAGAATAGGTTAGTTCTATTTTCTTTGCTATCTTCTCTATTTTCAAACTCCAATACAAGAGCAACAATTTTATTTCTTATTTCCACAACGCGACTTTGGAAAATACTATCCAAGGTATCTTGCCAATTTTCTTTCTCTTTATCACTAAGCGTAGAATAGCGTTTATGAATATTTTTCCTTGTTACTTCATCTATATTTACAGCATCAATAAGTGTAGCCAATTTTAAATTATTGTTTTGAAGAAGTGGGTATTTTAAATATTCTGCTAACTGTTTATTAAAAACTTGATACTCACCAACTTTTGTTTGTGTTAACTCTGGATTTTCTTCTTTGATGCTCCATGCCTTAGCACTTGTCATGAAGTTATCAAGCTCTATATAAGCACTCCCTTTTTGACTCTCATATAGATACGAATAGTCATTTCTTATCAAAAGATAATTAGCATTTGTTCCTTGATAATTTTCAACTTCAAGAATATTATAATCGTTTGGATTTTTAATTGCATCATTGAGATATTTTTGGTTTTTAAAATTTGAGAAGTCAAGAATTACTTTTTTCCCAAACTTATTTAAGACTTCTAAGAAAGTTAAATTTTCTTCAAAAATAACTGAGTTATATGTTTGCTCAGCTAGATACCTATCAAGCTTTAAAACATCAGACTCTAAGCTTCTATTTGGAAATACCTCTCTTTGACTATTTCCCAAGCCTCCCTCTCTTTGTAACCCTCCTCTCTCATTAATATCATCAATAATTGATGTATCTCTTTTGCTCTCTTTACTTTGTAACTCCCCAATGCTTTCTCTTTGATTAATGCTTTGCTCAACTTCTTCTGATATTTGATTAGATGCTCTCTTACTTCGCTTTCTATCATTACGATTGTATATATTTTTGGTTCTTCTTTGGTCATATTCATAGCCTTTTTCATAGGTAATCTTGTATTCATTCTTATACTCATTGATATAAGCTTTTTGATACGATATGTGTTCTATCTCTTTAGCGTTCTCTCTTGCCATATCAAGAGTTACACGATCTATCCCTTTAGCGTTCGCATCACTTTTTCCCTTAATCTGGTAAATATTTTTCTCTTTATTAAAAAAAATATTTTCCATACCTAAGAGTCTAGCGATACTTTTAGAGTATTCAATTGGTTCTTTTATCTCACTTAACACCTCTTTATCCATCAAAGGGTATTGAGACTGATGGGGGATATAAAGTTCAGTATAAGCAGAAAAAATATACTTAATCGCATTTTTCTGTTCTTCTGTTCCAGAAAAATTATTAGCGATTTTATTAAATAAATCAGCAACTTCCTCTTCCTTGGATTCAAAAACTTTAAACTCAATACTCTTGGCTAAAGAAGATTTTGAGATTGCATATTTTAATTCCATTAAAACAGATTCATAATCTTTTCTAATCTGATATTCAGAACGTTGATATTGATTTAAATTAACTTGAGACTTATCAAATGATTTTTTAAGAATAAATCTCAATCCAAACTTATAATTCCCCTCTTCATCAAATTGAGGTATTTTTTGACCTTTCTGATTTAACTTGGCTTGACCATTTTCATATTCAAATAAAGGAAACTTACTAGGGACAATTAAGTCTATGCCTTTCTCTCCTTTTTTGACAAATACATTTTTATGACTCCAAAAATCTGTAGATTGTAAAGAATCAATAACCAAAGAATACTCAACAGCTTGAATATGAGCCATCACTTTATTATTGAATGAAAAAGGTAGCATCTTCGCTGCTGTATAGAGAAACTTCATTGTTCCTTCTGTATCCTCAGAGAGTAAGCCTTGAAGTTGTTCAAGATTTTTATTGAGTGCTGTTTTGATTTCATCATTTTTAAAATTAATAATAAGATCATCTTTTGAAACCATTACAAACTCTAATCTTTTCTTTAGTTTTTGTTCTAATTGAGGCGAAGAAAATAGATAAGTCTCAGAGGCTTCATCGTATTCCATAAATCCTAAAGTTTCTAACTCTTTAACTGTCTTTTCAATCTGAGCATAAAATCTTTCTAAATCCTCTCTTTCAGATAAGGTTGCTTTTGAGACTTGCTCATTTACCACACTTAAACTAAATGAACCTCGCTGAAGTAACAATGCAGAAAAATAATTGAAAGATTGTTGTTCTCTCTTCTTATCAGTGGTTTTACCATTGTTTAATCCATAATTGTATTTACTTTTTAAAATATGTACTATATCTTTCATCTATTCCCTTTCACGCTTTATTCGATTTTCTCGATGCCTGAATTTAAGAAGTATCTGGTGACACTAAATTTTATTTATCTCGCCTTATATCATCATCTACACTATTATTTAATACTGTTTCTGCTTCCTTGTTTAACGATAAAGACAACTGACGAATTGTATTAAATCGCTCATTCCTACCCTCAACCTTAAATTCATTTGCATACTTCAAAACCTTATAATTACTATCCTTCAATATGAAAAGTAATTCATCTTCATTCATATCTTCTATCTCTTTTTCATCAAGACTTTTCATATTAAACTGTTTATCACTTATAAGAATATTCCAATCTTTACCCACATCTTCAACTTCATAATCAGAATATTCTCTTAAGATATTCAAAGCTTCACTCTCTCCAGCAGACTCAAGATTTACTCTACTAACCTCTGTGATTTCAGACCCCTCATCTCCATCTTCCACAAAGATTTTATAGGCAAGGTCATAAACTTCATTTCTATCTAATACAACTTTTTCATCATAGCCATACTCATTTTTACTCATTAGAATAAAATCTTTATCATTTTGTGAAAAAACATCAATGCAATGATGTTTATTTAATGCATATTTTTCAATAAATTTTTGCTTATTATAGGATTCAAAATAATTATTTGCATAGTGACTATTCAACATTAGATGTATTGCTTCTTGATGGTTAGATGCCAAAATCTTTACATATTTATCTATGCCATCAGAAAAATTTCTCTCTGTAAAATTAAAAAAATATTCTTTCTCATTAAAAATTTTCAAAAAGTTTATATCAGGGTTTTCAAAAATATTTTCATCAATACGTTCTAATATATGTTCCATATTTTTATGCTGCTTATGATATTCATCTCTTAGTGTATCTCCTACTGTTTGCTGTAACTCAGAATCAAACTTGGGATCATAACAATAGTGATTACTCTGCTCATCATAAAAAAGTTCTCCAAGAATTTTTTCTTTATATTGAAGTTTTAAAAAAACAATAGAACCATCATGATAAACTTCATTCTCTTTGGTTATTCTAGGAATCTTTTTTATGACATCAGGAAAAGAAAGTCCTCTTTCATATTTTATATGTAAATAATTCATAAATTTCCTTTAAAAACTACTTGCTCCATTATAAGCTCGACTATACATTATTTCAATGCTGTCCATTGAGTATGACTGCATCAACTCTTTTCGTGATTTAATATCATCATCATAAAAAAACCATGCGAATATTTTTTCACCATTGTCTAATTCTATTGAAGCGAGTTGGTCATATTCATCTTTTCCAAACATAAGAATAATCGCTTTATGTTTTGGATTTTCTATATTATTAATATTCATATTTTTATCCTCTAAATTTATTTTATTATTCATGTCCATTTATTTCAATTACATTTAAAATTTTTTCTAAAAAAATAAGATTTAATTGAAATACTGTAATCAGATATCGTATTCTTATATCTTTCTCTTGTAAGCCATTATCCTCTTCAATTCGCTGCGTTTGGATATCAATTATTTTATTATTTGACTCTATTTGATCAGCAGCATTTCCATAAAGAAAAGCGTTACAAAAAAACAAAAGCATGATAATTTTTTTTATTTTCATATCCTTACCTTTTATCAAAAATTTTAGAAAAGAATATCAATAATCTATAGATAGGAAGTCTATAAATTTGATAATTCCTTAATGAACTGAGCTTAAAAATAGGGTAGGACATCATCACCGTAATCCCCACTACCAAGGCAAAACTATCAAAAAAAAGATAATTAGAAATAAATGCGACAAGTCCTAAATTTGTAAACATCACATATCTAAATGGCAACTTCATCTTATATTGAAAATCATAAACTATACTATTCATTCTATTCTCGAACTTTTCATTGCTTTCACGCATCTAGCTACTCCTTTATTAGTTATCAATTAAATCTTGTATCTCTTTAAAAGCTTTTTCTCTGTCAAATTCGTGTGTAGAGTAAAGTGTTTTATCAACAATTAAAGCAACTTTTCGATTTAAGGTATCAACTTCCTCTTTTACCTCTGTATAAATTTTTGATATATGGGTTTTTTGCTTCTCAACAGCATAAATAATTGCTGCTCTATGCTTTGGTTCATATCCACTAATAAACTCCTTTGTTGGATTAACAACAGGGTCTCTATGCTCTAACAACACTCTCTGCTTTCTTTTATAGATTCCATATTTATCAGCTATTTCTCTATACTCTTCTAAGAGTTTTGATTTAAGAGACTCTTTTTGTTTTTTTCGTTCATCAATATCTTTTGTTGCTTTATTTATTTTACGAAACTGTAACAAACAATTTTTCTTAAACTTATTTAAATCCAATTGATCATGTAGTGTTGAAAAACTCTCCACTTGCTCATCTATAGAGGTTTTATATTCTTCCTTTGTAGTATACGCAACATTCATTTTTGAAACATCAAGATTTTTAGGGACTTTTTGAGATGCATTTAAAAGACTTTTATAAATATAAGTTGCTTCATAATTATTATTTTTAATTGCCTCTATCATTGTCAAGTTTTCTCTCGCATCATCTAAAGTATAGTAGTTCTCAACGCTATCATAACCATCCCTACTAACAGCAAAAATATTTTTATTAATATCAATCTCACCCACAATCTTATTAATATCAAAAACAACTTGACTTCCAAAAACATTTTCACAATAACGTTTCAAGTCAAGAGTATTTTTAAACTTATCAATTTTCTTAAAACCAGGGATTGAAGGAGCTGAAGCACAAGGGCTTTTCAAATTCACATTGCCAACTAAAGAACAAATATTTGCAGAGATATACAGACTGCCTAAAGAAGGTGGGTCATAGCTATAACACATTCCTCCTAAATCTCCGAGAACCCCTAAGTTTTCACTAGCTGTCTCCTCGATTTGGGAAGCATAATCTTCAATATCCCCTCCTTCCAGTCCAATATATCTAGCTATATCTCCCCATGATATATTAATTTCAAAAGCTGTTATTGGGCTAACTAAAAACAGGGTTAAGAAAAATATTTTAACATGGCTCATTTTCAAACCCTTTCTTCTTTAACTCAGTATAAAGAAACTGTTCAAAGCTCATTACCTCTGCCCTCTTCTTAAAATCTTTTGATACTCTGCATAAGATACAAACTTCCCTTTCATTTTACGAATTTCGTAAAGAGATTTTGTTTGAAGAATTCCATCCTCTGGAATAAACGTTTTTTGGGAGCATCCCACCATTAACAATGATATTAACAAACTTTTAAAAAATATAATCTTTCTATTTTTTTTCATAATTTTCCTTAACATGGTGATTTATTTCTATTTTATTTAACTTGTAGACATATCCTAGTATTAGTATCCCTACAAAAAATAAAGCAAATACAATCTTCCATGGTAATCTTTTTTTATTTTTATTTTTTTTTGTATTTTCCCCATTGTGATTATCTATTTCGACAATAACACGCCTAACTACCTCATTAAAATCAACTTCAGATAAATCGTTATATCGTCGATGAGATCTTATTTGGGCAAACATATCTTTTAACTCTTGATCTATATCTTCATGTTGTTTTTTTTTAGACTCCAGAACCCTTACTTTAGATTTCAAAGCGATATAATAAACAGTTACATCCTTAAGTTTTCGACTTAAATCTAAAAAGGAGTCATTTAAAGACTGCATAAACTCATCATTCTCTTTCTTGCTCATTGACTTATTGAATTTATAATCCTTATGCATTTCTCTTTTTTCATTAACTTCTAATAAAATTTTTTCTATCTTCTTTGTAGGATTTCTCTTCTTTTTCTTTTCTTTCACACCTAATTGATAAACCATTTGGTCAAGCATATCCCTATCACAAGCTTCATTATCTTCAATAATAACCTCTTCATCAATTTCTCTTTGTAACGCAACTAAATCTACTTTATTTGTTTCAAAATTAAGCATATTATTTTTTTCCACACTCATTGTCTATACCTCTGAACATTTCGCTTTAAATTAACATTTTCCTCTATATCTATCTGTATACTTTTATTAGAAGCCACTGACAACTCTACAGACTCATGAGCTTCATCTTTAAAAACCTCACTAATTAATGCTTCAAATAGAGATGAAACCATTTTTTTATCAGATTCATTTTCAATTTTTTCAACTTCTACATAGGTATAGCTCTTAATCTCATTATTTTGTATATCTGGTTCAAGTAACTTAGATTGAAAGTTATTAACAATATTTTTATATTGTGGATAAGAGATAGAGAGATTATCTAACTGTTCATAGAGCATACGAATTTTTATAAAAGCATCAAGCTCTTTATTTAAATCTTCTTCAATATCATTCAATTTGGAACTTTTTTCATGCTGCTTTCTTATTCTACTAACCTCTTCTTCTATCTCTTCAAGAATAGGTACTTTTTCATTCATCGCTCTTTTTGTATTCTCTATTGATTTTTTCATTCGACTTCTTCTATAAGCATTGGAGATAATTAGTCCAACCTCGGATAACATCTCAAAAATAGAACTATTCATTTCACTTGAATAACGAACATGACTATCTTTTTTCTTCAAGCTATACAGTGCATCATCTTTTTCTTTTAGATTACTTCTTAAATCATCTACTGTTTGTTGTAAATCTTTTTGCATGGTTAAGTATTAGCTCCTTTCAAAATAAATCATGTTAATAATTTAAACCACCAATTTTCCACCATGTCATGAATACTATTTGGCATTCTTAGTGATATATCAATGACCTCTAAATAAAAATAAAAAAGAGCTGCACTTGCGATAGAAAACATTACAGCATTAAAAGATTGCTCCACGATTTGACTGCCTCTTTTGTATTGAGAATTACCTTGACTTGTTCTAAAAGTAGCTATTACCAATGCTGACAATGGAACTAAAATCATAAATAAGGAAAAGAATGTTTCAAAGGGAACACGAATTAACCCTTGATACGCATAAAGACCTGCTGTTGCCTCCTCGCCTGAGAGCATACCTACTTCCCAATTTGGATTCCACCAGTTCTCAAAGGCATGATTTGCTCCCTCTAACTTATAAATATCTTTTTTCACAATAATGTCCCAAAGCTTAACAAACCACATAAAAAATAAAGAGATTAAAAGCTGTGTGAGATATATTTTAAAAATTCCTCGATAGTAAGAGTAATTATTCCTACTATCTGTCAAAGATACTGCTTTTGAGAGCTCTGCTAGAAGACCGAAGAAGAAAGGCATAACGGAAACTAAAATAGCAATTGTTCCAAAGATATTTGCAATTAATAATTCTGTTACACTTGGCATTATTTACCTTTTGCGATGGGTATAGATATTTTTAAGTGATAGAAATGAAGTCCTAGTTTATTGATTCCTTTGAACTGTTTATCTTTTTTTGTTCTCAACCGTATATTAAAAAACCCCTTGGCAATCACTTCATATTGACTGTCATGTGTTGTGAAAACACTTTCCTCTTTATTGTACCCAACCCAATTTTGAGTAGATACATGAAAAGTTATTCTTATCTTAAAATTACTACCATCTGGAACATAAGATTTAACCTCTGTTTTATAAATTGTCGCAAAATGAGCTAAAGTATTCGCCTGTATCATTTGTCTTAATTTTTCCAAATAACCTTTAAAATACCCTACTCCTTCATTAGACAATTCTAAAACAGACTTTTCTTCAATATCACCATCTATATTTTTAACATCAATAAAAATACCTTTTGCCTTGACATCATCTACAACCAAGTACTCTGTAAAATCATGTAGTTTTTCTACGCTCTCTAGTAGTAGAGTTGCATCTTCAAACTTCGATACAGTAAAACCATTAGTTAACTCAGCTCTTGCTACAACTAACTTACGTAAAGCTCTAACCACTAGAGCCTCTTCATTATCTGCGAATAATGCCTTTCGTTCAATATCTAAAACAACCCCATTATCTGTTAGTCCAATGACACTCGTCATACTTTGCTCTTGAAGAGCTGTATTTCTAGCCAATTCAACTCTTAAATCTCTTAATTCTGTCACTTGCCAAAAGAGTATTAAAAGAAAAATAACTACAAAAAAAATCCAATTTTTCACAATCGATCTTTGTGCTGAATAAAGTCTCTCTTCGTTAAACATTCTTTATCCTATTGATGACAAATTTTTGTTTCTTTACAAAAGAGATCTTTTTCTATTTGAGAAAGAAATTCACAAGAGTAAGAAGAGTTTCCCTCCTTACAGTTCAAAGAGAACTTATCTATTACATCTTTTGATTTATATGTTTTACGTAACGCTAGAATAACCCTCTTATTCTCAGCATCATTTGCAATAAAATTCTCTCTTTGAATTTTATTTTCATTTGGTAAAGACATGGTTTCTTGAATTTTTTTAGGTGCTGAAGAGAATCCTTGTGAAAAAGGAGATGCAGAAAAACCTTTTTGTGAGCTACTTGATTTATAAGTATTTAACATCTCACTATTATTAGGGATTTTATCTCTATTTTGATTGTAATAATGAAATATATCTTCAACTGTCATATCATTTCTAATTTCACAACCAAGACTTTTTAATTTTATACTTCCATTAGATTGAAGAGCAATAAGTTTTGGGTAGGTTACAAACTTATTTTTTATTGCATACTTACCTGCCTCATAAGAACGAATATCAGCACTGTACTTTCTAACAATAGCTAAAGCTCTTTGATACCCTTGCTCTTCCCATTTTAACTTTTCTTTTTTTATGGCACTTTCATAGCCTTTTTCAAATTCATTTTGTTTGATATAATTTTGACTATTTCCCCCATAAGGAGTTGGGTTAATATTCTTATTACTACATCCATTCAAAATCAATACCACACTTGTAAGAAACAAGCTATAATTTATCTTCATTTTATTCTCCCATTTTGAGTTTGATTTCTTTGATTATTTTTATCGTTTACAATAAAAGGAGTAATGAAAAAGTTGATTACACTACCTTTTTCAATTCTATATAAATAAGGAAAGTCACCTTCCATATTTGAAGCAATACGACCAATCCCATCAAATACCCCACCAACAAGACCTGCAATCGTATACTCTTTTACACTGGGTTCTTTAGAGTTTGTTGTTTGTGTGACAATAGGATTGATACCTCCAGAGACGATAACTTCTTGTTGTCGATTAGCTGCCACTCTTTCATCTAAGTATCTATTGGCTGACCTACTCATCCCTAGACCAACCCCTTGAGCTAAATAAGAAAAATTCTTTTTTACTTGTTGCGTATTTACATATGTTGCAATATTTGAAGTTGTATCAGCAAAATTAGTAATATAACTTCTATCTTTATCTATAGGGATAGTTTCTCCCTTAGTATTTACATAGTACTTAGGTATAGCTATAAGGGAGTAGGATTGATTGTTAGGAACTAAGTGCATAATTAAATCTATAAAACTATTATCTTCTTGTATTTTACAAGTTACTTTTACCTGTATTGGATTAACAGCTACATCCACTCTAAAAGGAAGAATACAATCTCCTTTTAAGGAGGAGAGTATTCTTTGGGTTACATGCTCTTCTGCACTCTTATTCGCATGATAAGCATTAATATTTTGCTGATTTTTTATCAAAAGCTGATTACTTACAAACATTCCAGAACCATCTCCATCTTGCAGCAAAAACTTAGCAGTTTCTAGTTTTCCACCATACATCCTATTGTATAGTTTTTCTTTATCCCAATTTCTTTTATGCCAAATTTTTTCTTTAGATTTTTCTTTTTTTTGACCAACATTAACCAAATTACCAGAAGGATGTACCTCCACTATATTTTTATTAGTATTAGCCTTACCATTTATAATATTAGTCGCAATCCCTACGTCTGATTCTGAAAAAAGGTTTGATGATAAAATAACTAAAATAAGCATACCATTGAATATTTTCATATCAATAAGCTCTTCTCATCTGTGCATCAAAAGGACTTTTATTTCCATAATTTAGAACACTTCTTTGCATTTGAATTTCAGATAAGCCTTTAACGCGTCTAATTTTATTTAACTCTTTAACTAGCTCTTTTTCAAATATATAATCCATTTTTTGTTCTTCTGTTGTGGATTCAAAATGTGCTGAACAGCTAGTTAAGAAAAGCCCAACTATTAATAAATAAATATTTCTCTGTATCATTATCATTCCTAATGTCTTATTACATCATCTAATTCAATAAAGAATTTTTTATATCTCACATAAAAAACACCATCTATTTTTTGAGTTATTTTATAAATACGTTTAATACCAGAATCAATAAATCCTGCTGAAATAAGTTTCTTATCTTGATCATATTTAAACAATTCTGCTTTACTATGCTTAATTGAAAAATATCTTTTTTTCTTTTTAATGACTTTTTTAATTGGTTTCTTTTTCTTAACTGTTTTTATAACTTTTGAGACAACTTTTTTTTCTAATATTGGTTCAACGTCATAAGTTTGAAGAGGATAGGTTTGAGCATATGAAGTAGCAGAATAGACAGGAGACATATATGTTCCATCAGTAATAAATACTTTACCTTCTACTTCTTTTTCCATACTCTCTCTCATCTTATCAAAAATTTCACTGTAGATAAATTTTCCTCTTCTGTACTCTTGATTTGGATTATTATGTTTAATTATGACTTTATTATCATTTCCCATATATTTCTTATTTAAAATTTTATTTGCAAGATACTCTGCATCTGCTCTTCTATCAAAAGATTTAAATACCAACTTTTCAGTATCAATTGAAACAGGGACTAACCCCTCTTCATAGGCATAGTTTTTATAAATCAAGATACTTTCCCTAGAAAGAGAGGCGATATTCATTAAGACCATATAACTTTTAAATCTTATTACATCTCCACTTTTTCCATACAGCTGAAACTCTCTTTCAATACAATTTATTCCATGATGAAATCCATTTTCGTATACCTGTGTTTTTGAATTTGTATTCATCTCTAAATTGTTATCAGAGCTGTAACCTGTGTATTCAGATGCAACTAAAACATTTGTTAAATATAGCAATAAAAGGAAAGAACTTATAACTATTTTCTTTTTTATCATAAAGAAAATCTCCTTGAATAATTTTCTTTTATATTGAAGATTTTCACATTACCATTACGATACATTTTTTTAATAATGAAGTTACTTCCTAAAGTTTCATCTACCCTATAAGATTTATCTCCTACTACAAGCATATTATCAACTCTTCTAATTTCTAAGGAGTTAATGGCTTCAATTAGTTCATCAAAGCTAAGAATTTGCTCAAGCTTTTCTTCTAAAGTTTTCTCTTTCAGCACTACCTCTATTTTACTCTTCTCGTAAAGCAATGTACTATAGTCAGTTGTATCAGTAATATTATTTTCAATTTTTTCAATAAGTCTAGGCTTTTCAAGATATTTAGGTATCTCAAGTTTGGGTGGACCAGGTATCTTTGCAGCTAAAACTTCTACATAAGTATTGTTTTGTTCAATAAGAAGTGATTGCTTTATTGGTTCAACTTTTTTATTTTTATACTGCTTATAGAACTTAAAACCTCCAATTACAGTAGTGGCAAGAACCACGATAGAGACAAACATTATAATTAATATTTTTATCAATGATTGAGGTTTCTTATCATCCTTAACAATTTCAATGACCTCTTGGCTATTATCCTTTGACATGAAATTCCTTTAATTTATTTTCATTAGGAATTTACTATTATCAATACGTAAAGTACCATTTATTCTATCTTCTATAAAGGTATATACATTACGCCCTATTCTAATTATTGAGTTATTACTAGGGTACTTGTTATATGCTGTATAATAACGTGTCAAAACGTCTTCAATACCCAAAATATTACGCTTGATATATCGAATTTCTCTTTGAAGTAACGTCCCTGTATTATTCTTTATTTTACTCAAAAGTATCGTCATTGTTTTAGGTTCATTACCCTCAATATAACTGATAACCAATGATGTTTTGAGCAACTCATCAGAGGGAATTAAATCTATTCTATTAAATTGATAAATTGGTTTTACGGTAGGAGGATAACAATAAGCATTTGTTATATTTATGTGGAGTGGAAGCATAATGATTAAAGGATACTCTGTATGCATAACCAAGTGATCCATATTCGTTATGTTTTTTACTTTAACACTAGTGGAAACTTTATTTAAATTCAATTCTTTAAATTCTTCTTGAATATGTCTATTATCTTCAATCACACTTCTAATAGCTTCATCTTTATTCGCTAGGTCTAAATACTCTTTCGTAGGAGTATAAAGTTCATAATTTTTATTTTCACTCTCTTGCGAGTAAGAATCAGGATCATAATTCTCATTGGCTACTCGTGACTCTGCATAGCTAAAAGTAACTCCTAAGAATAATATACAATAAGCCCTAAACATATTCATTTCTGTTCCTTTATATTTTAATATATTACTATTCATCAACATATAAAGACTTTAAAAAATGGATATTATTAAAAATAATGGTATATTTATATAAAAAACATATAGTTATTTATAATTACTTATGACTAATCTATCCCAAATAGAAAAGCTAAATCATATTTATTCTTTTGTATATTTATGAATTATGAAGTTTTAAAGTGATAGAAGTAGATATTTTAGCTTTACTAGAGTTTAGAAAGGGCTACTTTGTAGTATTCTTAATACTACCATAGAGATGAGCTTATCTACTCAACCCATATCTCTTACATTTTCTCTTTCTTTTAAAGAAAAAAATAGCTCATTAAGTTCTTTTGTTGTTGCATTTATATTTTTTGCTAATGCAATTTTTATTTCATGGGATGAAAATCTAGCTATAGGAAGACTTATTAAACCTTCTTTCATTTTTATAGATTCATGCATTTCAACTAAAAATCCAATCTTCTTTAGTTCATCATAAGCTTTTAATGTTGCAACCACAGCTTCATATAAACGATGAATACTTCTATCTCCATCTTCTTGCTTGGCTTCTAATTTTAAATTTTGTTCCTCTAAATAGGTAATATTTACAACTCCTGCATACAGAACAGATGCTCGTCCGTATCGCAATAAATTTTCTTCATTTGGATGAAGATAATATTCATTTTTTTTAGTTTCTCGTAATTCATTATAGGTTATTTTATTTACTATTTTGTCATAAATTTCATCTAAATCTTTTTTAGATTTTGAGTCTGATATTCTCCATACCTTGTCATTATCATCCCATGAAGCCAATAACTCATATTTTAAAAAATTTTGTATCGGTTTAAGAGAACTACCCTTGATACAGATATTATTGTTTGTTGCATCTCTTAGCACATCTATTCGAGAGTGTTCTAAGTTTTGTTTTTTATTCTCCATACTTCTTTCTTTCTTTTTTTTCTGTTCTGAAATAAGAAATTTTCTAGCATTAGCCAATGTCATATTTTGTATGAAAATTTTACTAAATGTTATGTTCTCACTATGTGCAACTGAAAATAAATTCTTTAATAAACCATTAGCTTTTTGAGCCAACTGTCTTTTTTTTATTTCAAGATAAACAGAATCTATATCTTTACTCTTTACATATATATTATTTATTTTATCTAGTGCATCAATAAAATCATTGTCTTCTTTTTTATAGTCTTCTCTCATTTCTGCTCTATTATTTTAATTTTTATGATTTATTATAGCTAATATCAAAATAACACCCTATTAATTTTAAAAAGTAAAATCATAAATCATTATACTGGTCGATTATATTTAGATGAGCCATTGTCTATTTCTCTACCAATACTCTCTTGAATATCTATACCTCCTTCTTTAAATCCCAACATTTTTATAAACATTTCAGAGCCATTGAAAACAATATAAAAAACACCTAATGTTGCAAATATTTGTACTAAAAGTTTAGCAACACTTCCTATAAATGTTATCCCTAATAAAGATAAGGAGTCAAAAAAATCAGCAGAAAGTGCTTTCCCTGTCAACCATTCATTTTCAAATTTTTCAATATTAAGAACTTGTTGAAACATATCAAAGTTAACACTAATAATAGCCGTATTAATTCCTTCAAAAAGTTTAATAGCTAACATTGCTAATGCAATAGATAAAACTATCATCAGAGGCTTTAAGCTTAATGCTAAAAATCTTCCCAAGAGTGAAACTATATATTGTTGTTGATTAGAAGCAAAAGCATAAACAACAATGAAAGGTGCAACCAAATAAAAAACTTCAACGGAAATATAATAAAAGACTATAACTAAAATACTCGCGGCAGTCATTGCTAAAATTGGTGCATACTTAATCATTGTCAGCATAATCATGATAGTAATAACTAAACTTAACGTGCTAGAGACAACTCCTCCCTCTTCCTCTTTTAACAGTGAATAAATAGACTCCCTTAATGATGATGCACCAGATATCATCATATAAACAGATCGGTCTGAGATCCATTCAATAGTGCTATCTATTATAGGACTGTTCTCGGCAATTGCACTTTCCTCTGTATTGGCACTACTCTTCTTACTTTCTTCTGTACTAAAAGCCTCTACTCCATCCAAAAATATATTTGAAGTTCCTATTAATGGTGCAGCGATAAAACCATTATCCGCTGTATTCTTATAAATATATTCAGATATTAAATTTATTCTCTCTTCAATTCCTCCAGATGAAATAGCAGCATCAAATTCATTTATTTTCAAACCTGCTTCTTTAATTTTTGTATTCAGAACTTGATGCTCTCTCTTTAAATTATAACAAGAGTTAATTGTTGGTATATTCTTAACTTCATAATTTACTTTTCTCTCAATACCTTTATATTTTGCTTTAAAATAATCATAATCATAGATACCTGTATCTGGTGTAAAATGTTGATCATTCCCTATATGATGATTTT
Organism: uncultured Sulfurovum sp.; assembly: GCA_902727895.1. Taxonomy (GTDB): domain Bacteria; phylum Campylobacterota; class Campylobacteria; order Campylobacterales; family Sulfurovaceae; genus UBA1140. Next base: position 37,073 of record CACVAP010000026.1, read on the forward strand.
TCATTATTTTAGCTGTATCATAATATTCAAAACACTTATCATTTAATATTTTATAAATTTCTTTTCTTTTTTTACTGTTTATATTAATTTCATACTCTAATACTTTAGAATTTTCACGACCAATTAATCCAGCATCTTTAATTTTAAAAGAGACATAAGCCTTTGCCATAGATCTTGTGGCTTCATCTGCCCAATCAATGCCTTTATACAGTAAAAATCTACTCGTATTTTGAAATTGACTTTGATCAATGTTTTTATCAGAATCAATTTTATAGGTTGTCTGTCCAATATAGAAAAAGAAAAAAACAATGATTCCTAAGAACATTCTCTCAGCAACATCATCTTGATGCTGATGTTCATGGATTTTTTTAGTAATCAATCTTTGAACACCAAAGAAAATTGTAAAAGGAAGAACCACTAAGAGCATCCAAAAGGTAACATCATTATAAGTTTCATTTAATTCTGCAAAAAAATCCATAATAAAAACCATAAGGTTATTAAGCATCTTCTTTGCTGTCGAAGCTAACTCTTGGGTTTCCCATCCATCTACAACATGTTTATCTTTCATCTCTTTCTCATCTGATGGAAGATATTGTTTTACACTATTCCATAGTTTTTTCCACCACTCTTCAGGTTCAAGCGTTAATGCTGTTGAAGAATTTGCATAAATTGTAAATCCTGGCATCATGACAATATCATTAGTATTGATACTTTGCTTTAAATTTATCCTTTCACCATCCATTGTTATCCCTGCAAGAAGATATTTCGAGCCAGTAAGGAATTCATCCCCTCCTGTATTAACATAGTTTTTAAAATATTTATTTTGGATTGCTTTGTGGGAAGCTGAGGTTACAATATTATGACCAATATCATCCCATTTTGTCGTGAGTTTATTATCAATAATAATCCTATCTGAATTATTGATACTGCTATAAAAATCTTTAGCAGAATGATTGATATTGTATATTAAAATGGGTTTAGCTGTCGCACTTGCAATGCCACTGTTCTTATCAATTTCATAAACCTTACAATAAGTTTTTCCTTCAGAGAAATCATACCTATCTACTCTTGCAATATACGTTGGTCTCATTAATGGACACTCCATTGAAGTATCCGTTTTGGTATACACACGTTGAGTATCAGTTATATAAGTATCTAATGAGTCCCCTACCGTCTCACCCTTTATACTAATGGCATTTAACATACTTATTATTAAACTAAACAGTAAAAACCTTTTAAATATCTTACTCATTATTAAGTTTCTTCTTTTCAACTATTTTAAAAAAATAACCACCAAAAGAGTAGTTAAACCCTGCATTAAATCCTGTTGGAATTTGCAACAAATGTTTTTTTGTAAAAGGAACTCTCAATGCTGGTCTTTTTTTAAATTTTGAAATAGTAATATGTCCAGACTCAATAATTTCATCTAAATAAAAATAATCCCTATAACCATGTATAAAGAAATCATATAGAATAAATACTACTATATAGATTTTTAAAAACCATGAGACAATCACATTCATTGTTCGTCCAGAAGCATCAAATTTAAACAATGCCATATAGAAACCCAATAATGTCAATCCTAATAAAAGTTTAACCATAAAAGTACTATGTTTATATGCAATATATCCCACTCCCATATAAAGAACAACCATACAAGAAATTATTAGCTCATCTTCAGATTGGGGTATTTTCATAAAGAAAAAAATCATAAGGATAAAAGGTACATACTTTATTAAAAACACTTGATACCCAGAAGTTTTAGAAAATTTTGTCTGTTTATATTCTGTTTCAAGTTTCATTTCTGAGTCCTCTATATAAGCAACTGTTTCATAATTCCAAAACAACCAATAGGGATATCTATTTACTAATATTTTTTTATTATATTTACTATTTTGTTCCATCTAATCCATCCTTACTTTCCATGGAAAAGTATGTTTTAAAAGAGCTGTCTTATCTATATTCTTAACCGTAATATTATTTACTGCCATCAAAGAAATAGTATCCATTTCATTATTTATATTTTCGATGGATGAAAAGTCATAATCATAAGCAATTACTTCACCATCTATTAAAGGACTCCCTACTTTGTTATACATGGAAATATGATAAAGTACTTTCTTCCCATAGATTAAATTTGGATCACCAACAACTTTTCTTTTTGCTTTACTATAAAATCGTTGAGATCCGTTATAGCAAGAGAATGTATTCGCAAGTTTTTCATTATCATTAAAATTTAAGCCATAAATTTTGATACATTTTTTTAAAATTTTCGCTGCAAAATATACAGCTTTATTTGGATTAGTCCTCATATCATTTAATGTCCATCTTTTCCAATACCACAACTCGTTTTTATGTATATTATTGATACGCATTAAACCTATATCAATACTACCATTACGATTTCCATTGTCTTTTAGTTTTATATTTATACCTGTTTCTTGGGTTGCAATAGCTTTTAAAAAAATTGGAGAAAAGCCCCATCGTTTTCCTTCTCTAAGAAAAATTCTGTCATATTTCGTATACAATTGATTGTATGATCTTATTTTATAATAAGATAAAGTAGGAGGTTTTTGCCACCATATATCCCAACCCCCAAATACTAAGATAGGGACGAAACAAAGTATAATTATTTTCACAATTTTTTTACATCTTTAACAAAGATTTTCAAATCAATTGACTTAGAATCATAAATTTTTTCAACATCAAATAATTCTCCTAATCTCTCAATAGTTTTAACACCCTCAATATACCAATTGTCTATCTTTTCCATCGTATTAGGAACTAGCTCATGGTCAATCTCTTTAGCTTTATACTGGTACATACTTTTAATTGCTTCTAATCTTCCATTTTTTTCTAAATCTATCTTCATATTCACAGTAAAACTTCCTTTGTACTATTAACTTTTTAAAATTAATAGTATATATTTTACAATAAACACCCTTTTATTTTTATAATATTTATATTTTATTATGTTTTATTGTATTTTATTATGTTTATTGTATTAATAGTAAAATTATTTTTATATATCTAAATTTATCTCTCTACTATTTAAAAGTGTATTCCGTTCAATTTTAGTCTCTTTTAAAAGCTCTTGCAGCTGCATAGATTGTTTTATATAAATTTTTAATTTTTTTTCAAGAAGTAAATTATTTTTTTTCAGTGCGTCAATATTCTCTTTTACTTTCTTATTGTTCTCTTTCAAATTATCTTTTATTGGAACTAAATTATCATCAATAATGTGTTCATCTATATCGCCAAATGCATTACTCAATTCAGAACTACATAAACAGGTAAAAGTATAAGTACTTTTTGCCATTAACAAAGTAATCGAACCAGTTATTAATCCCAAAATAATATTTCTAAATAATTTATTGAGCTTGTCCATATGCCTCAATCTCCTTGTCACTCATCGCAGGTTTAAATGAACTAGAACCATGCTCATTCCATAAAACAATTCCATACTCTGGTGTTCGATGCATCAATTCAATAGTCTTATCATCCATTTTAGCAACCGTTGTAATTTCATCAATTAACATATTTCTTTTATTCTTTCCAGGAAAAAGTAAAAATTTATTTTCTACTTGTGTAAAAATATGTGAAGGTACATGAGATATCAACTGTGTTGTAAATCCAACTTTTATTCTGTATGATCGAGCTTCATTAATAAACTTTGCAATAAAGTCCTCAAAAGAGTCTTGAGATAAAACATTTTTTGCTTCCTCAAATACATAAGTAATATAAGGACGATCTATCCCTTTATCCAATAAGTCAAGCTGCGATAACTTATCCATTCTATAAAGCTTTAAAAATAGAGATAAAAATATTGGCACATATTCATCTAACTCTTTTATTGGATCAAAATCTATATGCAAAAAACTTGCATTGGCATAATCTATCTTATCTAATCCAGAAAAAATTCCTATTGATAAAATAGTTTTAATTTTACTCTCTAAAGATAATGAAATTTTTTGAATATTTTCATTACCTCCCTCTTTAGAGACAATCCCAATATTTTTGTATACTGTTTCAAGGGTTGGTGCTTTCAAAAATTCATATCCAACATGTGAAATGTCTTTTATATTACTCAGCTCATCATAACCCAAAGTAATAAGTTCATTATACGTTTCAAAGTTTACCTCTTTTAATGCAAGTATATAGTCACATTCGTAATTTTGAGATATATATAGTTCTGTGATAATGTTTTTCAAAAGAGCCTGTTCCGAAGCATCTAATCCTACAGCATCTTTTATCTTATTTTTTGACTCCAAGACTATAGAAAGGAGCAAAATATTTAGTGTTAACTCATTTTGATCTATAACTACCGTTCCATCTTCTTTTATTTTATGCGTTATATTGATAGGGTTATATAAGAACTCATCTAATGAAGTATTGATAAATTTTACATTTTTAGGAAACTCATTTTTTATCAACTTTGCTAATACCATTCCAGATTTTTTTATATCAAAGTGTCTTAGCTTATTTTCATTCATCCCTTGAGCAGGATCACCAATACGAAAAAGCCTATCTTCTGACATTCCATAATTAAAGGTCTGTGCTAAAATACCATTAGTAAAAGTAGTTTTCCCCGAACCCTTTACACCAAGTATTACAAAATCTGCATTTTTATTTTTACTACTTTCTGTAGTTTGATCAAATCTAAAATTCCAAAATCTTCCATTAATATCAGTACCATAAAAATTTGGATTAGATACATCTTCTTTATGGACACAAGAGAAATAGTTATATAAAAAATCCTTGGTGATATAATGCTCCCTTTTTTTCATACCAGTAAAGAAGATTATTTAATATCACCTCAGTACGATACCTTTGGTAACTTATACTCTCCTTTTGAGTTGGGATTATTCACAGATTGAAAATAAACTTCATT
>CACVAP010000027.1 GCA_902727895.1 uncultured Sulfurovum sp.
CGGTCATTATAGCTGTAGTTACGGTTATAAGAGAAGAAAATATTGTTAAAAAAGTATCCAGTAGTATCATAGTAACCATAGTAATAACCATCATTATTGTAGTATGAATGTCTGTCATAGTCAAAAGTAGAATAGCGTTTATCATAACGATGATGATCTGCTTTAAAACTTCTTTGGACAGCTTGAGGACTTACCCGTGTAGTTAAGTGACTGCTTCTCTGTTCTTGTGGCACATGAACTTGCTGAACAGGTTGTTGGTTTGGATTTATTCTTGTTCTAAGAGGCTCTTGCACAATTTTTTCTTGAGCAGAAGAGACAGAGAGTCTTTGTCCTAGACTGGTGTCAGCTAATAGAGATGAGGCTAAGAGAGTGGAGATTAAAATCATTTTTTTCATACTTAATCCTTTGACGTAATTATTAATCACTATAAGAAAATTTTGTGGAGTATTAGTGTATGCTTTGCTATGAAGATAGCCAGTATAGATGTAGGATTAAAACGAATAGGTGTTGCAATTTGTCTTGATGGAGAAATAGTATTTCCCAAAGATGCCATTTTGCGACAAAACAGAAATCAAGCTGCCCGAGATGTCAAAGCATTTTTAGAAGAGTGGGAAATAGAAACCCTCGTAGTGGGTCTACCTAAAGGTGGTTCTTCTGAGGAAGAGATGGAACGACGTATAAAGCATTTTGTCTCTTTACTTGAACTGGGAAATATTGCCATAGAATACCAAGATGAACAAGGTACTTCTGTAGAAGCTAAAGAGTTAACACAGGGTGTTTTTAGACATAAAAGAGATGGGAAAATAGATTCTATTGCTGCTAAGATTATTTTAGAGCGTTGGTTATGAGTAAAGTAAAAGAGAAATGGACTTGGCAAAGAGTTGTAAAAGAAGTTTTGACAACCTTAGTACTCTTTTTTATTATCTCTCAGGTAGTTAATTTTATTCGTAAACCTGACATACAAACAAGTATTTATGCTTATGAACTTAATGATATTAAAAACGAAGAAATAGATTTTTTTGAATATAAAGATGAACCTTTAATTGTCCATTTCTGGGCAACATGGTGTCCCACTTGTAAGTTAGAAGCCTCAAACATTCAAACTTTGTCAAATAATCACAATGTTATAAGCATTGCCGTTAACTCAGGTACAAATGAAGAACTGTCTCAATACATGTCTGAACATGATTTCGACTATAGAGTCATTAACGATGCTAACAGTGCTTTAGCACAGAAATTTAATATAGGTGCGTACCCTACAACACTGATCTACAATGCAAAAGGTGAATTAAAATTTACCGAAGTAGGGTACAGCACAACGCTTGGTTTACAAGCACGTTTAGAATTAATAAAATAGAAGAGAAAACAAATGAATAAAAATGATTTTAATGAAGGCTTATTAGGCTTTCTAGATGCCTCTCCCACACCTTTTCATGCTACTAGAAACATGAGTATGATGTTAGAGAATGCAGGCTTTGAAGCACTCAAAGAAGAAGAAACATGGAATTTAGAAGAGGGCAAGAAGTATTTTGTAACCCGAAATGATTCTTCTGTCATTGCTTTTACTTATCCAAAAGAAAAAGCATATACCATGCTTGGCTGTCATACTGACTCACCAAATTTGAAGTTAAAGCCCAATCCGATTATAAAAGAGCATGGTGTGGTGAAATTTGCTGTTGAGCCTTATGGTGGTTTGCTTTTAAACCCTTGGTTTGACCGTGACTTGTCTTTGGCTGGTAAGGTTTCATACCTAGACTCTAAAGATACTATGCAAGAAACACTGATAGATGTTCAAAAGTCCATAGCGATTATCCCTTCGTTAGCAATTCATTTAGACCGAAAAGCAAATGAAGATAGAACGGTAAATAAGCAGACAGATATTTCTCCTGTTCTCTCGACAAATGAAGATTTTGATTTTAAAGACTTTCTAAAATGGCAGTTAGAAAAAAATGAGATTCGTGATGTAAAAGAGATTTATGCTTCTGAACTCAGCTTCTATGCTACTCAAAAAGCATCTTATGTAGGACTAAGAGATGACTTCATTGCCTCAGCAAGATTAGACAATTTACTCTCATGTTATGTTGGTTTACTCAGTATTTGTTCTGTTGCAGATGACAAGCCCATGTTGTTAATAGCAAGTGACCATGAAGAAGTAGGTTCAGCATCAACCTCTGGAGCAGCTGGAAGCTTTTTAGAAAATACTTTAAAAAGAATGTATCCAAATTATGATGAATATATGAATATGATACGTACATCCATCATGATAAGTGCTGACAATGCACATGCGATTCACCCAAATTATGCAGATAAACATGATAAAAATCATAGTCCTTATATAAACAAAGGTGTTGTCATAAAGGTAAACTCAAACCAACGCTATGCCTCAAATACCACAACTATCTCACGCTTTATGAGTGTGGCAGATCAAGCAGGTGAAGCGTATCAGCAGTTTGTAACCCGTTCAGACATGGGTTGTGGCTCAACCATTGGTCCTATTACAGCTACAAGACTTGGTATTGAAACACTTGATGTTGGACTTCCAACCTATGCAATGCATTCTATCCGTGAATTAGCTGGTACTGATGATGCCTATTCCTTGTATAAGATTTTATTGCAGTTTAATGTATAGTTTTTTGCTTTAATATTGTTTTTACTCATAAGTTGTATAATTTTGTTATGAAAAAAATAATAATTTTAAGTTTAATACTTACGGGATTAATACATGCAGTGAAGTACGAAATCACACACATTAAAAAAGGTGGAACCCTTAATGTGCGTGATGTACCTTTTATGAGTACGTCTGAGGTGGTTGGAAGAATATCTTCTAAAACAACGGGAATTAGCATTAGGGAGTGTACTGAACTTAAAGATGGATCGGAATGGTGTTATATTAATGCTCCTTACGGTGGATCAAATATTGAAGGTTGGGTTAGCTCTTATTACTTAAAAGAAATGTCAAAAAAGTCGAAGGCTTCAAAAGCACACATTCAAAACTTTTTACATAATTTTTACATGGCAGATGAAGAAAACTATTTAGATAAATTACAAGTTTTTTACTCTTTTCCCATGCAAAAGTATTTATGGTATAAAAATCTTTCTTTACGTGACTTAAGAGTTAAAAAAGTAAGAGAATATAAAAAATGGCCAAATCGTGACTACCGTTTAACTTATATGAAAATCTTAAAACGTAAGTCAAATTACATAGATGTTCAAACAACTGTACGTTGGCAGTTTACAGGGCATGATGATTATGAAAATGGTAAAACTGTTCAAAAGCTACGCTTAATTCCTAGTGGTAATAGTTTTAAAGTCTCTGCATTGAAAAACTTTAAACATACAGTATTTCCTAAGCCAATCATTGTTGAAGATGAGAATGTAACGCTTGTAGAAGCAACTGATTTAAATGAAACAAGCGTTGAGTTAGCAACGACTGTACCGACACCTGATCTTAACAAAGTTTATATTAAAGCAGGTTCTTTTTTCGCTACTATTTCACCAAAATATTTAGCGAGTATTAGTCAAAATGGTTTTCCCTATATGATTCAAAAAGTACAACAAGGAGACAAAGTTATTCGTCGTGTATTTATTGGACCATTTAATTCTGTGAATGAAGCAAAAGAAGCCTTAGTTAGCGTTAGAGCTAAGATTAATGAGTTGGCTTATATTCAGACGAATATTCAATAAATGTCTAAATAATCAACATCGCATCCCCATAAGAAAAGAATCTATATTCTTTTTCTATGGCTTCATGGTAAAGCTCTAAAGTCTTTTCTCGTCCAACAAATGCAGATACCAACATAATCAGTGTACTTTTTGGCAAGTGAAAGTTTGTAAGAAGATGGCTAACACGTTGTGGCTTGTTAGAGGGATTTAAAAACAAATCACATTCTCCCGATGTCTTTGCTGTTCTTGAAAAATACTCAACCGTTCTTGTTACCGTAGTACCTACAGCTAAAATGGGTTTACTTCCTTTTAACACTTCAGCACTTTTTTTTGGTATGTCAAAAAACTCAGAATGCATAGGGTGTTCTAAAATCTCTTCTACTTCCACAGGCTTAAAGGTACCAGCACCTACATGTAGGGTTATTTTATGGGTTTCATACTTATTAGTAAATTCTTCAAAGAGTTCAGGAGTAAAGTGTAAAGAGGCTGTTGGTGCTGCTACAGCTCCTGCATTTTTTGCAAAGAGTGTTTGGTAGTCGGTTTCGTCTTGCTCGTTGTCTTCACGTTGCATGTAAGGGGGTAGGGGAATGTGTCCTATCTCATCTAAGACTTGAACTAATTCTTCAAAACGTATCTCTTCGCCTTTATGACTAAAGGTTACTACGCGTGAGCCATCTTCATTGAACTTTGCAACAGTGGCTACTAGCTCTTGGTCAAAAAAGAGTTCCATACCTATTTGTACTTTTCCTCGAATCATTACCAAATATTCATGAGCAGATACAGGTTTGTTAAAAAGTAGTTCTACTTTTCCTCCACCTTGTCCATGTTCATCTATTTTCTTATTACCAAATATACGGGCTTTAATGACCTTTGTATCATTGAGAAATACATCACAGTTATCAGGTAAAAACTCTAAAAGGTTTTTAAAAATAGTGTGGGTTATGGTATTTGTTTTTCTGTTGTAGACAAATAGTTTAGCGTGGTCGCGAGGTTGTACGGGGGTTTGAGCTATGAGATGAGCTGGAAGCTCATAGTCATAGCTAGAAGTTAAGAGTTCTTTTTGCATGATTTACTTTTTTATAGTCTATTTTTTGTTTGCTAACAGTTGTTTCTCTTCTTGTTCTTCATCTGGATTTTCTTCATCATCTTCATCTTCAACATGTGGGTTTACATATTTGACTATGATAATAGAAAGACCATAAAGTAAAATAAGTGGAATTGCCATAAGTAACTGAGTTAAAACATCTGGTGGTGTTAAAAGCGCAGCCAATCCAAAGATGATAATAACAGCATATTTGAAAAAGTCTTTTAATGTCTTGTCTGTAACCATTCCTAGTACAGCTAAGAAATAAGCAACAACAGGAAGTTCAAATGCAATACCAAACCCCATCATAATCTTAGTAAAGAATCCAACATAGTCTTCAATGTTAATGAGTGGTGTATAGAGAAAGGATCCAAAGGTAATCAGGAATTGGAATCCAAAAGGTGTAACTACATAGTAAGCAAATAGAACACCAACAGCAAACATAAATGATCCACCAAGAACAAAAGGAGTAACCATTTTCTTCTCATTTTCATAAAGACCAGGGGCAATGAAAAGCCATAATTGGTAAAGTACAAAAGGTAAAGCACCTAAAAGACCAGCAAAGAAGGAAACTTTTAAGGCAACGAAGAATGCCCCTCCTACTTGGTGTGTGGTGATTTGTCCATCAAAAGAGGCTTGATCAATGTTTTGATTTAGTCCTTTTAATGTTTCTCGTAATTCTTTAGCAGCTTGGGTAGCTTCTATTAAAAAGAAGGCTAACTCTTTTTCAGCCACTTTAGTAGCTTTTTCTAAGGCTATTTCTAGTTTTAATGCAGCAGCTTCTTCTGCCGATTCTGGTTGAAGGTAAGCTGGTTTTTTAATCACAGTTACATTTTTTTCTAGCGTGGCATTACTCTCGTTAGTAACATTACTTTCGACAGGATCCAAGTGCCATTCTGCTTTTTCTTGGATATTAACTATACGACCTACCTCAACAAGGGCTTCATTTAGTGGTGCTGTAATCCAAGTTAAAATAGGGTTATGAAATACAAAAGCAATAATGAACGCTACAATAACAGCAGCAGCTGAGAGGCTGAGACGTTTACGAAGCTCAGCTAAGTGAGGTTTGATTTCAGATAACATTAATTGTCACCTTCTTGTTTTTTTGCTTCTTTTTTGAGTATTTTGTTTTCTTCTTTTACGTCTTTGAGTGTAGACTCTACTACGGTTTTCTTTTTAAAGGTAATCTCTTGCTCTTGTTTGGCTTCAACTTGAGTGGCTTGTGGTTCTGGATCTCTTTGTGTTAATCTTTCAAAGTTTTCTTTTACAGAACCTAAATCAGCACTTTCTCTTAAGTCATTCATAGGATTTAAATTTTTAAATCCTTGTAGTTCTTCAGTTGCTTTATCAAGTTGTTCTTTATAGCCCATGGCTTCACGTTTAAGCTCATCAAGGTTAACTTCTTCATTTAATGTTTGCTTTGCATCGGTTATTGCATTTTTAGCACTTTTAATAAACTTTGCTATGTCTACCATGGCACCAGGTAATTTTTCTGGCCCTAAAAAGATTATTGCGACAATGGCAATAAACAGTATTTCCATAAAACCTAGTCCAAACATATATGCATCCCTTTTGTGTTCAATTATTGTATTCTACCTATAAAAGATTAAAAGATTAAGAGTTAGAGAGGTTAAGAGGATGTATTTGAACAATGAATTCACAATTTTCCTATATACTCACATTTAACTTTAAATAATTAGGATAAACAAAATATCTTCTTGATAGGTAGTACTATAGTTTAAAGATTGGCTACCCTAATATATACAAAACCAATTCATCAGAGATAAAATAATTGTTATTTTTATAAGAATTATTTTCTTTTGTGAGTTTCTTTTTTTCAACTAAAAAATCTGCACGTTTTTTCATCTCGTCGTTTAAAATATTTTCATTAACACCAACATTAGAACGCAGACCTAAAAAGAGTCTTTCGGTTAAAAGTTCATCTTCTGTTAACGGTTCTTCATGAATATTGAGAGGTTCCTTTATATATAGGTCTATGTTAGTAGTAGGGTAATAACGTACATTTTCTTTAAAACCAACTGCACCAGAACCTACACCCATGTAGTCTTTTAATTCCCAATAACCTTTGTTATGTTTACTTTGGTATGTTCCAAAATTTGAGATTTCATAGTGTGGAAAACCTTTGGCTGTTATTTCTCTGGCAACAAAGAAAGCCAACTCATCATCTTCTTGTCTCACGGTTGGGGTAGAGGCAAATTTTGTACCACTTTCAATGGTTAATTCATAGGCTGAAATATGATTGATAGGTAGTTTAAAAGCTTCATTGATGTCATACTGAAGTAGTTCTTCTGTATCACCTTCATAGTTGTAGATGAGGTCAAGAGAGAGGTTTTTAAAACCAATTTGAGCAGCAGCTTTTACAGCTACTTTTGCTTGTTGGGGAGAATGCGCTCGGTTAAGGGCTTTTAATTTCTTTTCATTAAAGCTTTGTACGCCAAATGAGATTCTATTTACCCCTAAGTCATACATGCCTTGTAGCCACTCTTTGCTAGCAGAGTTTGGGTTGGCTTCAGAAGTTACTTCGGCATTTTCTTTAAGTAGAGGTTTTAAGATTTTAAAAATAGGTTCATAGAGTTTTGGATCAACCGTTGAAGGAGTTCCTCCTCCTATAAAAATAGTTTCTATATCATTTTCTTGAACATTAAATCTTTTTAATTCATGTTGAAGTTGTTTTTCCAGTGAAATCATGTAGTCTTTACGTGTGTCAAACTTGTCTACATAGGAGTTAAAAGAGCAGTAATGACATTTAGAATCACAATAAGGGATATGGATATATAGAAGCATTTTTTCACCATGAGTATTTTTGTGCAATTCTATCTAAATAGTCTGAGGTAGTTTAGTTTTTCATATTTATTAATCTTGTATAGCATTAGTATAGCATTTATGGTGTTTTCTCTAGTGAGACGATTAGTCTAATTTTTAGACTTCGGAGATAGGCTTATTTTTACCATGTATTAACCAAGGATTAGATAAAATTTCAGAGAAATAATGATGAAAGATGAGTAATAAAATGCAGACAGAAAAGCGATATCGCCCAAATGTCGCAGCTGTTATACTCTCTTCAAATTATCCACAGAAATGTGAATTTTTTTTAGGTAAACGTTCCGATATTAGGAATACATGGCAATTCCCCCAAGGAGGAATTGATGAAGGTGAAACTCCTGCAGAAGCTTTAATTCGTGAATTAGAAGAAGAGATAGGATGTTGTTCTGTTGATATAATTGCTGAGTATCCACATTGGATTTCTTATGATTTCCCAAAAAATGGAAAGTCTCGTAAAATGTATCCTTTTGATGGGCAAACACAGAAGTACTTTTTAGTTAAATTACATGAAGATGCTAAGATTGATCTTGAGAGTTACCATGAACCAGAATTTGAAGACTACAATTATGTAGAGTATAAACAGTTGCTACGTAAGGCAACTTATTTTAAAAGACATGTTTATAGACGTGTGATAGAACATTTTGTAAAAGAAGGACATATAGT
>CACVAP010000028.1 GCA_902727895.1 uncultured Sulfurovum sp.
TCACCTTTTTTCCCAAGGCTTTTAACATCTTTTATTAATAAAACTTTCATAATTTATATCCTCTATTTAGTAAGACATTATTTTAGCAAATTTTTTTATATATTAGCTATAATTGATGTTTATTTTCCAATGCCTAACATTTTATGTTAAATATGGTTAATTTATAATCTTTTTATCCTATAATATACCTAATGAAAAACCTAAATGATACTACCCCAATAATAAACAGCCAGCCAAAGTATAAAAAAACCATAAAAAAACAGCCCTATAGTGTTATGCCAAAAAACTTAATATCTTCCATGAAGCTCTCAACTCTCTTCATTGGACTATTATGGAGTATTTTTCCCATATTATTTTTATTAGATTATCCTTTAAGCAAACAAACACTAGCCCTAGTTTTTCTCTTTGCAGCTATAGTCCATATCAGCTGTTCATTTATAAATTTAAAACTAGTCTCTAAATACATACATCAACTCTTGTATGAGACTCATACCAGTCAAGAACGTTATCATGAAGCACAAGACCTACTTCTTGCCAAAGAAAAAAGACTTTCATCATTACTTGAGCAAGCTCCTGTCGGCATCTTTTATTATGATAAAAACTTAAGTATATTACGACATAACACTATGTTTAAGAAACTCTTTGGATTAAAAGAAGACCTTGAATCATTTAATCTTAATCAGATTCAAGATAGTAAATCTATTTCCGTACTACAACATGTTCTTCTAAATCCATCAGAAAAAGAGAGTATTGGTTCCTTTAACTTTTCCTTTGCAAAAGAACCTATTTGGGTTGAACTTACTTGTGCATCCCTACTTAATGACAAGCACGAAATTATTGGAGGTATTGGTACTATAGAAGATAAAAGTACTGAACATATAGCTTATGAAAAAATAAACTATATTTCGCTTCATGATGCACTAACCTCTCTCCCTAACAGAAGAAGTTATCAAGAATATATGCAAAGCTTAATCTCTAAGGTTGAGCATACTGATTCTTACTCTTTTTTATTTTATATGGATCTCAACCATTTCAAGCAAATTAACGATACCTTTGGTCATGTAGTTGGAGACAAACTACTATTGGAAGTTGCTGATAGATTAAGAACTTTAAAAATGAAAAATCGATACCTTTCTCGTATTGGAGGAGATGAGTTTATTATGCTTATTCCTTTTTATACTAAAGATCCTATTATTGCTAAGGGAAAAGCAAAAGACATTGCCTTAAAGATAAAAGCCTTATTTACAGATGCTTTTCATATTGAGGGGTTAGATCTCTTTATGACCACAAGCATTGGTATTGTTCTCATAGAACCAAACTCCAATGATACTGAACAGATTATTCGTCAAGCCGATATGGCAATGTACCAAACTAAACGTGAGGGTCTCAACAATATTCGTTTTTATGACCATAGCCTAGATATTAAACAACAAGAGCTTACTTCTCTGCAACATGACCTAAAAGATGCTATTGAAAATAATGAACTTGAACTCCACTATCAACCCATCGTTTGTATTACAAATAATTCTTTAAATGCTATTGAGGCATTGGTACGTTGGAACCATCCTACAAAAGGTCTAATAATGCCAGATAAGTTTTTACCTATGGCAACTGAATCTGGACTTATTACTAAAATTGGTTGGTGGGTTGCAAAAGAAGTTTGTAGACAACTCCATTTATGGAAAATAGCCAAAGTCATTAATTTCGAATATATTTCTCTTAATATCAATAGTAGACAACTTAATGAAGTCAACTTTGTAGAACAACTAGACAAGTGTATTAAAAATGGAGAAATTAACCCTTCTCTCTTAAAACTTGAATTAACAGAAACAACGCTTTTAGATAACTTTGATAAAACACAAAATATTATCCAACGCTTAAAAGTAAATGGAGTTGAATGTAGTATAGATGGATTTGGTACTGGTTATTCATCACTCTCTTACCTTAAAAAGTTTGCCTTTAAAGTCTTAAAAATTGACAAAGTTTTCACCCGAGACATCCTCACAAACAAAGACAATCAAGAGCTTGTAAAAAGTATTATTGCCATTGGAAAACAGTTTAATTATAAAATTATTATTGAAGGGGTAGAGACAGAGCAGCAACGAGAAGAAATTATGCTGATTGATGATAGCATTTACTACCAAGGTTTCCTTTGTAGTAAAGCCATTCCAGCTAAAGAGTTTGAACGTAAATTTTTAACGTATATTTATCATATTTAATTAAGTTTATTTTTTTCGACCTCGTCGAAGAAAGAAAAAGAACAATACTAATAATGCAATGACACTTAAAACCCCTGCCATACGTGTTATATTATTTACCATAAGACCAGCTTCAGGTCTTTCTGTAAAACAAAAAGGTGAGTTATTTCGAGGGATAGACTGTCGTACTTTTCCTTCAGATGCTTCTTTAATTGCCATAGTAATGTCAGCTGGAAGCTGATTAATTCCATTAAGATAACGTGTAATTTTTCCTTCTGGAGAAATCATAACTACCGATGCACCGTGAATATATCCAAGATCACCATTTTCCATTTTCATAGCCTTATACTTAAAGCCAACACTTTGTGCCAATTTACCTGAACTATTATTCTCTCCAAGGACAAACTGCCATGCATCCTGAACATAATGACGTGTCATTGAACTAATGATATTTTTCTTTTTAGTAATGGCAAGAGAAATATCTTCATCTTCTGCAAAACCAACCGTAATTACTTTGTAATCAAGATTTTCAGCTAACTGAACTTTACTCAAGGTTGCAGCTAATTCCTCCAGTTGAGGACTACAAACACCTGCACATCGGTAGTAGTTTAGCGTTAAAAGTGTTGGTTTTCCATCCATTAACTCTCTAAGAGTCACTTCCTTAGCTTGTTCATTGATAAAAGTTAAATCTAAAGGGACTGTATCCCCCAATTTTTGCCCAATACCAGCACCTTTTTCAGAAAAGAGTGGGAGGGTTAGGAGGAGTAAGAAAAGATATTTTTTCATAAGTAGTACTTTGTTTTAAGATAATTCGGAATTATACTTAATATGACTTAAAGTGCATGAATTAAAAAAAGAGAAAGGCAGGGTTAAAAAACCCTACGCAAACCCTTTTAACTCAGCCTCAACCTTAGCCATCTTCTCACTAGCATCACTCAACGCTTGTTTATTCTCAGCAATTACTTGCTCAGGAGCATTGGCAACAAAACGTTCATTTTTTAACATTATACATTCCAATTTCTTGAAAATAACATTCATATAAATAGGAAATAGTTTTACAGTTAGATAACATCTTCTTTGTTTACATTGAAAAGCTCACAAACCATATTAAAAATACTATCTGCAAACTCATAAAACTCTTTCGCATTCTCTAATGTTGGTTTACCTTGAGGTAATATTCCAAAGCTATTTGGATACCTTGAGTCAATATATAATTCGTTTAGATCCTCTAAGATATCCTCATTATCCACTTCAATATATTCCAGTACCAAATCTTTCAATAATAACAAATCATGTTTTCTTGGAACTCTGTTCGTATGAAACTCTAAAATAGCTTTAAATGACTTCTCTATAGATTGCTGAGAGTGAAAGGCAACCATATGAGATAAATAATCATTATGTACTATCTCTTCAATCACAGCCAAATCACTATATGAAGCTTTTAACCACGCTAACGCCATGTCTTGGTTCATAAAATCAAACTTCCTTTAGACAGTATTTCTCTACTAAATGAACTATTTAGTTCAATAAACTTTCTATTCATCTCTTTAGTATGTACTATCAAATCAATAGCAAACTTACTTCTCAAATCTCTTAAGTTTCGTGATACTTTTCGAGTTAGTTCACTTTTTTCTTTCCAGCTCTGTGGTGTATACTCATCATTTGTAACCACATACAAGTCTATGTCACTATCTATATTTGGAGTACCATAAGCATAGCTTCCAAAAAGAATTACTTTGTCAAGATTTAATGGTTCTAGTCGTTTTATAATTTCTAATTTTACTGATTCTATGTTTATCATTTTTTTGCTCCTTTTATTATTATAACATATTTTTTAAGTAGGATGTTTTCCCTGAAAAAACCCTACGCAAACCCTTTCAACTCAGCCTCAACCTTAGCCATCTTCTCACTAGCATCACTCAACGCTTGTTTATTCTCAGCAATTACTTGTTCAGGAGCATTAGCCACAAAACGTTCATTTTTCAACATTCCGTTTAACTTTCCAATCTCTTTTTCAAGCTTCTCTTTTTGTTTTGTAAGTTTCCCAATAATCGCAGACATGTCTACATCATCAGTAGAAATAAATGTCTCTAAATTATCTGAAACATCCGTTACCGAATTTTCTAATTTAGCATCTACAAAAGTAAGCTCTTCAACTTTTCCAAGTTTCTCAATGAACGGCTTCATCATCTCTAAATCAGAACCAGCAGGAAGTTTTAAAGAAGCTTTCTCTATTTTTTGATTTCCTTTGTCAACAAGTGTTTTACAACGACGTACTGAAACAATTGCTTCCATGATTAAGTCAAATTGCCCAATCATTCCTTCATCAGCCTCAGCTACTTCAGGATAAGCTTGAACCATAATTGACTCGCTATCTTCTAACTCACCTTCTGAAAGCCTTCTATAAAGATTCTCAGTAATAAACGGCATAAACGGATGAAGCAATTTCATCGACGCTTTAAAAATACTTCCAAGCTCAGCTACAGAAGCTTTATCTGCTTTAGAAAGCTCAATTCCCCAATCACAAAACTCACCCCATAAGAAACGGTAAAGTACAGTCGCAGCATCGTTAAATCTATAAACATCCATAAACCCACGTGTTTCTTTAACAGCCATGTTAAATCTAGCCAACATATAACGCCCAAGAGGTGTTTTTATGTTCTCAGGATTTAAGTCATCAAAATGCTCTTGATTTAACTGTAAAAAGTTCGTTGCATTAAAAAGTTTATTTGTAAAGTTACGACTCTGCTCCAACTTGTCATCACTTAATTTAATGTCACGTCCTTGAACAGCAAGAACAGCCAAGGTAAATCTAAGTGCATCCGTAGAATACTTCTCAATGGTCTCTAAAGGATCAATAACATTCCCTTTTGACTTAGACATTTTCTCCCCATGCTCATCTTTTACCAATGCATGTAAATAAATGTCTTTAAATGGAAGTTGACCAGTAATATTCTCACCCATCATTAACATACGCGCTACCCAGAAGAAGATAATGTCAAAACCAGTAATTAACAAGTTATTTGGATAAAAGTTCTTCATATCATCTTCATTCCAAAGCTCACCTTTAAAAGCACCTTCATTTCCCCAACCAAGTGTCGAGAAAGGCCATAAACCAGAAGAGAACCATGTATCAAGAACATCAGGATCTTGGTAAATGTTTGTTGAATTACATTTAGAACAAGAAGTAGGAGCATCACCCTCTTCTACCCATTCATGGTCACAGTCATTACAATAAAATACAGGTATCTGATGTCCCCACCAAAGCTGACGAGAAATACACCAGTCACGTAACTCACCCATCCAAGCGTTATAAGTGTTGATCCAATGGCTTGGAAAAAACTCTGCTTCACCATTATTTACTTTTTCAATGGCAGAAGCTGCAAACTCTTTTTTAACAAACCACTGTTTAGAGATGTACGGCTCAACAATGTTCTTACAACGGTAACAATGCCCAACTTGATGAGGATGATCTTCTATCTTCACCATAAACCCAGCTTCGTCAAGTTTTGCAACAATAACATCACGTGATTCTAAACGTTCTTGACCTTCAAACTCACCACAATGCTCATTTAAAAACCCTTTTTCATCAAAAATAGTAATAAACTCCAAATCATGTCGCTTTCCAACTTCATAATCATTCGTATCATGAGCAGGAGTAACTTTTACAAATCCTGTTCCAAACTCCATGTCTACATGACTGTCACCAATAATCTCAACTTCACGATCAATCAATGGTAATTTAATCTTCTTACCGATTAAAGCGTTATGACGTTCATCATCAGGGTGAACCATAACAGCTGTATCTCCAAAGTAAGTCTCTGGACGTGTGGTAGCCACCGTAATGTTCCCCGAACCATCAGCCAATGGGTAGTTAATATGATACATTTTCCCCATATGGTCTTCATGTTCAACTTCAATGTCTGACAAAGCACCATCATGTGTACACCAGTTAATCATGTAATTTCCACGAACAATAAATCCGTTATCATACATCTGTTTAAATGATTTTTTTACAGCATTTCCAAGACCTTCATCCATGGTAAAACGCTCACGAGACCAAGCTGGACTTACCCCAAGTTTTCTAAGCTGACCTGTAATAGCATCTTGTGAGTTCTCTTTTTGCAACCAAGCACGCTCTAAAAATCCTTCACGACCTAACGCTTCTTTGGTAGTTCCCTCTGCCAAAAGCTGTTTCTCAACAACATTTTGAGTAGCAATACCAGCATGGTCAACCCCTGCTTGCCACAATGTTTTGTACCCATCCATTCTTTTATAACGAACAATAATATCTTGCAAAGTAAACGTCAAAGCATGACCAATATGCAGTCTACCCGTCACATTCGGTGGTGGCATCATAATGCTAAAATGTTTATCAGGTTTTTGAATAGATTTATTACCATCTATCTCAAAATAGTTTCTCTCTTCCCAAAGTTTATAGTAGCTTTCTTCTATCTCTTTAGGGTTATATACGTTTTTTTTAGTTTCGGTCTTTGTAGTTTCGCTCATAAGTAGTCCATAATTATAGTGATTTTTGATTGTCGCGATTATAGCTAAAAGGTGCTTTTGATTGGGAAAAGTAAAAAATGCTATACTTCTAAAAAATTATTTATTTATTAAAGGACAAAATTTGGCAACAGGTTTTTTTGCATTATTTGATGACATCGCAATACTTATGGACGACGTAGCTGTTATGAGTAAAGTCGCTACTAAAAAGACAGCTGGTATCTTAGGAGATGACTTAGCTGTAAGTGCTAACAAGGCAGCAGGGTTTACCTCTTCACGAGAGCTTCCAGTACTTTGGGCTATTTCTAAAGGCTCATTTATCAACAAGATTATTATTTTACCGTTTGTATTTTTAATGAGTGCCTTTGTACCTTGGCTTATTATTCCTATTTTAATGCTGGGTGGAGTTTACTTAGCTTATGAAGGTGCTGAAAAAATTTACGAGTACTTTTTCCATAAAGAAGAGAAAAAACGCTTAACAAGTATGGAGCATAAAAGCCCCGAACAAGTATTAGCTGACGAAAAAGAAAAGATTAAATCAGCCATCTTTACTGACTTTATTCTTTCTGTTGAAATTATTATTATTGCCTTAAGTACGGTGGCTGACAAATCGTTAAGTATTCAAATTCCAGTAGTTACTTTCATTGCTATTTTAGCAACCGTTGGTGTTTATGGAATCGTTGCCCTCATTGTTCGTATGGATGATTTTGGTTACAAGCTTATTGCTATGAATAACGGTGCAAAAGGTATACTAACTACAATAGGAAAACTACTCGTTGCTGCTTTACCTAAAGTAATTCAGTCATTAACTGTTATTGGAACATTAGCCATGCTTTTAGTCGCTGGAGAAATCTACTTACACAACATTCACTTTCTTCATAAAAGACTACATGATCTTCCTGAAATGATTTCTGCTTTAGGTTTAGGCTTAATTGTTGGAATTGTTGCAGTTGTTCTTGTACAAATATTTACAAAGATAAAAAGTTTATTTGTAAGATAAAAGACATTTCAAACAATTCAAAGTTTTACCACTTTGAATTGCTTAACACTTAAAATTTGTTACATTTTTAACAATATTATCTTGATTATTAACCATTTGTGATGATAATTTTAGAGGAAGATGTTTCAATTTCACATCAAACCAAAATAGAGAATCATTCTCTTGAATAGCTAAAAAAATTGACTACTCACGAATAAAACCCATGATCTTTTCATCAGTTTTCTGCGTCTCTTCCACAATGCTGTCAAGTCGTTCAAAGACCTCTTTAAACTTCTTATTGTGTTTCTTTTCCAATTCCATTATCTGTCTGGCTAAGGTGTTGTAATGCATGGAAAATTCTCGGATTTTTGTGAAAGTACGCATAATAGAAATGCTCACCTCTATTGCAATTTGACTTTTAAGCACCGAAGAGAGCATGTACAAACCTTGTTCAGTAAAAACATAAGGTAAATAACGTCTACCACCATGCTCTGAACTTGAGGTCGCAATTTGCGACTTCAAGTTTTCATACTCTTCTTCGGTCAATTGAAACATAAAGTC